>SHZJ01000027.1 GCA_009692365.1 Gammaproteobacteria bacterium
TTTCACGGCTGTCGCTATGAATAGCGCGGATGTGGTCGGTCAGCAGGTTTTGTCGCTGGCTACGTGTGCTGAGCGCCCGGCTCCGCGAGGCATAGTAGCCGCGCGCCGATACTTGCAATGCTTTGCACATGGCCCTTACGGGATAGCAGCGTTGGTTGGCCTCGATGAACTGATACTTCACGCTAATGCGCGCGCGAAGTAGCTGGCCGCTTTTTTTAAAATTTCGTTCTCCTCTTTAAGCTTGGCGTTTTCACGCCGAAGCTGTCCAAGGTCTTCGCCGACAACCGCTGCTTGTCTTGGCACCCCCGTTTGTTCTTCAGCCTCAAAATCAAGCCGCCACTTGCGTAGTTGATTGACACGAATACCAAGCTCGCGCGCTATCTTTGCTTTGGGTTTCTCGCCCAAAGCCGCGAGTCTCACGGCTTCAAGCTTAAATTCCCGGCTATACCTCTTGTAATCCTTGCGTTCCATTGGACACCTCGCTCAGAGCGAGTATCCCCTTCTTCGCGTGTCCACCATTCGTGGGGATGATCAGACTGACCCCATTTAACCCTTTGGCCGAGTCCGATGACGGTCCGTGAAGACGGGGAGCGGCCGCGGATCTTGCACGTGAGATTATGAAACTATCTCGGTGGCGGCTACCATCGCACTTGTCCACCTTGGTGAGCATGAAGCGCTTGGCGGAAAATCTGGAGGCACGCTAGCCGTCAGGCAGGGGCCCTGCCGCATCACAGAAGTTGCATTTACGGGAGAGGACGCATGAAAGATCGAACACGAGTGGCGGGTTACGGCCCGAATGACGTCGTCGTTGTCGACCGGCTGGTCGGCGACGATGGCATCTATGTCGTCACCCTGAACGACCCCGCAACCTACAACACCATGACGGTGGGGATGATGAAGGCCGTTGCACAGGCTTTCGATGCCATCAGCGAGCGTGCGCATCCGGATCAGAACGAGGACGACGTGCGCGTCGTCGTGCTACGCGGTGAAGGACGCGGCTTCGCCATTGGGCTGGATATCGGCAAGCTCGATGAATACCTGGCCGGCGGGATCTCGGGGAATACCGATCCGTGGCGCGCGATCTGGGACTGTCCGTTCCCCATCATTGGTGCGGTGAACGGTCCGGCAGTCACCGGTGGCTTCGAACTCGCGCTCGCCTGCGATGTGCTGCTGGCCTCATCGCGCGCCGTGTTCATGGACAACCACGCCAAGTACGGTGTGCATCCCGGGCGCCGTCTGTCCCAACGACTGATCCACGTCTGCGGCGTCAACAACGCAAAATTCGCGACGATGAGTTCCTTTCCGATCGAGGCCGATCTCGCGCTGAAATGGGGACTCGTCCAGCAGGTCTACCCCGACAACCAGGCGCTTGAACACGGCAGTCTCGAGGTCGCCCGTATGATGGCGCGCAACCATCCGATGATGGTAAAGCGCTACAAGAAGCTCATCGACGATGGCGCCATGGGCACCTATGCGGACGGACTAGCGCTGGAAGCAGCGTCCGATCAGACGTTCTACCAGGACCTGACAGATCTGCAGGCAACGCTGGCGGACGGCGCGGCGAAATTTCAGGAAATGCTCGCATGGGTGGCGGCGCGAGCGTAAGCCGCAGCGAGGAGCACCGTTTCCACCGTTCGGCCGCGCCGCAAGCAGCAAGTAAATAGAGCAAGTAAATAGGGTCAGACTCGAATAAATAAATGGAGTCTGACCCCATTGATCACCCCATTGATCACCCCATTGATCAATTACCGTTCGGCCGCGCCGCAAGCGGTGGGCGGCGATCAGTGCAGCAAGTAAATAGAAGTAAATAGGGTCAGACTCGAATAAGTAAATGGAATCTGACCCCATTGATCAATTAAATGGAGTCTGACCCCATTGATCAATCAGGGTCAGACTCGAATAAATAAATGGAGTCTGACCCCATTGATCAACCCTGACCCCATTGATCAACCCCATTGATCACGGGTGTCGTTAGCGCGCCAGCGACACGGCGATTTGCGGGATCTCTACCCCGGCGAGTTTTTGCGCCTTCCATTCGCCGCACCATGCCGAACAAAACAACGCGCCGAGGACCAGCGGCGTGGCGCCCGGGATCCCATCGTCATAAATCAATACCCCGCAGCAGTCGCATTTCACATAGCGTTCGATGTAGTAGCCGTTGGAACTAAATCGCATGAGCGTATTTCCTAATTATTGCGCCGCGCCGTAGTCGCGGCGGGCGGCTTCGAGTGACACCACCCCCTCACTGAGGTCGGCTTCCAGACGCGCAGGATCGCGGGTCAGCGGGTCACCAAAACCCCCTCCGCCGGGGGTCAGGATGCGCACCCGGTCGCCGGCCCGAAACGTCACATTCGACCACTTGCTGGTGGAGCGTTTGTTGAAGGCCTCCACCATGGTTTGCCATTTCTGGCCGCCAGCCGCCTGATAGAACGTCATGCCGCTCGCACCCGCCAGACCACCGTCCAGGCCGTAGGCCTGGTGCTGATGGCGATCGGTCAGTTGGGAGGCGGTGATTTCGCCCTCCGTGCAGCGGTAGATTTTCTCCGTGCCCAGCCCCCCGCGCTGGCGCCCCGCGCCACCCGAGTCGGGGCGCAGTCGATAGGCTTCGGTGAGCCAGGGGTAGCGGGTTTCGAACACTTCCACCGGCATCACGCGACAGTTGCCGTTGATTGAATCGGTGGCGTCGTTGCCGTCGGCATCCGCGCGCGCACCCCAGCCTACGGTTTCGATGTCATAGCAGGCGAAATATTCATCGTGGCGCGGGTGGTGGCCCCCAAACACGAAATTGAGATGTGTGCCGCCCTCGCCCGCCATCGCCCGTTGCGGCGCCGCCTGCGCCAGCGCGCCGATGACCGCGCCGGCAATGCGCGGATGGGTTTCGGTATTGCCGCCCACCTCCGGCGCGGGATAGTCGACGTTCACCACCGTGCCGCGCGGCGCGATAATTTTGATCGGACGAAAGCAGCCGGAGTTCTTGGGGATGGCCGGATCCGTCAGGTGTAGCACCGCGTTATAGGCTGCCGACCAAGCCACACCCAGCGTGGCGTTGATGGGGCCGCGTACCTGCGGGCTAGAGCCCGTGTAATCCACCACCAAACCGTCGCCCATCACATAACAGTGGGCTTCGATGCGGATCTCCGCGTCCGACACGCCGTCGTTATCCATGTAATCGGTGAAGTGGTAGACCCCATCGGGGAACTCCGCGATTTCGGCGCGCATGCGTTTTTCGGAGTAATCGAGCAGGTCGTCACAGGTCTGGCGAAAAACCCCGCGGCCGTATTTCTGGACGATTTCAGCCAGTCGTGCCGAACCTTGTTCCACCCCGGCAATCATGGCGCGCATATCGCCGTAGTTGTGGCGGGGCGTCCGCACATTGGCCAGCCAGAGCTTCCACACTTCCACCACGTCCTCGCCGCGTTTCTTGATCTTGACCGGCGGCACCCGGATCCCTTCATGGAAAATTTCTGTGGCCTCTGAGGGAAAGCCACCGGGCACCATCCCGCCTACTTCCGCCACATGCCCGATGGCCACGGTGAAGGCCACCAGTTCGTCGTCCACGAAGACCGGACAAAACAGCGTGTGCTCCGGTGTATGCAAACCGCCGCGATAGGGATCGTTATGTACCAGCACGTCGCCCGGGGCGATGTCGGTCAGCGGAATCTCCATCAGGCAGGAGCGGATCAGCAGCGGCATGCCCCCTATCTGGGCGGGACAAAACTCTGCCGCCGAGAGCATTTCTCCCTGCGGGGAGGCGATGCCGCAGGTGAAATCCAACGCCTCGTTAAAGATGGTGGAGTAGCTGGTTTTCATCAGCGTGATCCCCATTTCGCGGCAGATCGAAAGCATCGTGCTGTCGAGGATATTCATCGTGACGAAGTCCATGCTCAGGCCTCCTGCGGCACGCGCTGGGTAATGATGAGATGTCCGGTGGGCGCTACCCGCAGCTGGTGCTGGGGCGCCAGCACCGTGACCGAGGCCGGTTCCTCGAGCAACGCCGGACCCGCCAGCACATCCTCTGCGCGCAAGTCCTCCCGAGCATAGACAGGGGTTATGAGGGCGCCGCCGGCAAACACGACGCGGCGCTCGCTGCGCGCCAATAGCGGTTCGCTGCGGGTCGCCAGCGGCGGGAAAACCGGTTTGTCCCGCTGGCGAATGACCGTGCAGCGTAAGGTAATCGCCTCAATGACCTCGGCCGGGATCTGGAAGCCGAAACGCGCTTCATGCTGGGCATGAAAGCCCTCCCAAAGGCTAGCGACCTCGGTGGGGGTGAACGCCTCAAACTCAAAATAGACTTCGAGCTCATAGTTTTGGCCAAGGTAACGCAGGTCGATCGAGCGTCGGATTTCCAGTGCGCCGGTATAGCCATCCGCACACAGGCTGCGCGTCGCGGTGACCACGAGTTCGCCGAGATAAGCCGCCACCCGTGGCCCGTCGAAGCGGTTAGACGTTAGTTGGATGGTGCGTTCCAAGTCCACGCGAGCGTCTGCCAGCACAAAGCCCAGCGCCGAGAACTGTCCCGGATGTAGGGGCACCACCCCCACCGGAATGCCGGCTTCGTCCATGAGGTCGGAAACCTGTAGCGGGCCAGCACCGCCAAACGCAAACAGCGCGAACTCGCGCGGGTCGTGACCCCGTTCCAGCAGCACCGTGCGCAGCGCGCCCACCATGCTGTTGTTGACGATGCGCAGCACCGCCAAGGCGGTGTCCTCAACCGACATCCCCAGCGCCGCGCCCACCGTCGCTAGAGCCTGCGCTGCTGGCGCGATTGCCACTGTCATATCCCCACCCAGAAAATTAGCGGGGTCGATGCGGCCCAACACCAGATTAGCGTCCGTGACGGTAGGGGCCACGCCACCCAAGCCATAACACGCAGGGCCGGGTCGCGCACCGGCGCTCTGGGGCCCCACCCGCAGCATGCCGCCGCGGTCGATCCATGCCAGCGAGCCGCCACCCGCACCGATCGTGCGGATGTCTATCATCGGGATCTGGATCGGCAGCCCAAACTCAATTTCGAAATTGGTGGTGAAACTAATTTCACCCTCGATGATCGTCGAGCAGTCGGTGGAGGTGCCGCCCATGTCCAGCGTCACCGCGCGCGGCAACCCCAGCGTGCGGGCAATCGCCGCACTCGCCACCACCCCGCCGGTAGGGCCCGACAGCGTCAACTGCACCGGCTGCGCGCGCGCCGCTGCGACCGACATTTCGCCGCCATTGGATTTGATCAACGCCACTTCCACCGGCACCTTGGCCAGCCGCAGGCGTTCGCCGATGGCATGCAGGTAACGCTGCAGCACCGGCTTGATATAGGCGTCGGCCAGCGTCGTCGAGGCGCGCTCGTACTCCTTCCACTTGGGCAGCACCTCACTGCCCACCGAGATGGGTATGTCCGGCAAACCCGCGCTCAGGGCAGCGCGCACCTGCTGTTCGTGAACCGGGTTGAGATAGGAGAACAGCAGGTTGACCGCGATCGCCTCGACCTCGCCCGCCGCCCGCAGTTCGTTCACGAGCCCAGCCAAACTGGCCGTTGCCAGCGGTTGCAAAATGTGGCCCTCGGCGGTGATGCGCTCGGCCACTTCAAAGCAATCGCGCCGCGCCACCAGCGCCCGCGAGCGCTGCCAGCTGCTGTCGTAATGATGTTGGCGGTGGCCGCGTTGCAGAAACGGAATGTCGCGGAAGCCGGCGGTCGTCACGTAGGCGACCCGCGCCCCTTTGCGTTCAAGGATAGCGTTGGTCGCCACCGTCGTGCCCAGCCGTAAGGTCTCAATACTCTCGGGATCGACCAGCCGCGCCAACCCCGTCAGGATTCCGGTCGTGGGGTCCTCGGGCGTGGACAGATTTTTCCACGCCCGCAGGGTCTGCGTGCTGCGGTCATAGGCGATAAAATCGGTGAAGGTGCCGCCCACGTCTACGCCAATGACATAACGATGCACGCGCTGCAGTCTCCCGATTTTTGGAAGTTGAATTAAACATGCTGCCCGCGTTTTGGCAAGCGTGCGGCGGCGTGGCTGGCCCTCCAGTGGTGGTGTAGCCGCCCGCAAGGACGAGGCGAGAAACGGCCCTGCCCCCGCGTGGCGCCGGGGCAGCTTAGGTTTTGGACCTGGCAACTCAAACCTGCGCCGGGCCGGTGGAAGCCATCACCCGGCCTACCAGTAGAGTGCCACCAAGGTGCCGGCGACCGTGAGGGTCCAGCACTCGAAAGCGAGTCGCAGGGCCGCGGGCGCGTGCCGCAGTTCCATGAAGTCGAGGAACACCACGCGCGCCTTCAGGAACGCGATCAGCAACACGGCGGTGCCGCTCCAGCGCAAGTCAGCGCCAGCGCCCAAGCCATGGCCAAAAGCCCAAGACAGCGCAGTGGCTGCCATGAGCGCGGCCCAAAGCCAGCTCACCCGCTGCGTCATGGGCGCGCGCGCCCGCTCATCGCAGCATATAGAGCAGCGCAAAGAGGACGATCCACAGGATATCCACCATGTGCCAAAAGCACGCGCCGCTTTCCAGCGTGCGCAAGGTGCTGTGGCCGGCCGGCGCGCAAAGGCTGCGCCATAGATAGCTCAACACGCCCAAGCCCAGCAGCACATGCAGCAGGTGCAGCCCCGTCAGCATGTAGTAGTACATGAAGAAATCGTTGCTGGTGAGGGTAATCCCCGCAGCAATTTTTTCGCTGTATTCAAAAAATTTAACGACCACAAAAGACACCGCGCACGCCATGCCCGCAAGCAGCCAGCCCTGTGCCCGCCGCGCTAAGCCAGCGCGCGCGGCGTGCACCGCGAGCGCCACACACCAGGAACTGGTGAGCATAAAGAAGGTGTTGAGCGCGCCTAGCTGCTGGTTGAGGGCGTGCTGGGAGTGCACAAAACCTGCCACATCGGCGCGCCGGTAATACACAAACGTGATGAAGAGCGCGGCGAACATCGCCATGTCGCCCAGAATGAACACCCACACACCAGCTTCGCCGGGCAGGTGCGGGGCGCGAGCCTTTAGGGTTTGCGTCATGGCCTACCTATGGCACGGCCAATGCCACCCCCTCGACCGGCGGCTCACGCCGTCGACCCATGCTTGATCGCGGCCTGGCGCAGCATGACAAACATCACCAGATACCAGCTCAGGAAAACCACCAACGGCACCCAATAAACGAACAGGCCGCTCCAAGCGAAGGGCCCCGTTTTGAAAAACGTCAGCAGGCCGCCGGGAATGAAAAGCACGGCCACCCAAAGATTGAAGAAGCCCACCCAGCGCGGCAGCACCGGCGGCTCGCCGCGATCACCCAGCACGGCGAGCCCAATAGCGATGTTCTGCACGACAAAAGTGGTAAAGGGCATGAAGAGCAGGATCCAGCCCAGATCGTTGAGCAGCAGCGTCAGTTCCGCGCTGCGCTCGGGACGAAACGCCGCGGCGGTCCACACCAGACAAGGCACGATCAGGAACACCGCGCCGCAGGTGCCAGCCGACAGCTGCGCGTAGGTCAGCACGCCCGCGCTTTTCTCCATGCGCTTGATGGCCACCGTGATCGCCGCCACGAAGGCGCAGATTAGCCCCGAACAGCCCATCATCAGGAACAGTCCGAGACGGATTTGCCAAGTTCGATCTTGATAAAGCGTCGCGATTTCCTCGGCGCCGGCGGTCGGTAGATGCGGTGGCAGGAAGTTCGCCAGCGGCCACAGGCCCAAGGTGAAAATCACCACAAAAATCACCGCGCTCCAGATGCAGAGCAATTCGTTTCTGGTGTTCATCAAGGCTCCCTCCGCTCCGTATGTTTTTTTTCTCTCCGACGGCCACCTCGTGCCGGAGGGCACAAGTCTCAAAGATGAAACCACCCCTGCGGCCTCGTGTGACCAACGCGCTGGTTGGAGTTTATGGCACGCCTCGGCAGGCGACTACCGACCGCCGCCTGGCATGCCCGACCCCGCAACCGCGGTCTGGGTCTAACCGCGACTCACTAGTGGAGTGCTAGCGACCCTTCTAAGGTGAAGCCCGGCCGCGGACAGCTGCCGGGAGGGGGGCCGTAAGGCTCGCATCGTGATTCTCCTGCGTTAGCGTTGCTGCCCAGCAACGGGGTGAGTGCTCAGCGTCGACGCGCAAGCACGAGGTCTAACGACCGCCCCAGCCGCGCGCAGATCTCATCAATTTCGCTCGCCTGAATAATCAACGGCGGGGCAAAAATTAAACTGCGACCCGCCGCGCGCGTCACCACGCCTGCCGCGAATAAGACCGAATGTACCGCCAAGCACGTGGCCTCGGCGCTCGCAGCATCGTTGCTAGGCCGGTCATCCTCATCGCGCAAAAGAAAATCCAATGCCCCCCCCAGACCTTGGGTCCGGACCTCACCTACGAGTGGGTGATCGGCGTAGGCCCGCAGTCCGCGCGCCAAGTGCTCACCCATCAGGGCCGCGTGGGCCACCAGTTGGTCACGTTCGATGATCTCCAGCACCTTCAAGGCAGCCGCAGCACCTACCGGGTGCGCGGCGTAGGTTGCGGCATGCGCCAGCGTGCCCACCGCGGCCGAGCCACGCTCCAGATCGGCGTAGAGTTCGCGCCCGATGACTATCGCAGACAACGGGAAGTAGCCGCTCGTGATGGCCTTGGCCAAGGTGATATGGGTCGGCTTTAAGTCATAGGTCTCGCACCCAAAGAACGCCCCCGTGCGCCCGCCGCCGGTAATCACTTCGTCGACGACAAAACTAACGTCATGCTGGTCCAACACGGCGGCAATCGCCGGAAAATATTCCGCCGGGGGGGTCTTGAAGCCCGCTGAGAAACTAATCGGTTCCGCAAAGAACGCCGCTACGGAGTTCGGCGGCTCGCGGCGGATCAAATCGTCTAATTCCTGCGCCAACCGGCGCGCAAAAGCCTGCGTCGTCTCGCCCGGCGCTCGCGAGCCGTGATAGTCCGGCTGTGAGACATGTCGAAAACCCGGCAGCGGCAGGCCAAATTCCTCATGATGCGCGCCCGTGAGGCTCGCGCTGGCCAGTGTGCCGCCGTGATAGCTGCCCTCCCGTCCGATGATAGTGACCCGCTGTGGTTGGTCGCGCGCGACCGCCTGAAAGCGCAGCAGTTTGACCAAGAAATCGTTCGCCTCCGAACCGGTCGAAGCGAACAAAATATGCGCGTCGGGCACCGGCACCATTTGTACCAGCCGTTCAGCCAAATCCAGTGAGCGCTTGCTCGTGCGGTTAAGCGCCGAGACGAAGAACGGCAACTCGCGATACTGAGCCATGATGGCGTCGATGAGCTCAGGGTGCTGGTAGCCCAGCGAGGCGACATAGAACGTCGCAGTCGCCTCGATGTATTCGCGACCGTCGGTATCGTAGACATAGATTCCCTGGCCTCGCTCGATAAAACGGGTCTCGCTGGCCGTGTTTTCGGCGATGCGTTGAAACCCCAAAATCAGCGGCAGACGCTCGTTCTCTTCGCCCGCGCGAGCGCGCGATGAGTCGCTAGACATCGGCGGGCAGCGCACCGCCAGAGCGCACCGAGCCGCGCGCGCTGCGCATAGCGAGCCGTACGGCCATCGTTGCAGTGTCATCGATGGCGAGGGTCTCCTCGTCGGCTGCGCCATTCAACACCACCCCATAGACGTCGCGCGCATGCGCTACGCAGATAAAGCGTTCCAGCACATCCTCACGCACCCGACTAGGTTCACGCTCTAAAGGGTCCCCGTAACCACCACCGGCGGTGTCCAGCCCGCGCAGCCACTGGCCTTTTTTGAGCTCCACCTGACCCACATTCGGCATCTGAGTTTCGGCGCCTGTTTCATCGATGAGGTCGATGCGTCCCACGTTGCCGTCGCCGCCGCCGCGCACGCCCCGTGCGGGGTTTTGCTGGCCGTCCGCCGCGAACACCACGGTCATGGGGTGATTGCTCGGACCATAGGTCATTAAGGTCCCGGGGGCGCCACGGTTGCGTCCCGCGCCCATCGAGTTTTGGGTCAATTTTATGGTTTGGTAATGCACCGGGTAGCTCAGTTCACTGATCTCTATACTGTCGCGGTACATGAGCCCGGCTACGACCGGAATGCCGTAAGTAATCCAGCCATCGCAGTAGGGCGAGCCCGGCCCGCCGTTGCCGCCAATAATGAGTTGGTTCACATAGGGGTGGTCGGCGTGGCGTGCGTCGGTGCCCGAAATGACCGACATTCCCGCACCCATGCCGATGCCACCCTCGGCCAGTCCAAAGCCCTCGCCGAGTTCCGCCAGGGCGGCCTGTACATTGTTCAACAATCGTTCCGAGACATTCGTCGTTGCGACCGAGCAGCTGTGCGGAAAGCTGGGAATACCGATGGCCGCACCCTCGCGCAGCTTCATGCTGATGCAGCGATACGACCCGCCGTTACGCGGAATATCTGAGGGTAAACAATTGTAGACACCGGCCACCGAGTTGCTGATGGAACAGGCCTCGGAGAGATTCAGCCCGTTATCCATACAGTCGATGTTGTTCGTGAGGTCTATTTCGACCTGCCCAGCCACCGGGTCAATAGTGAGTTTTACGCGCACCGGGATCTGGACGGTCCTAAACGGCGGGATAGGATCGTGAAAATTTTCGCGCTCGATCGTCGCCGCCGGCAGCGCCGCGATCGCCAGCCGCATGCGCTGCTCGCTGTAATCGAACCACTGCACGACAAAGCGCTTGATCGTCGCCGTACCATATTTCTGGAAAATATCGCGGATGCGGCGCTCGCCCGTGCGGACCGAACCCAGCATGGCCAAAAAATCGCCGTACCAATAATCCGGCACCCTGATCCGGCGCTGGCACATCCGAATAATGTCCTGATTGGTCTCGAAGCCCCGCTGGACGCGCACGGCCGGAAAAATCAACGCGCCTTCTTCGTAAATGTCTTTGGCCGCTGCGTGATAGGTCGTCGGCAGGCTATTGCCGATATCCGCCTGGTGGGCCTTGGCGCAGACCGTGAATACGTGCTCACCCTCCCAGAACACCGGCACCAGCAGGGTGTGGTCGGCCGGGTGGGAGTTACCGCTGTAGGGGTCGTTGTGCAGATAGGCATCACCCTCGGCGATATCATCGTGGTAGGCGCACATCGTCGCCGTCTGCAGATTTAAACCATAGGTATGAGCAGGCAAGCCCTCGGCGGTGGCAAACAATTCGTTATCCGCGGTCGTGATGCCACAAGAAAAGTCGCGCGCGCTGTTGATCACCGCCGAGCGCCCGGTACGCAGCATCGTGTTGGTCATTTCGCGCACCACCCCGTCGAAGCGGTTCGCCAACACCGCGAGCAGCATCGGCGAGAGCGCCTCGGCGTGCGGCGGCGTGGGCGTGGGGGAAGAGAATTCAGTTTTCATGACAGCTACCTCGGCAGAAATTCGGCCACAAAGCTGCCCGCTGGCGACAAGGTCGCGCGGGTTCCGGGCGGCAGCACGAGCGTCGTGGTCGCCTCTTCGATGATTGCGGGTCCTTCGATGACCGCCCCGGGCTGGATTTCTTCGCCGCGATACACCCGTGCCTCGCGCCGATCGTCGAGGTCGAACAGTGCGCTGCGCAGTCCGATGTGGCGCGGGGCGCTCGGCGCCATCGGCGCGACCGGGGCGCTCGCCAGCGGCTGTGGCAGTGCGATCGAAAGCCTGCCCGTCCAGTTCAGGAATTCGATGGGGCTGGCGGGATCGTCCACACTGAAAATACGTCGATGGTTGGCGTGGAAGGACTGCACCAGCTGCGCCACATCGGCGGCTGACTCCAGACGCGCACCGGGCAACTCCACGCTGATGTCCCAGACCTGAGCGGCGTAATGGGCATCGACGCGATACGCAGTTTGGCGTGCGTTAAAACCGCGCGCGCCCAGCCGCGCCGCGAAGCTATCAAGGTGGCTATCGATCGCCGCTAGCGCCTCGTTCACGGTGGTCCGATCAAAGGTTGTCGAGCGGGTGGGCATGCTGGCGCTGTGCTCCACCTGGATGTCTGAAAATTGCATGCCGCAGGCCGACAGTACGCTGGCGGTGCGGGGAATAATCACCGTCCGACAATTCAGCTCGCGCGCGATCGGCATGATGCCCAGGCCCGCAGCACCCCCACCCGCGACGATGACGGCTTCGCTGGGGTCCACGCCCTCGCTGACCGTGATGTCCTTAATGGCGTTGATCATGGTCTCGTTGGACACTGCAAAAATCGAATACGCGGCCGCCTCCACCGAGATCTGCAGCGGGTCGGCGATGGTCTTAAGCGCTGCCCGCGCGGCCGCGATATCGAGCTGCATGCGGCCGCCCAGAAAATAGTGGGGGTCGATGTAACCGAGCACCAAGGCGGCGTCGGTTACCGTCGGTTCCTGCCCGCCCAGCTGGTAGCACGCCGGTCCAGGGTTAGCGCCCGCGCTGCGCGGCCCCACCCGCAGCAGGCCGGCGGTATCGATCCAGCCGATAGAGCCGCCACCTGCGCCCACGCTGCGCGCATCGACGGCCGAAATTCCCAGCATGTGGCCGGTGAACTGTTCACCCAGCCAGGTCTCCTGTGTGATGGTGATTTTTCCCTCGCGGATCAAGCTCACGTCGAAGGTGGTGCCGCCGGTGTCCACCACCAGCACGGACTCTTGCTGGTGCTCGAATTCGGCATAGCGGCGCCCGGCCACCGGCCCCATCGCGGGCCCAGAACGCACCGTATGAATCGGTCGTGCGACAACGCTATCGATATCTAGGCAACCACCTATCGTGGTGCTGACGAGGATTTCTCCGCTATATCCAGCGTGGCGTAGGTCGGCCTGCATGTCGCGTAGATGGGCCTGCATCAAGGGCTTGATCGAGGCGTCGATCGCCGCCGACGAGGCGCGGCGATACTCGCGCAGAATGGGGTTCAGGGCGTGCGCCAAGGTGTAGGGAACCCCGGGCAAAATGCGCTCGATCATCTCGCCCAAGCGCAACTCGTGAACCGGGTTGGCAATCGACCACAGCAGCGAAACTGCACAGGCCTCAAAGCCCCGCGCTTTGATCGACAGCAAGGTGCGCTCTGCCTGATCCTCGTCCAGTGGCAGATAAATGCCACCGCCCGCGTCGATGCGTTCCGTTATTTCGAAGGTATGACGCCGCGGTATATAGGGCGGCGGATAGGGTTTGGAGAAGCCGTGGGGGTCGAATTTCCCCCCTTCGCGCAAGACCAACACGTCCGGGAATCCGGCGCTCGTCAGGTACGCCGTTTTCGCCACCTCGCCGGTAACAATCGCATTGGTGGCCCGCGTTGTGCCATAAATCAGGATGGCGGTGTGCGCCAGAACGTCCGCGACCGTGAGCCCAAGTGCGGCGGCGGCCGTGGCGAGTGCGGCCCTTAGGCCCTCGAAAATACGGCTCGGTGTGGTTAGCGCTTTACCGATCGTGAAATGCCCGCGCTCATCCGCCACGACCACGTCGGTGAAAGTGCCACCGGTATCCACACTGATTCGCCAGCCACTGCCTTGTGGGACTGCCATATTCGTTGTGCTCCCAGCGCGCAGATCAATTTACTCGGAACTCGGAATTCGAGCTTAAAAACTTAGCACCGGAATGCGCTAACGGCTAGCGGCGTGCGCGACTGCGGCAGCACTCGGGCGGGCACGGCGCGGCGCCCAGCGGGCATTTGACGGACAATCTTGCGGTGAATCCTCATCTCCGCGCGCCGGGCGCGGGGGTGGTTGCCGCCGCAGACCTGCCCCAAATAGGGGAGCCGCCACCGCCACACTGGCGGCGCACTGCCTCGGGGCCGATTCACCTATCAATCGCGTCTGACGCCATTGAGTTGTTGCATTTATCTACGGTTTTCTAATCGAGTCTGACCCCATTGATTTTCCCATTGATTTTCCCATTGATTTTATGACCCTATTGAAATCGAGTCTGACCCCATTGATTTCTCTTGATTTTAATCCTCAGCTCCGCGATAGCGCGCCAGAATCGCGCGCGCGCCGGAGATGGAATCATCGGGGTCAACGCGCGCGACGTCGAGGATTTCCAGCTCCGCTCGCAGTGCGTCAAAAGGGAACATTGGCGGCACGCCGTTGGCCGGAAAACTGCGGACGGCGAGCATCAGGACATACGGGCATTGCCGGAGCACGCTCGCCGGTGCGGCGAGGCCATGGATTAAGTGCAGGGATGGGCGACGGGCGTAGTACATCACCTGTTCGGGGATGGCGCTGGCGATACAGGCCTGCGCCGGCAGTTCCGTGCGTGCGTGTCGTAACAACGTGACCACCGGGTCGAAGGCTTGGGCGGCCAGAACGGCCATGCGCAAACTCGGCCACCGGTAGCGCGCGGGAGTGTGAGACACCGCGCTGACGTTGGAGGGCGCGGCCAATTCTTGGCGTAATGCGAGCAAACTGGGGGTTGCTAACGACAGCAGCACGCAGGGCAGCGCGTAGAGTGCCGCACTAGCGCTGCGGCGCGACGAGCTGCTTCGCAGCGCATAATCCAGCGCGCTCATCGCGTAGCCACCTGCCAACGGCAACACCACAAACAGGAAGCGCCGAAAATGTTCGGGATAGGGCCACAGCATGATTAAACCGAGATAGGTCAGCAAATAGACGGCGTCGCAGCGTCCGCTGCACAATCGGCGCAGAAAGACCACCCCGGCACACACACCGAGCACTGCCAGCGCGATTTGAACAGGCGCGGCGGCTTGCAGATCAACGCTGCGCGACACCGCCTCCCCTGCCGCGCGCCAATTCACCCACACAACCTGCCAGAGGGACCCAAAGACATTGCTGGCCGCAAAGGCGCGCTGGTGAAAATAAGAGGCGGTGAGCCCTTCGAGGTGTCGAAAAATCAGCCAGCCGGCAGGCGGTAACCAGGCACACAACAGCGCCAGGATCCGCCGTGGTGGGGCCTGCAGTAGCAACGTCAGAGTGAAGGCGGCCAGCAAGGTGATGCCGACCGTCCGGGTCAGCACCGCCAAACCACAGCAAACGCCCGCCACCAACCAGGCGCCGGGCCGCGCTGGAGCTCGGCTGATGGCGTACAGGGCGGTCAGGGTCAAGAGTAAATAAAGCGGTTCACTCTGGACGTCCAGCGCGGTCAGAAAGCTGATCGGTAAAAGTGCGAAGCTCAGACTAAGCGCCAGCGCAGGGCCGGCGGGAATGCCAAGACTTGCGTACCAGCGCGCGAGCACCGCAAAGGCGGCACCCAGTAGTCCTGCGTTAAGCATGAAGGCCTGCAGCGGCTTATCGGCGCCCGCTTGGACCACCGCCAGGAGCAGCGGATACAGCGGTGGGAAAGGATACTCACCGAAGAGAAACCGCCAATCCAAGGCGTCACTTGCCGGCGCGTACTGCACCGCGTCGGCCATCAGCAGATAGATATATCCGTCAGCGAGCAAGCCCTCGCCGCTGGCACGCCACGCGCACCAAGCGCACAGCCCGCTGATCACGAGGCCCATCAGCAAGGGGGGGATCCAAGCCAGCAGCGAGGTACCCAACTCGCGGCGCATAGCGCTAAGCGCCCCGCTGACGTTCACGCGCCGCCGCTCTGGCCGGCCGTGAGCAAGCTGAGCAAGCTGGGACACCCATCGTCAGCAAGCTGCGCAGCAAGCTGGGACACCCACCGTCTGGGGGCCGGCGGCGACGATCTGGCCGCGGAGCAAGCTGGGACACCCACCGTCTGGGGGCCGGCGGCGACGATCTGGCCGCGGAGCAAGCCGCGGAGCAAGCTGGGACACCCATCGAGCGTGTAGCTGCGGCGGCGAGTTGGGCTGCCGGGCAGGCGCAGAGCGCAGACCGGCGTGAGCAAGCTGGGACACCCATCGTCTGAGGGCCGGAGCAAGCTGGGACACCCATCGTGAGCAAGCTGAGCAAGCTGGGACACCCATCGAGCGTGTAGCTGCGGCGGCGAGTTGGGCTACCGGGCAGGCGCAGAGCGCGCGTGCCCGAATCCCGCCCCCGAATCTCAGCACCCGGCCTGCTGCCACGCCGGCGCTCGCCCGGGCGCAGACCGGTGCCCGCCGCGCGGCGCTCGGCCCGGCCATCGTCCCCGCGGGCTAAGTTCGGCGCTGCGGCTACCCGCACGAGATAGGACCGCGGCCCCAACGCCTAGAAACTTGCGCCTAGCGCCTGGGCTTGCGCGGCACCTTCCTGGCGCGCCTGCGCAGTCGCCTCGGGGCCAAACAAGGTACCGGCCACGGTAATCGTGCTGACCTCGGTCAGGCCAATAAACCCCAGCCAGTTGTAGAACGACGGCTTTTGCATATCCAGCGCCTCGGCACCGCTGCCCGGGTGATACATGCCGCCGCTGGCGAACACCACGGCTACTTTGCCGCGCACCAAACCCTGATAGCTCCCGCTCGCGGGGTCGAAGCTCCAGGCGAGACCGGGCTGGGTGATGATGTCGATGTAGTGCTTGAGCACGTAGGGCAAGCCCAGATTCCACATCGGCACGGAGAAAAGATATTTATCAGCGGCATTGAAGCGCGCAAAAATTCCCTCGACCGTGGCCCAAGCGGCCTGCTCGCTGGCCGCGGGTTGCTCGCCATGCATGATCGAATATTTAGCGTTCAGCATCTCGCCGTCGAACCGGGGCAGGTTCTCCGCCCATAAATCCAGACGGTCCACTTCATCGCCGGGGTGCGTCGCTTGATAGGCCACCAGAAACGTTTCCGCGACGGCCGTCGAATGCGAGCGTGCTTGGCGGGGAGACGATTCGATATACAAAAGTCTGGCCATGCGGAGAGATCCTTGTGGGTTGAAAAAAGGGGCCGGGCCGGGTGGCGAG
The DNA here is from genome assembly GCA_009692365.1 of Gammaproteobacteria bacterium. Classification (GTDB taxonomy): domain Bacteria; phylum Pseudomonadota; class Gammaproteobacteria. Next base: position 16,662 of record SHZJ01000027.1, read on the forward strand.
CTAAGCCATCGCGGCTGCCGTGCCGGGGCGGCGAGCGCTGGCATAAGGCTAGCGGAAAATTCCCGCGCGCGCTGCGGCGACGGCGCGTCCAGCGCAAAAATCCGCCGGCAATTGTCAGGACCCAGCCCCACCACTCCTCGTCGTCTGCCGAGGGCAGCCCTCGTAGCGCGGCCGCTGGGACCGATCTGCTGGCGCCGAGCCACCGCATGCCCAGCGCACGCTCGCCGTCGGGCCGGCCTAAGTCACCGGCAAGAACCGGCCACCGTCCATTGTGCCGCTCGTCGCGCTACCATCACGGCCCAGCCCAACTCAACCCCACAGGAAGCCTCCTCATGCGCCTCATTCACACGCCTAGTGACCTGCAAAACCACGTCGCCGAGGACCTCGGCGCATCCGAGTGGGTGACGATCGACCAGGCGAGAATCGACCAATTTGCCGCCGCCACCGGCGACCATCAGTGGATACACGTCGATGTGGTCCGCGCTAAGGCGGAGATGCCTGGGGGCCTGACCATCGCGCATGGCTTCCTGACGCTCTCACTGGTGCCGGGTCTCAGCGGGAGCATCTGGAAGATTGAGAACACTAGCCGCGAAATCAACTACGGCCTCAACAAACTGCGCTTCACGGCACCGGTGCCGGTGGGTTCGCGGGTGCGGCTGCGCCAAAAACTGCTGGCCGCGGAGAACGTCAAAGGGGGCGGCGTGCGGCTAACTTTCGAGAACACGATGGAGATAGAAGGCCAGGCTCAACCGGCGCTGGTGGCCGAGGGCCTAAGCCTCATTTTTCCGTGAGCGCGTACGCGGCGGGTTGAACCCCCCCACCCCAATTGGCGGCAGTCTGCCACCGGCTGGCTGGCGACGCTGTCTACCCGGCCTCAAGGTAGAGCAAAAAATACCCCGGCAGGTTTGATTGCACGGCGTCCAGCCACCGAAGCAAGCACCGCTGAGCGCCGTCAACGCCCGAACTTCCCGGACGAGTCTATTGGCCCATTGGGGTGCGGGCGCGCCTGAAACGGCGGCCGCGGGATGGCGCTGAACCCTCGGGCCTTCTGGCCCTTAGAGAAGCGCGCCAAGCCATTTCCGCGCAGTGCCGTCTCAGCTTCCGCGACTGACGGAAAAGAAAGCCGAGAACAAGCACCGGCGGTGTCGTCAAAGAGACATATTTTGCAGCCGGCTGGTAATTCATCGCTCAGTGCCCGATTCTGCTGTCGGAACTCGACAATTTTGAACCAGTAGTCGCGGCTGCGGATTGCGACCGACCTTCCACCCAATGACAGCCGCCCCCCAACGCTCGAAGTACGCCGGCAACGCGAGCCAAGACTACCGAGGCCGCGCAGCATTGTTAAAGCCAGCGACGCTGCGATAGGCGCACCGCCCGGGTAATGATCGGGCGCGCTCGAGCATAGGTCGTGCACAGTCGCGCCGGCGCTGGAATGATGCCCACCCGTCCAAGGTCCAGACGGTCGGCGTCCCAGCAGGCGCGGACCGCCGCCTCGCCCTCTAACTGACCCTCGCTGTGCCAACGCAGCGCGACGCAGAGGTCGTCGAACTCGCGCACCGTGAGTTCTGTTAGCACCCCGTCTCGTTGCAGGCGCACGGCAAAATCTGCGGCCCGCGCGCCGTGCGCGGGATCCCAGCCGTCGTTGCGACGCTGGCTGTCGTGCAGAAAGGCAAACCATGCCAGTACGCAGGGATTCACCTCCAGGGCCGCCGCCAGCCGGCGACCATGGCACCACACGCGGCTCCAGTGCGGCAGTCCATGAATGCCGTCCGCCCAATTCAGCCGGAACTGCGCCCGCACCACGGCCAGCGCTTTAGGAATGATGCGCACGGCCACCGGGGCCGGCGGGGCTGCGCTAACGGGCACGGCACGGCGCGCCTAGAGGTTGGGCGGCGGTAGCGCGCAGGCAGCCGCTGGGATACGCGGCCAGCGCAGCGCGCCGTCGACGCTGCTGAGCGCCTGGTGCCGGCGGCTTGCCGGCGCTGATCCGGGCGCGTGACAATGGCATCAACTTTCCCCCTAAGGCGCATGAGATGAAAAAACTGCTTTGGGTAGTGCTCCTGCTGGGCGCAAACGGCGTCGTCGCGCAGGCGTGGCGCGATTGCATCCCGGGTTCCATCGGCCCGGGCGGCTGCGACTCCATCGGCCCGGGCGGTGGGCTATCTATCGGCCCGGGTGGTGGGCAATCCATCGGCCCGGGCGGTGGGCTATCTATCGGCCCGGGTGGTGGGCAATCCATCGGCCCGGGCGGTGGGCAATCCATCGGCCCGGGCGGTGGACAATCTCTCCTGCGCGACCGTAGCAAGGGACTTAATCCAGACACCCTGCGACCCTACGATGAGGACGACGAAGACTAATTATCGCGCCGGCCCGCGGGTTCATCGAGGGCAGCTGAGGCCACGAAAACACGCCCAGCGGCGGCGTGTACTCGCCGCCGGGCACGGCCCACGTCCAGCCGGTGGCGGTGCGCGCGACAGTCTCGCGACGGGCAGGGGGTTGAGCGTCTCCTCTCCTCACCGGCGCAATGCGCAGGCCGGTCTTTGGCGCGCGAGCAACGCTCGCATGGGTGCTCCGGGCGGGCGCTGCAAGGCGGTATTCGGCAGGCCCGCTGGAACTTCTACCAGCGTGCGCGCTCCAGTCTATTACGACCCCCCAGAAGGGGATAGAAATGAACTTTGCATGGCTACGCATGGTCAGCTTGCTGCTATTCGCGGCGAGCACCAGCTACTCGAGTTCAGCTGCGGCGCATGGGTCAATGGAAGTTCCGTTGTCCCGAATCTACAACTGCTATTTCGAGAACCCTGAAAGGCCCACATCCGAGGCCTGCAAAGCGGCGGTCGCCGTGGGCGGAACCCAAGCCCTCTACGACTGGAACGGGATCAACCGGCTGGATGCCAACGGCCAGCACCGCACCATCATCCCCGACGGCAAACTGTGCAGCGCCGGCAAAGAGACCTTCAAAGGCATGGATCTGGCGCGCACTGATTGGCCCGCGAAACTCATCGCGCCCGATGCCAACGGAAATTTTGAGTTCGTCTATCGCGCCACCGCGCCGCATGCGACGAGGCTGACCGAATTCTATGTAACTAAAAATGGCCACGACCCTGCGCGACCGTTGAGCTGGTCGCACCTCGAGCCTGCGCCCTTCGCAACTTTCACCACCGTGCCGCTGGTCGACGGGCGCTACCACATGACGGCGAAACTGCCGACCGGCAAAACCGGCAGTCATGTTATCTACGCCATTTGGCAACGCGCTGACAGCACGGAGGCGTTCTACTCGTGTAGTGATGTGAAATTTGCCAGCGGCACGGTTGTCGCCTGGAAGGACCTTGGCGTGGTTCGCGCACAGGCCGACCTGCCGGTCGGTAGCAAGGTCACGCTGCGCGTGTTCAACGCTTACGGGCAAGATTATGCGTCATACACCGCGGTCCTGACCGCAGCCGACACCGCAGCAAGCGCCTGGCCTTATAGCTTGGCGAGCGTCGTGAATGCGGCGACGAGCTTCATTCACCTTGGCGTGCTCGGGCCCGATAGCCGCATCGTCCCGGTGAAAAGCGCCACCGGCAACACGGTATACGTGGCCTCAGCCCTGAAATTCTCCTTCACGGTCGACATCGAGCAGCCGACCGGTGGCGGCGACAAGGCGCAGTTCGACTATCCCACAGGCATCGGCAGCTACCAGCCGGGCACCATCGTGCGCGGCACCAACCTTGCGCTGTACCAGTGCCGCCCATATCCCAATTCGGGATGGTGCAATCAAGCGCCTGCGTACTACGCGCCGGGCACTGGGCTGGCGTGGGCGGACGCCTGGGTGGCGCTGCCCTGAGCGTCGCCGCGCCCCCGCTAGGGACCGCCTCGGCCAGGGTCCACCCCTCAGCCGCCCCGGCAACCCCCGCCCCGCGCTGGGGCGGCCCCCAGGACCGCCCCCTGGTTGGCGGGGGTTGTGCCGCGCTCCAGACCGATCGGGCCTAGTCGTGGCGCCGGCCCCACGCGGGACGTGCGCAACGCTGCCAACTCAGTTGGCTTAGTCTGGATGCGGGTCACGGGTGGACCACCACGCTGCCGACGAGGTAGGGGTGCTGAGATTTCAGCCTATGAGCCGTGATGGCGGTGCGGATGGTGGCAGCCGGCGCGCTTGCATCCCCCCCCGCAAGCGCGCCTTCAGCCCGCTGGAACAGCAGCTTGTCGGCCCAGACGGGCGGCCACCCCGCCGCCGCTGGCGTGTCAGCCGCACCAGCCGGGGCGCCGGCCAGCGTGCACGACCGCCGCCCACGGCAGCGTTTCCCGACGTCGTGGTCTCCCGCTACCGCCGCTCGATTCCCGCGCTCAAGACGGTTATGTTGCCACGCGTCTACGCTAGTCCCATGCGCGCAATTCAGAGACCCAACATGTTCGGCCTGCCCCCCGTTACCCAAGCACTGATTCTCGTCAACCTCGCGTTTTTCTTCGCCCCGGCGCTGGGTCTTCCCGTGCCGATCAACGCCCTGGTGCTGTGGCCGCTGGGCCCCTACTTTTATCCTTGGCAACTCCTGACCTACGGCTTTTTACACGGCGGTCTGTCCCATCTGCTGTTCAATCTGTTTGGGCTGTACATGTTTGGCGCCGAGGTCGAACAGGTCTGGGGCACGAAGCGGTTTCTCAACTACTACCTGTTCTGTGTCGTCAGCGCCGCGCTCACGCAGTTGGTAGTCTCGTGGTTAATGGGTTCGGGCGCGCCGACACTGGGCGCGTCGGGCGGCGTTTTTGGCCTGCTCATCGCATTCGCCCTGCTCTTTCCGAACCGCGTGATCGTCCCACTCATTCCACCTATTCCGATGCGTGCGCCTATCTTCGTCGCGCTATACGGGGGGGTGGAATTGTTTTTGGGGGTCGCGGGCACGCAGGGCGGCGTAGCCCATTTTGCGCATTTGGGCGGGCTCGCCGGTGGCTATCTATGGATCAGAATCTGGGGCCGCGGGAGATCGGGTGGGCAGCGCTACCGATAATCGCCGGATAGCCGCTGGCGCCGCATCCGCGCGCCCAGCGCCGGCCACACATCCCGGCAAAAAGCCAAATGGCGAAGGGTCGCGAAAAACCTCCAGTGGGCCGCACGGCCGACGCAGCCCGGCGCGGGCCAAAAGATTAGCGCGCGCATCAGCACGTCAGGCCGGGCGCGCTCCCCGCAAGCGCAAGACCTGCCCCCGCCACCGGGCAATCGGCCACCTCGCGGTGGCGCTCCACGGCCCGCGTGGCCCACGCAGCGCACAACGCCAATAGGCGCCAGCGCGCACTCGTGCAGCGCAGTAGTGGGTGACGAGCGAAGCTGCCTGCACGGCGTTTTAGCCGGCGATTGCGCGGCATCTATTACACTCGGCCACCTAGCGGAGACCCTCTCATGCAGCTCGAAACCCTACTCCCCCTCGGCAAAGTGGACCCCGGCCTACGCGAACCGGCGGCCCCCTTCGATTTCACTCGTCTGGTCGCGGATGCGCAGCTGTTGGAATCACTCGGCTATTGCGCACTGATGTTCGAGGAAACCAAACAAGACCCTTTCATCTGCCTGGGCATTGCTGCGCAGGCGACTAAAACGCTGGGCTTAGGCACGGCGGTAGCCATTGCTTTTGCGCGCAGCCCCGCGGTCACGGCGCTCTCGGCATGGACGCTACAAAAGCTTTCGGGTGGCCGCTTTACGCTAGGCCTTGGCACCCAGGTGAAGGCGCATATTGAGCGCCGCTTCGGCGCTCAGTGGCATCCGCCCGGGCCGTGGATGCGCGAATATGTACAGGCCGTACGCGCGATTTGGCGAGCTTGGCAGCACGGCGAGCAGCCCGCCTTTGCGGGTCGTCACTACACCATTAACCTCAGCGTGCCGTTGTTCGATCCGGGCCCGCTGGAACACCCAGACATCCCTATCCATCTGGCGGCGGTCAATCCCTATCTGTGTCAGGTGGCGGGCGAGGTGGCCGACGGGCTGCGCCCACATCCGGTGTGTACGGCCCATTACATCGATACCGTGATGTGGCCAGCGGTGCGCGCGGGCGCGGCGCGCAGCGGGCGTTCGCTGGATGGCTTTGCGATGAGCATCAAGCCGCTGGTGGCAACCGCACCCAACACCACGGCACTGGCCGAACGGGTGCGCGACGTGCGCGCGCGGGTGGCTTTCTACGCCTCGACGCCGGCTTACCGTGCCGCTTTTGCGGCCCACGGCCTAGGCGCACTAGCCGACGAACTCAAGCTCCTCGCGCGCGCCCAACGTTGGGAAGAAATGCCTCAGTACATCAACGATGCAGTGCTAAATCTCTACGCCACTGTGGGCACCTATGATGTTATCGCCGATAAACTCGCCGCCCGCTACGGCGGCATCGTCACCCATGCGGAGTTCAGCATCCCCGTAAATAATCAGGCCGACGCTGAGATTTTGCGCGCCATGGTTGCCCGGTTGCGCGCCGCCTAAAGCACGCGGCCTGCGCCTAGAGTGGGACGTGAGCGGGCGGATAGCAGCGCGCGCCGCGACGCGGGCGCGAGTCGCCGCGGCGAGCCGGGAGACAAGCTGGGGCACGCAGCCTTACTCGGGTGCCCCGCTAACAGCGCGCACCCGCCGGGGTACCGTCGCGCCCGCAGGGCGGCAAATACCCGCTCGCAGCGGTTTTAGCCACGCTTTAATGAGAACAATGCTTAATTTTGACCGGCGTCAGTAGCCTTTGCGGGTCGCGCGGCCCTGCGGCGGGCGCGGGTTTCGGGGCGGCTTAGTCGCGGTGCGTCACGGGCTTGTTAACGACTCAGGCGGCGCGGCCAACCACCCCCGTGAGCCGCCCACAATGCGGCGGACCTGCCAACCCGAAGCTATCGCTCCCCGCCCGTCGTCTCTGGTAGTGTATAGGCGGAGAGGACCGAGTATCTGGGCCGGCTGGCTAGCCCCGGCGTGCAGAAGACGCGGGCGTTACGCAGTGCTGGCAACCACAGATATTCAAACGCGGCGAGCCTTGGGTGTGCCCGCCACAGAGCAACCAACAAGCCGGAGGGTGCAGCAATGCAAGTAGGAATGGAACAGATTTTCCAGAGCTGGGGCGACCCCGGCTGCAGCGACGCGCAGGTCTACGACGAGGAACTCAAGCTAGCGGTCATGGCCGACCAACTCGGCATCGACGAAGTGTGGGTGGTCGAGCATCATTTCGAGGACTACTCGTTCTGTCCCGACAACTTCGTCTATCTTGCCCACGTCGCGGCGCTGACCAAACGGATCAAACTGGCCACCGGCGCGGTCATTCTGCCGTGGAACACGCAGCCCCTGCGGGTCGCCGAAAAAGCCGCGATGCTTGACCAACTGTCCGGCGGGCGTTTCATGCTCGGCTTTGGCCGGGGCCTGTCACGCCGAGAGTACGACCAGTTCGGCATTTCCATGGACGAGGCGCGGGGTCGCTTCGACGAGGCCGCGCCGATGATCATCAAGGCACTGGAGACCGGCGTCATGGAGGAACACCATGGCAAATACTTCGACCAGCCCCGCGCGGTGATCCGGCCTCATCCGAAATCATTCAAAGACCGCATCAAGCAGGTTGCGATGTCGTCGGACTCGCTCGAAGAAGCGGCCCAGCTTGGCGTCCAGATCATGCAGTTCACCTACAAGCCGATCGAGGTGCACCAGCAGGAAATCGCAACCTACTCAGCGGCCTTCCGCAAGCACCACGCACGAGCTGCACCGATCCCGATCATGACCGACATCACGGTCTGCGATACCAACGCGGATCGGGCGGCGGAGAACGCGCACAAATACATCCGCAACTACCTGCTCAGCGTCATGCACCACTACGAAATGATGGGCGAGCACTTCAAAAGCGCCAAGGGCTACGAAGCCTACGGCGACGCGGCCACCGCCATGCAGTCCATGGGTCTCGATGCGGTCGCGGACGGCTATGTAAAAGGCCAAGTGTGGGGTACGCCACAGCAGATGCTCGAGGGTTTCGAAAAGCGTCGCCGCGTGCTTGGGGATTACGACATCCTCATGATCCCGCGTTTTGCTGGCATCCCTTTCGAGGTCGCCGCGCGCACCCTCAAGGTATTCGCCGAGCAGGTCGTGCCGGAACTCAAAAGCTGGGACACGGTCGCCACCCAAGCCGCCTGAAAAACCGGCCTTCCAAACCCTAGTGCAGGCGCAGGACTCACCCTGCGTCTGCGCTAGCCGGGCCGGGGCAAGAACCCCGGCTCTCACGGCCAGCCCCTGCCTGCAGCCGCGGCGGCTCGCCGGCACGCACAGCACGGCCGGTCGAGCGAAGAACTGCTCCTTGGGGGCGTCAGGCAGCCCAGCGCGCGCGGCGCAACCCGTGGCCGGCGCGCGCGCGCGGGCGCAGCCTGTGTCGTGGTCGTTTAAAGGTCGGCATCGGACGGAAAAACCCGTGGCTGGCGAGGCCTTCGAGCGCCTGCGCCGCGCGGGGGGCGCTGCGTCCCAAATAGTCGCAGCAATAATCCAGCAGTCGCGCTCTGGCGGCGGGGTCAATGGGCACCTGCAACTGTGCCGACACCAGTTCGGCGAGTTCTTCGGGTTGGCGAAACACCGTCGCGGTCTCCCGCCAAAGCTGCGCCAGCTTAGCGGTGTAAAAGGGGGCTAGGGGGTTTCGATAAAGAAGGATAGGCCGCCCCAACACAGCATATTCCAGCGTCACGGAAGTCTGGTCCGAGATGAGAAGGTCGGCGGCTGCCAGCAACGTTTGGTTGTTCAAGATGGGGCCAATCACGCGCATATTGGCTGCGTTGAACGCGCCCCGCAGACGCGCCAGCCAGTCGATGCGCCCGGCGAATAGTTCGCTCGCCGCCTCGAACAAAAGTGCGTGGCCCGTCACTAGCACATTGCAATCTGCGAGGGAGAGAGCCGCGCGCAGAGCGTCCATATCGAGCGAACGCCACAGGGAGGTTGGGGTCCAATGCGAGGCGACCAGAATGGTAATTTTCTGAAGATCCAATCCCAAAGCCGTGAGAAATTCGGCGCGGTCGAATTTGCCACCCACCAGCGCATCGAGCTTCGGCGCTCCCACCACCACCGCCCGGGTGGCGAAAGCTCCACCGAAATACTGTTCTCCGAGCCGCTGCTCCTCCGTGCAAAGACACCGCAAGTACTGCGCGACCCCGGATTCCAGCAGCTTAAACGCGTAGGGCACCGCTAAATTGCCAAACGACGAACCATGGTGGAGAAAAACCCAGCGCGTCGTGCGCCATAAGCGGCGCGAACCCTCCTCGGTGAGCACGACGGCGCTGGGGCGCGCGTGCCTAACCCGCTAGGCCGGGAGGATCTTCACCGTTGCCACATCGTGGTGATTGCATAGATCCATCAACTCACCGACGGTCAAAGTAGTGGTAGTCACCACGACCTCAACCAGATCGCGCGCCAGCAACTGTCGAATAACCGCTGCCTGGGCCGCAAAGCCAAATAAATTGTGGACAGCAAAAAGCACCATGGGTTTGGGCGAACACCGCAGGTGCACTCGCAGGCCCGCGAGGAGATCGTCGGCGCGCTTTATTGCATTCTTTACCAGCGTACCCAACCGACCGCCACCTAACGCGGTGGCGAAACCTTTTACTTTCATAGGGTGATCTTCCCCAATGGATCGACATCAGCGTGCATCGTGCTGGTTCGCTGGCCATCGCTAAGCTAGGACTTAGCCGCCGCGACATTCATCGCTGATTTGGTCGCGCCGCGCACGCCGCCCGAGGCAAAATGCCCGCCCCTCTGGCGTGGCACGCTACTCAAGAATTCGGCGTCAGGCGGCGCTCGTCAACTGCCGATGGTTAGTCATGCACGACCGGCGCCCAGCGTAGTCGCGAGCTTACAGGGTTGCGGTTGGAGCTGCGGCCGAGCACTCCAGCGAATGGTCCTCGTGGGTGTGCCAATGACACCTGCATTGTTGCGCCCATGGGCGGCACAAACTGGCAGAATCCAAGCTCGTCCATTCGCAAAACTTGTGCCCCACCGTGAACCTGCAACCGACGCCACCGCGAAACCTGCGAATGGACAGGCAAGCCGTTAACCCAACACACGGGTGGCCGCGGGCGATCCCGAGGGCGGCGTGCGGCTCTACAGCAACGCCGTCACGGGCCGTGGCAGGTGCCCAGCCACCGCGCTGGGGTCCGGCCACCCCATGACCCAAACGCGGTGGGGCAGTACCACCTGGGGCTGGCGAATGCCGTTTTTGGGGGCCGCGCAAATCGTCGCGTGGGGCACGCTGTACTATGCCATCACGCTACTCAGCCAGCCTATCGCGGCGTCCTTGGCGCTCGCGCAGACGTGGGTCTACGGCGCGTTTACCCTCAGCCTCTTCGTATCGGGCTTGCTGGCACCCTTGGCCGGACGGCTCATCGACGCCGGCGAGGGTCGGTGGGTGCTGAGCGGCTCGGCGGTACTGGCGGCTTTAGGCTTTGCCTGGTTAGGCGTGGCGGACGACGTTTTCGACCTGTACGGCAGTTGGACGCTGCTCGGGCTGGCCATGGGCTGTGGACTCTACGATGCCGCCTTCGCCGTGCTCCATCGTGGCGTTCCGCAGCAAGACTATCGCCGCGCCGTAACCTTGCTGACCTTGTTCGGCGGGTTTGCCAGCACGGTGTTCTGGCCACTCACGCGCTGGCTGGTGGAAGAACATGGTTGGCGGGAGGCGGCCTTCTGTTTTGCTGCACTCCAGATCTTGGTGTGTCTGGGCTCCTACCTGATAGCGGTGCCCCCAGCGACCAAACTGCTCATTGCGTCGGGCGCGCAAAAGGCGGCCACAGTTGGCCTGAGCGAGCGCGCGGTGCGCCAATTCGTGGGGCTGGCGACGGCCTTTGCACTGGTCTCTTTCACCATTTCGGTTCTTTCGGCACATCTCGTGGCGCTACTGGGGCTGGGTGGTTTGTCTGCCGGAGATGCCATTTTAGTGGGCACTTTGTTTGGACCGATGCAGGTGGTGGCGCGGGTTATCGAATATGGGTGTGCGAGTAACGTCCGCCCCGTGATGGTGGGCAGCGTGTCGTTTGCCTTGCTCATGCTGGCGCTCGTGGCATTGGCCCTCGCCCACGGGACGCTTTTCTGGCCGGTGCTGTTTGGGTTGCTCTACGGCGCCGGCAACGGGGTGATGACCATCATCCGCGGCACCGTGCCGGCAGAACTATTTCCCCATGTAACCGGTTTTGGGCAGCTGCTGGGCCGCCTGGCGATGCCGTCCTTCATTGCCAAATCGGCCGCCCCGTTTATTTTTGCGCTGCTGCTCGACCTCCCAGCCCCCCGCGAAGTCGTGATTGGAACGCTGTTAGTGACGATGGCGCTGGCCTGGATGAGCTATGAGTTTGCCCGTCGCAGCTAATGCGCCCGGCGCACGATAGACCTACCGGGTGGCAAGTCAGCGGGCTTAGTTCTAGGCTGTTGGCCCTATCTTTCGAACGACGCAGGAGCCCAATCATGAATGCACTGGACCACAAGCAAGCGATCCGCACCAATTTTGACGAACTCGCGAAAGGTAACCCAGAGCCGCTAGTCACGAGCCTTGCGGAGGACGTGGCATGGACCATCATTGGGGAAACCGTGCTGTCGAAAACTTTCCAAGGCAAGCCCGCGGTGCTGGAGTTCCTCGGCAACTTCAGCGCCGCGTTGGTCGACGGTCACATCCATATCCATATCGAAAACCTGCTGGCCGATGGGGACTACGTGGTCGCGCAGGGACATGGGGTGGCCATGACGCTGAAGGGCGTGCCTTATAACAACACTTACTGCTGGGTCTATCGGTTTGCGAACGGCAAAATTGTCGCCATCACCGAGTACCTCGATACCGAGTTGGTCACGCGCGCGTTCGGCTGAAGTCGAAGGCCGACCCTCTCGCCCAGGCACGCGCTCGGTCGCAGGCGCGCGAGTTCAGCCCTTGGCGGCCACACGCTGCGCGCTCAGAGGAGGCGCTGGCGCCGCGGCGGGCGGCGGCGGCACGGCGGCACTGCTGCCAGCGTGCGGGGGGGCAACGCAACGAACGCCTAAGGCCGTATTGTCGACAACAAAGCTTGACGCCACCCGCTTATCTGGGTAGTTTCGGGGTTGTTAGGCATTAATTGTCGACAATAAACCATGTACAAGTCCGACATCGATGACGACAAGTCTTTGCGTACCTCTGCCGACAGGGTCTTCGAGGCACTGCAGGACGCCATCGTCCGCGGCGACATCCCGCCCGGCGCGCGGGTCGGCGAGACGGAACTGGCCGAACGCTTTGGGACCAGCCGTGGGCCGCTACGCGAGGCGTTACGGCGGCTGGAAGCGCGGCGCTTGGTTGAGCGAACGCCCCATGTGGGCATCCGTATTGCGTCTTTGGGCCATGCCGCGCTGATGGAAATTTATTATGTGCGTGAGGCACTCGAAGGCATGGCCGCACGCTTGGCGGCCCTGCACATGACCAGTGAGGAGGTCGCCGGACTCAAAGTGCTGTTGGCCACCCACGAACAAGACGAGGCCCTCAAAGCCGACATGGCCTACTTCCAGCGCGAAGGCGATCTGGATTTCCACTATCGGGTCATCCAGGGCAGCCACAACACGGCGCTCACGCAACTGCTCATCGGCGAGCTCTACCACCGCATTCGGATGTATCGCTATCAAATCAGCGCCTACCCCAAACGGCCCCAAAAAGCCTTTGGCGAGCACCAACGCATTGTTGAGGCCATCGAGGCCCGCGACGGCGACCTCGCCGAGATGCTCATGCGCCGCCACATCAGCGCCGCCCGTCAGACCATCGAAAAACAGCAGCAAGGATAATTCATGACGAACAAACCCACGGCGGGCGGGCGTTTCCGCCTGGCGATACACGAGGAAAAGCCGCTGCAGATCATCGGCACGCTCAACGCCTACGCCGCCCTCATGGCCCAGCGTACCGGCTACCGGGCGATCTATTTATCGGGGGCGGGCGTCGCCAATTATTCTTATGGCCTACCCGACCTTGGCATGACCTCGCTGGACGATGTGCTCACCGACGTGCGCCGGATCACCAACCAAGTCGACACGCCGCTGTTGGTCGACATCGACACCGGTTGGGGCGGGGCCTTCAATATTGCACGCACGGTCAAGCAGATGATCGCCGCCGGGGCAGCCGCAGTGCACCTGGAAGACCAAGTGGCGCAGAAACGCTGCGGTCACCGCCCCAATAAAGAGGTGGTGTCGAAGGCGGAAATGGTCGACCGGGTAAAAGCCGCCGTAGACGCCAAAACCGACCCCGATTTCGTGCTGATGGCGCGCACCGACGCGCTCCAAATCGAAGGTCTGCAGGGCGTGATCGACCGTGCCTGTGCCTTTGCCGAAGCCGGCGCCGACGCCATCTTTGCCGAAGCCATGACCGACCTGAGCATGTACCAAGAAGTTTGTGCTGCGGTACCCGTGCCGGTGTTGGCCAACCTCACCGAGTTCGGTAGCACGCCTTATTACGCGCTAGACGAACTGGGCGCGCAGGGTATCGCCATGGTGCTCTACCCGCTGTCGCCGGCCCGCGCCATGCAAAGAGCCGCCTTGAACGTGATGCAGGCCATCCGGAAAGAAGGCACACAAAAAAGTGTGCTTGACCTCATGCAGCCGCGCAGCGAGCTGTATGACTACCTCGGCTACCATGCCTACGAAGACAAGCTCGACCAGCTGTTCCAGCAGGGCAAGTGACAGCGAAAGCCATCCCAGACCGATACCCATAGGAGACTGACCATGTCCGATACCCCCCAAGTTCTGCCGAAACCCAAAAAATCGGTAGCCCTGTCCGGCACCGTCGCCGGTAACACCGCCTTATGCACCGTCGGTCGCAGCGGCAATGATCTGCACTATCGCGGCTACGACATCCTCGACATCGCCAACACCTGCGAGTTCGAGGAAATTGCCCACCTGCTGGTCCACGGCAAGTTACCTAATGCCGCTGAACTCGCTGGCTATAAAACCAAATTGAAAGCGCTGCGCGGCCTGCCCGCCAGCCTCAAAACCGCCTTAGAACAACTGCCGCCCTCAGCTCACCCCATGGACGTGATGCGCACCGGCACCTCGGTGCTAGGTTGCGTGTCGCCCGAGAAAGACGACCACAATCATCCGGGCGCACGCGACATTGCGGACAAACTCATGGCCTGCCTCGGCTCCATGCTGCTGTACTGGTACCACTACAGCTATAACGGTAGACGCATCGAAGTAGAAACCGACGACGACTCCATCGGGGGGCATTTCTTGCACCTGCTACACGGCGTAAAGCCGCGTGAGAGCTGGGTCCGCGCGATGCACACCTCGTTGATCCTCTACGCCGAACACGAATTCAACGCCTCCACTTTTGCCTCCCGCGTGGTGGCCGGCACCGGCTCGGATATGTATTCCGCGTTGTGCGGCGGCATTGGTGCGCTGCGTGGCCCGAAGCACGGCGGGGCCAACGAAGTGGCCTTCGAAATCCAGAAACGCTACGCCGATCCGGAGCAAGCCGAGGCGGACATCCGTCAGCGCGTGGAGCGTAAAGAGGTGGTCATTGGTTTTGGTCACCCGGTGTACACCGTGGGCGACCCGCGTAACAAGGTTATTAAGGACGTCGCCAAAGCGCTGTCTGCCGAAGAGCAGAACCTGAAGATGTACGACATTGCGGAGCGTCTGGAAACGGTGATGTGGGAAATCAAAAAGATGTTCCCGAACCTCGATTGGTTCAGCGCCGTGAGCTACCACATGATGGGCGTACCCACAGCGATGTTCACGCCGCTATTTGTGATTGCCCGCACGGCTGGTTGGTCTGCGCATGTGATCGAGCAGCGCATCGACGGCAAGATTATCCGTCCCAGCGCCCATTACGTGGGTCCGGAAGACCAGACCTTCGTCCCGCTCAAAGACCGTCCATAACCAGAGACCCGCCAGCATCATGAACTCCGCCTACCGCAAGCCACTGCCCGGCACCTCACTCGATTATTTCGACGCCCGTGCCGCAGTGAACGCCATCCAGCCCGGGGCTTGGAACCGCCTGCCCTACACCGCGCGCGTGCATGCCGAAAACATCGTCCGCCGCGCTGACCCGGCAAGCATCACCGACTACCTCACGCAGATCATCGAAGTGAAGCGCGACTTGGATTTTCCGTGGTTTCCGGCCCGGGTCGTGTGTCACGATATTCTCGGACAAACGGCGTTGGTGGATCTTGCTGGACTGCGTGACGCCATCGCGGACCAAGGCGGTGATCCCTCCAAAGTCAATCCGGTGGTGCCGGTGCAGCTGATCGTGGACCACTCTTTGGCCGTCGAAGCGGCGGGCTTTGACCCGCAGGCCTTCGAGAAAAACCGGGCCATTGAGGATCGGCGCAACGAAGATCGCTTCCACTTCATCAACTGGACGAAGCTCGCGTTCGACAATGTCCTCGTCATCCCAGCCGGCAACGGCATCATGCACCAGATCAACCTGGAGAAAATGTCGCCGGTCATTCAAGCACAAGACGGCGTGGCCTTCCCTGATACTTGCGTGGGGACCGACAGTCACACACCGCACGTGGATGCGTTGGGCGTCATTGCGATCGGGGTGGGGGGGCTGGAGGCAGAAAACGTGATGCTGGGGCGCGCCTCCTGGATGCGGCTACCCGAAATAATTGGCGTAAAGCTCACCGGCAAAGTGGGCCCGGGCATCACCGCAACCGACTTGGTGTTAGCCCTCACCGAGTTCCTGCGGCAGTCCAAGGTGGTGGGTGCCTATCTGGAATTCCACGGTGAGGGCACGACCACCCTGACCTTGGGCGACCGCGCCACCATTTCTAATATGGCCCCCGAATACGGTGCCACGGCGGCCATGTTCGCCATCGATCAGCGGACGCTGGACTACCTCAAACTGACCGGCCGTACCGAAGAAAACGTGGCGCTGGTTGAGACCTACGCACGGGTGGCCGGCCTGTGGTCCGACAGCCTGCAAGACGCCGTGTATGAGCGCGAACTGACCTTCTCGCTCGCTAGCGTGGGGCGCAATATGGCGGGCCCGAGCAACCCGCATGCGCGCTTGGCAACCAGCGAGCTCGCGGCCAAAGGCATCGCTGCCAAATGGACTTCAATCCCCGGCCAGATGCCAGACGGCGCGGTGGTCATCGCGGCCATCACCAGTTGCACCAACACCTCCAACCCACGCAATGTCATCGCCGCAGGCCTGCTGGCCCGCAACGCGAATCGCCTAGGTCTCACCCGCAAACCCTGGGTGAAAAGCTCGCTGGCACCGGGGTCTAAAACGGTCGCGCTGTATCTGGAAGAAGCGGGGCTAAAAGCTGAACTCGAGCAACTGGGCTTTGGCATCGTGGCGTTCGCCTGTACCACCTGTAACGGCATGTCCGGCGCGCTGGATCCCGCAATTCAGCAGGAAATTATTGCGCGCGATCTCTACGCCACGGCCGTATTGTCCGGCAACCGCAACTTCGATGGGCGTATCCATCCCTATGCCAAACAGGCATTTTTGGCGTCACCACCCTTGGTGGTGGCCTATGCGCTGGCGGGCACCATTCGTTTTGATATCGAACGCGATTCTTTTGGCAATGATGCCAACGGCCAACCCATTTTGTTGGCGGACTTGTGGCCCAGCGACGAAGAAATCGACGCCATCGTGAGTACCAGCGTAAAGCCCGAGCAGTTCCGCCGTGTGTACATCCCCATGTTCGAACAAAAAGGCGGCCCGGCGGCGAGTGTTAGCCCGTTGTACGACTGGCGTCCGGCCAGCACCTATATTCGTCGCCCACCCTATTGGGAAGGCGCGCTGGCCGGTGAGCGCACGCTGCAGGGCATGCGCGCGCTCGCGGTACTACCGGACAACATCACCACCGATCACCTATCGCCTTCCAACGCTATTTTGCGCGACAGCGCGGCGGGTGAATATCTCGCCCACATGGGCCTGCCGGAGGAGGACTTTAATTCTTACGCGACGCATCGGGGCGATCATCTCACCGCGCAGCGCGCCACTTTTGCCAACCCGCAGTTAGTCAACGAAATGGCAGTGGTCGACGGCAAAGTGCAAAAAGGCTCCTTTGCGCGCATCGAGCCAGAGGGCACTGTCACCCGCATGTGGGAGGCCATTGAAACCTACATGGCGCGCAAACAGCCGCTCATCATTATCGCGGGGGCCGACTACGGGCAGGGTTCCTCGCGCGACTGGGCCGCGAAAGGCGTGCGTCTGGCCGGGGTGGAAGTGATCGCCGCCGAGGGCTTCGAACGCATCCATCGCACCAACCTCATCGGCATGGGCGTGCTGCCGCTGCAGTTCAAGGCTGGCGTCAACCGTAAAACCTTAAACCTCGATGGCACTGAACTTTATGCGGTGCTGGGCGAGCGGACGCCGCGGGCGGATCTCACCTTGGTGATTGAACGCAAAAACGGTGAGCGCTTGGAAGTACCGATGACCAGCCGTTTGGACACCGCGGAGGAAGTATCGGTTTACGCAGCTGGAGGCGTGCTGCAGCGTTTCGCACAGGATTTCTTGGCGGCGACTCAACCTGCGTGAGGTAGGCGCCACGCTGTGCGCGCAGCAGGGGTGACGCGCAAGCCGAGCGCGCAGCACCCGGGCGTCGACGTGCGTGGGTTCGACGCCCAGTGCGCTCGGCGATGGCGCCACCGCGCGGCTCTCATGCGCTGGGCCCAGCGCATGACCTGCCACCACAGATTGAGACGACTATCGCGACGGGCCATCAACGCCCCGCCCAAAACCTGAGGTCGACCCGTATGGCACGCCAACCCACATGACCACCACCATTCCTGTGCAGAGCGACAGTGGTATCCAATGGCAGGTGGCGCACGGCATCGGCCGGGTGATACTGGACCGGCCCGAGCACGCCAACACGATTGGCTATGCGCAAAGCAAAGCGTGGCCACGAGCGTTCGAACAAGTGGTCGATGCCCGCCCCCGCGTGATTGTCATCAGCGCCCTCGGGCGGGTGTTTTGCGCGGGCGGCGACATTCAAGGGATGGTCGCGAACGCGGCCTCACTGGCAACCTACATCGCCGAAACGCTCGAGCCGCTGCATCGCGGTTTCATTCAACTGGCCAGCGCCGAGTGCCCGATCGTCGCGGTCGTTCAAGGTCCCATTGGCGGCGCGGGCATCGGGCTTGCGCTGTGCGCAGACTTCGTCCTCGCCAGCACCACCCTGAAATTACGGGCTGGCTATCCGGGCATCGGACTATCGCCCGACCTTGGCGCCTCCTATTTTCTGGCACGCCGGGTGGGCGCCATAAAAGCCCTGCGCTGGTTGATGACCAACGACGCCATCACCGCCACCGAGTGTCTGGCGGCAGGCGCCGTGGATGAACTCCACGCACCCGGCGCGCTCGAGACTGCGGCAGAACAGTTAGTGACGCGCCTGCACAACGCGGCACCAACGTCGCTGACAGCCATCAAACAGCTATGCCGAAGCGCTGGTCGGCAAGACCTTACTGATCACATTGCGCTGGAAAAGCAGTGGCTCTTAGCGTGCGCCGGAACGCACGACGCCCGCGAAGGGATCACGGCGTTTATGGAAAAACGCGCACCCGTATTCAACGCGAAATAGCTTGCACAGTCGGTGCGGCGCGCCCCACCGGCCCCTATTATTTTCAAGGAGACGCCGCCATGGATCACGTTCGTCAAATCAAAGTGCCTGCTACTTATCTGCGCGGCGGCACCAGCAAAGGCGTTTTTTTTCGGTTGCAGGATCTGCCCGCGCGCTGCCAGCAACCCGGCGAGGCACGCGATAAATTTCTCCTGCGTGTGATTGGCAGCCCCGACCCTTACGGCAAACAAATTGACGGCATGGGCGGCGCCACCTCCAGCACCAGCAAGACGGTTATCCTGTCAAAAAGTGCGCGCGCCGAGCACGACGTGGATTATCTCTTTGGGCAAGTTTCCATCGACACGGGTTTCGTCGACTGGAGCGGGAATTGCGGCAATCTTAGCGCCGCTGTCGGCGCTTTCGCGATCAGTAACGGGCTGGTCGATCCTGCCCGCATTCCGCACCACGGCATCTGCACCGTGCGCATCTGGCAGGCCAACATCAGTAAAACCATTATCGGTCACGTACCGATGAGCAACGGCGAAGTGCAGGAAACCGGCGACTTTGAACTGGACGGCGTGACCTTCCCAGCCGCCGAAATACAGCTGGAATTCATCGACCCCGCCGACGAAGGCGAGGGAGACGGTGGCGGGACCATGTTCCCTACCGGCAATCTGATAGACGATCTGGAGGTGCCCGGTGTTGGCACTTTCAGGGCAACGTTAATTAACGCGGGGATCCCCACGGTGTTCGTCGTCGCCAAGGACCTGGGCTATACCGGTACCGAACTGCAGGACGCTATCAACAGCGACTCCGCCGCGCTCGCCAAGTTCGAAACCATCCGCGCCTATGGGGCGCTACGCATGGGTTTGATCAAAGACGTGGCCGAAGCCTCTAAGCGCCAACACACCCCGAAAATCGCCTTCGTGGCGCCACCCGCGGACTACCTTGCCTCCAGCGGTAAAGCGGTCCCTGCGGGCGAGATAGACCTGCTGGTTCGCGCGCTGTCCATGGGGAAACTCCATCACGCCATGATGGGCACGGCGGCGGTGGCGATTGGCACCGCCGCCGCGATTCCAGGCACGCTAGTGAGCGAGGCTGCCGGTGGCGAGGCCCACAGCCAAGTGCGCTTTGGCCACCCCTCGGGCACCTTGCGAGTGGGCGCGCAGGCCAGCCACCACGATGGGGCATGGACGGTCACCAAAGCCATCATGAGCCGCAGCGCGCGGGTATTGATGGAGGGCTATGTGCGGGTGCCCGGGGATGCGTTTTAAGGAGGGATGAACCCTCGGCAGGCCGGGGTCAGGTTGTGATGGTCGGGCGCTCGGGGCGGCGCCCGCAGAGTGGCGCCCCTGTCACCTTGCCTAATCGGCGTTGTTTTTTTGCCGGCACGGATCACGCGCGTCATCGGTCACCCGTCTCCCGAGCGTGAACCGCCAACGCAACAAGAATTGCTTTTTTCGGTAGGCTGATGGTGTAAGTGGATAGGGCGATCGTTTCGCTGTTGTCGTAAGTTGTATTAACGTGACTGCGGCGGCGTTCAGACTGCCTAGTGTGATCACCCAAGAGGCGCTCGGCGATGTGCAAAAACCCCAGAGGATTGCCCGCGTGAATAACCCACTCGACCAAGCACGTGCGCTAATTCAACAACTCGGGATGTTGAGCACTTCCGAATTGCGGCGACGACTGGAACTTAGCGAGGTGGAACTGGCCGCGCTAGAAATCGCGCTGGTAGCGGATCCGACAAATCTGGTGGTAGCCGAGCGAATGCTGATCTGGCGCGGTGCCGCGCCGTTCGAGGCGCGTTGGTTTCAGACCATCGTGCTGGCCACGATGGCGCTACTACAACGAGACCAACGGGCCACCTATCGCACGCTCAGTCAAACCCTTGGGGTGGACGAATCTTGCTTGCATCTAGTCCGCGACGAACTGGCGTTTCGCTTACTGGCACGGGACGAAGCTAACCTTGGCCTCGTCTGGTTGGGTGCAACGCCACTCGCAACGCCACCCGCAACGCCACCCGCAACGCCACTCGCAACGCCACTCGCAACGCCACTCGCAACGCCACTCGCAACGCCACTCGCAACGCCACCCGCAGCCTTAGCGTCGGCTACCAGCATCACCGCCAATTCCCCCGCATCGCTCCTCGAAAACTCTGCCGAGCGCCGCCAACTCACGGTGATGTTCTGCGACCTCGTGGGCTCGACGGGTCTTTCAGGCCGGCTCGATCCTGAGGACCTGCGCGAAGTTGTGCGTGCCTACCAAGGCAGTGCCGCCGAAGCTATCACCCGCTACGGCGGTCACATCGCGCAATATCTCGGCGATGGCCTGCTGGTCTACTACGGCTTTCCGGTTGCTCACGAAGATGATGCCAATCGTGCGGTGCAATCGGCACTCGATATCGTGGCCGGTCTTAAAGATCTCAACGAACAGCTAGGGCGAGAGCACGGGGTGCAGCTTGCAGTGCGCCTCGGCATCCATACCGGGCCAGTGGTGGTGGGTGAGATGGGCGGCGGCGGGCGCCATGAGCAGTTGGCGCTAGGCGAGACCCCCAACATCGCGGCTCGCTTGGAAGGTCTTGCCGGAGAAAATGGCATCGTCATCGGAGCAGTCACCGCCCGCATCGTCAGCGGGGCGTTCGTGTTCGAGCCGCTAGGTCCCCAAGTGCTCAAGGGCCTTGCCGCACCCATGGAGGTCTTCCGAGTCATAGGGCGTCGCGAAAGGCTACGCGAAGCTGTGCTGACGGGCGCGACTCGCCTCGTGGGGCGTGAGGCCGAGAGTAGCCTGCTGCGCCGCCGCTGGGAGCAGGCCCAAGCGGGCATGGGACAGGTCGTGCTCATTAGTGGTGAAGCGGGCATCGGCAAATCCGTGCTGGTCGCCGAGCTGCGGGCGCAGGTGAAGACAGACGGCGCCACTTGCATTGAATTCCGCGGCTCCCCCTACCATACCAATAGCGCGCTCTACTGCGTCACCAGCTATCTCGAGCATAGTCTCGCGCTAATAGCTGACGACAGCCCACAGGTCCGTCTGACTAGGCTAGAAACGTGGCTGCATGACCGTAGCTTGCCTCTCGACGAATTGCTGCCTGTATTCGCCACGCTGCTCGCCGTGCCACTGTCTGCAGAAAACGCGGTGCCAGTATCAGTAACCCCGGCGCAGAAAAAGCGCGCGACCCTAGAAGCGCTCGTGGGCTGGCTCACCACAGAAGCAGAACAACACCCGCTGTTGGTGACTTGGGAGGATCTGCACTGGGTAGATCCCACCACGCTAGAGCTGCTGGGTCTTGTGCTCAGTGAAGCGCCCACGGTCCCTATTCTGCACGCACTCACCTACCGTCCCACTTTTCCCCATATCTGGCCGCCAGCGTCACACCTAACGCCCATGGCGCTAGCGCGGCTGGATCATGCGCAGGTCCGATCGCTGATCGCCTTACGCACGCAGGGTAAAACGCTGCCGGATGCAGTGGTGGATCACATCACTGCCAAGACCGACGGCGTGCCTTTATATGTCGAAGAACTGACGCACATGCTGATCAACTCAGCGCTGCTGCGCGAGGATAGTGACCGCTATGTGTTAATCGGATCGTTGGGCTCCGCAACCATCCCCAACACCTTACAAGATGCGCTGATGGCGCGGCTCGATCAGTTCAAAGCGGCGAAGGGAATCGCCCAACTCGGCGCCGTGCTGGGACGCGAGTTTGCCTACCTGCATTTGGCGGCGGTCAATATGGGTGAGGAAGACAATCTGCAAGACGCGTTGGAACAACTAGTGACCTCGGAACTGCTCCACCAGCGGGGCCGTGGCGAGCGCGCAAAGTACGTCTTCAAGCACGCCATGATGCGCGACGCCGCGTATGCGTCACTGCTCAAGAGCACACGCCAAGCGCATCACCGCCGCATTGTTGAGGTGATGGAAAGCGAGTTCGCGGACATCGTCGCAACCCAACCAGAGCTAATCGCCCGCCACGCCAGCGAGGCTAATCTGCCCGAGATCGCGGTCGCCTACTGGCAAAAGGCCGCCGAGGCTGCCACACAAAGTGCCTCGCATCACGAGGCGGTGGCACATGTCACGCAGGCGATCGCGCTGTTAGAGGCGCTGCCGGCAAGCGCCGCACGTAACGAACGCGAACTAGACCTGCAACTCATTCTCGGCAACTCGTTAATGTTAACGGCTGGCTTTGGATCCATCGAAGCCGAAAGCGCGCTCGAACGGGCCCGCGTACTGTGCGCAGAAATAGGTGATCCCCCACAAATGGCAGCAGTGCTCTCGGCTTTGTGGCAATTCACGTTGCTGCGCGGTGACCTCGGTTCCGCTTTTTTGCTCGCAGAACAGCAGCTGGGTTTGGCGCAGCGCACGAATGCGCTCGGCACCTTGCCGCAGGTCTATCGCGCACTGGGCGAGCCGTTGTTTTTTGGAGGCGATTTTACCGGTGCCCGCGTGCAATTCGAGCGTGGCCTAGCGCATGACACAACCGCTCCTGGACAGCTTGCCAGGAGCGACCTGTTTGAGCACAGCATCCCCATGGGGGTGTTCCATGCGCTGGCAATCTGGTCGCTGGGCTATCCAGACCAAGCGATAGTCGAAATAGAGGCGGTACTGACCGCCGCACGCGCGCAGCCGGGCCCGCAAAACTTGGCGCACGCGCAGATGTTCGCCGCCGTGTTGCGGCATCGTCTTGGCGAAGCCAGCCTGGCCAATGAACACGCGCAGGTCGCCATCGAACTCGGCACCAAGCATGGCTGGGCGCATTTCCTGTCGCTGGGCAATATTTACCGCGGGCATGCACTCGTGCAGCTGGACTGCCTCGCCGAGGGGTTTGCCCTGCAAGAGGAAGGCCTCAAGGTGTACCACCTGACGGGCGCGCTGCTGGAGCTGCCCTCGAGCTTCGGCATGCTGGCGTTGTCGCACGCACTGGTGGGCAACGCCGAAGCCGGGCTGCGTTATATAGAACACGCTTTAACGTTAGGCGACGAACTCTCCATCCACTGGTGCGATGCGGAGCATCATCGTGTGAAGGGAGAATTACTGCGCGTCCAGAACGGCTCTGATCCAGCCTTGGCCGAGGCCAGCTTTCAACGGGCCATCGAGATCGCACAGGCCCAGGCGGCCAAGTCGCTCGAACTGCGTGCGGTGCTTGGCCTCGCCCGACTACGTAAAGCCCAAGGACGAGAGGCAGACGCGCGCGCGCTGGTGGCCCCCGTGTATGAGTGGTTTACGGAAGGCTTTGGCACACGCGATCTCCAAGACGCTAGGGCGTTCCTGGCTGAGTTGCCCGCGTAATGCCAGGCGTTTCGTTTGGCGATGCAGGGATGATCGTCAACCTCGCTAGGTGTGCCGCCCGCCACCGTCACCTCGCGTTGTGGCCACCCTGTGTCCCAAATGAGTCTTGGGGATAACTTGAGACGGCGACCCTCGCCCTAGTTTATCGTGGCCCCATCGTTAAAGGAGCATCTCTATGGGCATTAACTACATGCGTGCCATCCAGGCCCGTTATGAGAATCTCGGCTATACCCCTTACCGCTGGTTTGTGGCTGATAGCGCACCACCCTGGACGGCGTTGACCAAACCCTTGGCGCAATCGCGACTCGGGCTGCTCTCCACCTCGGGTGCCTACGCACTCGGGCAGAGCGCCTATCACTACAAGGACGACGTCTCGATCCGCGCCCTGCCCAGCACGACTGCAGAAAGTGATCTGCGTTTTTCGCACATCACGGAAAACTATCTCGTGGATGCAAGACGCGACCCCAACTGCATCCTCCCGCTAGCGCAGTTGCGTGCGTTACGCCAAGAAGGGGCCATCGGCGAACTGGCGGATAGCGTGTTCTCGTGCATGGGCGGCGTGTATTCGCAGCGCCGCGTGCGCGAAGAAATGGCGCCCGCACTGCTGGAGGCTTGCCGCGCCCAAAAAGTCGATTGCGCGTTACTGGTTGCGATGTGACCCGTGTGTCACCAGACCGTGTGTCTGGTCGCACGACATCTCGAGGCCAATGGTATTCCTACGCTGTGCTTAGGCAGCGCACTCGACATCTTCAGCGCCGGGCGTCCACCGCGCGCAAGCTTTCTCGACTACCCGCTGGGCCACAGCGCCGGCAAGCCTTTTGCGCCTGTTGATCAGTTGAGCATCGTGCGTGCCGCCCTTGCCGGCTTTGAGCAGATAACCACGCCAGGTGGCATTACGCGTTTGGTCAATGAGTGGGGAGACGACGACTGGCGCGCCGAAGCCCGCGCCACGCAGGGTCAGGACACCCGCCAAGCGCGGGACGAAACACCGCAGTTTCAGTTCCCTTCGGATCGCGCCGCAGCGCTGGCGAGCGGCGCCATCAGGGCGTGATTCGAACCGCGCGCGGCGCCGGCCCGGGGGCGGCTGAGGCGCGTCGCGCCGTGCGACCTGTAGGGCCCGTGCCCGCTACCCCGGGCCTTGCCTGCGAGCCACCGATCTTATAATTGCAGCTGCACTAGTTTACCCTCGGACTTCGGACTTCGGACGCGGCTGGCGAGCGTCCCCGCCGACCGCCGGCGCGACAGGCGGGCCCAAGCCCTGTGCCGTGAACGCGATGACCTTGCGCGCAGGCCACGCCCCGCCGGGCTTTGTGGGCGACGCGGCTTTTGCCGGCGGCAGGCACGCGCGCCGTCTGGCGAGTTGTCGCCACCACCACGCCCGGCGGCCGCGCCGGGCGTGGCAGCAACACCCGGCGCTGATCGCTAACAACCATGACACTGAGGCCCCCCATGCAGAAATCCGTAGAATTTTTCTTCGACGTCGGCAGTCCTAGCGCCTATCTCGCGTGGACCCAACTGCCACGCATCGCCGCGGCGGCTGGGGCGAGCGTGATCTGGCGGCCGATGCTGCTCGGCGGGGTATTCAAGGCCACGGGGAACGTAAGCCCGGTGATGATCGCCGCCAAAGGCCGTTGGCTAATGCAGGATCTGGGCCGCTGGGCTGCGCGTTATGGCGTCGTGTTCCAGCCGCCAGCTAACTTCCCGATCAACACGCTCGCGCTGATGCGCGGCGCGGCCGGGATTCAGCTGCGGCAACCGCACGACCTTGCGCGTTATTTGGGGGCGGTCTTCGAAGGCATTTTTGCCCATGGCTTAGCACTGGACGACCCGGCCGTCGTTGCCCAAGTATTGGTCGACGCGGGCTTCGAGACGGAAAACTTTCTCGCCTTGACCGCCGATCCACAGGTGAAGCAAGCCTTGGTGGCCACCACCGAGGAGGCGGTCGCGCGGGGGGTGTTCGGAGCGCCGTCGATGTTTGTCGGCGACGAGCTCCATTTTGGGCAGGACCGGCTGGACTTCGTCGCCGCCGCGCTGCGCAACTGATCTCGCGCTGCAACCACCGAGGTAACGCATCATGCTCCCAGATCCTGGACTGTTTGAAACCATCCATACCTTGCGCGCCATGCGCCGCCTTAAACCCGATCCCGTGCCAGATGAAATCATTCAGAAAATACTCGCGGCTGGCACCTGCGCGCCCAGCGGGCAGAACCTCCAGCGGTGGGCTTTTTTGGTCGTGACCGACCCCGCCGGCAAACGTTTTTTTGGTGAGCGTTACGACTACTGGATGCGCGACCGCTTTGGCGATTTGCTCAAACACATCGACGACCCCACGCCGGATGGGCGTTTGATGAAAGCGGCCATGCATCTGTCCGAGCACCTCCACGAAGCACCCCTGTTGCTATTTTGTTGCGGCAAGCGGGACTGGCCGTTTGTCGTGCCTCGAGAAAGTCGGGTTGGGCTAGCACCGCCTTCCTACGGTTCCATTTATCCGTGCGTGCAAAACATCCTGCTGGCCTGTCGCGGCCTCGGGTTGGGCGCAAGCCTCACCACCATGCATCAAATGTTCGAGCCAGAAATGCACGAATTTTTCGGCATTCCACTCACGCACGGTGTGGTGGCGGTGATTCCCATCGGCTACCCCAAGGGCAAATTCGGCCCCGTCCGGCGCGCGCCGGCCGAAACTAAGACCCACTTTAACCGGTGGGGACAAGGGAAACCCGGCCTCGCCGCGCCCATTGTCTAACTGGGCAAGACCGCAGACTCATCTGGGTGGACGCGGCCGACCCGCTGCGCCACCCCTCAACGAGACAGAAAAATGAAAATTTATTACGCGCCCAACACTCGAGCGGTTCGCATCGTCTGGCTGTTCAAGGAATTGGGACTGCCCTATGAACTCGAGACCTTCCAGCTGGGCGACCCCAAAATGCGCGCGCCAGCGTATCTGGCGGTCCACCCGCTCGGCCGCGTGCCCGCCCTGAAGGACGACGACGGCACGCTAATTCTGGAGTCCGGGGCTATCGTGCAATATGTGCTGGCAAAATATGCGGCCGGTCGTTTAGCGCCCACCCCCGCAACGCCACATTTCGCGCCCTACTTGCAGTGGCTGCACTTTGCGGAAGGCATGCTCATGCCGCCCGTTAACACCATCGTGGTGGAAACTATTTTGTTGCCGACCGAGCGCCGTAATCAGGTGAACGTGGAGCGCGCGGTTAAGTTACTGGGGCGCCTGCTACAGGCGGTCGACGCACACCTCGAGGGGCGGGAGTTTTTGGCCGGCAGTTTCAGCGGTGCGGACATCATGACCGGGCATGCGTGCATCGTCAGTGCGCGTCTGGGCGCGGAAGTTGCCGACAAACCTAACTTGCGCGCTTACCTCGAGCGACTGCAAGCACGCCCGGCGTTACAAGCCGCCTGGAACGCATGAGCCGACTCACCGCAGCGCGGCGCGCGACCCGCAAGAGCGCGCCAGTGACGTCTGCGGCCACAGCAACCAGTCTTTTTTTTAAGGAAAAAACATGAGCGATACCGCAATTGTGAGTGGCGTAGGCCCAGAACAAGGTATGGGCGCGCAGCTGGTGCGTCGCTTTGCCAAACGCGGGCTGCACGTTTTTGCGGCCGGGCGTACCGGCGCGAGTCTGGACGCCCTCGTGGCCAACATCCAGCGTGGTGGCGGGCGGGCCACGGCGGTGATCGCTGATGCCACGGATGAACTCGCCACCATCGAACTCTTTGGCCAGGCCCGGGCCGTCGGCAAAATCGATCTGGTGGTCTACAACACCGGCAACAACACGCCGGGTCGCATTGAGGACATGAGCGCGGCGTTTTTTGAAAACAGCTGGCGGGTGTGCTGTTTTGGCGGGTTCTTATACGGCCGCGAAGCCGTGAAGTACATGAAACGCGATGGCGGCGGTACGATTCTATTTACCGGCGCGAGCGCGTCCCTGCGTGGCAGGCCGAATTTTGGCGCCTTCAATTCCTCCAAAGCGGCACTGCGTTGCCTGGCGCAGGCCATGGCGAAAGAGTACGGCGCTGATGGCATTCATGTGGGGCACGTGGTGATCGACGGCGCTATCGGCGGGGAGAAAATTCGAACTCGCTATCCCGAGTACGCGGCAAAACTGGGCGAAGAAGGGCTGATGGATATACAAGCGATCGTTGATGCTTTCGAGTATCTATACCAGCAGCCGCGCCGTGGTTGGTCGTTTGAAGTGGACGTTAGAACCGCGCTCGAAAACTGGTAGTCGCAGCACTTAACAAGGCCCGGCTGGCGGCCCCAGCCGGCGCAACTTTTTACCGACATCAACAGGGCAAACCATGAGCGCCACCTATAGCATCGACAACGAGATCGCGGTCATCACCATGGATGATGGCCGCGCTAACGCGATCAATCCCAGCATGCTGGACGCGCTCAACGGGGCGCTGGACCGGGCCGAGAAAGAAGCCAAAGCGGTGGTTATCACGGGTCGCCCAGAGCGTTTCTCGGCGGGCTTCGACCTCAAGCTGATCGCGAGCGCGACGCCGGCGGCGGTAACGCAACTGGTGCAGGACGGGGGCCGCCTCGCGCTGCGCCTGTTCACCTTCCCGCTGCCGGTGGTCGCAGCTTGCACGGGTCACGGCATCGCGATGGGTTGTTTCATTCTGCTGGCCTGCGACGTCCGGTTGGGCGTGCGCGGTGCCTACAAAATTGGCGCGAACGAGAGCGCCATCAACATGGTGCTACCCGTATTTGGCCTGGAACTGGCGAAAGCCCGCATTAGCCCGCGTTACCTCACGCAGGCGATCGTGAACGCGCAATTGTTTGACCCGGACGAAGCCGTGCTGGCCGGCTATCTTGATCAGGTGGGAACCAGCGAGCGTCTGCTTGCCGATGCCATCGCGAGCGCTGCAGGTCTTAAAGCGCTGACCTCGACCGTCTATGCCCGCAACAAAGTGCTGATCCGCGAGGCGACAAGCAACGCGATAGCGCTCAGCCTAGCAACCTAGGGCGGGCCCGCGCGGGGCAGGTCGTGCAGCGGGGTGTCGGCGAGGGAGCTTGAAAAGCGCCCCGCGCCCGCAATCTCAACGAATGTTAAAGCCCGGATAGCCCTGTGCTGCGATGTCGGCACACAGGCGGCGATAGGTGCCAAAACCACCGATGTAGGGCAGGAATACCCGCGGCTTGCCGGGGATATTGGCCCCCATGTACCACGAGTCAGCTTGCGGAAAAAGCGTCGCCGCAGCGAGTTCCTGAACCTGCGCGCCCCACAGCGCTTTGGCCTGCTGGGTCGCCTCGATACTGGCAGCACCGCGCGCCCGCAGGTGCTCGCTGCAAGCGCAAATCCAGTCTACGTGTTGCTCGATCGAGGTGGGCATATTGCCCAATACCGAGGGGCTGCCCGGCCCGGTCACCATGAACAAATTAGGGAATCCCTGGGCGCACGTGCCCAGATAAGTTTGCGGGCCGGCGGACCATTTTGACGCCAGCGCGAGACCATCGCGGCCATGGATGGCGATGCGGTTCAGCGGTCCGGTCATGGCATCAAAACCCGTGGCGAAAACCAGTGCATCGAGCGCATGGGTTTGCACCCGGTACGGATACCCGCGGCGGTGATTTCCTCGATCGGGGTTTCGCGCAGGTCGACGAGTTCGACGTTGTCGCGGTTGAAAGTCTCAAAATAATTAGCGTCCAACGGCAGACGCTTAGTGCCGATGGGGTAGCCACTGGGAATTAGCTTGCGCGCGACGGCTGGATCGGTGACTGCGCTGCGAATTTTCTCACGCACAAAATTGGCCGCCAGAGCGTTAGCGCGAGGATCAGCCAGAAGATCGCGGAAGCTGCCGAACAGCCACTCAAAACCACCCTTTTGCCAATCGGCCTCGAAGCGTTCCTGCAGCGCCTCGGGATCGAGTTTGAGCGCTTGGGCGTCCTGCCAATCATAGGGCTGACCAATGGTCGACCAGCGGCAGGTTTCCCGGATTTGCTTGATCTTGCGCTTGAGTTCCCCGACCCGCGCGGCCGACAGCGGCGCATTGCGCGCAGGGATGCTGAAATTAGGCGTCCGCTGGAACACCGTCAAATGAGCGCACTGCTGCGCGATCACGGGGATGCACTGGATGCCCGAGGACCCCGTGCCGACCACCCCCACTCGCAGACCCGTGAAATCTACGCCCTCGTGGGGCCACTGCCCGGTGTGGTACCAGCTTGCCTTGAATTGCTCGAGACCCGGAATACTCGGCACCTGCGCGGCCGAGAGGCAGCCGACTGCCGTGATGAGGTAGCGCGCACAAACCTCCACGCCCTGCTCGGTGACCACCCGCCACCGCGCGCTGGCCTCCTCGTAGCTTGCTCGGGTGATGCGCGTATTGAACTGGAACGCGGCCCGCAAATCGAACCGCTCGGCGACATGCTCCAGATAGCGCCGGATCTCGGCCTGCCCCGGGAAACGACAGCTCCAAGTCCAGGCTTGCGCTAATTCCTCGGAAAAAGTGTAGGAATACACCCAGCTCTCCGAATCCGAACCCGCACCCGGATAGCGGTTCCAGTACCAAGTGCCGCCCACGCCGGCGCCTTGTTCAAAGGCTGCGTAAGACAGACCCAACTGCCGCAACCGGTAAGTGGCGTAGAGGCCTGCGAAGCCCGCGCCGATCACCACGGCGTCCACTGTGGCGGCGACCCCGGGACCGGCGATCGCGTGGTTGGTTTCGGTGCTAGACAGGTGCGCGCTCCTTGGCCGCAGCAAAAAGGTGTTCGCCGTGCTGTTCAAACACCAGCCGGCAGCGGCTGTTGAGCCGGCCCAGAAGCCAACGCCAGGGCGCGCGCTGGCCGGCAGATCTGGCGTTTAAAAAAACGCTGGCGGCGACGCCCAGCGCGCTAACTCGCCGCGCTCGACGACTCTGGTGGTGGGGCGTCGAAGTCGCTGGCCGCGTGGCGTTCAGGCAATTGGCTGGCGGGATCGCCCCACACGCGGTTGACCCGGCGCCCGCGTTGTACCGCCGGGCGTTGCGCGATGGCGTCGGTCCAGCGCTGCACGTGGGTGTAATCCTGGACCTGCAAAAATTCGGCCGCCTCGTAGATTAGGCCTTTGATCAGCGCGCCATACCAAGGCCAGATGGCGACGTCGGCGATTGAATATTCCTCTCCCGCCATATATTGGTGTTCGGCCAGATGTCGGTCGAGCACATCGAGTTGCCGCTTCACCTCCATCGCAAAACGGTCGATGGCGTATTCGATCTTGGTGGGTGCATAAGCGTAAAAATGACCAAACCCCCCGCCCAAATAGGGCGCACTGCCCATCTGCCAAAACAGCCAAGACCAGCACTCGGTACGGGCCTTGGCGGCGGCAGGAATTAAGGCCCCGAATTTCTCGGCTAAATAGACCAAGATGGCACCGGATTCAAACACCCGGATGGGCGTAGGCCCACTGCGATCAACCAAAACAGGAATTTTGGAATTGGGATTGGCCGCCACGAAACCGTGGCCAAATTGCTGGCCCTCTTGAATGTTCACCAGCCAAGCGTCGTACTCAGCACCGCGGTGGCCGAGCACTAAAAGCTCTTCCAGCATCACGGTGACCTTCACGCCGTTCGGTGTACCCAAGGAGTAAAGTTGCAACGGATGGGTACCCACGGGGAGTTCTTTGTCGTGGGTCGCCCCCGCCACCGGCCGATTGATATTCGCGAATTTCCCGCCGTTGTTCTTGTTCCAAGTCCACACTTTAAGCGGGGTATAGGCCGAGTCATCCGTCATTAGTCAAATCTCCGATTCCTTGTTACATGGCGCGCGCTGCCGGTCGAAAGGTTCTCCAGCAAGACTAAACAACCGCGCAGTGTAAGTCATCCCACGCGTGGCGCGTCGTTATCGCTGCGCACCATGACCACCAGCTCCAGCGAATGACTACCTGAGCGGTGCCGGCATGCGGGTGCCGCGGCCAGCTTTCACGGCGAGCCTCTGAGGCGGGGCTATTGCGCTAAGCTTGCCGCTAGACCCGCCTAAGGAGACTGCCAGTGAACAGCATGGCGTGTGCGCCCGAGCTCCAATTCAAACCGCTCAGCCCCACCCTCGGCATTGAGGTCAGCGGGCTGGACCTAGCGGGCGCGGTGAGTGCTGCTGTCATCGCAGAACTCCGGGCACGCTTAGTCGCCCACCAAGTGTTGTGTATTCGGGACCAGCAGCTAAGCGAGCGTCAGCAGATCGATTTCACGCAGCAATGGGGGCCGCTAGAGGATTTTCCCGAGGAGAACAAAACGGTTGCTGCGGCGAGCATCTATCACGTGGCCAATGTTTCGGCCACCGGCGAACACCTCCCGGAAACCGACCATCGGGTGGTCTTCCAGAAGGTCAACGCGCTGTGGCACACCGACAGCTCTTATCGCTACATCCCCGCCTTTGCGTCGCTGCTGTATGGCATCGAGGTCCTGCCGGCCGACGCGCACGGCGGTCGGACTGCATTTTCGAACATGCTGGCGGCCTACGACGCGCTGCCGGCTACGCTCAAGGCCCGCATCGAACCGCTGCAGATGGTGCATTCCTACGAACACGGCCGGCGCCTGTATCCGCAACTCCCAGCGCTGAGCAAATTTGAAAAAGACGCGGTGCCGCCGGTCGCTCACCCACTGGTCAGGGTCCATCCCGACCGGGGCGGCCGACGTTCGCTGTATATCACCGCCAACGCTGGCAGCGAGATCAGCGGGCTGTCGCTGACAGACGGACAGGCGCTGCACGCCACCTTGGTCGCGCATCTTTCCCAGCCCGCGTTTTGTTATTTTCACCGGTGGCGGCAGGGGGATTTGGTAATCTGGGATAACCGCACGGTGCTGCACAAAGCCGAGCATTACGATATGGCCCGCTACCGACGGGTCTTTCGGCGCAC
>SHZJ01000069.1 GCA_009692365.1 Gammaproteobacteria bacterium
GCGATTTCTCGCTTTGCGAGGACGGCCAAAAATCGCGAATTGACAGCCCCGATCGCAGGGCGTTAACTGACCGTGCTGGCAAGGATGTCGGCGAGTTTTACGAGGAGGCCATGGATGACCCGTCCCCGCGCAACGCTGGTGTCCCCGGCGGATACCCCCTACTACCATTGTATTGGGCGCTGCGTGCGCCGCGCCTTCCTGTGCGGGGCAGATCCGCTCACAGGGCGCAATTTTGATCACCGCAAAGCCCTGATTCTGGCGCGATTGAGCCTGCTCACCGAGGTTTTCGCCATTGATCTATGCGGCTACGCGCTGATGAGCAACCACTATCACCTGATACTGCGCCTAGCGCCCGCACGCGCGCAGCAGTGGAGCACGCAGGAAATCGTGGCGCGCTGGTGCCGGCTCTTTAGCGGGCCGATGTTCCTGCGTGGCTACCGCAACGGCGGGGTGCTGAGCGAGGCCGAGGCGGTCGAGTTGGCGAGGCTAGCGGGGTTGTGGCGCTCGCGGCTGTGCGATCTGAGCTGGTTCATGCGCGGCCTCAACGAGTTTATTGCCAGACAGGCCAATGCGGAAGACGACTGTACCGGACATTTCTGGGAAGGCAGGTTTCGCTCGCAAGCGCTGCTGGATGACGCAGCGTTGATCACGGCGATGGTGTACGTCGATTTAAACCCGGTGCGGGTAGGCTTGGCGCAGTCGGTGGCGGCCTCGGATTTCACCTCGGGGCAACAGCGCTTATTCGAGGTGACACCAGCGCCGGCGGGGGGTGGGGCAGGGAATCGACCCAGATTACTGCCGTTTGTCGGCGCCCTGCGTGAGGGTAGTGAGGATGCTTTGGGCTATAACCTGCTGGACTATTTAGACTTAGTGGACGGCACGGGCCGGTGTGTCCACCCGCGCACGCGTGGCCAAATCCCGGACGCAACACCTGTGCTGCTCTCGGTCCTGGGGCTGGCACCGGGCGAATGGGTCAAGACGGTGGTGGAACTGCAGCGGCGGTTTCGCCTGTTCATTGGCTCACCCCATCGCCTGCGGCAATGCGCGGAGACTCGCGGCTGGCGCCGGGTTAGCGGGGTCGCTGCCGCACGACGGCTCTACGCGAAGGCCAGCGAATAGCGCTCTGTCCCGCGGCTTGGGTTTGGGCAACGCCCGCACTGCGCGGCGACAGGTGAAGTATCGCCGCCGCTCGGCGGTGGCGTGGCATTCAGGCCGGCGAAGGTGTTGGCGCTGGGCCGTAAGGTCGACTGAGTGCGAGGGGTGTGAGTGCGTGCTGTAGGGACGGCATTCAGAGTGAGACTTTTGTTCATGCCGGTCCCGAATCGTGCCCCATGTCCGTGCCGGTCCCGAATCGTGTCCCAAATCGTGCGCCCCGTGTCCGTGCCTGTCCCGAAGCGCGCTCTCTGGTTGGACGCTCAATCCGCGTCGCAATCCGCGCGCGTCGTAGGCTCGTGGGCCACCGCGTGGGTACATCTTGCCGAAGTGTATGAGGAGCAGGCGGTCGAACTTACCGGTCAAACTGCTGGCTTCCGGCTCGGCCGCCGTGCGGCGGGCCTTAATACCCAAGCAGCCAATGCGCCCCACGCTGTGCGCACGCATTGGCTTGGGCCTCGCGGCTTCCCGACAAACTGCCGGCGGCGCTGCGTTATCCGATGCGTTCTAACAACACCACCGGAATTTCGCGGTCAGTCTTCTCTTGATACTGCAGGAAGGGAGGGTACATCGCGGCCATTTGCTGCCAGATCTGGGCGCGTTCTGCACCGCTCGTCACGCGGGCCGTCGCCGCAAATACTTGGGCCGCCACTTGGACCGTTGCGGTGTTGCGCGCGAGCAGGTTATGGAACCAACCAGGATGCTTAGGCGCACCACCTTTGGAGGCAATGATGGCGTAGCCGCCGTTAAATTCGCCGTATAACAGCGGCATCACACTGGCAACCCCTGACTTCGCGCCGGTGGTCGTGAGCAGCAAAGTTGGCAGGGGGCCAGGTCCGCCGGCGAACGACGAATCCCATAAATGACCAGCCACTGGATCTTTCAGATATTGGGCGCGGTGTTGCGCGATCCAGCCCGAGGTGCTGGCTTCGATAATTGCGTCGCTCATAGTTTTTTCTCAGTGGATTTGGGCGACTATCATACACAGCGCTGGGTCTGGATATCACCTTGCCGGCGTCTATACATTGCTCTGAAGGGCCTTGTGTCTTGCGTGCGACGCTCGCGCCTGCGGTCTAAGAAAATTTCCCGCCTCTGCTGGCAATACTATTGGGGCCGTCATGCACTCGGCAGTTTTTCTGCTGTTCTGAGGCCTCACCGTTCTACAGTTTGCGGGGTCTTCGTTGACGAGCGCTTGGTCAAACCCGCCTTTTTCGTAAAAGAGGCGAGTGGGTGGCTGTGGACTCGGGCGTGTTTTGAGTTTTAGGTAGGCGGTCATAAGGCAGGAGACTGCCACCCTTAAGGGGTTCTGCTGACTTATTCAAAAGCACGCAACGGACGCTGTCGTGAGGAGGTGAAGCTCGGGCATGGCCGCCCGCTTGCTCCGCGGTGCCCGATCCTCTATCCCGACCGCATCCGCGCTGACGTTCGCGCGGCGGGCGCGGTGCGGACTAGGGCGGCGCGCTTGGCGATTGGGATCAATCTGGACGGCCGCAAGGAATTGCTGGGCTAGTGGATTGCCCGGACCGCAGGTGCCAAGTGCGGGCTGCAGGTGGTCACGGATCTGCAGAACCGCTGCGTGCAGGATATTTTCAGCGCCTGTTTCGAGGGCCAAAAGACTGTCCCGAGGCGATGGAAACGCGATGCCCCGCGCAAGGAAAATGCTTGCGCCCTGAGGATTCTGCGGTTGCGCACCAGCGGTAGCCGTGGTCGTCAACCAGATCCAAGACCCCCGATAGCGCGCAGCCACAGTAAGCCCTCGTTCATTGAGCATTGCCGCGCACTTCCAATCGTTTGCTGCCCCTAAGTTCGCAGAGGTCCAACGGGCCTGCTCACCGGCGCGCGGCTGCGATGTTGCCATTCGGAAAGCCGCTGCTGGCGCGTCCGGAGTGGCGCGGACGGTTAGGCGCTCTGTTCGAGGCCCGCATTCGTGATGGCCTGTCGCAGACCGTTACCAGCGCGATGGTCGGTAGCCGCTGCAACAGTCTTCCCAGCGTAGAAAGGCAAAGGGCCCAAGCGGGCGCTTTGCCGTTTGCGCAGATTATTGTCGCGCGTCCCTCAGCCGGCAGCGGCCCGAGGCATTTCTTGCTCCTCGTTCAGTTGATTCAATCGCAGCAGTTGTCCCGGTGTTGCGCCGGTGCACACGCCGTCCTTGAACGTCACCTTGCCGTTGACCATGATCCAGCGATAACCCTCTGCACGCTGCACCCGCCGCCATTCGTTGGCGGGGAAATCGTGGGCGATTTCGTAATCCATCTCCGGCACGCGCCGCAAATTGGCGAAGTCATAGACCAGGATGTCCGCTGGCGCGCCTTTGCGCAGGAAACCGCGATCGGTAAAGCCAGCCGCCTGTGCCGGCAGATAGCTCAGACGAAAGTGCGCCTGCTCTAAGGTCAACTCGCCGGTTTCGCGCACCAGCCAAGTCAGGATCTCCGTGGTGAACGAGCCGCCGGTGAAGAAACGAGTATGGGCGCCGCCATCGGAGAGCCCAGGGATGACATGCTGGTTGCGTACTAGCTCGCCGACTTTTTTGGCATCGGTGCTGCCGATGTCGGCGGTCTTGTAGAGCACCTTTAAGCCACCCGCGACGCCGATATCCAGCATCACATTGATGTGATGCTTGCCTTCAGACTTGGCGATTTCGCCCAGCGTGCGGCCGTGGTATTTCGCGAGTTCCGGGTGTCCGGGCGTTGCTTCAATGACGATGCCTTCGATGGGACCGCCCACCCCCGTCGTCGCCAGGGTCGCTTCCTCGGCAATCATGGCCAGACGGATCACGGGATCAGACAGCTTGACGGTGCGCTCTTCCAGCGTGCCAACCGTCGCCGTCGCCCAGGCCGGACTGGAGTCGTACAGATTCCAGTCTTCGAGCGTGAAAATGAAAGGTGCACGCACCGTGACAGCCTGTCCGTAGATCCGCAACCCGCGTTCGAAGCAGCTGTCGATCCAGGCCATGGTCTCGGTATGCACGTTTTCGTGACCGACCTCATCGGAGGCGATCAAAGCGTTGAACAACACCGGGCGACCGGTGCGCCGCGCGATCTCTTCGACAAACTCGCGATCGGCATTGCTGGTGTTGTTGACGACATCGCCACCCTTGGCATTGACCAACTGGATGAAACCGTCGCCGCGCCGGCCCAGCAGATCGCTGAACGCCAGCAGCGTTTCATCTGGCACGAGGTCAGTCGGCATCGGTGTACCGTCGAAATCCGACTGCACTGAATTCTTACCGAAACGCTGAAAGCTGAACCCCATCATGCCGGCGTCCATCGCCTCGCTGATCAGGCGGTTCATCTCGCTTTGCTCCTCCGGGGTGGCGGCACGTCCGGATTTTGCACCTTCCAGCCCGAGCACATAAACCAGCAGCGGATTGAGCGGCACATAGCTCAACAGGTTGACGCCCTTCGGCAGGCGATCGAGGTGATCCATCCATTCCGGCAAAGACTCCCAATCCCAGTCCAGGCCCAAGCCTTCGACCATCGTTTCGTAGGGGATCTGTTCTGTGCGCGTCATCATCTGTAACAGGCGCTCGCGGCTTTCCTTGCGTGCGGGCGCAAAGCCAAATCCGCAGTTGCCAATGGCGACCGAAGTAACGCCGTGCCAACCGGAGATAGTGCAGTAGGGATCCCAGTGGATCTGGGCATCGTAGTGGGTGTGCAAATCGACGAAGCCGGGCGCGACGATCAGTCCTTCCGCATCGATTACTTGCGCGGCGTCAGTCACATTAACGCGGCCGATCTTTGCGATTATTCCGCCTCGAATAGCGATGTCACCCTTGAAGCGTGGCAGGCCGGTACCATCGATGATGGTGCCGTTTTTGATTACCGTATCGAATTTGACCATGAGATATCTCCCCATTAACGCGAACGCCTACTGGGGACGGTCTGGACCCGTCGGGTGATGGCATTCACGATGTGTTGAAACGCCGGATCAGCTGTCACGCTAGTTTAAACTGACAAGTGAAACAACCGAATTAGAAGTGCGTCGCGGGCCGACACCTCTTTCAGAGGCCAAACCTCCCGGCTTCTTCGTACAGTGCTGACTGGCACATCCTCTGCCCTTGCTTAGTCAGTCGCCCTAGGCGGCATCGCGGCAAATGAAGAGGCCGCCGCGTCCGGCGCTGTTGCCAGCCTAGCGCAGTGGGAAAAGCTCGCGACTCCCCCCACAAGCGGAACTACTGAGCGGCTAATCGGGGCGGTCGGAATGGGCTGGTATCGGCAAGCGCACATTGGGCGTCGTGAGACCCTGGTGCTCGCCATGCTGGTGCTCGCCATGGTGTACAGGCTGGCGCTGCTCGCATGCCTGTCCCAGCAGCGCTTTAGAAGCGGCTCAGGCACGCATGCCTGTCCCAGAAGTCGCGCATGCCTGTCCCAGAAGTCGTGTCCCAGAAGTCGTGTCCCAGAAGTCGGCTTCATGCCTGTCCCAGCAGCGCCCTCCCGACGCGCTCGCATGCCTGTCCCAGCAGCGCACATGCCTGTCCCAGCAGCGCACCCCAGCAGCGCTCTCCTCCCAGCA
Organism: Gammaproteobacteria bacterium; assembly: GCA_009692365.1. Lineage (GTDB taxonomy): Bacteria > Pseudomonadota > Gammaproteobacteria. The sequence goes on from SHZJ01000069.1 coordinate 5,665, forward strand.
GCGCTCTAGAAGCGGCTCAGGCACGCATGCCTGTCCCAGAAGTCGTGTCCCAGAAGTCGTGTCCCAGAAGTCGGCTTCATGCCTGTTCCAGCAGCGCCCTCCTCCCAGCAGCGCTCTAGAAGCGGCTCAGGCACGCATGCCTGTCCCAGCAGCGCCAGCAGCGCACTCGCTCGCATGCCTGTCCCAGAAACGCGCTCGCATGCCTGTCCCAGAAACGCCCTCCTCCCAGCAGCGCTCTAGAAGCGGCTCAGGCACGCATGCCTGTCCCAGCAGCGCCAGCAGCGCACTCGCTCGCATGCCTGTCCCAGAAACGGTCCCAGAAACGGTCCCAGAAACGTCCCATCCCAGAAACGTCCCAGAAACGCCCTCCCGGAAACGCCACCGTCCCAGGAGTCGCCCATCCCAGAAGCGCCCCTTCATACCGGCATGGAACGGTTGGGCGTGGGCGACCGGGGGGCCACGGCCTGGCGCACGGTCAGACCCAGCAACAGCACCACGTAGAACACAAACGCCAGCCGTGGTACATCCAGCAGGCTGTCGAACAGGCCGACCAGCACAAAACCGACCAGTCCGCCGCCGATGCCCGGGGCCAGCGGGTGGTCCCTGGCGGTCCCCACCGTCACCCGCCACAGCGCGGCCAGCAGCATGGCCAAGTACAGCAGCAGGCCCACGCCGCCTTGGTCAAACAGCACGTTCATGAAGACGTTCTTGATGTGCCAGGGCAAGTGGTTGCGGTCGCTGGAGAAGAACCAGCGCTGCAGGTCTGAGGAAAAGTCGCCGTTGTCCAGCAGCTCGCGGCCATCCGGACCGAGCAACTGGATGTTGTCCACCTCCAGCAGCGCCAGGGGCGTGTCGGTGGCAATGGAAAACGCCACTATGCGGGGCGCATACCAATCGCCACCGCCCGAACCGTTGCCTGCCAGGCGGATGCGCAAAGCCTGCCACACGCCCCGCATGGGCTTGACACCGGTGCCCGCCACAAAGCAGCCACCGTTGTAGAGCAGATGCTTCTCGCAGACCTCCAGGTGCAGGCCCAGTTGTTTGGCGGTGCGCACCCGCAGGGCCACGGTGATCGGAGCCTGCGGCGCGCGGATGCGCTGCGACACGCGCAGCATTCCGCCCCAGCCCATATACGCCTGGTTGCCGCCGCCCAGCACCAGGTAGGTGTTGCCGTCCTGGCTCTGGAGGCGGTAGGCGCCGGGAGCGGTACCGGTCAGGTAGTAGCTGTGCGGGTAACGCCCCATGCCTTTGCCCAGCACCGGATCCAGCGGAGCCCTCAGCATGTTCCAGCCCTGCGTCCAGTGGGCCACACGGGCGTCCAGGTCGCTGCTGGTGGTGGAGAAGCGTTCGCTCATGTACGCGCCCCCGCCAAAAATACTGACGATGCCACCCACCGCGGCCATGCCCGCCCAGGTGGTGGCATGCCAGGAGATCCTGGCGGGCCACACCGCTTTGGGTGATGCACCAGCCACCAGCGTCAGCAGCAGCAAACCCACCAGTACCGGCAGCATCGCGTCAAAGCCACGCGCATAGCCCCAGTGCTCGGCCATCAGACCGGTGCCCACCAGCACCGCCATGAAGCCCGCCAGAGCCAGTTGCGCCGCCAGACCCACGCGGACCCGTTTGCCCGGCACCGCCACGCCAGCGGGGCGACTGGCCCACAGCAGGCCCAGTGTCAACAGCAGGACGGCTCCATAGCCGATGTACGAACCCTTGGAGCCCTGCACGGCGCCGGCCCACAGCGCCAGGCTGAGCAGCCCCCCGGCGGCCAGCCCAACGATCCAGTCCTCCACGTTGAACCGCCGCAGCACGCCCGCCAGCGGCATTGCTACCGCAGCGGCCCCCAGCAAGGCCAGCAGGCCACGGTAGCCGCTGGACGGAAAGGTCCACAGAATCGCGGCGCCAAACAGCAGTATCAGTACCGCACCCACCCCCAGGTTCAGCTTGGGCGCGGCCACCGCAGCGGCGGCTGACCCGCCCCGGCGCACCCGGCGGTGGGCGCTGAGCAGGCACAGCGCCACCGTGACCGCCAGCCCGATCGGCACGGCCAGATATACCCCGCGTGAAAAGGTGGTCAGGCCGGCGTAACCCGCCAGGCCCAGGCAGGCCACCACGGCGGCCCAGCGCCGGTGCGAGTGGGCCACGAGCAGCTCGCGCAGCACAAACGGCATCAGCAGGGCCAAAAACCCGTCCAGCGCCGCGCCGCCCACGTGCATTTCCCAGAACAGAGCGGTGGTGCGGTAGTCGGCAGAAAAATTTAACAGGCCCACAAAAGCCATGCGCTCCCACATCGCGGCCACACTCGCGCCCCCCAGCCCCAGCACCAGGCCCATGGCCAGCCAGGTCGGGGCCTGCGCGCCGCGGCGTACCACCGCGGCCTGCCACAGGGGCATCACCAGTAGCGCCAGGAAGAAGCTTTTGGCCAGACGCAGGCTGTTCAGGGGCTCGTGGTAGCCCTGAAACCAGCCAAAGCTGAAGCCGCCAGCATGGGCAAAGCCGCGCGCCATAGCCACCAGCGTCGAGGCCGCAAACAGCAGTAGCATCAGCCACGCGCCCGCCGAGCTGCGAGGCTGTCGCGCCACCGGCGCGGCGTTGGCCGAGGGCCAGGCCAACCGCGCATAGCCGCCCGCCGCCGCAGCCAGCACCAGCAGGTCCAGCTCTTCAAAGGTGATCCAGCCGGTCCAGGGCGCAAAGCCAACCAGCGGCAGCAGCAGCGGCACGGCGATCAGCCAACTGTCGGGCCAGACAAAAAAGGCCACGCAGCAGGCCACAAACAGCAGGCTGGCCGCCCAGGGCGCAACTGGGTAGTGCAGTACCAGAAACAGGCCTAGGGCGGCCAGCAACAGTGCCCAAAGCCCGACCGACCAGCGGATGCCTGGCGCACGCGACCGCGATCCCGAGCGGCGGGATTGCGAGGCTCTGTCGGCGGATTGCGCTCTGTTGTTGCGGTCCATCCTGGCGTGCCGCCTGATTGATTGGGTGGGAGGATGGTAGCGCAGAAGCTTGCCTGTTCCGCACCGCAAAGACTCCGTAAAGTAACGCAAGCGCAAAAGGTTGGCGGTGGCCGAAGCACTAAACGAACCCGGACTGAAACTGGTCCTGATTGGCTCTTGTTTGGAGTTTTCGAGGGCGTATTTGGAGAAGGCGTTGGCTTATCCCCATGTTGTTTATCTCGGGCCGTTGGCGTGCGCGGCGCCGTTGTTGCCTTCGGCATGTGCGGCGGCGGGTGTATTTTGTTGGCCCAGCCTGAGAGCACAGCACGCGGTCCATGCGCGGGAATTCGGTGCTGGCGGCGCGGAAGGATTCGGCCTGCACTGCTTCGCGGCAGCTCATGTTGATGTCGTTGCCGTGGATTTCCTGCTCGCTGCCAGCCACCCCCCCAACGTCGCCATAGTGAAGCACGCTGCGGAAATGGATCGGGACGTTATCCGTCTTGGCATTGCGGGCTTGAATGCGTTCTGCGAGTTCTAGCGCCGCCAGCAGTGCCTTGGCCGGCGAAGCCAGCGGGGCGAGGAAACCATCACCCGTGCTCTTGAGAAAGGGTTTGCCGTCCTCGTTGAGTAGCGGTTCGGCGATTTGCATCAGGCGATTCTTGAGATGCAGCGTCTTGAGATGCAGCGCCATCTGGTCGGTCTGAGGGGAACGTGCCGTTGCTGCTGGAGTCTTCCGTGAAATACTTTGCGCCGTCTTTGCTGCGCGTGAGGTGCAGGCGAAACACCTGATTGTGCTTGAAGATGAGTTCGCAATCCGGGTTGCGACCGATTCTCACCGTTGATTGCGAGCAGGCGCGGCCGCTGGTTTCTCTCCGCGGCAAATCGGTGCGTCAGCCTGCGGCTGATTCACCCTGCTCGGGACGGGATCTGGCAAGACGGGATCTGAACTGGGGGATCTGGGGGGATCTGGGACACCCATCGAATTAGGGGATCTGGGAAGGGGATCTGGGACACCCATCGAATTAGCGAATTAGGGACACCCATCGAATTACCCACCCATCGAATTAGGATCTGGGACACCCACGAATTAGATACCCGTCGAATTAGACGGGATCTGTGGAGACGCGATCTGGGACACCCATCATCTGGGACACCCATCGCATCGAATTAGGATCTGGGACACCCATCGAATTAGACCGGATCTGGGGAGACGCGATCTGGGAGAGACGCGATCTGGGACACCCATCGAATTAGACGAGACGGGATCTGGGACACCCATCGAATTCACCCATCGAATTCATTCGCTCTAGGTATGCTCGCCCGGTAAAAAGTGGTGCGGTCTCGGGGACCGCCATCGTGAACGTTCTTGAGCGCGGGCTTGCGCCCGTCACCACCGCAGTCACCGGTTTCACTCGCAGCTTGCTGGCCGTCGACCCAGCGGCGAGAAGACGCTGTCAATCTGGCGGGTGGCGCTCGGCGCCGCTAATGCGGGCGTAGCCCGGGTATTAGGGCGGGGGGCGGCTTAGTGGCAGTCGCCGCAGGGCAGTCACGGCGGCGCGTTTGGCCGGCGTGATGGCTGGGGGACTAGGATTCGAACCTAGATTAGCGGAGTCAGAGTCCGCGGTCCTACCATTGGACGATCCCCCAACAGAGCCGAAAGGCTAAAGCGGGCTGGCTCCTGCGGTTGCGCCCGCCTGGCCGGCAGGCGCACCGGCGGGGGCT
>SHZJ01000028.1 GCA_009692365.1 Gammaproteobacteria bacterium
GCGAGCCGTGAAGATTAGACCGTGGCCAAAGAGAGCCGTCCGCACCTCGACCAGCGGGCCGCGCCCGCAACCCGCATCAAAGTAGCTGACGTACAGCCTGCGGTGGAACGACAGACGCCGGCCTGACCGCTGGGGGCGCCGGCTGCGCGGCAGATTTCAGCGAAATTTGTCGGAAAAATGCGGGAAAACCTGCCTTGCGGCCAATTCCACCGAGCGCAGAAGCGCGCGCTGGTGCACCAGTTCGTTGGCAGTAAACAGCCACAGGTATTCCACCGGATTTTGCGCAAATGCCGCTTCGAACTGCCGACACACGGTGTCGGGGCTGCCGCAGAACAGGAGCTGGCGGTCGATATAAGCCGGCACATTATTGGGAATTTCGTCTGGCGCCTCACCCGCGCGGCCAATCACGATATTGAAGCCAAACATGCTGAAGAAGTATCGCCATTCAAACATGGCCGATTCGGCGATCACCCGCGCCTCGGCGTCCGTGTCGGCCACCACCAGGTAGCGCGCGAAGCCGATGCCTTCGCCGCGGCGCCGGGTCACGCCGTGCGCCGCCCAGCCACGTTGGGCGGCGTCGAGTTGCGCGCTCACCAAGCCCGGATCGGTCACGATGCCGACCGGCACAATGCCGCGGCTGGCCGCGAGTTCGATGGATAGTTCCGAAATGCTGAAAGGCTCAAACATCGGCGGATAGGGCCGCTGAAAAGTACGTGGCGCAATGCCCACTTCGGTCACCCGCCCTTGCGCATCCAAGCCGCGGCCCATTTCGCGCGTGTACTGTTTGGGTGGCCAGTCAATATTGGGCGGGGGGATTTGCCAATGTTTGCCGTGGTGCGAAAAAGTCTCATGGCCCCAAGCTTTGAGAATAATTTCCAGATGCTCATCGTAGAGTTCGCGCTTAGCCTGGGTGTAGGCTTCTGGATCGGTAATGTTGTCGGCGATGCCGGGATAATGCTGGCCAAAAACATTCAGCCAACGCGCCTGAATGCCGCGGGCGAACCCTGCGAAGGCGCGGCCCTGCGTCATTTGATCCACCATGGCGATGTCTTCGGCGACGCGCAGCGGGTTATGCGCCGGCAAAACGTAACCCAAGGCCCCGTGACGAATGCGCTGGGTTTTAAGCCCCAGATAAACATTGAGCAGCGCCGGATTGTTGGAAGTTGTCATCCCCTCGATGGACAGATGGTGTTCGGTGAAAGCCAGACCGTAATAGCCGAGCCCATCACAGCACTGCGCGAACTCCGTCAAGTCCACCAGCATGCGCTGGTAGAGGTCGCTGCGTTGGCCTGCCAAACCCTGAAACAACTCTTCTTGATTGCCGATCGTGGGCGGCAGAAAAAATCCCACTTCCATGCGTAGCTTCCTTCACGTTAATTGCGACTCAGAGCGAGTTGCGGCCGCGGGGCTAGCCCTAAAGTGCTGGCCGTGAACTCGGCGGGGGCATAGCCCGCTGCCACTCGCCGCGCCCGCCCACCGTGGCGGCCCTTACAACTCCCCGGCGCTCAGGCGCGCGGCAATGTGTTCGGCCTGCCGAATCGCCAGCGTGACGATAGTCAGCGTGGGATTTACCGCCGCACCGCTGGTGTATTGACTGCCGTCGGAAATAAACAGATTAGGGATATCGTGCGTTTGCCCGTGGGCATTCACCACGCCCTCAGACGCCTTCGCGCTCATACGGCAAGTGCCCATATTGTGCGTGGAGGGATAGGGTGGCGCGAGGAAGACACGCGTAGCACCAACCGACTCGTACAAAGCTTTGCCCTGTTTGAAGCCGTGTTCGCGCATGGCCACATCGTTGGGATGGTCGTCGTAATGCACATGCGGCACGGGCAGACCCCATTGGTCTTTTTTAGACGTGTTGAGGGTGACGCGATTGCTCTCCTGCGGCATGTCTTCGCCCACGACCCACAGGCCCGCCAGATGGTCGTAGCCGTCCATAATCGCGGCGAAATCTGGGCCCCATTCGCCGGGTGCGATAAAGGCGGCCGCGAAGGGCAGCCCTACCGCAACCGTTTCCAGCTCATAGCCCGCCACAAAACCACGTTTAGGATCGTGGTGGCTTTCGTCCTGAATGATCCCCGCCATGGTGGTGCCGCGATACATGTGCACCGGCTCGGGCATCACTGCGAAGACCGATCCGGTGGTATGCCGCAGGTAGTTTCGACCCACCTGCCCGGACGAATTAGCCAGACCATCGGGATATTTAGCGGACGCCGAGAGCAGTAACAAGCGCGGCGTTTCGATGGAATTGCCGGCCACGCACACGAGCCGTGCGCGTTGCCGCTGCGGGTGCCCTTGGGCGTCGAAATACACCACCCCGGTGACCCGGCCTTGGGCGTCGTGCTCGATCTGGCTGACGTGCGCTTGGCTCCGCAATTCGCAGTGACCGGTTTGGATGGCCGCCGGAATTTCCGTATACAGCGTGGACCACTTCGCGCCCATCTTGCAGCCTTGGAAACAAAAGCCTAGCTGCTGGCAGGCCGGACGACCGGCGCGTGGTCGCGAATTAATCGCCATGCGGCCGGTGTGACAGTGCTCGTAACCCAGCTTTTGCGCGCCGTTGTAGAGCACTTTGAAATTATTATTACCCGGGAGGCCCGGAATATCGTTGGTGCGGGTCACCCCGAGTTTGTCTTCGGCCCGCGCGTAATAGGGTTCGAGTTCTGTCAGGGTGAGCGGCCAGTCCAGCAGATTAGCGCCCGCAACGGTGCCATAGGTGGTGCGCGCTTTGAACTCGTGTTCGCGAAACCGCAAGCTCGCCCCGGCCCAGTGGGTGGTGGTGCCGCCGACGGTCTTGCAGATCCAGGTAGGCAAGTTGGGAAAATCTTTCGCCAAGCGAAAGCTGCCGGAGGTGGTGCGCAAGTCGCGCCACGCGAGCTGATTAAACGAGGCCCATTCGTCGTTCACGTAGGTGGACGTAGATTGCTGCGTGCCGGCTTCCAGTAAGACGACATCGACCCCGCGCTGGGCGAGTTCATTCGCTAGCGTGCCGCCGCCCGCGCCGGATCCGATGATGACGACAACCCCGGCGTCGTCCTGGGCATAGGTTTTCGTGCTTACGGCCATTTTGCTGGGCTCGCTGCCGCCGGGGGTGCCGGCAGCCATTGCAAATCGTTAAAGCCGCGATTGAGATAACCACCTTTGCTAAAAGACTCGCCCTCGTAGCCGAAATGGGCAAACGCCATATCGTTGTTGTAGAGCGCGACCACGGCGGTGGAGCGGATTTTCTCGAAGAACGGCTGGCCGGCGATGCGCGTCACCTCGGCCAACTGCCCCGCGGGCGGCAGCGCCAGCCAGTCGCCGCCGGCCGCAGCATCGAGCGCAACCACGCCTGCCTGCAGCATTTTGCCGAGTGCCAGGTCGGTTTTCGCCGCTTCATCCAGCGCCTTCACCACCAAAGCGTACACCGCATCGTCTAGCTTGGCGTGCGGGAAAATGTGGCGGGTCACGGTGAGGATCGTCTGACCGGTGTGTGCATCCAGCGTGCCTAAGGGCAGTGCCCACGCGCACGACGGCGCGAGTGCGACCAGCGCGGTACTGGTCGCCCAGAGCGTGCCGCCCAAGGCCGCAGCCCCAGCCAGAAAACGGCGACGGGCGGGCTGGAAGTCGGGTTGCTCAGGGGCGAGAGATGAATTCGACATACGGCATCCCCACTTAAAATGGAAGCGAGGCCCAGACTGTAGCGGTGAGTGGAGCCGCCGAATAGGGGCCGGTGGAAATCAGCTGAGCGCTGTTTGCCTTGCTGCTTTGCAGCGCGCCAAAGAAAGCAACGCGGTATGGCCGCGGTTTGCAGCGCACGCTGGCGCGGCTGGCGGCGTGTTGGTTGCCGCCGCCAGACCAGCAGCCTTAGGCACCAGCCGCACAGTTGCGGCGCACGCGCCATGACATTATCCCAGCATCACCATCCAAGCATCGCCGCCCGCCCGGTTAGTCGCGCGCGGCGGCGGCCGTGGCAGCTGCTTTTAACTCGCGGCGTCGCCGATGCAGCACCGGTTCGGTGTAGCCGTTGGGCTGATGCACGCCGCCGAACACCAGTTCACAGGCCGCCTGAAAAGCCACCGATTCGTCGAAATTAGTGGCCATCGGCTGATAGCCCGGTTCGTTGGCGTTCTGACGGTCCACCACCACCGCCATGCGCTTGAAAGTTTCCAGCACGTGTCGCCGGCGCACGTAGTCGTGGCGCAGCCAGTTGGCAATATGCTGGCTGGAAATTCGCAGCGTGGCGCGGTCTTCCATCAGGCCAACATCGTTGATGTCCGGCACTTTCGAACACCCGATGCCCAGATCTATCCAGCGCACGACGTAGCCCAGAATGCCTTGGCAGTTGTTGTCGAGTTCAGCCTGCACCTGCTCGCGGGTCAGTGGCGTGTCGCCCAGCAGCGGGATGGTGAGGATGTCTTGCAAGCTGGCACGCGGGCGATTTTTCAGCTGATTTTGCACCGCCCACACATCCACTGCGTGATAGTGCATGGCATGTAAGGTCGCCGCCGTGGGTGAGGGTACCCACGCCGTGCTGGCGCCGGCTTGCAGATGCGCCCCTTTGCTGTTGACCATTTCGTACATCAAATCGGGCTTGGGCCACATGCCCTTGCCAATCTGCGCCTTCCCTTGCAACCCGCAGGCGAGGCCCACGTCCACGTTCCAGTTCTCGTAAGCCTGCATCCATTTCTCTTGTCGCATGGCCTCCTTACGCACCATCACGCCCGCTTCCATACAGGTATGGATTTCGTCACCGGTGCGATCCAGAAAACCTGTGTTGATAAAAATGAGGCGCTCGCGGGCGACCCGGATGCATTCTTTGAGATTGACTGTGGTGCGGCGCTCCTCGTCCATCACGCCGATTTTTAACGTATACCGCGCCAGCCCCAGCAGGTCTTCTACGCGGTCAAACAGTGCACAAGCAAACGCAACTTCTTCTGGGCCGTGCATTTTAGGTTTGACGATGTACATGGAACCGGCGCGCGAGTTGCGGCGCGTGCCAATGCCCCGCAGGTCGAACAGCGCGATGGTGGCGGTGATGACGGCGTCGAGGATGCCCTCAGGCACTTCCTCGCCCTTGAGCAACATGGCTTCGTTGGTCATGAGATGTCCCACATTACGCACGATCAGCAGCGCACGGCCGTGGCGGGTAATGGGCTGGCCCTGCGGATCCAGAAAGCGCCGGTCCGGGGCCAGCGTGCGCGTGTAAGGCTTGCCGTTCTTCTCAAAAGTGTCCGTCAGCGTGCCCTTCATCAAACCCAACCAACTGCGATAAACCTCAGTTTTATCGGCACCGTCGGCGGCGGCCACGGAGTCTTCGCAGTCCTGAATGGTGGTCACTGCACTTTCCAGTACCACATCTTTCACGTGGGCCAGATCCGCCCCACCCACCGGGTGCGCGGGGTCGATTTGAATGATGAGATGCAGGCCGTTATTGCACAGCAGGATTTCGCTAGGGCCTAGTGGGTCGCCGTTGTAGCCCACAAACTTCTCCGGGTGGGCGAGGCCGACCTGCGTGCCGTCTTGCAGGCTGACCGCCAGGCCGGCGGCGCGCACGCGGTACGCGACAGCCTGCGCATGCGAGCCTGTCGCCAGGGGCGCGGCGCGGTCCAGCAGGTCGCGCGCATAGGCGATCACGCGCGCCCCACGCAGCGGGTTATACAGTGCTGTTTTCTGCGCCTCCGCGGTGTGCGGGATGACATCCGAGCCGTAGAGGGCGTCGTAGAGCGAACCCCAACGCGCGTTGGTCGCATTCAGGGCGTAGCGTGGGTTTTTGACCGGCACCACCAACTGCGGCCCCGCGAGGGTCGCTATTTCTTCGTCCACTTGCTGCGGATTGATCGTGAAATCGGCGCCTTCCGGCAGCAAATAGCCAATTTTCTCGAGAAATTCCCGATACCGCGCGGCATCGTGCGGTGCATCGCAGCGCGACTGGTGCCAGGTATCAATTTCCGCCTGCAGCTTGTAGCGCTTGAGCAACAGGATATTGTTCTTGGGGGCGAGGTCGGTGATGAGGTCTTCGAACTTCATCCAATAGGTGGCGGCATCGATACCCAGCTCGGGCAGGATTTCGTCGACCACCAACCGATACAGCGGGCGCGAGATTTCGAGGTGGCCCTGATTAACGGGAATATGGGTGGCAGCGGTCGAGCTACTGGAGGTCATAAAGTGTTCTCTTTGCGGGAAGTCTGAGCGCCCGAGTTTAACGGCTCTCGGGTCTGATTTCCCCCGCCCCGAAAACGCCGCGCCGGGCACTGCGCCTAGGCCCGCGAACGGTGTAGATTGCCCACATGAAACACCTCAGCCCACCGGCCGCTTGCGGCATTTTGCTGGTCTTCGCCGGTGTGCTCCTGGCGGGCTGTCGCAGCGAACAAACTCGCCCCGTGTACCGCGACAACGATGTTCGCGTGCAGGCGGTGTTGGCGGCCGAGCAAAAGCGCGCCGAGGCGCAGGCCCACGAACGGGCTCCCCCGCCACCCGCAAGCGCCCCCGCCACCCCCGAGCTACCCAGCACAAACCCGCCCGCCACCCCGGGCGGCGAGGCTCAGGCCGCCAGCGCGCCCGCCGCCGCGCCACCATCTCAAGCGCCCAGCGCGCGCGGCGCTTATGTGGAAATGACCGAAACCCCGGCCGGCGCCCCACCGCCCGCCCCCCGCCCCGCCGTGCCGAGCGCCACCCCGGTCGCGGGCGGCGGCAGCGGCGGCAATGTGCCGCATGACCGCCCAGCGAGTTCGCTCACCGGCACCACCGCACCACCCACCGGGGCATCGGGCCGACTTGGGCCGGCCGGCACCAACCCGCCCGTGCGGGGGGTCAGCGCGCCGCAAGGACGCCCCATGAGTGCGGTCGCGGCCAGCGAACTGGACACTAAACGGGCGGCGTTCGAACGCTTGATGGGGCAAGCACAGCAGGCGGCCGACGCGGAGAAAGCCGCGGCCCTGACGAGCGGCGCGCGCGAGGCGACGCCGGCGAGCGCCGGTGGGCAGCTGGCGCCCGGCGGATATGGTGCCGGCGGCGCGGCTGGGCTCTCGACTGGCCTGGGGGCCTCACCGGATTTAAGCGGCGTCACGCAGGGCAATCCGCGCCTGGGCGGGCCCTCGGCGGTGCAGGCCAGCGACTACGCTGATGAGGACATCGTGGCCCGGCAACTGCGCGAAGCCGCCCAAACCGAGCGCGATCCGGTGCTCCGCGAGAAGCTCTGGTTTGAATATCGCCAGTACACCCGGCCATGAGCCAGGCTCGGACCACCCCGGCGACTCAGCCACGAGTCATGCTGCGTGTCTGAATCTCCCCACGCGATCACGCCAACCCCACTGACCCCACCACCGTCAGACGCCCCGCCGGCCGCCGCCAGCGCGGCCCGGCCCGGCGGCTGGTTTGGCACGGCCGGCACCACTCGGTGGCTGGCGCTCGGCGCTGGCGCGACGCTGGCGACGGTTTTTCTGCTAAGCAGCCGGACCCCACCCGGGCCGCTCATTGCGACCACGCCGCCAACCATCACCACCGCCAGCCAGCCCGCCAAGCCCGCTGAGCCCGCCGATCCCATTCTGTCACCGGCCGCGTTGGCGGCCGCCCGATTGGACGCGCAAAACGCGCTCGCCGCGGTGCTGGTGGCGAGTGATGCGCTGGCGGCGCAGCGGGCCAGCGAGTGGGATGCGGCGGCTTGGACGCAAGCCCAAAGCGGTCTCGCGCTAGGCGAGCGGGCCTACCGCGAAGAGCGCTATCCGGCCGCAATTCGGCACTACGCAGCGACCCGGGCAGACTTGGCCCAGCTCGCGGGACGCCTGCCAGGGCTGATTGCCGCCAGCGCCGCCGAGGGCCAGCAGGCGCTGGCGCGGGGCGACGCCGTGGCCGCGACCCGTGCTTTTACCCGCGTGCTGGCAGCCTCCCCGGCGCAGCCCCAAGCCACCATAGGTCTGGCCCGCGCCCGGCACTACGACCAAGTGCAGGCCCTGCTCGCAGAAGGCGCCGGCTATGAGCGCCTCAACGACCCCACCAAGGCGCGCACCAGCTATGGGGCGGCGCTGGCCTTGGATCCGGCAACGCCCCTGGCCACCCAGGGCTTGGCCCGGCTCGACGAGGACGCGCGGGCCGAAAGCTACGAGCTCGCGATGTCGCAGGGCTATGCCGCGCTGGCAGACGCGCGCTTCGACGCCGCCCGCGTGGCTTTTACCAAAGCCGGGCAACTGCAACCGACCGCCGAGGACGCCCGGCGGGCGCTCGCCACCACCGCACTACTCGCCAGCGCCGCTAAATTTAACGCCTACCTCACCGGTGCCACCCGCCACGAACATACGGAGCGCTGGGAGGACGCCGTGAGCGCGCTCAGCGCGGCGATGGCCATCGACCCCGACGTGGCGGCGCTAGGCGCGCGACGCGAGTACGCACGCGGCCGGGCGGCACTGGCGCGCCGCTTACAGGCCAGCCTCCAAGACCCGGCGCAACTGCGCGAGCCAGCCAGCGCTGCGGCGGCCGCGCGCCTCCTCGAAGACGCCCGGCGCACGACCCCGTCCGGGCCCAAACTGCGGGCGCAAATCCAACAACTGGGCGGTGCCCTAAAACAAGCGCGGGAGTCCCCATCGGAAGTACAACGCTAGCCGCACAAGAGCGCCCTAGCGGGGGCGCCTTCGCTATACTGCACTGGATGTTGCGCCCACTCCTCCGTTCAGCCCACACCCCCCCCTCGCGTCCGGCGCGACGCGGCGAACTCGTGCGCGGGGCGCGCGTAACCGGCAGCAGGCTTAGGCATAACCGGGCATGACGCAGGATTTCCGCCCACCCGATGCCACCCCAATCGAGCCGACGAGCTTTCGGCCACCGCGCCCCTCCGCGGGCTGGACTTGGCCCGCGCTGCCTTGGGCCGCCCTGCTGGCGAGTGCTGCGGTGGGTTTGACGCTAGTGGTCATCGCCTACCTCGCGTTCGCGCGCTCAGTGGCGTTGAACGCGGCACCGGCGCACGCCGCGCTGAGCGTGCGGGGGGTGTTTGCCCCGCGGATTGGCAGCCACTGGTTGCTCATCCCCGGCGCCCATCGGGTGCACGCCCAGGCCGACGGCTACAAGCCGTTTGACGAACAAATCACGGTCACGAGCGCAACCCTGCAGGCCCACACCATCACGCTGACACCGCTCCCCGGACGCTTGACCCTTACCCTCAACCCCAGTACCGAGGCCAGCGTGTGGGTCGATGGAGAGCTTGCCGGAACAGCCCCCGGCACGCTGGACGCCATCGAAGCCGGACCGCGTGAAGTGCGGGTCGAAGCCCCGCGCTACCTGCCTTTCCTGACCAAGCTGGTGGTGCGCGGCCAAGGCCAGGAAGAAACGCTGGAGGTCAACCTCACACCCGCGTGGGCTGATTTCAGGATAGCCTCGCAGCCCACCGGCGCGCAGGTCACGGTGGACGGCAAACTCTTGGGCGCCACCCCGCTCGGTGCCGAATTGTTGCACGGCGAGCGTAAACTCACGCTCACCCGGCCCGGCTATAAGCCCTGGTCGCGGGTGTTGAAAGTGGTGGCCGGACGAGCCCTCGACGTGGCGGAGGTCACCTTGAGCAAAGCCGACGGCTGGTTGGAAATCGTGACCGAGCCGCGCGGCGCGGCGGTCACCGTGGACGGGCGTTATCGCGGCGAATCGCCGGTCAAGGTGCCGGTCGCGCCGGACGCCGGGCACCGCGTGACGGCCATGAAAGCAGGCTACGAACCGCAAAGCGCGAGCGCCCAGGTGGCCCCCGACGACACCACCAATCTGGCCTTGCAGCTCGCCCCAGAACTCGCCGTCATCAATCTCATCACGCTGCCGGCCGACGCCGAATTAGTCCTCGACGGCCAACCGGCCGGCAACGCCACGCAACGGCTGAATCTGCCGACTTTCGAACACGAAATTGTAGTTCGACGCGCCGGCTACGCCACCTACCGCACGCTGATCACGCCGCGCAAAGGGGTCGATAAGCACCTGCGGATCACCCTCAAGACCGCCGCGGAGATGGCCACCGAACTGACCCCGCCAACACCGGAGCCGGTGCCCGCCGCGCCGTCGGCCGCGCCCTCACAGCTGCCACCGCCCTTGAGTGAAGCCGACCAACAGGCGGCTCTGGTCATGGCGCAAATCGTACCGCCCGCGGCGCTTGCAGCGCTTGCAGCGCTGGCTGCCGGTGACCGGCTGGCGCCCCGCAGCCCACCATCGCCGGCCACTGCGGGGCAATTGCGCACGGCGCTCGGGCAGTCGCTGCTGCGGGTGAACGGTGGGGATTTGGTGCTGCCGGGCCGCCCACCGGCACGCTTGGCGCGGCCTTTTTATTTGGCCACCCGCGAGGTGACCAACGCGCAGTATCAACGCTATATGGCGCTCCATCAGGTCGGGGCGACCGCGGCACCGGAGGTCAGCAACGCCCAGCTGCCGGTGGTTCTAGTGAGCTGGGAGGCCGCCGCGCAATACTGCAATTGGCTCTCGCGGCTGGACGCCCTGCCGGTGTTCTACCAAATTAAATATGGTCGCGTGCTCGGCATCCATCCCGAAGCGGTGGGCTATCGCCTACCGACCGAGGCCGAGTGGGACTGGGCAACCGCCGTCACGGCGACGGGCGCGGCGCAAGAATATCCCTGGGGTGGCGGCTTTCCACCGCCAGCGCGCAGCGGCAATTTTGCCGATCGGGCGGCTGGCTCCTCGCAAAATGAGGTCCTAGAGGGTTACGACGACGGCTTTGCCAGCGCGGCGCCGGTCGGCAGCTTCCCGCCCAACGCGCAGGGTTTCTACGATTTGGCGGGTAATGTCGCCGAGTGGGTCCACGATACTTTCGCGCCGACTCCCGCCGCGGGTCTCGACCCCCTAGGGCCACCGCTGGCCGCCCAACACGTGGTGCGTGGGTCGAGCTGGGCCCAAGCCGAGCGCGCCAAGCTGCGGGCGCTAGCGCGCAGCCCCGGGGTGGGTGGACGCCCCGATCTGGGCTTTCGCATCGCCCGGTACGCGCAGTGAAAAGCCCCACCGTGACGCTTGCGCTGCTGCTGGCGCTGATGCCGACCGGCGCGCAAACTGCCGCCCCCGAGCCGCCGCCAGAGAATACCGAACGCCCGGAATATCGGGCCCGCCCGCTGCCTAACGACACGTTCAACCCGCGCGAGAAGGTAGCGGAGGATTCCCCCGTCCCCTTCCCGGAGGATATCTGAGCACACCCTCGGGCCGCGCGCCGCCGGCCGCCACAACCAGCAAGGGGACAACATGACGGCCTTCGTCATCGAGGTGAACGACTACGAATTGCGGGCGGCCAAGCTGGGGGAAGTGCTGGTCACCAGCCCCGGCTACGCGGCGCTGATCGATGGTCAGATAACGATCGGCAGCGCCGCCTTGGCGAGGGCGCACAGCCAACCACGCGCGAGCGAGAACCGCTACTGGCGCGACCTCAACACGGCCCCCATCGAGCACCTGGGCCGGCGCGTGCGCCACCACGCCGATCTGGTTTGGCTGCAATTGGAACAACTGCGCCTGCAGGCCGGAAACCCGCTAGAGGCGGCCTTTGCGGTGCCGGGGAGCATGCATCACACGCAGTTAGCGTTGCTCTCGGGGGTCGCCCAGAGCTGCCAACTACGGCCCACCGGCTTGGTCGACAGCGCCGTAGCCGCCGGCGCCGCGGCGTTGGGGCCGGGCGCGTGGACCCACATCGACCTGCAGCAGCATCAGGCGGTGCTCACCCGGCTCGACGTCGCCGAGCGGGTAACCCGTCAGGTGGTGGAAGTGTTGCCCGGGTTTGGCGTCAACCGGCTGCGGCAGCTGTGTGTGCGGGTCATCGCCGCGGCTTTTGTGGGCCAGTGCCGGTTCGACCCTCTGGTGCATGCCGACACCGAGCAGTTGCTCTACGCCCAGCTCACCGCCAGCCTGAGCGTCCTCAAGGCCCAGCCCGAAATAAATATGGTGCTGGACTACCACGGCAAGCATTTCGAGGCACGCGTGCCGCGCCTCGCCATCCTAGAAGCCGTAGCCCCGCTGCTGGGCGCGCTGCGGGCGGCGGTGCCAACGCACAGCGCGCCGGTGGCTAGCCATCGCTTGGCGAGCCAACCCGGCTACGCCGAGGTGTTCGCCCAAGTACCGGCGCTCAGCCCGCGCGCGGTGTTTCAAGGACTCAAAGCCATCCAATGGCCCGGCGGCGCCTTGCAGCTACTCACGGCACTGCCAGCCAGCGCCACGCCCAGCCTGACGCTACCCGCTGCCCTCTCGGCGAGCGTCGAGGCGCCCACGCATCTGCTCGAACACACCACCGCCCTGCCGCTGTCCGCGCGCACGCTGTATTTGCTGCCACGCGGGGGCATTGCCCGCAGCGCCGAAGCCGGTGCGCTCGCCAGCGTGTGTCAGCGGGGTCAGGTCGTTGAGCTAACCCCGATGCCGGCCAGCCGCGTGCTGCTAAACGGGCGTGCGGTCGACACCGCAGCCGTGCTGCGCGCCGGCGACCAAATTACGTTCGCTGGCGCCGGCGTCATCTTCACGGCCATCCGGGTCATCGGCGCCGATGCCACTTAAGCGCCGACCGTTTTCGGTCTTTACCCTATCGTTTCTGGACGTCATGTGCTGCGGCTTTGGCGCCGTGGTGCTGATGTTCATGATCCTCCAGCACGAGGCCATCGTGCAGGAGCAAGTGCAGCAGGTGGATTTGTCGGCGGAAGTCACGGCCTTGCAGGCACAGATTGCAGCGGTGCAAACAGAAATCCACGCGGCCCAGAACAACTCGGCGTCCATCGACCAGCGCATCGCCGCCCTCATCACCGAGTCTGCCAGCGCGCGCGCACTGTTGGCGCAAACCCGCGCCCAGCTAAAACCGGGGCAGGCTCCGGTTGTCACCAGCCGCGACATCGACGCGCTCAGAATGGCGCTCAAAAAGCTCGACAGCGAAAAACAGCTCGTGCTCTCCCAACTCAACGAACAATCCCGCGACGTGCGCCAATTTATGGGCCAGGGGAATCGGGAATACCTCACCGGCATCCGCACCGGCGGCAAGCGCGTGCTGATCCTCCTCGATAATTCCTCCAGCATGTTGGACGAGTCCATCGTGAACGTGCTGCGCAAAAAAAATATGGACACCGCGACCAAGCAGCGTTCCGAGAAGTGGCGGCAGGCGCTGGACACCGTGGACTGGATTACCGCGCGTCTGCAACCGGGCACCGAGTATCAGCTGTACACCTTCAGCGGCAGCGCACGACCGGTGGTGCCGGGCAGCGAGGGGCGCTGGCTGGCCGTCGACAACGCCACGCTGTTCAATCAGGCCGTGCTCAGTTTGAAAGCCACGGTGCCCGAGGGTGGCTCTAATCTGGCCCGCGCCCTGCAGGTCGTGGGGCAGCTTAACCC
This sequence comes from Gammaproteobacteria bacterium, assembly GCA_009692365.1. GTDB lineage: Bacteria > Pseudomonadota > Gammaproteobacteria. The sequence goes on from SHZJ01000028.1 coordinate 13,309, forward strand.
GCGCCCCGACAACGTTTTTCTGATCACCGACGGCCTGCCCACCATGGGCCTGCAGCCACCGTCCGGTCGCAAGGTCTCGGGTGAACGACGCAACGAATTATTCACCGAGGCCCTGCGGCAAATTCCGCAGCCCGCGCCACCCATCAACGTCGTGTTGCTACCGCTAGAGGGCGACCCCATGGCCGCGTGGGCGTATTGGTCGGTCGCCATGTACACCCGCGGGGCTTTCCTCACCCCCGCCTACGACTGGCCATGAAACTTACCCGCCGCGAACCGCCAGAAATTGGCATCTCGTTTCTCGACACCATCACCTGCGGGGTGGGGGCCATCATTTTGTTGATGACGGTGACCACCACCCGCCCCCACGTCCCGGAGCGGCCGGTTGAAGATCCGCGCGCGGCGCAAATCAGCCAGCTGCAGCGCGAACTGTTTGCCGAGCGTGCCGTGCTGGCCGGGGTCAACGCCGAGGAGCAGCAGCGCGCGGGCGCGCAACAGCTGTCCGAAGCCGAGCTAAAAAAAGTAAAAGCGCAGATCGCCGCCCTGCTCAGCGCGCAGGCCAACGCCGGTCGGGCCGATCAAACGGCCGCCTTGAATGCTGAAATCTATGGCCAGCTTAAAACGGCCCAGCAGCAAATCACCGAGGAAATGGCGCAGCTATACGCCCAGAAAAATCGCGCGCGGCCCAAAAATCTGATCGGCGGCATCCCCATCGATTCGGAGTACATCTGCTTCATCATTGATACCTCCGGGAGCATGTTCAACTACGCTTGGCCGCGGATGCTGACCGAACTCATCGAAATTTTGAGCGTCTATCCCCGGGTGAAGGGTATTCAGATCATGAATGACCAAGGTACCTATATGTTTCCCGAGCACGCTGGCGGCTGGCTCACGGACTCGCCCGGCCAGCGCCGCGCGGTCATCGACAAACTCGCCACCTGGAATGTGTTCAGCAAGTCGAGTCCGGGCGAAGGCATCACCGCAGCGGTGCAGCAGTTCTACCGCGCCGACCGCAAAATTAGCCTGTACGTGCTGGGCGACGAATTTACCGGGCCGTCCATTCGTGAGATTGCCGAGGTGGTGCGTCAAACCAATCGCCCCGCCGGCACGGGTGGGCCGCGCGTGAGGATCCACGCCATCGGCTTTCCCACCCAGTTTGCCAATCCACCCAGCATGCAGGCCACCGGCATCCGCTTTGCGGCGCTCATGCGCGAACTGACTCGCCAGAACGGCGGCAGCTTCGTCGGACTCAACTCATTTCGCTAGCGCGTTACGGCGCCCTTAAGACAGACAGGATTTTTCGCATGAAAAAAGCGTTTCCGTTCGATTTCTTCTACGTCCTCATTACCCTGCTGCTGAGTTTTGTCATCGTGCACACCACCTACACTATCGCGGTGCGGCCGAGTGCAGAAGCGGTTCTCAACCACCAACGCGAGGTATGGGCCGCCGACCCCATGGCCCGCATGCCGCGCTCGGTTATGGTGATCCTCCACGACTTCGAGCCCGAAGGCTGTTTTGTCCTGGCCGTTTGGGCCGGTTTTATTTTGGGCTGGCGCCAATGGCTGGTGCTGCGTGAGCAACGCACGCTGGAGCACGACTTCGTGGCGCTTAAAGATGGCGAAGTGCTATTCCCCGACGATGTGCGCGAATTCTCCCGCCAAATCGAGCAATTACCCCTCGCCGAGCAGCAGCGCTTTCTGCCGCGCGCTATCACGGTGGCGTTGAATCGCTTTGGGGCGACCCGCAGCGTGCAGCATGCGGCGGACGCCGCACGCGAAGAATGCGAATTTCAGGCCTCACGGCTCGACGCGGAACTCTCGATGATCCGCTTTACGGTGTGGGCCATCCCGGCAGTGGGCTTTGTGGGCACGGTGCGCGGCATCGGCGCGGCCTTGCAAGAGGCGCAGCGCGCGGCGGCCGGCGATGTCACCGGCGTCACGCAAGGCCTGGGCATTACGTTTAATTCAACGCTGGTAGCGCTCTCCCTCACGATCGTGGTGATGTTCTTCCTGCACCAAATACAACTCTCGCAGGACCGCCTAGTGCTCGACACCAAACGCAAGGTGGATAACACCCTTATCCGGCACCTGCGCGAACGCTAAACCGACTTGCAGGCACGCACGGGCCGCGCCGGTCACCCCACTCGGTCGCGAGCGGGGCGTGCAAGACCTGACCCGCCGAATGTTTAGGTCACGACGCTGAGAAACCTCTCGTTGAGTTTTCGATCGTGGAAAAAAATGGCGCGACCCAGTTGGTCGGTGGTCCAGGTAATCGGCTGGTGGTCGGCATACCAGGTGTAGTCGCCGCAAAAGACTTCGTTGCGATTACCGGACGGGTCGAAGAAATAAATGGTGCGACCCCGCGTTATGCCGTGCCGGGTCGGCCCGATGTCTAGTGGAATGTCGTGCATGGAAATGAGGTCGGCTGCGCGCAGCACTTCTTCCCAAGTGCCCAATAAGAAAGACGCGTGGTGAAAGCGACCCTTCTCGGCGTGACGGATGATCGCGATATCGTGCGCCTTGTTCGAACAGGTGAGGAAAGCACCCACCATGAGTTCGCCTTCCATGATCTGCTCGGTCAGGTCGAACTCCAGCACTTCGCGAAACAGCCGCACCGTGCCGTCGAGGTCGTCGCCATAAATGAGACAGTGGTCAAAGCGCGAGGGTTGCATGCCCTTGAGGTCCTCGGGCCACGGATTGGGATTGAGCCGACCTAGCCCATTGCCCTTGCAGTCTTTGCTGGCGTAGAGCTCAAACCAGTGGCCAGTGGGGCTATCAAAGCGCACGCGCGCGCCGCAATGGCGTAACTCGCCGGCGGGAATGCGTTCCACCTGGCAACCAAAGGCGCGCAGCGCCGCCTCGTAGCGGGCCAAGTGGGCCTCGTTCAAGACCCGAAAACCCAGATAGTCCATGCCCGGCTCAGGGGCTTCGCGCAGCACCACCGAGAACCAATCTTGTTCATCCCAGCCCTTGAAATAGACCCGGCCCTGGTCGTCGCGGTCAGTTTCTTGCAGGCCCAGACGGTCGCGGTAGTGGACGATGGCGGCCTCCAGATCGAGCACACGCAGACAGACATGCCCGGGACGCAGTACGGCGGATAAAGCCATGGGGTTACTCCTTATGGGGTCGGGGTGAGCCTGGGCTCACGGGTGCGGAATTCTGGGGCCGACGCGCGCCGAACAGCGGCGCGCACGGTGCCCTGACCACGCGCAGGGTGAGGTGGCTGAGCGGCACCAGGCAGCAAGCCAGACCAATCCCCGCCGCCGCCTCGGCGTCGCCAATGTGCGCGCGACTCATGCGTCGGCGCAAATACTGGCCGTGGATGACCTGCACTTTGCACACCCCACAACCACCGCCACGGCAGCCCACCGGAATGTCGCACCGACTGAGCCGCTCCATGCCCTTGAGCACGCTGTCGTTGGGTTGGCAGATAAACCGCTCGGCGGTGTCTTCAATGAGGACTTCAAAGTGGGTATCCATATTTACAGGCGCCGAAACAGCGGGCTGCGCGCCTGCGCGTGGGTGGCATCGGCGGCGCTTAGAAATTTCTCAGTGTAGATGTCTTGCTCGAACAGCCGGCCCTGCATCAGCGAGCGCAGGCAGGCTTCTACCATGGCCGGCGGCCCGCACACATAGGCCTTGTGGTCGGCGTAGCGCCGGGCAAATACCTCATCCGCCGCCTCGTGCACCAAACCGGTCGGGCCTTGCCAGTACTCATCGGCCTCGTTGACCACCGCCACGTAGCGAAAGTTCGGGTGCTGCACGGCCAAGGACTCAAACCGCGCGTGGTCATAGAGTTCGGCGGGAGTGCGCGCGCCGTACACCAGCGTGAGCGGGCCGGGCCAGGCGTGTTCGAGCAAATCGAGCAACATGGCTTTCGGGCTGGACACCCCCGAGCCGCCGGCCAGAAAAAGCATCGGCAGGGTGGCCGAGGTCCGCACAAAAAACCGGCCCAAAGGCCCGCTGAGGGTCAGTTCATCGCCGCAGCGCAGTTGCTCGTGCAAATACTGCGTCGCCGCCCCACCGGCAACTTTGCGCACGTTGAATTCCAGCACACAGGCCGAGGATGGCGCAGAGGCGATCGAGAAAGCGCGCGCACCGACCACGCCGGGCACGCGCAGATTAACGTATTGCCCCGCCTGAAAAGCCAAGCCCGGCGGCGGTAGTTCCAGCCAAATTCCTTTCACCGTCGGCGACAGGTCGGCTAGGCGCACTACCCGTCCGACCAAATCACAGATCGCCAGATTTTGCGCATCGGGATCGCACTCGACGTCAGCCTCGACCACGCAGTCACTGCGCAGGGTGGTCACGCAGGCCAGGCATTTACCCTCCTCGCGTTCGATGTCCATCAGCGCAAAAGCGGACGACGCCTGATGTTCCACCTCCCCCTCCAACACCTGCACTTTACAGGTGCCGCACAAGCCGTGGTGACAGGCATAGGGCAGGTAGACCCCGGCCCGCAGGCAGGCGTCGAGGAGGCTTTGCGCGGGCGCCACCTCTACGACCTCGCCGGATGGCTCGATGGTAAGACGAAAACTCATGGGATTAGCACCACGGGCACGCCGCCGGCCCGGCGCCTCGCGCGGCCCAGTCGCAGCGGGGCCACGTTGAGCACGGCGGCCCGCCCCGCGCCCGGGCCGCCAGTGATCTCACACCCCGTGACCGTTGAATCCATCTAGGCCCGGCGCACGAAAGCTCAAATAAGACATGTGGACCACCCCGCCTTCGCGCAGCGAGGCGGCGAGTTTGGGCTGCCAAGACTTGCCGTCCAGGGTCCAGATGAGATTGTGGTAGTTCAGCCGCGCGTAGTCAGGATGATGCTGGTGGTCGGGCCGAAACATAGTTTCAAGAAAATCGATCAGCGGAATGTCTGGCGGCAGCCGATAGGCCGCTGGGCAGGGGATCAGCAAATGATGCTCCCAGCAGCAGTAGATGTTGATGTCCCCACCATAATTTTCGACCCGGTCGGCCGGTTTGAAGTCATAGTCGCCGATAGAGATAGTAGCCATGGCGGGTCGTTCAGGCCGCAGCGCTAGAGGGCGTGGTGTCTTTGCCGCCATGCCATTGCTTCCAGCGCGCGTAATCCTCGGAGGTGTAGTACTCCCCGGAATCTTTCCCAAATTCACATTTAAGCCAGGCTGCGTACTCTTGCAGGTTGCGCGCGCCCCCCGCATTGCCTTGATAGATTTGCTGCGGCGGAATATAGGCTTGGCAGAATTTTTCCGGCTCGTGCGCAAAGATGTCTTTGCAGCCGTCCGAACAAAAATTGAACTTCATGCCCTGCCAATCCAGCTGCCGCACCGACTGTCGCATCGGATTGTTGACCTCGGTGAAGAACACCGGCACCTGGCAGGTCTGGCAAACCAACGGCAGGCGATTGGTGTAGAAGCGCTCACCCGCCCGCTCCAACTCGGCAAACTGCGCAAAGCGTGGGCGGTAATAACGCTCGAAAGTTTCGCCGTATTTTTCGCTCAGCCAATCTAACTCATAGGGTTGCGGCAGCCAGGCGTGAAACGCCGTCGCGGGGCACGCCGTGTAGAACACCGTCCACGCCTGATGGGTGATGTGATTTTTTTCTAGCGTGGCGATTTCGTGGTATTTCGGCGGCTTGATGCCGTAACGCTCCAAATCGTGGAACAACGCCATGCCATTTTCTTCCCAGTAGATGCCCCAGGCCTCGGCCCACGACATCACTTTCTTCGGCAGCATGTAGTCCATCATGGTGCCCACCAAGGCCAGTAAACGGTAGCCACGCCAAAACCATTTATCGATATAGCGCTGCATGATCGGCACGTTGTCTTCGTGCTGCTCCAAGATAAATTTCACCACTTCCAAACCTAGAGTCATGTGGCGAGATTCGTCGGACTGGGCCGAGAAACCAAAAGTCGTGGTGGCCATGTCCCCGTTGTAAGCCGCGCCCGACACAAAGGGCATAAACAGCAAATTAGTGAGCACATACTCGAAGGAAAACGAGATGGCCGTGACGAATTCAAAGGGGCCGGCCGTCATAGCATCTTCGAAATAGGACTTCGGAATGGACAGATACCAAGCGCGGTCACGCATATGCATGGCCTGATGGAAGCCACCAAAGTGCTTGTTGTACTGGCTGAATGCGTGCATTTGCGTTTGTGCGTGACGTAATTCGTCTAAGGCCTGCATCTGACACGCCACCCGTGCACCGGCACCCCGAAACTGTCGTCCCACCATGCAGAAGCCACGATGAGAGTTGTATTCCGCGGGCGTAATGCCCTGCATCCAGATTTTGAGCGCGGTCAGATAGCGCGCGTCCGAGAGGTTCAATTGGCCGTTGTTCTGGCTGAAGCTATCCAGAATGGCGTAGAGCTTGCGCTCTTTTTCCGCCTGATATTTCCAGTATGCGTCCATCGTGAGCCGGAAAGGGTCTTCCCACTTGTCCCAGTTCTTGATCTTGATGCCCTCGTACTGGTCGTACGGGAAGACCTTGTCCATCGGCTGATAGGTGGTTTCCCAATCCAGACCACGGGTCATCAGTTGGTATTTTTCTTTCAGCGTTAATTTCCTGTGGGCCACCACGTTCTCCTCAGTTTTTTTAGCGACTCAAGCGCCGTGCCAGGCCAAAATAAATTCGTCTTCCGTCTCGTCGATATTACCGGCGAGCGAAATCAGGTTGATATGGATGCTTTGCAAATCGAACGCCCGGCCCATTTTTTCTTCGATCGTCGTGCGCCTCACCACCAGTCGCCCGGGGGCGTCTATTTTCACCATCGCGGGTTGCTCGTTCGCCACGGCCAGCGGATTGTCCTGCAGAATCGCCTCGATGATAGGGCGGGATTCCTCGTTCTGCTGAAAAGCGATAAAGACTTTGTCACGCATCTCAGACCTCCCCCACTAAACCCAAACGCGCAAGTCGCCCCGCCAGTTCGTCCGCGATCTGCTGGGCGATGGCGCTGGCGTGTTCTGCAAACGCCACCGCCAGCAGCGGCGCCACGGCCGCCCGCACACGCGGTAGCCACTGCCCTAGCCAGCCGTTAATGAGCGCTTGATTGGCGGGACTTTCGCTCACGGCCACCTGCACGGTAGCGTCTACCCAGCGCGTGGATTCGGCGTACCAATCGCGCATGAACTGCGTCACCAGCGTAAAGCCAACGCCGCCGTGGGCGGTGAGCGCCGCATCGAAATGAGTCCACGCAAAAGGCGCCAGCTGGCCGTCCAGCAGCAGATTTTGCACCACATGGAGTTCGAACCAATCCTTTACCACCATGCTGTCTTCCACCAGATGACGCAGCGGCTGCCACACGGGATCTGCCAGCCACAGCTGCTTGCCACGGTCTAGCACCTCGGCATTTTGTCCATCCAGCGCCAGCGCGAGACGCGTGATGTATTGCGCCATGCCTAAGCGGTCCATGGCCTGCATGAGTGCCGCCGAGGTAAAGGGCGCCCCGTAGCCATAGGCGCTCAAAAAAGCGTTGTTGGTGTTCGCACCCCACTCGAGGTGGCGTAGCGGCACGATGAGATGGCGAATTTTCTGCGCCCACTCGGGCGCGAGGGCGCCGAGCAGGCCGCGCTTTTCCACCAGCCCAAAATTAGCGTCGCTGAGCTCTTGCTGGCGCGCGCGTTGGATGGTGTAGGGGGCGTAGTAGTACTGGCGCGGGTCGATGAGTTGGTCGAAATCTGCCAGCACCACGGCCGTGCGCCGGCGGTCGAATAAATCCATTCCCGGCTCCCACGTGGGCCGGTAGTGAAAGTTGGTGGTCATCTGCAGGTCGTGCACGGCTTCTTGGTAGCGCGTAGCGGCCCGCCCTTTGCCGATCCGGGCTTCGATATGATCGAAAGTAAGACGGAGGGGTTCGATATGCGCTGTTTTAATCTCGACGGTCATCTTGGATGGGGCTCCTCGCCGCGCGCGGCTGCAGATTCAGGTTCAGCTTCATCGCCTAGGCGCCATTTCCGTTGGGCGGCATCCACGCGGCGGGCTTGCGCGCCAGTCAGCGCCACCGCGCGCTGAGTCAGGCAAAACGCTTCGTAGGCGTGCGGCGGCAAAATCATCTCCAGGTATAAAGTGGGGTCGCCGATGGCGAACTGGAATTCAATGAAGCCCCCGCGAGTGACCCCGGTGACTCGCACATAACGGGTTTGTTCATCGACCAATTGCACCGGCGTGGCAATCAGCGGCGCGCTAAGCGCAGTTCGTTGAGATATTCCAGCACAAAATCGATGCGGTCGTTGCCCCAGAATACTTGGTCGTCGATGACAAAGCTGGGCACCCCCACCACCCCTTTGGCTTGCGCTTCCTCCCAGTGGTCCAACAAGCGCTGCTGGTTGGCGGGCTCGGCGCAGTAGGCCGCGTATTCGGCCACCTCGAGCCCAATCGCGGCGGCTACCGCGTTGCGCACTTCGGGTTGACCGATGTCCTGGCCGGCCGCCCATTCCGCGCGGTACATCTCCACCAAATAGGGGCGTAATAGCCCGCGCTCTTCTGCCAGCAGGGAACCCACGCCCGCGAGCGTGGCGTCGGTGGTGATGGGGGGCGGCACGCAGGGGATCCCTAAACGCCGCGCGTGGCGCGCCAAATCTTGCCGCGCCAAGGGTATTTTTACTTTCGCGCGGTCGGGCGGCGAGCGACCGTGCCAGCCGCCTAACGGCCGCCACACCAACTGCGTGTGGAAGTCGTCCACGATGGGCCACATATTTTTAGACGCGAGATAGCAGTAGGGGCTACGCAAATGAAAATACACGTAAACCGCTTTGGGCTCGGGATATCCAAGGTTCACCACACTCCCTCCCTAGGTCGCGCTCGCCTGAGCCGCTTTAGGTCACGACGTTAAAAAAACTGGGCCGCGGCTGGTTGTCTATCGCAAACGCCGCGTGGCCCAACTGGGTGGTATCCCAGGTGAGCGGGGGCAAGTCTGGGTAGTGGATATAGCCGCCGGCGAACACCTCGTTACGGTTGCCCGAGGGGTCGTAGAAATAAATCGTCGCCCCGCGCGTGATCCCGTGACGGGTAGGGCCCACCTCGACCGAAATATTGTGTTTTCCCATGATGTCGCCCGCGTGATAGACATCAGTGACCGAGTCCAGATGGAAGGACACATGGTGGAAACAACCCGGCTCATTGCGCAGCACGAAGGCGATATCGTGCGGCTTGTTCGAGCAACACAAGAAGGTGGCGAGTTGCATGCCGCTGTCGTTGTCGATGAGTTCTTCGCCCAAGTCGAACTCCAGAACCTCGGTGAAAAATTGCGTGGTTTCCGCTAAGCACGGCCCGGCCAGCAAGATGTGGTCGACCCGCGACACCCGCATGCCGCGCACCACCCCCTCATCGGGCAGCACCCCCGGGTTACGCATGGGCAGCGTGTTGCCGGTGCGTTCCTTCTCGGCGTAGAGCTGCATCAGGTGCCCAGCGGGTAAGTCGAACTGGATCCGGCGACCGCTGTGCGGGTAAGTACCGGCCGGCAGGTGCTCCACCGTGAAACCCGCCGCCTCGATGCGCTGCGTCAGGTGGTTGAGGGTGGCGTCGTCGAACACTTTGAAAGCGAAGTAATCAAGCCCCGGGCTAGCGGCCTCGCGCAGCACCAGGCTGTGGTGGTCGTGTTCGTCCCAGGCCTTGAAATACACCCGCCCTTGGGGGTCGCTCAGCACTTCGTTTAGCCCAATATGCTCCCCGTAGTGACGGCGCGCGGCCGCCATATCCAACACCCGGATCGCCACTTCACCGAGGCGTAGAACTCCGCGAATCGCCATGTTGACTCTCCTGACCGCGCGCGGCGGCGTATTCAGACGAACTTGATGCGAATGGACCCGAGGCTGTGATACTGCACGATGATGCTGTCGCCGGCGGCCACGTGCACGGCCGCCGTGATGCCGCCAGTGAGAATCAGCGTGCCGGCCGGAATGTCTGCCCCCAGCGCTGCGCGTTGATTCGCCAGCATGGCGATGCTCTCCAGGGGGTCGCCCAAAACTGCCGCCCCCGCGCCCAATTCCGCGACGGCGCCGTTGCGCGTGAGCACCACACCTTCGGTGATGAGGTCGATGTCAGCGGCCGCCCGTAGCCGACCACCCAGCACATAGCCCGCCGCGGAAGTGTTGTCTGCCACCACGCTGGGGAGATCAAATTTGAAGGCTTCAAAACGCGAGTCGATGATTTCCACCGCGGGCAGCACAAAATCGATCGCCGCCGCGGCCTGCGCCGCCGTACAGCCCGGGCCGCGCAGCGCATGCTTGGTGACCACCGCGATTTCGGCTTCGATCCGCGGATGGATAAACCGGGCGACCGGTACTTCTGCGCCCTCGCCATAAGCGGCCGTGTCGGTAATAAAACCGTGCAGAGAATCGGTGAGGCCCATCTGGAGCATTTTAGCCCGCGAAGTCAGCCCCATTTTGAGCCCCGTCACGCGCGTGCCGCGGGCCTCCATGCGCGCGCGCAGCGCCGCCTGCACGGCATAGGCGTCGCCGACGGTCATCAGGGGATGGTCGTTGGTCAGCACCGCGATGGTATAGCGCTCTTGGGCGGCGCGGTCCACCCGCTCGGCAAGTGCAGCCACGGTGGCCATATCCAGTGTGCGGGCTTCAAACACGGGCAGCTCCTTTGGCTTGTAGTTCGAGCGCGACTTGCTCGATTAAATCTTCCTGGCCGCCCACGGTGCGTAGGCGCCCCATCTCGGCGAGGATGTCGCGCGAGGACACCCCGTAGCGGGCTGCGGCGCGCTGGGCGAACAGTAAAAACGTGGAATACACGCCGGTGTATCCGATGAGCAGCGAGTCGCGATCCACGCGAATTTGCTGGTCCATGATGGGCAACACCAGATCCTCGGCCACATCCATAATGGCGTAGAGATCAACGCCGGTTTCGATGCCCATGCGCTGACATACCGCAACGAAGACCTCTAAGGGCGTGTTGCCCGCCCCGGCGCCCAAACCGGCCGCCGAACCGTCGATGCGCGTCGCCCCGGCGGCGACCGCCGCCAATGAGTTGGTCACCCCTAGCGACAAATTATGATGGCCGTGGAAACCGATCTCGGTGGTGGGTTTGAGCACGCGCCGCAGCGCGGCGATTCGCGCGCTGACGTCCTCCGGCAGCATGTAGCCAGCAGAGTCCGTACAGTAAATAGTTTGCGCGCCATAGGACTCCATGATCCGCCCCTGGGCGGCCAGCGCCTCGGCGTCGATTAGGTGGGCCATCATCAGAAAGCCTACGGTGTCCAGCCCCAGATCGAGCCCGGCCCTGATGTGCTGTTCTGAGACGTCAGCCTCGGTACACAGCGTGGCCACACGCACCGTGTGAATGCCGCAATCGGCGGCAATTTTTAGGTCTTCTACCGTGCCGATGCCCGGAATGAGCAGCACCGAAACCTTGGCCTGACGTAGTTTTGGCACGACATGACGCAGATATTCTGCGTCACTGTGCGCCGGGAAACCGTAGTTGATCGAGGTGCCGCCCAATCCATCCCCGTGGGTGACCTCGATCAGGGGTACGCCCGCCGCGTCCAGACCACAGGCGATGGAGGCCATCTGCGCCAGCGAAATTTGGTGCTGTTTGGGATGCATGCCATCGCGCAGGCACATGTCGTGAAGTTTAATGCGCACTGGCTGGTTCATCACGCCGCCTCAGCGGTCAGGAAAGCGAGCGTCCCGGCCGCCAGGCGCTGCGCAAACATCTCGCCCGTGCGCAGCGCCGCCGCGGTCATGATGTCCAGATTGCCCGCATAGCGCGGCAGGTAGTCGCCCAGGCCCGCCACTTCCAAGAAAGTCGAGACTCGATGCTGCTCGAACACCGGCCCCGCCTTTAACGCATAGCCCGGCACGTAGCGTTGCACTTCGGTCACCATCGCAAGAATAGAAGCCCGAATGGCCGCCTCGTCAGGCGTGGTCTGCGTGAGGCAATGCACGGTGTCGCGCATCAGCAGCGGCGGCTCCGCGGGATTGAGAATAATAATGGCCTTGCCCTGGGTAGCGCCGCCCACCTGTTCGATGCCGCGCGCGGTCGTGCGGGTGAATTCATCGATGTTCTTGCGGGTGCCGGGGCCGGCCGATTTACTGGCCACGGTGGCGATGATCTCCGCGTACTTAACCGGCTGCACGCGCGCTACCGCATACACGATAGGAATGGTGGCCTGGCCACCGCAGCTCACCATATTGACGTTGGTGACTTGGCGCGCCATATGCGCTTCCAGATTGACCGGCGGCACGCAGAACGGGCCGATGGCGGCCGGCGTGAGGTCGATCATGAACACCCCCGCCGCGCGCACCTGGCGGGCGTTCTCCGCATGGACATAAGCCGAGGTCGCGTCAAAGGCGATGCGCACCTCGTCGGCGGCGAAGTGCGGCACAGCGGCCGCGATGCCCTCGCTGGTCGTTTTAAGGCCCGCCGCGCGCGCGCGCGCCAGCCCCTCGGAAGCCGGATCGAGACCCACCATCCAGACCGGGTTCAGCCATTCGCTGCGCAGCGCCTTGACCAATAAATCCGTGCCGATGTTGCCGGATCCGATGAGGGCACAATTAATTTTCTGCATCGTTGCGCTGTCCTTAGTTAAATTCGGCCACGAGCCGACCCAGCCCACCCACCGCGAGTTCCATCCGGTCGCCGGGCACGATGGGAATGAGGGGCACCAACGAGCCCGACAAAATCACGTCGCCCGCTTTTAAGCCCACGCCGTAGGCGCCCAGGGTATTGGCCAGCCACGTCACGCAGTTCACCGGCGAACCCAGCGCTGCCGCGCCGGCACCGGTGGCGACCAATTCGCCGTTCTTCCACACCACCATGCCGCAGGTCACCAGATCTACCGTGCGGGGGTCCACCAGATGGTCGGAAATCATGAACAAGCCGCAGGACGCGTTGTCGGCCACGGTGTCTTGGATTTTGATTTTCCAATCGCGCACGCGGGAATCGACGATTTCAAAACTCACCGCCACGCCGGCGGTGGCGCGCAGCACGTCCACATTGGTCACCCCCGGACCCTGGAGGTCGGCTTTCAGCACGAAGGCAATTTCGCCTTCGGCGCGGGGCGCTATGAGTTCACGCGCGATGGGAATGGCTTGGCCCGGCGCGCAACGCATGCGGTCGGTGAGAAAGCCGAAGTCCGGTTGGCCGACGTTGAGCATCTCCTGCACGGCGCGGCTGGTCACGCCAATTTTCTTCCCGATGACGCGCTCACCGGCGGCCACGCGGCGGGCGAGCAGGCCGAGGGAAATTTGGTAGGCCTCATCGATAGTGAGGTCGGGGTCGCGCTCGGTCAGGGGTGCGACCGGGCGCCGGTCACGCAGCGCGCGGTAGAGTTCTTCGCTGTAGGCTTCGATGCGGGGGGTCTGGTTCATGGGCTCAATACCTGATGCAGATGTTGCGCAGTTCTGTGTAGAACTCCAGAGAATGCACGCCGCCTTCGCGGCCGATGCCCGAATGCTTCATGCCACCAAAAGGCGTGCGCAAATCGCGCAGAAACCAACTGTTGACCCAGCAGATACCGACTTCCAGCTGCGCCGCCACGCGGTGGGCGCGGGCTAGGTCGCGCGTAAAAATCACCCCCGTCAGACCGTAGGCCGTGTCGTTGGCCACGGCAATGGCTTCGGCTTCGGTATCAAAGGGCGAGATATGGCAGCAAGGACCAAAAATTTCTTCACGGTTGGTGCGGGCAGATGGCGGCAGACCGGTCCAGATGGTGGGTTGGATCCACGCCCCGCCGGCCAGCGCCGCCGGCAGGTCTGGAATGCCACCACCCGTGACCACCGTGGCGCCTTCGGCCACGGCGAGTTGGTAGTAGCCCAGCACTTTCTCGCGATGTAATTGGCTGATGAGCGGCCCCAGCGTGACGCCGGGTTCATCCGGCGGGCCGATTTTTAATTGCTCGGTGGCCACCTTCATGCGCGCGACAAATTCCGCGAACAGCGGGCGCTCGACGTAAATGCGCTCGGTGCCCAAGCACACCTGCCCGCAATTGATAAACGTGCTGCGGATGATGGTGGGGATGGCGTCGTCGAGATTAGCGTCGGCAAAAATTAGGGCGGGGTTTTTACCGCCCAGTTCAAAGGACACCGAGCGCAGGCCTTGCGCGGCGGCGCGCATGATGACCTCGCCCGTGCCGCTTTCGCCGGTAAAGGTAATGCCGTCCACGTCCGGGTGTTCGGTGAGGTAGGCCCCCGCCGAATCTGGCCCAAAGCCATTCACCACGTTATAGACCCCCGGCGGCACGCCGGCGGCGTTCATCACCTCACCCAAGAGCGCGGCCGTGAGGGGGGTTTCTTCCGAGGGCTTCACGATGACGGTATTGCCGCACGCCAAAGCCGGGCCAACTTTCCAGGTCATCAGCAGCAGCGGTAAATTCCACGGACAGACCACGGCAATCACGCCACGGGGCACCCGCAGCGCGTAGTTCAGCGCGGTGGCACCATCCGGGGTGTCCATGGTGAAAGCTTCGGTGGGCACGTTCTTCACCAGATCGGCGAAGACCCGAAAATTCGCCGCGCCGCGCGGAATGTCGACATGCCGGCAGCTCTCGCGTGGTTTGCCCGTATCCAGACATTCGGCGTCGACAAATTCATCGAAGCGCTGTTGGATGCCATCGGCCACCCGATGCAGGATCGCCAGGCGCTCGGCCTGTGGCAGGCGGCCCCACGGCCCTTTGAGGGCAGCGCGTGCGGCCTTGACGGCCGCCTCGACGTCGGCCCGGCCGGCTTCGTGGATCACCGCCACCTGCGCGCCGTCCACGGGGCTCACGCCCGCGAACGTGCGGCCTTCGCGGGAGGGCTCAAAACGCCCGTTGATGAAATTTAAGACTTCGCGGTAGCCAGTCCGCGGCGCGGTCTCCGACATGGTGGATGCTCTCCCCGGTGAGGCAATCGAAGGCGATGGTCGGGGCAAGCCCCAACCCGCGGCCAGCGTCGTCGCGCGGTGCGCGGCGGGCCGGCTTTTTTGTTGGATGTTAGCAGCATGTGCAAGCCCGAACGAGCGCCGTTGCGGTGATGCGCGGCGCCGGTGGGTGCCCCTCGGCAGCGGCGCTACGCCGGGCGCAAGCGCAGGTCGTAATCCACCGTACAGAAGGGTCGCTCGAGGCGACGACCATCGGGCGCGAGCCCCGGCGCATGCGGCTGGAAGGAGGCGATCAAGCCAGCACTCACCCCGAACACCGCGTCGGCGTGCAGATGCGGACTGTCGGCGGCAAAAATTTGGGTGGTGACGGTTTCCGCGCCCGGCGCGCTGGCAATGAAATGCAGATGCCCCGGGCGCATCGATGCACGGCCCAGCGCGCGCAGCATCTCGCCCACGGGTCCATCGGTGGGCACGGGATAGTCGGCGGGTTTAATCGACCAAAACGCGTAGCGGCCATCGGCGCCGGCGCGCACCCGGCCGCGGGCCGCGGGCACCAGCGGGCCGGGTCGCTGCACGTCGTACCAGCCCTCGCCATCGCTAGACCAGATATCGAGCGCCGCGCCCGCCAGCGGCCGGCCGGCGGTGTCGCTCACCAAGCCGCGATACAGCGTGGGGGTGCCTGCCACCCCCACGGCGAGGTCGCTGCCCGAGGGGTATTCGGCCATGGCGGGCACATAAAACGGCCCGAGCACCGAGGACTCCAGCGAGCCTTCCACCACCGGATGATTCACCGCAATCACCAGCGAGGAGAGCCCTAGCGTATCCGATAGCAGAATGAACTCCTGCCGGGTCTCGGTGCAGTTTTGGCCGGTGCGGGTGAGGAAATCGATGGCGGCCAGCCACTCGGCTTCGCTGAGCGCCACCTCGCGGGTGAAATCGTGTAGGTGGCGAACCAGCGCCGTCATGATCTCGCGAAAACGTGGCGTGACCTCCGGCGTCATGCGCGACAAGACGGCGGCGGTAAGGGTGTTGACGTTGAGGTCGCTCATGTAGGACTCCTTGGCTGTGCGCCGTTGGGGAGGCGGGTTCTGGTAGCGGCCGCTAGGCGCCGCGCCGGTAACACCCGGCCAGCACGCCGGGGCCGCGCCTGACACCCAGAGTTAGGGCGTGCGCTGGCGCACCTTAGCACCGGCTGGGCTCGCGGCTAAAGCTCGCCGTGGTGATTTTTTTGCCGGCTGAAATGTGCTGCAGGTGCACCACTGGGCCCGGACTAGTCGGCGGGCGCAACCGGCGAGCGTGCAGCGCCGGCGCCCGGCGTGCGCGGGATCACCAACAGCCCCGCCACCGCGACAGCGCTCATGAAGGCGGCAAAGCCGCTGTGGGGCCACCAAATCATCACCAAGCCCATGAGTGCGGGACTCAGCGCGGCCCCCACCGCGTAGGCGAACACCAGAGCGGCGGTGGCCCCCACCAGTGCCACGCCGGAATAGGCGCGGCCAACCTCGACCATCGTCAGGGTGTAGATACCGGCGCCCGCCGCCCCCCACAGGAAAGCCGCCGCCCACAGCAACACGGAGGCCTGCTGGTCAACTAACAGCAGCAGGGCGGCGCTTAAGGCCACCCAGGCGCAAAACCACAAAAGGCGTTGCACCGGATAGCGGTCGGCCAGCCAGCCCAAGGGAAACTGGGCCACCACGCCGCCTACTCCCAGCACCGCCACCAACGCCGCGGCGGCACGACCGGAGTATCCATCCGCCAGGGCCGCGACCGGCAGGAAGGTCGCCGGACCGCTTTCGAGCGTGCCGCCGATGAGCGCCGCGAGCAGCAGCACCGGGCGCTCGCGCTGCAGCCGCCGAAAGGCGCCCGCGGCGGCCTCCTCAGGCGGTACAGGCAAGTCGACCAGGCCGACGAGACACAACAGTCCCGTGAGCAACAACGCCGCCGCGCACACCAACGGCGCCGCGCCCGCAGTGCCGGTCAACGTGAGCAGGAGCGGTCCCAAGACGAAGCAAGCACCCACCATCGTTTGGAACGCACCGATCACCGCGCCCCGGCGCGCGGCGGGTGCGGCACCGGCCACGTAGGCCTCAGCCGTGACCCAGCGCAAGCCGCCAAACACGCCCATCACCGTCACCGCGAACAACCACGCCAGTGAGTGCTCGGTGAACCCCAGCACGGCCACCCCGAGCAAGGGCGAAAACCCGGACAGGATGTAGATCCAGCGCAGTCCAAAACGCCGGGTGCAGCGAGCGGCAAAGGGCGTCACGGCGAAAATGGCGACATACAGTGCCGCGCCAAAAACCCCGATCAGCCAGGTCGACTCGCCGCGCTCGGCCAGGCGCACGGTCAGCACCGGCATGAGCATCAAGACGCCGGTGAGTTCGCAGAAAGTTGAACCAAAAATCTTGAACAAGGTCATTGCATCGTCACTTAATAAACGGGTTGAATGGCGTTACAGTGGGCCGGCTGAAGTA
Source organism: Gammaproteobacteria bacterium (assembly GCA_009692365.1). Classification (GTDB taxonomy): domain Bacteria; phylum Pseudomonadota; class Gammaproteobacteria. The sequence continues at coordinate 30,558 of SHZJ01000028.1, forward strand.
GGTCAGTTGGCGCACGCGCCCAGATCCGCCCCCGTGCCGCCTTGCCCGCAGCACCCCAAAGGAGAACTCCATGGACATTCTAAAAAAATCCCTCGCCGTTATGCTGCTGGCAGCCCCACTGCTGACCCTCGCCGCCGAGCCACCGCCACCCGGGCAGCCCCGGGAACTCACTACCCCCCGCGATGGACACCGCGACGGGGGCAAACATTGCGACATGAAAGGCCACGGCCCCCAAGGCGCCGATCGCCGCGTGATGATCCCCAAACTACCGGCGGGCAACGAAAAGCAGCAGCTCCTGATGCAGGCTGAAATTCAGCAAAAAGTCGCCGAAATCGTCACCAAGTACCTCCAGCAGCTGCCTTGAGACCGGCCGGTAGTCTAGTCTAACGGCCGGTCTTGCCGACGCTCGTCGGCGACCAGCAATGCCTGCGGTTCCGCGCCGCTGGCGGCGGGCGTTTGCACCTGAGCGGCAACCTCTTGGTAGCGCGTGTGACCCGCCGCCATCTCACGCTCCTCGCGGGCTTGGAAGGTCAGCACCGCCCGTTTGGCCTCCCGCAACGACCGCCCCAAACCCACCAGTAACTGCTCGGTGAGCAGCACGCTGGACTGATAGGTCGCGCGCTCGATGTGAGTGACGCCGAGGTCCATCAGCCGAAAAACATGCTGGCGGTCGCGCGCGCTCGCAAAAATTTGCACCGCGGGAAAATACTGGCGCAGCATCTGGGTCATCAGCACGGAGGCAGCTGGGTCATCGAGCGCCACCACGAATAGCGCGCGTGTTAGACACCCCCGCCGCCTGCAGCAACGCGAGGCTCGTGGCGTCGCCGGCATAGGCCTCATCGCTCACGGCCGATCTTAAGGCAATTTTCGTGGGGTCAAGCTCCAGGGTGGGGTAGGGAATTTTTAGCGCCGGCAGGATCCGGCCGGTGATCTGGCCAAACCGCCCAAAGCCCGCAATCACCACCTGCTGCTCAGGATGCGCTGGGAGTAGCGCCAGTTCGGCCGCCTGCGTGAGCCGGCTGGCGAGGGCATAGACCAGGGGCGTGAGCACCATGGATAGGGTGACCACCAGCATGATGAGGTCGGCCTCGCGCGGCATCAGCAGTTCGTTTTTGTGCATCGCGCCAACCAAAAGAAAGGCACACTCGCCAGCCTGCGACAACGCGGCGGCAAACTTCAGCGCGGTGTGATGCGGCAGCCGAAAACCCCGCGCAACCCCATATACCACGAGCATCTTGACGCCCGTCAGCGTCAGCGCGCCACCGACCACCCACCACGGCAGCCGGACCAGAAGCTCCAGATTGGCCGACATCCCCACCGCGATGAAAAATAAGCCCAGCAGCAAACCCTCAAACGGCGCGAGGCTGGCTTCCAGCTCATGGCGAGAGTCGGAATCGGCCAGCAGCACGCCGGCCAAGAAAGCGCCCAAGGTGATGGACAAACCCAAAGCTTCCATGAGCCGCGAAGTGGCCACGACGACCAGCAGCGCCGTGGCGGTAAAAAGTTCCGGCACCCCCGTGTTCGTCACGAACGAAAACAACGGCCGCAGCACCACCCGGCTAAGCCCAAACAAACCACCCACCACGAGCAGCAGTTTAGCGAGGGTCATCAGCAGGGTTAAGCTCCGCCGGCGCGATGGGCGTCGCCAGCAACGACACCAACGCGCTCAGGGGGAAGACGGCAATATCCTGAAATAGCAAAACGGCAAAGCTAGCCCGCCCGTGGGGCCGGGCTAGCTCGTGGCTCTCCACCATGAGTTGCAGCACGAAAGCGGTGGAGGACATCGCCAACCCGCCACCGACCAGCCCCGCCACCGACCAGCCCCGCCACCGGCAGGCTCAGCCCGCCGGCCAACCCCAGGCCCGTCAACAGCGGGCTGGACTAGCTGCGCGCTGCCCATGCCAAAGATGGCCCGCCGCAGCGCCCACAGGCGATTGGGTTGCAGCTCTAGCCCAATGCGGAATAACCGCAAGACCACACCAAAATGCGCACGCTGGTGAGCCGCCGCCAGATCATGGATCAGCCGCAAACCAAAGGGCCCAATAGCAATGCCTGCGAACAAATAGCCGAGCACGGCGGCGCAGCCCAAGCGTTTCATCAGCGCGACGCAGAACACCGCTGACGCCAAATAAACAGCCATATCGTGGGGCTTGTTCACCTAGTCAATGCCACTAGAGGTAGGAGTCTAAACGCCCGTTTTTGCTGTGCGAATTGGCTATCAAAACTGACGGGGGTTGGGGCTGTTCTGGCGGCACGCGTCAAGCAGCCTTGCGGGATCGTGGGTTGATGGAAAGAAATAGTTTCTGCCGTGCCCGGTTCATCCGTTCGGCGGCGGCGGTATCCGACAGCGCCGTTGCGGTACTGCGCAAAGTATCGAGGGTGACGCCCGGCCGCAGGCAGGTGGCCACCTCCGAGAGGCTGGCGAGTTTCTCGACAGGCGTCGTGACTCGGTCGCGCGGGTAGCGCTTGCGCGTCGTGCCCTGCTGGTCCGTGATGTCCTCGGCAAACCGGCAGGGGCGATGAAAATTGTGGTTCGAATTGAGGTGCTCGGGGCACCAAGTGTTCACCTCGACCGCAAAGCGCTGCGGGATATGGCTGTCGCCCAGCTGCTTGCGGATGACCCCGCCGTTCTTGGTTGCCGCCAGGCCGTTGTGGTTGCACTGGCGTGACCGCGACTTGGTGGATTCGGCGGCCAGTTTGTGGAGCATTTTGGCCACCTTGTGTTTGATGTATTCCGACCCGTTGTGGGCATGGAAGCCCAGAATGCCGAACGGCAAGCCCGCCAGCAGCGCCTCGATGACCGGCCGCAAATAGGCTTTGCTGATCTTCTCGCAGGTGGCGACCCGTTTTCATTGCGTGACGCAATCGACCGCGTTGAGGTGATAAACGCCCTTGAGACCATCCTGATCGCCCTGCTGGACGCTGTCGATGCGGATACCACCAGGACGTCCATCCGGGGCTGGCGCCCGGCGCTCGCCAATCCTGACGCCCGTCGGTCGCGTCTTGGTGAACACGCGACGGCGCTCGATGTAACCCTGCCATTTGCGCAGCTTGTACAGGTGGCCCACCGAGATTGTTGCCAATTTCTCCTAACGCACATCGCCGAACACTGACCACGCCCGTGCCATCAGGTGCTGAGTTGCGGGCACCCGATAAGCTGCCATGCAGACTGTCTGTCGCGGCCAGTACAACGATGTCCGCATCCGTGTATTTGCGCACCAGACCGTGCTGTGGCGTGCGATGGACTTTGACAAGTTTCGTGCTAGATGCCCAGCGCTTGACGGTCCGCGTGAGTCGCTGCCGCGAGTAGTCCGTCGGGCGCGCTAGATAGCGCAGCACCCATCCCTTTGCGGGTTTCTTCAGCCTTGTAACCAAACCGATTCAGCACCGCTGCGATCTGCCCGTAACGCTCGTCGCCCCGGCCAAACAGTGAGAATTCGACCGCTACCGTGCCCGCAAGGGACGCCCGGACACGCTCCAACGGCGTGAGCTTCGCTTCGTTCATGTCGATCACCATGCCTCGAATGATCGATCCCTTTAGCAGCTTTCAGACTCATCCCTCCTTGGCATCACGCTCCACTGTTCAGACTCATATCATTTTGCCAAAGACTCCCGGTGTACGTTGGGAGTCGCAGTCTCTTACACTGGGTAGCATAAGATGTCTGGAGAAAATTGCCGCAATGAAATTTGGCCTGCTGTACAGCTTCATCACCCCCGCCAACGGCGCCGTGAGCCATCAGGCGACTTTTCGCGAGATGGAGGCGTTGCTGCCCCTCGCCGAAACATTGGAGTTTCACTCGTTTCAAACGACGGAACATCACTTCCAGCACAACGGTTGGGCGCCCAGTCCACTGCTGGTGCTGGCGCATGCCGCAGGGCTAACCCGGCGCATGCGGCTGGTCACCAACGTGCTGCTGCTGCCGCTCTACGACCCGCTGCGGCTGGTAGAAGACGTGGCGACACTCGACAACCTCAGCAATGGCCGCCTCACACTGGGCGTCTCGCCCGGCTATGTCTCGGAAGAATGTGCAGCCTACGGCGTGCCCTACACCGAGCGCTTTGCCCGCAGCGAAGAAATCCTCGACATCCTGCAGGCCGCCTGGCGCACGGAAGAACTCTCTTTCAATGGCCGTTATTTTCGGATCCCGCGCACCCGCATCGTCCCTCGACCGGTGCAGAGCGCCATTCCCCTGTGGTACGGGGTGTCGGGGCCAAAACTCCTGCGCCGCGCGGCCCTGCGCCGCTGCCCGGTCACCGCCTCACCGCGGCATACCTTGGCCGAGTTGCAGTCTCACTACGCGCAATTTGACGCCGCCGCAGCGCAGGTTGGCTTTGCCACCCGCGAGCGGCCGGTCATTCGCGAAGTGTTTGTAGCCCCGACCACGGCCCAGGCCGAGGCGCTGGCAGGGCCTGCGATCACGGAGCTCTTTGGCCTGTACAGTCAAAAGTCGGCCGCCGGTGAACGGCAACTGCGCAACGATCGTGGGGAGTTGGTGACCGACCCCGCCATGCTCGATTTTCGCCATTTCTCGTCACGCTATATTTTGGGCGATCCGATGAGCGTGACCGAACAGCTCGCCCAGCTCACCGCAGCCATCGCGCCCAGCGAAATTATCTGCCGCATGCAGCTACCCGGCATCCCCACCGAAGCTTTTCGGGAGTCTTTACGGCTGTTTGGCGAGCGCGTGATGCCCGGTCTGGCGTGAGGGAGGGGCGCTAGGCCTGCGCATGGAAAAGCCCGGCCCCCGGCGGCGCACCAGACCCCTACGGGAGAGGTCAACCGCGCCGCCGCCAGCCACCGGCTTGGTCGTTTGACCGGCGCTGCGCTCACTCAGCCGGGTGCGGAGCCAGCACCGAGAAGTCGCTGGGCACGGCGCCGCAGCGCGCTAGCACCGCGATACTCGGCGCACCCCGCAAACCCATCGTTGTCCTGTGCCAGCCGCATTGCAGCCGGCACTTAACCGGGGATATTTGCCCACCCGCGCCACCCTGCGCGCCCGCGACGTGGCGCGCTCCGCGGTCTATCAGCGTTCGTCCTACCTACAGATCGCGCCTCGGCATAGGGGCGGGTTAATAATAAATCGAGCCTGACCCCAGTGATCTCCCATGGGGATGCCGGCACGGATGATATTGGCCGGCAGTCCATATTCGCCGGGCCAGTCGGTCGCGGCGAACATCCCCACTTGCTGGCCGCCGGCGGAGTAACCGCAGACGACTATCTTGTTGCGGTCGCCGTGGTACTCGCCGGCATGTTGCCACAGCCACGCAATCACAGCCCGGCTCTGGCGCGTGATTTCGCTGATCGAAACCTTAGGGCAGAGCAAGTAGCTGGTCACCACCACCGTGAAGCCGGGTGCCGCCAGCCCGAGTGCGACGAGTCCAAACTCCTTGCTGCTTCAGAGACGCCAGTAACCGCCGTGGATAAAAACCACCACCGGTGCACCCGGGTTGGCGGCGGGAAAAATATCCATGGTTTCGTCGCGCGTGGGGCCAAAACGCACGTCGACGGTGCAGGTGAGATCGCGCCGCGCGCGGGCGCTATCACCCACAAAACGGTCAACGTGGAGCGCCAGCGACGGCACCATGAGTTCGACGTTGTACGCGGCGTCGATTTCCTCTTGGGTGGAGAACTCTCGGTACAGCTTTATGGCTTGTTCCTTGGCGGCAAGTCCGCCGGTGCCGCCATTGCAGCGCTTTCTGTGATACCCCGCCATGTGCACGCTACCCACGCGCAAAGACGCCGGCGAGCGGATGTTAGCGGGAGGTGCAAATTAGCGCTTTTGCGCCGGGAAGGCAGCGGTCTCAAGCTCGGCCCGCAAGCGCGTGGGCGGGCCGACGCTGAGGCCCGAGAGTCGGGCTTGGTGCTCTGGCTACACCGCTGCGCCAAGCCAACCGGGCAGCAGCCACAGGCAGAACCGGGTAGCGTGGCCAGCGACACCGCTGGGGGGGGCCGCCGAGACCCGCGCCTATCACCACACGGGTCTAACCCCGCATCTCAAGCGATGCGTCGCCCATCAGGTTCTCACTATCACCACCCCGGGTAACGAGCCGCAGCGCTCGCTACCCGGGGTGGATTTTACCGCGCGCTGTGCGCGTGTGGTGACAACGGCTCCAGCGGGCAGCTGGCGGGCGGCAGCAGCGCCGCATCGCGCGCGGCTGTTGCGGCTGTTGCAGCGAGGTCGAGGTCTAGTTGAGCGAAGTGCGGCGCGGTCCCCGTGGCGCCCGTGCTCGGCCCCGGAACAGGCTCAAGAACATCCGCAAGCGCGCCCGTGTGGCGCCGCGCCGCCACTAGCGCCAGCGCGGTCAAGGGGACGACTCAGAAAAAAATCAGACTGCGGCCTTGCGCGACCGACGACTGCGGCTAACACCGGGTGGCGCCGGCCGACTAGGACAAGCTCGCCCTGTGCTTGGCGATGAAAGAGGTGGCGAGGTGGTCAGACCAGGCCGCGATGGTCATGGAGGGCGGGCCGCCGGGCGCACGCGGCAAGGCTGCTGCATCGGCGACGTACAGGCCGGGGTTGTCGAATACCTGGCCATCGGCGTCGACCACACCGCTCGCGCTGCTGGCTCCCAAGCAGGCGCCCCCCGTTGGGTGCACGGTGATAGGGGTTTTGGGTGAGTAGATTTTTTTCCCGGTCGCTGCCGCCATCTTGTCGAACGTATCCTTGATGCGTTGAAAGATCGGGCTGCGACTCGTGTCGTACTCAATGTGCAGTTTGCCAGCGCGCAGGCACACCGTGCCGCACATCACGTCTTCGCCGAGACCCGCAATCATCGCGCCGCGCTTCAAGCGCTCCCGCAGACGTCTGGGCAGCGGATAGCTGTCGACCGAAGGCAAACCACCGCCGCCTATCATCGGCGCGGTGGTATCACCACGCGGCCGCACGCCGCCGGTGGTGGGCAGGCCAAGGGTCTGGTCGAGACCGGGCTCGTTGTAATCCCAAAAGCCGAGATGGTCGCCGTTGCTGCCGAAGTGCTTGCCGAGCTGCGGCATCCCCGACAGGCCACCGGCGACATCACGACTGTGCAACAGGATGCGCAGTGTATTCAGGGTGCCGGCGGCGAGGATCACATGGCTCGCGGTGATCGCCACGCGGGCGCCACGGTGATGGTCGATGTACTCCATGCGGTAGCGCGCATCGGCTGCGCCGCCAAGCCGCTCAATGGTGGTGACTTCCGCCAAGTCGCGGACCGTCAGGCCGCGTTTCAGAGCCGGCGCGAGATAGACCACGTCGAGCGTTGTTTTGCCGCCCTTGGGCGATCCCAGAAATCCATCGTCGTTGCCTTTGTAGTCCACTTCGTAGCGCTCAACGCCGTGTTCGTCGGTCACTTTCACGGGGTGATCGGGATCTTCGGGCAACATAAAGCCCAGGCGCGGATCCGGCGGCGGTGTCGCAGGCTCCAGTACCGGGTGGTTCTTGAAACGTGCGGCCGAGGTATTGGGAATGCGATGGTCGGCCATCGGTGTGGTGGAATCCATCCGTGCCAGCACCGCGTCGTAATGGGGTGACATGACGGCGTCAGAAATTGCTGCGTGATGACCTTCCCAGTAGCGCTCGGCCAGTGGTCGCACGTTGACTGCGGAATACACGTGACTGCCGCCACCGACGCCAGAAGAGCAGGCCACGGTCACGCCCTTGGCGAAGAATAATTCGAACAGGCCGTGCTTGCTCAGATTAAGGCGGCCGCCCGGCAGCCAATTGCTGCCCACTGCGCGCAATAATCTGGTGGGGATCTGCCAGCCGCGCGGCAGCGCAGAACGCTTTGTGATACCCATGGAGCGCACCGGCACGGTGTCCCGCCATGGCCCGCGTTCCAGTAGCGTCACCGCGAAGCCCGCTTCCGCCAGCCGCGCCGCGCTGACCGCACCGCCGAAGCCGCTGCCGATCACGACGATGTCGATGTCCTTATTCATGTTCTCCCTCCAGTATCGGCACGCCGCGTGCGCGCGCACCGCCGCCGGCGATGGTGCGCGGAAGTGACGACTGCGCGCAAGCGTCAGCAGGACATAAACCATCCTTGAACTGCGCGACCAGCGCCCACGCATCGGCCAACGACAGCGCGGGGAGGGCTGCGCCTTGACACGCTGCGCGCCTCACGGCAGCTGCTGGGATTGCGGGGACAAACAAGGTGGCCTGACCGCGCACCGGTAAGTTCGCCGTCGCAGGGCAGCGCAGGATCCCGGCCGCAGCCGGGGGCCGATCTGGGGGGTCGATCGCGCGCTGGGCGACCGCCCGTTGCGCTCCCCACGCGCCGGCGGACTTCGTCACCGGCCGCGCCTGCCCGCCTGCCCGCCTGCCCAAATACCGACTACCGATCGGCAGGCCAGGCTCAATGGCTACCGCGCGCTCGGCGTGCGCTTGACCGACTACACCCTCAGAAACTCGCGCTGGAGAGAGTGCTCGATGCGGCCTTCGACCCCCCCGACGCGGGCCACTGCCGTGCGGCCCGCGCGCGTTGCACGACCAGACCTGAAGGGATCGCGCGGACGGCAAACCCTGACGCCGGGCGGCGCCACCAGCCAGGCGGTGGCGAGTAGTGCGGCGGCGACGCGCTAACGCACCAACCGCCGCTGGGCACGCCACTGCGCGGGGCTCGGGGGTTATGTAAAACGGCGCGGGCTTCGCGCCGGCATCTAGAAGGCGGGCGCCGGCGCAACGGCCAGCGAGATTTAGCTGCGGCCGACGGCGGCGCCCACAGCGCGCCCGGTGCCCGCACTCTGGAGGATCGCGATGATGCTGGGGCTGGCCGTACTCACTACCGCGCTGTTGTTTGGCGGCACGACGCTGTTCGCCGGTGGGGTGGCGGCGTGGGTGTTCAACGCGCTGCCGGCCGACCTGGCGGGCGCCCCCATCCGCCGCGCTGTTCCGTGGTTTTATCTGTTTGTGATTGGCAGCGCGGCCCTCGCCGCCGTGTTGATCGGCTGGCACAACCCGGTGTCTGGCGCGGTGCTGGCGGCCGTGGCGGCCTCGGCGGTGGCCACCAGACAAAGGTTGAAGCCGGCGATAAATCGGGCCACCGACGCCTGCCTGAAGCGGCGTTTCCACCTGCTGCATGCCGGCTCAGTGAGCATTACCTTGGCGCCTATTGGGGTGCAGGCTACGTACTAATAAGGCGGTTGGCCTAGGCCCCGACCGGCCGTCGCGCCGCCACCCGCGGCCACTGCCCCAGCGCCTCGGCAACGCTGGCCGCCGCCTCCGGGCGATGCCCCTGCACCCGTGGCGACCCGTGAAAAAATCTTCGAGGACGACCACCAGCGCCGCCCGGTCCGCCGCGATAGCCGCAGAACGCAGGGCGATCCCGCTGCTCCTGCCGTCGCGCAAGCGCGGCAGTTGGCCCCCAACGGCAGCCGGGTGGGTGGGTGGCCAGCCCGAACCCGCACCTGACGACAGGTTTATAGGCGACGGAAATACTGAGTCCTACGCCCCGGCACGGCCGGGTGCCGCGTCCATCCGTGTGGCGGCTGGCGGTGTCTTCGCCCGCGCGCTGTGGAACCCGGAGGCCAGCAGCTATCGGTGGCTAGTCCATGACTGGTCTCGGCTTGCAGGGGCTACTCAAACACCGCATTCCCGAATCCCGCCTCGGCGAGGCTTAAGGGAATCCGGCCATAAAGCCCGAGTGTTGGGAAATGGCCCGCTTAAACAGTAGATTCAGAAAACATTAGCGTGGTGAGCGGCTTCAGTAGCTGGCGGCGGGTATGGACCATCAGAACGGCTTGAAATAAATCGAGTCTGACCCCATTAACCCACCACAGAAAACATTAGCGTGGTGAGCGGCTTCAGTAGCTGGCGGCGGGTATGGACCATCAGAACGGCTTGAAATAAATCGAGTCTGACCCCATTCATTACCATTTGACCCCATTCATTACCATTAACCCATTAACCCACCCCCATTAACCCACCCTGACCCCATTAACCCACCCCATTAACCCTAAATATCCCGCTTGAAATAAATCGAGTCTGACCCCATTAACCCCATTAACCCTACCCCATTAACCCTCCCCCATTAACCCTCCTTAACCCTTCTGAGTCTGACCCCATTTACCCTCCGTGACCCCATTTACCCTCCGACCCCATTTACCCTTCCACTTACCCAGTTAGTCTCCCGGCACGCGCTAGAGGGGGGCCTTAGGGTCCATCACGGGCGGCGAGGCTGCTCGCCTCCCCTCCAAACGCTCGGCGAGACGCCTAATTGGGTTAGCATGCGGGCGCACTATATCCTTAGCCCGAGAGGTCGAATAAGCATGATTCGCTGCACCGTGACCCATTTCACGACCGACCGCACCCTGCCCCCGGCCGAGCTGGCGGTGGCGGTGGAAACGCGCGGACTAGACGGGATATTCTTTCCCGAACACACCCATCTGCCGGTGGCCTCGCGCTCCCCATTTTTCGCAGGCGGGGTCCTGCCGGAGCCCTATCGCCGCACCAGCGATCCGTTCGTGGCCTTGGCGATGGCCGCCGCCGTCACCCAGCGGATCCGGCTGGGTACCGGCATCTGCTTGCTGACCGAGCACGACCCCATCACGCTGGCCAAAACCGTCGCCACCCTAGACCACCTCTCCGGGGGGCGGGTGACCTTGGGCGTCGGGGCGGGTTGGAATCGCGAGGAGCTCGCTAATCACGGCACCGTCTACGAGCGGCGCTGGGCGGTGCTGCGCGAGCGCGTGCAGGCCATGCGCACGATCTGGCGCGAAGAAGAGCCAGAATTTCACGGCGAATTTGTTAATTTTGGACCGATGTGGTCTTTTCCTAAGCCGGTGCAAAGCGGTGGACCGCCGATCTGGATCGGCGCCAACTCCCCCCAAGTGCCAGACCGCGTGGCCGACTACGCCGACGGCTGGATGCCCATCCGGGGCCGCGGCAACGGCGAGGACTTGGCCCGCCTGCGGGCTGCCTGCGAACGCCGCGGGCGCCGTTTCGAAGACCTCCAAGTCGCGCTTTTTTACGCACCTGAAGACGAATCAGAATGCGCAGCGTATGCCACGCAGGGCTACTCCGAACTCATCTTCGCGCTGCCCTCGGGAGACCGCGAAGCGGTGCTCCCAAAGCTGGATCAAATTGCCTCACTTGCCGCCCGCCTGCGGGCCGGCTAAACGCTTAAAAGACTTAGGCCTAAAAGACTTAGCGAGACCACGTATGACCACTACCGACAACGCCTTGGATGAATCTATATTGCGCGACAGCGCCGGCGCCTTTTGCGCGAAATCGGCCCCGGTGAGCCGCCTGCGGGCGCTGCGGGGCGGCGCTCCGGCGTACTCGCAAACCGTGTGGCAGGACATGGTGGAACTCGGCTGGACGGCCATGCTGGTGCCCGAACGGGTCGGCGGTTTGGGACTGGATCTGCGCGCAATGTCGGTGGTGCTCCGGGAACTCGGGCGGGTGGCCGCACCCGAGCCGCTGCTGGAATTTGCAGGGCTCTCCGCGCTGGTGCTGGGGCCGTTGGAAAGCGCGGCAGCAGACGCACTCGCCGCACAAATCGCCCACGGCACCGCCCTGGTGGCGACAGCTTGGCAAGGCCACGCCCGTGATCCGCGTGTGGAATGGGCGTCGCTACAGGCTAGCGACCACCTAGGGGGTCAGGTGCTGAACGGCCGTAAATACGGCGTTGCGCACGCCGCGTCGGCCACCCACCTCATCGTGCCAGCGCTCTTGGCTCAGGCCCCTAGCCTGTGGGTGGTGGCGGCGAATTCTGCCGGGCTTACGCGGCGCACGCAGGCGCTGACCGATGGCTCCACGCTGACCGAATTTGGGTTCGAGAACGTGCAGCTGACCAGTGCGGCGCTGCTCGCTAGCGGGCCGCTCGCCGAGGCGGCGCTGGACCGCGCGTTGGACGGCACGGCCATTCTGGCGGCGAGCTATTTGGCGGGTCTGGCGCACGAAACCTTGGACATCACCCTCAAATACCTCAAAACCCGCAGCCAATTTGGCCGCCTCATCGGGGCTTTTCAGGCGCTCCAGCACCGCGCCGTGAACCTGTTTATGCACAGCCAAATCTGCGCGGCGGTGGTGGATGAAGCCAGCCACGGCTGGGCCACGGCAACCCGCCGCGCTGACCAAATCCACCTCGCCAGCCGCGCCAAACATCGCGCCAGCGACACCGCTCAGCGGGTCACCCGCGACGCCATCCAAATGCACGGTGGGATAGGCTTCACCGACGACTGCAACATCGGGCTTTATCTCAACCGCGCGTTGGCGATAGGTGCCGCATTTGGGAACGCCACTTGGCACGCGCGCCGCTTGGCGCAGCAGGGCGACCGACACAGCGACGGGGACACCGCGGGACACCTCGCCACCGAACCGACGGACGGCGACTGGAACCAGCTCTCGGACGAGGACTTCCGCGGCATCGTCCGCCATTGGATCGAACGGGAATATCCGGCCGACATGCGCTTCACGCCGCGCCGCATGCACTGGCACGAAGTTCGCGACTGGTACCAGAAATTGGTCGCCCGCGGCTGGGCGGCCCCCGGCTGGCCGCGCGAATACGGTGGCATGGGCCTCACGCCCGCCAAACTGCTCGTGTTCATGGAAGAGCAGGAACGCTGGGGAGTAGCACGCACCCCCGACATGGGCGTCATCATGGTGGGGCCGCTGCTCATCCGCCACGGCACGCCCGAGCAGCGCGCGCATTACCTACCCAAAAGCCTCGCCGGTGATTACATCTGGTGTCAGGGATATTCCGAACCCAACGCCGGCTCCGATTTGGCCAGCCTGCGCATGGAAGCCGTGGCGGACGGTGACGACTTTGTGGTGAACGGCCAGAAAATCTGGACCACGCTAGCCCAGGACGCCAGCCATATTTTTTTGCTGGTCCGCACCGATAAGCAGGCAAAAAAACAGGCCGGCATCAGCTTTCTGCTGGCCGACATGAAAAGCCCGGGCATTACCGTGCGCCCGATTCGCAATCTTGCCGGACACGAAGAATTCTGCGAGGTTTTTTTCGATAATGTGCGGGTGCCACAGGTCAACTTGGTGGGCGCCCCCAACCAGGGTTGGACGATGGCCAAGGCGCTGCTGTCGTTCGAACGGATTTTTCTCGGCAGTCCTAAACAGTGCCAATACGCGCTGCGACGGGTGGGCGAAGCCGCCACCCACAGCGGGCTGTTAGAAGACCCCGCTTTTCTCGAACGCTACACCAGACTCAAGCTCGATGTCTTCGATCTGGAAACGATTTACGCCCGTTACGCGGAGGTGGTCAAGCGTGGGGAAGCGCTGGGGCCGGATGTCTCCATGCTCAAAGTGTGGGCTACGGAAACCTTCGCCGCCATCACGGAACTGGTGCTTGAGGCCGCCGGTTCGCAGGGTGCGGTGGTAGACAAGGCCGTTTTTGGCACGGCGGAAGTGGAGTTCATGAGCCTTTTCTACAACGCCCGGCCCGCCACTATTTACGGCGGCAGCAATGAGATTCAGCGCAATATTGTGGCCAAAGCCGTGCTGGGCTTGCCCGATGCCTAGCGCGCAAGCACTGACCCCTCGCGCAGGGCGGGACTCGCTGGCGTTGCGCTAGCCGCCCCCGCGCAAGCACACCCGCCGCCCGCTCAAGGCGGCGTGGCGGAGAGGTCAAACACCAGCGTGGGGTACGGCAGATAGCGCTCGGTGCGGCACGCAATGCCGCCCACGGTGTGGCCGTCGGCCGAGCGGTGCTGCCACACCGGATCACGGCCCACAAACGGCTCTGTCATCAAGGCCGCCAGTTTTTTTTCCACCACGTCGCGCGCGGCGGTGCAGTCGGAAAGGCTGGTGTACGCGCGTTCGTTGTGCACCCGGGTGACGGTTAGCGTGGCCGCCTCCACCGTGAGTTCGCTGTCCACAAAAATGCGCTTGATTTGCGGATCGACCAGCGGCACCCGCATCTTAAACACTGCGGGGTCTAACGGCGGCTTGCCGTAGCTGTAGGAATGGGGCAGCGGGGCGCCCGCCTGCGCGCCGAAGCCGAGCACGAAACGGGCGTCTTCCGCGCTGGCGTTAAAAGCGACCAAGCTCGCGCAGGCAGCGACCAATAATTTTTTTACAGCATGCTTTGTCATGGGGCTTCCAAACGGTGGCCTGCGGCGCGGGCCGATGGTGGGTCTGCATAGCCCCCGCCACATCGCGCGGGGCCTATCGTTGATTGGTGGCCGGCCCCGCGGGGCCTCAGCAGCACCTAGGCGGGCGGGCCGGGCGCTCACCTGGCCCACCCGTGCGCGGCGTTTTTAGTGCCCGAGGCGGTTGTTTTAAGGCGCCGGGAACGCCGGCATTACGGCGCGTGCAAACAGTTCGACGCTGGCCTGCGCGTCGCGCCCGCGAATGCCCGGCATGTGCATCCAGCACACCATCTCCGTGCAGCCGAGGGCATCGCGATATTGCGTAATTTCCCGGATGGCAAACTCTGGCGTGCCCACGATATAGCGCTGCTTGAAAGTCTCGAAGCTCACCTGGGTGTGGTCGGTGATGACGCTGCCATCGTCGTTGCGCAGATTGCGGTCCCCGGCGGCGGACGCGCGGCCGTACACCTCCCGGTAGAGATGCTCGATGGCGGGGGCAGCCAGCGCCTCCGCCTGGCGCTGAGTGGGGGCCACGAAGACCTGCCGAATGATGGGCTTAGCCGGTATCGTCCAGCCTATCTCACGGGCCGCTTCTTCGTAGGGCGCATAGTGCGCTCGCAGTTCTTCCACCCCGTGGCGCGGCGACATAATTTGGATGGCGTGGCGCTTGGCCGCCCGGCGCAGCGAGGCTTTTGCCGACACCCCGTACCACAACTCCGGGTAAGGTTTCTGGAAGGGTTTGGGCGTCATTACTGTGTGCGGTACTTGGTAGTACTTGCCGCTGAATTCGAATTCGTCCTGGGTCCAGGCGGTGATCAGGAGGTCGAGCGCTTCTTCAAAGCGCCCTACCCGCTCGGCGCGCGGAATGCCGTGGGCGGCAAATTCTTCCGCCACGTATCCCGGCGCCACCCCCAAAATGATGCGCCCTTGCGCGAGGTTATCGAGCACTGCGATGTCTTCCGCCAATTTCAGCGGCGCGTACATCGGCAACAGCAGCACGGCCGTGCCAATTTTCATGGTGGTAGTCACCGCCGCCGCCGCCCCCATCACCGGCACAGGCCCCGGGCACAGTCCATCGGTTTTGACATGGTGGGTGGCGAGATACATCGAGTGATAGCCCAGTTCCTCCGCGCGGGGCAGGCATTTCAGCATGTCTTGATAAGGCTCGTGCCACGGGATGCCGCAGCCGGGCGGCAGCTGAAAAGTAAACAACAAGCCAAATTTCATCGATCCATTCCTAGCTGGCTAACAGGTGACGGGTGCAATTTTGCAGCCCAGGGATATGAGGCGTTCCTGGATGGCGATCGCCACCTCCAAGCAGTTGGGGCCATCGCCGTGGATGCACAGGCTTTCGGCATCCAAGCTCACCAGCGAGCCGTCCATCGCCTGAACCTTGCCGGTCTTGACGTAACACTCCACTTGCGAGGCGGCAAAGGCGACATCGGTTGCGTGCTTGTGACGCTGGATGACGAGCGAACCGTCGGCGGCGTATTGAAGATCGGGATAGATTTCACCCACCACGCGGATCCCGCGCTGCTTGCAAGCCATCGGCAGCGCCGCGCTGGTGGGCGCCGGCCAATAGAGCATGGGTGCGTCGGATAGCTTGAGGATGCCCTCGGCCACGGCGTGCGCCAGTTCGTCGTTGGCCTTGAGCACTGAATAGAAAGCACCATGCGGCTTGACATGGTGCAACTTCATGCCCTCCACCGCCAAAGACGCCTGCAGCGCGCCAACCTGATACACCACGTATGCGTAGGCATCTTCGGCCGTGATATTCATGGCGCGCCGGCCAAAACCCAGCAGATCGGGCAGGCCGGGATGCGACCCCACCGCGATGCCGTGCTGTTTCGCCAGTTTCACGGTGTTAACCATGGTCACCGGATCGCTGGCGTGGAAACCGCAGGCCACATTGGCGGTGGTGATGTAGGGCATCATCCCCTCATCATCACCCATGTGCCAATTACCAAAGCTCTCGCCCATGTCACAGTTGATGTCCATGTGCTGGCGCATGTGCTCGCTCCTCAAGGTTTAGGTGGGCCGGAGTGGAGTGTACCGAGGCCAAGCGGGATGAGGCAAAGGACATTCCGATTTTTGTGCCTATTAGGGGGTGATGATCGGGCCCAAACCGTCTATCATGCGCCCCCTACGCGCCCGTAGCTCAGCTGGATAGAGTACCTGGCTACGAACTAGGGGGTCGGAGGTTCGAATCCTTCCGGGCGCGCCAGA
>SHZJ01000070.1 GCA_009692365.1 Gammaproteobacteria bacterium
GCCGGGCCGTTTGGTCCGCGGCTAAGCAGCGCACGGGACCGCGTGGGGGACCAATGCGCCAGGGGGTCGCAAAGAAAAATGGAAGATCAATGGAGGTGATAAGTAGGGTAGGTGATAAGTTGGATAAGCGATTTAGATAAGTAGGGTCAAGATAAGTAGGGTCAGACTCGATTTAATCAGAAGATAAGTAGAGATAAGTAGGGTCAGACTCGATTTAATCAGTAGATAAGTAGCAAGATAAGTAGGGTCAGACTCGATTTAATCAGCACTATGCTGCTTTTCCGATAAGTAGGGTCAGACTCGATTTAATCAGCACTATGCTGCTTTTCCAGCGCCAACCCTTGCTTCTGCCTCAACCAACCACTGCAACTTTTTTTTTCCGCCCGGCATGGCCTGCCGCGGTTGGCTTAAAATCGCGAATCTAGCGAAGTCTACGGTTTTGCCCCTAACGCATGGTGGCCGCGGCACTGTCTTGTGCTCTCGATCAAATATCAATCGAGTCTGACCCCATTGATTCCTAACCCCATAGCTTCGCCTTGGCGGCGAGGGCTCAGCGTGGTGCGCTGACCAGCACCTGCTCTCTTTCGAGTTCCGCAATGCGCTCCGCGTCATAGCCCAGCACGCGCGATAGCACTGTGCCGTTATGCTGTCCAAGTAGCGGCGCTTCGATGTCGGGTAATTGGGTCTGGGCCGAGAACTTGAAAGGGAAGCCCGGGATCTGGAGCTCTCCCAGAATCGGATCACGCACGGTACGCACCATGCCGCGGTCAAGGAAGTATTCGTTTTCCAGCGTCTCTATTGGTGTGAGCACCGGGGCCGCGGGTACCCGCGCTGCCTCCAGCACCGCGATCACGGCGTCGTTATCCGGGAAAGTAGCGGCCCAGGCTTCGACGATCTCAATCAGGATAAGCTGGTGACGGGCGCGCGCGCCGCCGTCCAAAAAACGCGGATCTTTTTCCAGGTCCGCGCGGCCGATCGCCCGGCATAAGCCGGCCCATTGCAATTGCAGCACCGCAATCACGAAATAGCCACTCGGCCCCTTAAATACGCCAAACGGGGCAATCATTTCGTGGTGCGCGCCCATGCGCTTTGGATCGAAGCTCTCGCCCACCACTGAACGACCGTGCACGTTGTATTCGTGCATGTGGTACATGGCATCGACCATCGACAGATCCACGTACTGGCCTTCGCCGGTCTGAGTCCGATGGTAGAGCGCGTAACCCAACGCAGCGAAGCCGTGCACACCCACGTTGGTGTCGCACACACCGATGCCGACCGGGTGGGGCGGGCCCTCGCGCGGGCCTGTCATGTGCATGAGACCGCTAAAAGCTTGTGCTATCCAGTCGTAGCCGGTCTTGTGGGCAAGCGTGCTATGCCGCCCAAACGCCGACACGGAGACCATGATGAGGCGCGGGTTGATGGCTCGCAGACTCGCATAATCAAAACCGCGCTTCTCCATCACACCCGGGCCAAAGTTCTCGATCACGATGTCGACCTTGGTCACCAGATCGCGAATGATGGCATGTGCGACCGGACTATTGAGATCAAGACACAGGCTCTGCTTACCGCGGTTCTGTTGCACGAAAAAGCCGCTGCGGCCGTCGCGGATCAGCGGTAGTAGTCGTCCCGGATCGCCACCCGGCGCCGCTTCGATCTTGATAATCTCGGCACCCATTTCGGCCATGAGGCGGGTCGCCGTGGGACCTGCTAGGTACTGAGTGAAATCGAGTACCCGTATACCATTGAGTATCATATCAACGCCTCCTGTGGTGGCTGGATCAATGGGCTAAGGGATCAATGGGGTCAGACTCGGTTGATTCCGGGTCAAAGGATCAAAAGGATCAATGGGGTCAGACTCGATTGATTCCACACTCTTCCGATTTTCTGGCGCCGCTCCTAGCTTCAAAAGGATCAATGGGGTCACACTCGATTGATTCCACACTCTTCCGATTTTCCGGCGCCGCTCCAAGCATCTGGCTCAACCCGTCGCCCCAATTCGTTCCACAATAGCACCCAGATCGCTGCGCTTGCCCTTGTACAGCGCCCGGGGGCTTACCTTTTTTTGGGCGCCGACCGTTTTACAGCTGCCCCGCCACTTTAGATTGCCTCCCCACCGAGTCACGATTCATTCAATGATTCTAGCTATGCTGAACACTGGAAGTTCTCGGGAGGTCTTGGCCTGATAATCAGAATACGTTGGATAAACCTCCGTCATGAGCTTCCACAATCGCTCCCGTACTCGACCCTGGGCTAGCGTTACGCGCGCACGGAATTTTTCTGCTTTCACTTGCACGATAACAACAGGATTGGCGATCAGATTGAAGTACCACTGCGGCTGCAGATCAGAGCCGCCCTTGGAAGCAACGATTACGAAGCTTTGCTGATCTAAGCCGTAGAGTAATGGGTGGGTGTAGTGCTTGCCGGACTTTCGCCCGACCGTGGTCAGCAAGAGGCACGGCACAAGACCATTGCCGCCGACTGCTGTGGCGTCCCACAGGTGACCATCCACGCCGCCACTTCGTTCATAGGCATTGACGTGTCCCGTGATCCAATTCGGAACCGACCCTGCATTCAGGACATTGACCGTTTCTTCGAGATGATTAGTCATCGGGTTCCCCAAACCTAGCCGCCGGGATCAAAATTAAGATCAAATCAATGGGTCAGACTCGATTAATTCTGAACTGCTCCGATTTTCTATCTCCACCCCGCGCTTCTGGCACAACCCGCCGCTCCAATTGCTTCTGGATCTGCTGCTTAAATCGCTCGCTTCCCAGCACCCAGGCTTTGTTGGTTGAATCCCTGATCTCGCTGACCCGGTGTTCGGGAAGGTGCTGTTTGAATAGCTGGCGATAGGCACCTTGACGTTCTTCGTCTGTCTTGCCCAAGCGTCGATATTCGAGATATGGGGTGACTAATTCATCAGGACGGCCCAGCGCGTTGTGTTGATAGCTCGACCAAGGATATTCAGACGGGTGCGATACCATGCCCGCCCGTACCGGATTCAACTCTAGGTAGCGCATACAAATCAGCAGATAGGTGGCGGTATCAATCAGGGTGGCCTTATATCGGCCCTCCCATAGTGTGCCGGTGCGCTGATAGCGACGATTGTAGTACTGCACATAATAACGCCCCAGCATTTGTATGGTCTTGGACAGGCTCTGCTCCGCACTGGGGGTGATCAGCAGATGTACGTGATTGGTCATCAATACATAGGCATGAATATCACAGCCATGTTTGGCGCAGGCTGACCGCAGTTTTTCCAGGTAAAAATGGTAGTCAGCGTCAGCCCGAAATATGTCGGTGCGATCGTTGCCGCGCAGAATGACATGCTGCGGCTGGCCTGAAATCACAAATCTAGGTAAGCGCGCCATGTTGACCCCGACTCTTGATGGGGCTGCCACTGTATGGCGCTCGCGATCAAATATCAATCGAGTCTGACCCCATTGATTTCCTGTATGGCGCTCGCGATCAAATATCAATCGAGTCTGACCCCATTGATTTTTCAATCGAGTCTGACCCCATTGATTTTGTGACCCCATTGATTTCCATTGATTTAGTCCAAGCGGCAACTGGCTTGACCGCCGCCGATGTTGCGAGTTGACCTCAATTTAGACCATCGAAAACTAGGCGCGGCTTTGGCTGCTCCAAAAAACATGATTTCTCGTCGGTCACTGCTGAAGGGTGCCGCGGCGAGCGGTGTTGGACTCCTTGCTACCGGCTCGCTGTTGGCCAATTCTGGAGGCGATATGGCAATAGAATCGTTGGAACGGCAGCCAGCGAGGGATGAGTGGTTTGCGCAGCGCGTTTGGGGCCTCAGCGGCAACAAGGTGCTGCTGACGGGCAACGCCAGCCCTCGTCCCGCGACCAGCCTCGCCCGCCAGATCTACCTACCCCGCTCGGCCGAGGAGATCGTCAGCGTGGTCAAGTCATTGCCGGCGACCACCCCGATCGCGGGCGTCTGCGGAGGTCATGAATCGTCGAACGCCGCGGTGCTTGCCAGCAACGAAGCCGTGGTTCTGGACTTAAGGCACCTGAAATCTATCGATTTTCATCGTGATGGCGAGAGCACGCTGGTCACGGTGGGTGCCGGGGTTGTCTTCCGTGAACTCGTAGAGGCACTCAAGGAGCATCAAGGCGCCCTGCCGGTCGGCACGGGGCCGGGGGTCGGCGTTGTCGGCTACCTCGTCAGCGGCGGATTGAGCGGCTATTTCTCACGGCGGCTTGGGTTGTTGGGGCAGCGCGTGGTCAAACTGACCCTCGTGACGCCCGCGGGCGACCTCCGCATTACTACCCCCGACGATGAACTGTTCGTGGCCATGCTGGGCGCAGGCAGCGCGCTCGGCATCGTTGTCGATGTGACGTTTCGCGTGGAACCGGCGAGCGCCGTCCAGAGTGCGGAGCAGAGGGTCGTCGCATTCGAGACGCGTGCGCAGGCGGTGGAGTTCTCACGCGGGGCGCTGCGCTTCATGCGAGACCATGCGTTTCCGAACGAACCCGTCTCGCTGGAACTGGTGGTCACGGGCACCAAGGCGCTCGTGGCGACCGTCGTTTTCGACGATTCCTTCAAAGGGAGTACGGCAGATTTCGTCAAGCCACTAGAGGACTTGGCAGCTAGCCTGAAGCTTGCGGTGGTAATGAAAGCCCACTGGGGATCGTGGTACGAGACTGCCGCCGCCTTGTGGCCCGTCATTGCTGGCCAGACGGGCAACCCGCTCGCCACGCTCCAACACTGCGTGAGCACCAAGGGTGTCCCCGCTGACCAAATCCTTGATTTCGTCTGCAACACGCTTGTTGCCGAAGCGCCACTGGATGAGGCCGAGTTGTCGTTGGTTGAAATCCGGACGCTGGGCGGCGCTGCCCTAGCCGGGAGCCGCCTCCCCAGTGGCAATTGCCAGCACACGTTCTTTGTCGATCTCATCACCCTCTACGACGCCAAGAACAAGACCGCCGACGAGCGGCAGGCCATCGTCGACCTTACCAAGCGCGTCATGGACAAGGCGCGCGAGGTGAATGGCCTGACCGTCGACTTCAGCGGGACGCACTCGCAGCCCGACGATGTAGGCTACGTGGTTGCGGCGTCCGACATCTTTGGGACGGCTGCCATGGCGGAAACCGTCAAGGCGCTGAAGAAAAAGATGGACCCGAACAATCGCCTCAGATTCCACCCGTTCGCGAGGCTCCTCTAAGCGCCGCTCAGCCACGATCAGGATGGCGCGGCGCGCATTCGTCCGTCGGCGGTCGCAAGCGCGAGCCTGCTGCGGGCTGAGAGCACTTCGCCACCATCGCTGATGAAAACCGCCCCACCAAGGAATCCGCTACCTTGCTGCGGGAGGAACCCATGTTTCAGCGGGCGACCCAGACTTACCTCTGGGCTTTGCCGCTCAGCAACACGCTCGGCATGAAAAATGGCTCCGAGAAAGTCTTCGGCGCCGGCTATAACGTCCTGCCCATCTGGGAAAAGCGCCTCCATGCCAAGACGCTTGTCACCACGCCAAACTCCGCGGTGCTCTACGCCATGAGCTATCTCGACCTCGGCAAAGACGGCCCGATGGTGCTCGATGCGCCGCCCGGACTCCAACGAATTCTGCTGGATTTCTGGCGGCGTCCAATCCCGGTCGATGGCGGCAAGTTTGCTGGGGATGTCGGCCTGCCCGGACCCGAGGCTGGAAAAGGTGGCAAATTTCTCATCCCGCCACCCGGTTCCGCCGGCGCCGTACCACCCGGCTGTTTTGTCTACCGGTCTGGCACGAACAATGTCTTCGTTTTCCCGCGCGGCTTGGTATCAGGATCCAAAAAACCTCGCACCAACCGTGGACCCAAAGCGCCCGAGGGCAACCAAAGCAACTGGCTGGCGAGGGTTCCGGGCGAGGGTTACTGCGCCATCAGCCGTCTCTACGGCCCGACCGCAGCCGCCATCGCTCGAAGCTGGAAGCCGGGCAATCTCGAGTGCGTTAAATCGCCGTGCGCTTGGGGGTGGGCTTGCTTAGGAGGGGCCTACAGCAGCGCGGCGCCGCACCCCGGCGGGCTGGCACCGTGTGGTCGGCATGGCATTCGGCGCCGCAAGCTGGGCAAGTCAAGTGCGCCCGGCGGTCTTGAAGGACAGCGGCCCGCCCACTCAAGGGCTATCGCCGACTTGCTCAATTCGCGGCGAATGCCGGCAGGTTTTCACTTGTGAGCAATATTCTCAGCGAAATCTGCCATCACGCAGGGTTGAAATTTGCGCTGCCGGACGTCGCACTGGCGATGGGCTGCGGGCTTGCGCGCGCCCTCCAGCGCACAGTGCGAGGGCCGCGACGATTGGAAACAACCCAGTGCACCCAATCAGCCGCCAGCCCCCGGGGCCTGCGAGCGCCGCCCCACAGCACTGCTGTGGCGATTGCTAAGCCGTGGCTGGCAGGGGCTTCCTCAAACCGTTGGCAGCTCCGCGCCAGGCGCTCGCGACCAATCCCTGCTGCCTCGGAAGGCCCGCACCGGCCAGCCCAATGGGCCAGAACTAGCTGACTAAAACCAGCGCAATCTGATAATTTACTGACCCGGGCAGACCCCCCAGATCGTGCGACGAGCGCCGACAGCTCAGGAGTAACAAAGTAATGCCAACGGCGCGGTGAATAGCCGCAAACTCAACCATCAAACCAAGGCCAAACAATGACTGCACCGTTAGGACTGCTGCAATGGACCGAAGGCACACCCGGGCCGCAACTCGTTGAGAATGCGCTACGGCTGGAAGCGCTTGGTTATCATGAGTTGTGGCTGCCGGAAATTTCGGGGCGTGAACCCTTCGCGACCAGTGGTTATCTGCTCGCCAAGACCTCACGCATCAAGATCTCGAGCGGCATTGCCAATGTCTATGCCCACGACGCAGATTCGGCGGCGCAGGCCGCCAACACCTTAGCCGAGCTTTCGGGCGGACGCTTCAGTCTTGGCTTGGGCGTGTCCCATCCGGTGCTGGTCGAGCCGCGCGGACACACCTGGGTGCTACCTGTACCGAAAATGCGCGCCTATCTGACCCGGTTGCGCGCCGCACCGATCGACAGCCCGCTGGCTGCGAGCGCGGCCCCCGTCATCGTCGCGAGCCACGGCCCGGGCCTGCTCAAGGTGGCGCGTGAAATGGCCGACGGCGCGTTTTTGTTCCTGCAGCCTTTGGAGGCGGTTCGGCAGGCGCGCCGCGCGCTGGGCCCGACTCCGGAATTGCACGTTGTGGTGCGCTGCCTCTTGGAAACCGACCCCCAAAAGGCCCGTGACCTCGCGCGACGCGCCTGCGCTTTTTATATCTCGCTGCCGCCCTACCACGAGGCCTGGGGGCGCGTGGGTTTTTCACCGGCAGACTGGAGCAACGGCGGCAGCGATCGTTTAATCGACGAAGTCTGCGCGTGGGGCGATATCGCGACGATACGCCGGCGTCTGGACGCTTTTGTCACGGCGGGCGCCACCCACGTCGTGGTCTATCCGTGCAATCCCGGGGAGAACTATTCTGCGCAGAGCGCGCTGTCTGCCCACTGGCACTGGCCCTTGCTCGAAGGCCTCGCGAGCACAAAAACTTAAAGGGGGAGCACGGTCGCGTTGGTTTGGCCGGCAGCGAGCGACCGAACGGCACGCGGGGGCCGCGTTACGAGGGGCCCGCACGACGCCGCGCACCCGGATCGCGGGCCGCGCCAGACCGCACGCACGCTGACCGAGCCCGCGCGCGCCGCCGCGTTGCGCCTGTGCCCTCCTCTGGCTGAAGGCGCGCTGAGCCGCCCGCCGCCCGCCGCCCCGCCGCCCCGCCGCCCCGCCGCCCGCTGCGCACGAGCGCCAAGAACGCGGTGGCGACGCGGCGCACTGTCCGCCGGAGATCTCGACCAACTGTCGCAGCGCGAGTGCGTCGGTGGTCCGGCTGCGGGCGAGGTCGAGCCGCGGGCGGGTGCTGCGCGTGCTGGGTTGGACAGACATTCGCAGGCCCCTGCCGTGGGGCAGCCGCTCCGCCGCGCGTGAGGTCACCAACGTTCAACGGCGTCATCTGGCCACTGTGCAGCGCCGCCGCCGTGTCCCCGAAATCCCCGGCGCCAGTGTCGTTGTGGCCCCGTATACTCATTCACGTCGGGCTGCTGAGGGCGCGGCAGCTCGCAGTTACCGAGACACCCCAAGACACCCCGTGAAGCATGCGCTTAGCCCACCCTGATCCCCACTCACTGCCCCGCCCCGCGCAGCGCTGGACGTGGCGCTGGGGGCTGGTCCTTCTGCTGGTGCTGAGCGCGGCGGCGTGGCTGCGGCTGGCGGGCATCGCCTGGGGGCTGCCCGACGCGACGCATCCAAACTACAGCTTTCATCCCGACGAAGCCTTCCACCTGCAGTGGGCGCGGATGCTCGTGGCGGGCGAGTTAGTGCCGCAACACTTCATGTACGGCGGCACGCTGCACTACACCGTGCTGAACGCCGCCTACCGCTACGGCAATCTGCTCGCGGCGACGCTGGGCGCGTTCAACCCGCTGGCCAGCGCCATCGCGTCCGCGCGCTACTGCGCGGCCGTCTTTTCACTGCTGACCATTGTGCTCGTGGCGGCGACTGGCGCGCGCCTGTTCGATGCCCGCACGGGCTGCATCGCCGCGTTGGTCATGGCACTGGCGCCCGCGCCGGTGTTCCTAGCGCAGAACCTGCGGCCCGACCAACTGGCGAGCCTGTTTGCCGCGCTGCTCTGCTGGCAGGCGGCGTTGATCTACACCGGCACGACCCGCGACGACCGGCGGCTGTTCCTGCTGGCGGGACTTGCGGTAGGACTGGCGGTGGCGCTGCGTTTTCCGCTGATCGCCTTTGGCATCGCCCCGCTGGCAGGGTGGCTGTGCCGGCCCGCGGCCGAGCCGCGGCGGCTGGCAAGCCTGGGTCGTCTGGGTGGGCTGCTGGTCCTTGGCGCACTGGCGGGCTATGCGCTCGGCAGCCCGCATACCCTACTGCACTGGCAGGCGGCGCTGGACGGCCTGCGCCTGCAACAGGGCTATCAGCAGGGTCCGTTTCTAGACACTCTAGACGACAGTGGCACCGTGTGGCACGTGCTGTGGTTGCTGCCGCGCGAGGCGCTGGGGACGCCGTTTTATCTCCTAGCGTTGGGCGGGATGGGCTTAGGACTGTGGTATCGCCGACGGGCGCTCTGGCTGCTGATGGCCAGCGTGCTGCCGTATTGGCTGGGCACGACGCTCGTCAGCTGGACGGTGATGCGTTACGGCCTGCCGGCTACGCCGGTGCTCGCGCTGCTGGCCGCGGCGGGTCTGTGTGAAGTGGCCGCGTGCGGACGCCGCGGGTGGGCGCTAGCCACGGTGTTGCTGGCGGGCGCGGTGCTGTGGACGGGACTGGCGGATGTGGCCTTCCTGAACGTGCAGGCGACGACCAATGTGCGTGACCAAGTAGCGGCCTGGCTCGCGGCTCGCGCCACGCCCACTTCAAGCTACGTCTCCTTCCGCCTCTACGCTCTGGAGGACTTCTACGCACCCGCCACCCCTAGCGGCCACTACGCCGCGTCCTTGGATGTGACGGGCACCGCCGACCCGCTGGTGGTCGAGAACAAACGAGATCCCCTGATTACCGATTTAATCGTGCCCGAGCCGCTGTATCGCGGGCTGGATCGCTGGGGCGCAGTCCATCCGCACCGCGGTGCCCAGCGCTTGCATCAGCTACTGCGCGCGAACGGCGCCTATCGTCTGGAGCGCGAATTCAAAGTGCCGGTCATGCTGTTGGGGCGCGATTTCAGCACGCTGTTTCGCTCGCAGGATTTCTTCATCATCAATCCGGGCTTCCGGCTTTATCACCGAGTGGAAGACGCTAGCCCGGACGCACCTTAACCCACCGCCCAGCGGCTACGACCCTCAGCCATACGCGCTGGTGGCGGCGAAGACGCAAAGCTCGCAAGCACGCCCGCGGCGGCAGGGCGCGCGGGGCCAAACTTAGGGAGTGGGTGCCGGCGGCACCCCCGCATCAGGCGGGTCTCATCAATGAACGATCAATGGGACCAGTGGGGTCAGACTCCATCTATTTTCACGATTGATTTCTGATCACGCACATCGACAGTAATCAATCGAGTCTGACCCCATTGATTTGTTTTGATTCATCTTCGACAGTAATCAATCGAGTCTGACCCCATTGATTTGTTAAGTCTGACCCCATTGATTTGTTAGGGC
>SHZJ01000005.1 GCA_009692365.1 Gammaproteobacteria bacterium
CTCTAGCAATCCGAACCCATTCGCCTTTCTCCGCGGCGCTGTATCTTTCGGGGGGGGGCTCTTGGCCCTCGATAGCGATTTGCAACGTCTCTTGCCGCTTGGCTTTCTGGTGGCGACGGACAGCGGCGGCGGCTGCGTCTCTTTCGCGCTGCACCCCGTCCAGTATGTAATGACGCAATATCCTGCCGGCCCGCACGAATTCGCCCTTGGCAGCACATTGCACCGCTTCTTGAACGATGGCGTTAGCGGGGTTCTCGGCCCGTGCGGCCTGGAGCAGCTCGGTCCAACGCGGCGCGGCGGCCGCGAAAGCGGCGAGGTCGACGGTGATGGGGACTAACTCGGCGGCCGGTAGCTGCGGGACTGCCGCACGCAGGCGCAGGGCCTGTTTTGCAGCCTCGTAGAGGAGTGCGCTTGCGAGAAGGTGCTCGCCCAGCTTTTCATCTGGCCACCGCTCTTGATCTGCCCACTCCGCGTGGGTTTGAGGACCGAGCCCGTGTAGGTTGTCGTCGACCCATTCCGCGCTCACGCTGCAACCCCCACCAGCGATACCACCGCGCCGCCCGCCCGCAGGTGGTCGAGGTAATCCGCCCAGCGGGTCATTAATTCCCGGCGTTGTTCTAAAAATTGGGTGCGGTTGTAGGCTCGGCCCAGCGGGTCACCCACGGCGTGCGCTAGCTGGGCTTCGATGACCTCAGAGGCGATGCCCAGACGCTCGGCGGCCATCGTGCGAGCCATGGCGCGAAAACCGTGCGCGGTGTGCGTTTCTTTATCAAAGCCCATGCGCCGAACGGCTAGGTTGACGGTGTTCTCGCTCATCGGGCGTAGCCGATTTGCCAGAGAGGGAAAAATATACTGGCTGTATTCGCTCAGCGGGCGTAGCTCGCGCAGGATGTCGAGCGCTTGCCGCGCGAGTGGAACGAGGTGCGCCGCACCCGTTTTAGCTTTTTTCCTGCCTTTCATTAGTGAAGCCGGGATGCTTAGCAGCGCATCGGCTTCATCTACCCAAGCCCATTCCAATTGGCGGATCTCGCCGGGACGTAGGAACAACAAGGCAGACAGCGCTAGGGCCGCGCGCGTGAACGGGTGCCCCGCGTAGGTTTGCATCGCGCGCAGTAGTTCTGCGGCCTGTTGCGGCTCCACTACCGCGGCGTGATGGCGCGTTGGCACGGGCGGCAGGGCATCGCGCAAGTCGGCGGCCGGATTGCTGCTGCACACCCCAGTGGCGATGCCATACTGAAAAACCTGCCCACAGGCGTACTTCAATCGGTGGGCGGTTTCCAGCACCCCGCGCGCCGTCACGCGGCGCAGGACCTCCAGCAAAGCGGGCGCATCGATCTCGTTGAGCGGGCGGCTGCCTAACCAGGGGAAACAATCTTTTTCAAAGCGGACGAGAGTGCGCGCGGCGTGCCCGGAGCTGACCTTGGCTGCATGGTGCTCGCGCAGCCACTCGCGCGCGACATACTCGAATGATCCGGGGGGTGGCAAACCGGCGGCTATCAGCCTCGCGCTTTCGTCCTGCACGGCTTTTTGCGCCTTGCCCACTTTGCGTTTGGCGCTCGGGTCGACCCCGGCCGCGATTCCGCTCCGGGCCTCTTGGTGGAGTTCGCGTGCGGCTTTTAGCGTGACGTCCGGGTAAACCCCGAGGGACAGCCGATTCTCGCGACCCTCCAGCCAATAACGGTGCCGCCACCAGCCCACGCGATCGGGGCGGCAGATAATCTGCAGGCCCGCGCCGTCGTTGAGCGTGGCTGGTTTGCCGCTAGCTGCCGCGGCCTTGAGGCCTTGGGCGATAGCCTTATCGGATAACAGGTGGCGTGCCATACCGGATAACTCCTGCCCACTAGGTGGCGTTGAAGAGGTGTTATCCGCATTGTTATCCGCAAATCGTCTGGGTTCAAGCGACCTTATGGCACCCCATGCGAGGGGGGTGTTGTCGATAAGTGTTTGTTTTTAATCCGCTTAAGGTCGTTTCTGGCCTTAAGCGGAGAGGTCATTGGTGGAGGCGGCGGGAATCGAACCCGCGTCCGTAAGTCCTCTGCCGTCGGTTCTACATGCGTAGTCTGTCATTTGATTTAGCCGGAGCCCCCCCCGACAGACAGGGTGATTTTCCAGCGATCCCTACAGCGTTTTAGCGGTTTGGCCCCGGGCGGGCCGCGTCGCGATCTGATGAGGTATGACGCCCGAAACCTGAACGCACCAGCACGGCTTCAGTCGGACGGCACCCTACCGGGTTTTAAGCGGCGAGTGCGTAGTTGTCGTCGTTGGCAACTATGTTTTTTGCAGTTGGATTTACGAGGTACTCTGCCCCTCGGCATGCCCCTTGGGTTTCGCGACCCACGTCGAATCCAAGTCGCCCCCGGTTAAGAGGCTGTGAGCTTACGGGGTCTTGCGTGCGCTGCCTACCAGCAGCGGGCGTGAGGGCGAATTGGGTGGTGCTTAGCGATGCCGCATCAGGCGTTGCTTGTCGCGCTGCCAATCGCGGTCTTTTTCGACATCGCGTTTGTCGTGCTGCTTTTTGCCTTTGGCGAGGCCAATTTGGCATTTGGCGCGGCCTTTTTTCCAGTACAGGGAGAGCGCGATGGCCGCATAGCCTTTGCGCTCAACGGCCCCCAGCAGGTGGGTGATTTCCTCTGCGTGCAGCAGGAGCTTGCGGCTGCGCTGGGGTTCGGGGTGGACGTGGGTGGAGGCGGAGTGCAAGGGGTTGATGAGTGCGCCGAGCAAAAAGGCCTCGCCGTCTTTTAGCAGCACGTAGCAGTCGCGCAGTTGCACCTTGCCCGCACGCAGGCTTTTGACCTCCCAGCCCTCCAACACCAAGCCGGCCTCTAGCCGCTCCTCGATGAAATAATCGTGGTAGGCCTTCCGATTTTCGGTGATCAGGGCGTCGGCTTTGTGGGAATCTTTTTTGGGAGTGGCCATGGCTGACTGCGCTAAGTAGGGCGGGAGTATAGCAACCGCGACGCGGTGGGGCCCGGCTCATGCCTTGCGCGTTCCCTTTAAATTGGCCGCAACCCAACTCGCGGCCCCACCGGCCCGCGGGCGCGGATTGCGCTGTTCCGGCGTACCGACGCTCGCGCTATCATGGGGATGTTGCAACGCAGTGCATTTTCTCGCACCTCTGAGGCTAAAGACGTCACCCCGCATGCCGCATATCAAACAGTCTGAATTGGTGCCTTATACCGCCGCCGAAATGTACGCGCTGGTGGTGGACTTCGAGTGCTACCCAAAGTTTTTGCCCTGGTGTGAGCGGGCGTGGGTGGTGAGTCGGGAAGGCCACAGCCAACGCGCCGGTTTGGTGGTGAGAAAGGGCGCGCTGCATTACACCTTCACGACCGACAACCTGGGCCAGCCTCCGCACCGCATCGAAGTGCGTTTGGCGAGCGGTCCATTCCGTCGGTTGGTGGGCTGTTGGGAGTTTACCCAGAATGCCCTGGGCACGCGGGTGATGTTGAATATCGATTTTGAATTTGAAAACCGGCTGGTGGGCGTGGCCCTGTCGCCGTTGTTCAAAGTGATGACGGGCTCGTTGGTGGCGTCTTTCCGGCAACGTGCGGTGGCGGTCTATGGCCAGCGTTGAACTGCTAGGGGTTGACCTCGCCTACGGTGCGCGCTGCCAACGTCTGCAGGTGCCCTACGGCACGAGTGTGCGCGGGGTCATCGAGCGCGCTCGCCTGCTCGAACAACATCCAGAGATCGATTTGGCGGTGAATCGCGTGGGCATTTACGCCACCTTGGTGACACTGGAGACGCTGGTCGCCGGCGGCGACCGGGTGGAGGTCTACCGGCCGCTGCCGGTCGACCCCAAGGAAATGCGCCGCCGCCGCGCTTGAGCCCAGAGCTCAGTCTACTTGGTGGTCGCCGTCTTCGTCCTCGACGTGCTCTTCTGCTGCATCGGCATCGAATAGTCGCTTGAACAAGCCTTTTTGCTCTGCTGACGCGGCCGGCACGACCACCGGCGGGGCAACGGCCGCGGTGGCCGCGGGTTCTGTCGCGGGTAGTTCTGCCGGGGCCTTAGCCTCGTCGGGGGCCTCACCCAATGGCGCCACGGGCGGGCGGACCATCAGTTTTGAGTCTTCATCTTCCACCGGCGGTTTCGGAGTCCCCGGTGGTGGCCCTTGGAAGGGTATATTTTCAACGATGCGGGTGACCAAATCTGGCTTGATCAGCGGCACGTCCACGGATTGGTCCTGGCGGGTATCTACCGGCAGGGGCCCGGTTGCGGGGAGCACATCCCCGCTCACGCTCACCAGCTTGTTGTCCTCAAAAAAGAGGATGACGTGCCGGCGCTTGGACAGGTGGCGGCCTTTCTGGAACGTATAGAGGTAGTCCCAACGGTTGTCATGGAAGGTGTCGATGATCACCGGCGTGCCCATGAGAAGGCTGACTTTTTTCTTCTCCATCCCCACTTTTAGCTGGGCCAGCATGTCTTGGGTGATCACATTGCCTTGCTGGACATCGATGCGGTGCACCGGCGACCAAGTGCCCAGGAAGGCCGGTCGTTGCAACGAGCAGCCAGTCAGCCCAATCAGGAGGACGGTAAGAACGGTGAGATACCTAATCAGCATGAGATCTCTTGGCCTTGGGTGGCGCAGTTTGAGGACGCATAAACGGCGGTTCGCAGTGCTACCATCCGGGTCTAGCCTGCCGCTCGCGCTGCGGTCGCATTTAAGTAATGCCGTCCAGTCGGTCGCAATGGCTGGAAGGCGCCGAAGTATAGCCTAAGCGGGCACTGAGGCCAGTCAACGAGGCCGGTGGAGAGGAGAACCTAGCGGTGGACACTTTCGCGCTGAAAAAAGCCGGACTCAAAGCCACGCTGCCCCGCTTGCGCATCCTCGAAATGCTCGAGCGCAGCGGCGACCGTCACCTTAGCGCCGAAGATGTCTATCGCGCGCTGTTGGCGTCGGGCGAAGACGTGGGACTCGCCACGGTGTACCGAGTGCTGACGCAATTCGAGTCTGCCGGCATCGTCGAACGGCACAATTTTGATGGCTCCCATTCGGTGTTCGAAATGGCCCGGGGTCCACATCACGACCACATGGTGTGTTTGGACACCGGCGATGTCATTGAGTTTTTCGATGAGGAAATTGAACGGCGCCAACGCGAAATTGTGGCGGCCCATGGCTACGAGATGTCAGACCATAGTCTGGTGCTGTACGTGAGGAAGAAAAAACCCCTCGAGTAGGGCGCGGCTTCAACCCGCCAACATCTCGCGAGCATGGGCGAGTGTTTTGGCGGTGATGGGTTCGCTGCCCAACATGCGGGCCAATTCGCGCACCCGGTCGTCCGCCGACAGATAACTGACGGCCGTGCGCGTGATGCCTGCCTCGACAGATTTTCCGATCAGCAAATGGCGTCCGCCGGCCGCGGCCACCTGTGGCATATGGGTGATGCATAAGACCTGCCGGCCGACCGCAATGGCCTCCAGCAGCCGCGCCAGCACCCCGGCCACCCGGCCGCTCACGCCACTATCAACCTCGTCGTAGACCAGCATCGGCACGCCCGACACCCCGGCCGTTGCCACCTGAATGGCTAAACTGATTCGCGAGAGTTCGCCCCCGGACGCGACTTTTCGCAGCGGCCGCAGCGGCTGGTCGGGGTTGGCGGCGATCAATAGTTCGACCTCATCCACCCCGTGCTCGGTAGCCTGCGCGCTGCGGCTGAGCTCGGTGTGGAAGCGCGCATGGGGGAGGGCGAGTTCGTGGAGATGGGTACAAACCGCCGCGTCCAGGGTGTTCCCGGCGGCGGCCCGCGCGGCGCTGAGTTGACCCGCCAGCCCCTGAAATGCCTGCTCCGCGAGCTGCAACCGCGCCGCCGTGTCGCCCTCGATTTGCTCGTGGTTGATGAGGGTTTCGAGCTCGCGCTGGAGTTGCTGGCGAAACGGGCCCAGCGCGGCTGGCTCGCAGCGATGTTTGCGTGCCGCCGCGTGGAGGTCGGCCAGCGCGCGGTCTAGGCTCGCCAAATCCGCCCCGGCGGCGCCCAGACGCCCGGTGTAGTGGGACAGTTCCCGCTCCGCCTCGTCCAGATTAATCACCGCCTGCTCCAGCAGCTCCACCAAAGGCGTTAATTGGTTATCGATGCTCGCCAACTCTTGGGCGCCATGCAGGGCGTGCGTGAGCCCTCGTTGCGCACCGCGGGTATCGCCAAACAGGCGCTGGGAGATGTCGGTGCAGCCCGCCTGTAGTCGCTCGATATTCGCAGCCTTACGGTGCTCGGCTTCGAGTGCTGCCAGCGCGTCGGGTGCTAGCGGCAAGCCAGCCAGTTCGTCGATTTGAAAACGCAGGAAGTCCAGCCGGCTGGCCGCGTTGGCATGCTCGCCGCGCAAGGCGGCTAGCTCCCCGGCCAGCGCCACGCAGGCGCGTTGCGCGCCGGCGACTGCTGCCACGAGCGCCCCGCAACCACCAAATTCATCGAGCAAACGGCGCTGCGCCGGCCGCTCCAGCAAGGAGTGATGGGCGTGCTGCCCGTGGATCCCCACCAGCCCGCTACCGAACTCCTTCAGAAACTGCACCGAGACGGGGGTTTCGTTGCAGAAAGCCCGCGAGCGTCCGTCGGCACCAACGACCCGCCGCAGGATGCAATCGTCGGCCGCGCCGAGGTCGTTTAGCGCCAGCACTGCGCGTAAATCCGGGCGGCTGGAGAGGTCAAATAAGGCGGTGACCGTGGCCCGCTCGGCGCCGTCGCGCACGCTGCCGGAGTCAGCGCGGTCGCCCAGGGTTAGGCCCAGCGCATCCACCAAAATGGATTTGCCCGCCCCGGTCTCCCCGGTAATCACGGTTAAGCCCGCCGTAAATTCCACATCCAGCTCGCGCACGATCGCCAGATCACGGATGGTGAGGGCTTTCAGCACGGGCTACGGCCCCACTGCAGCTTGGCGCGCAGCGTGGCGAAGTGGTCG
Organism: Gammaproteobacteria bacterium; assembly: GCA_009692365.1. GTDB lineage: Bacteria > Pseudomonadota > Gammaproteobacteria. The sequence continues at coordinate 6,893 of SHZJ01000005.1, forward strand.
TGGCCGGAGGGGTGGATTAGCCGCACGGCGTCGGCGTGGCGGGTGATGCGGATGCGGTCGCCGGCCTTGAGGATCGGCATGGGATGACCGTCAGCCGTCGCGCGCGAGTCCTCGGCGTTATCGCTGGCAAAGTCGATTTCGATGCAAGAATTATTGCTGATGACCAAGGGTCGATTGGTCAGCGTGTGCGGGCAGATCGGCACCAGTACCATCGCCGGCAGCGTGGGATCCAAAATTGGGCCGCCGCCGGACAGCGCGTAGGCGGTCGACCCGGTGGGGGTCGAAATGATCATGCCGTCGGAGCGCTGGGTGTGTACAAAGCGGCCATCAACATAGGTATTGAGCGTGATCAGCCTAGCAGTGCTCCAGCGCTGAATAACGACATCATTCAGGGCAATTTGGGTGGCGAAAATCGCGCCATCCCGCAGAATTTCGCACTGCAGAACGCAACGTTCTTCGCTGCAGTAGCGCCCGGTGAGTATCGCGTCCAGCCCCTGCGTGACCTGCTGGGGGGAGATATCCGCCAAAAAACCCAGCCGGCCCAAATTAAGCCCCAACACCGGCACACGGTGAGGAAAAGCCAGCTTGGCCGCCCGCAGCAGCGTGCCGTCGCCACCGATGGCGATCACGAGGTCCCGGTTGGCCACGAGTTCTTCTCCGCTGGCCCTCTGAGGGCCAGTGGTCGGGGCGTCCAGCGCCGATAAATGATCGAGCAAGACCTCCGCGCCATGGCGCCCAAGCACCGCCAGCGCGGCGTCCAGCGCGCTGCGCAAGGTCGAATCGGCAGGCTTCGTCACGATCGCTATCCGTTTGAACACGCTTGAGCTCTCTATCTGGTGCGAGCGAGGGGCGCCCGGTCACCCAGATTGTGCCAACTCTGAAGGCACCGCGAAACAGTGGTTTTGCGAGGCGTTATGGCTGATGCTAGGTGCAACACAACGTCAGACTCTGGGTAATGCCTCAATGGGTGACCGCCCTCACGTCCTGGAACTTAACGACCGCGCCCAGCATCTGTTCAGGCTGCTGGTGGAACGCTACATCGCGGACGGACACCCCGTGGGCTCGCGCACGCTGGCCCGGGACGCCAAGCTGGAGCTCAGCCCCGCCACCATTCGCAACGTCATGGCCGACTTGGAAGACTTAGGCCTCATTCGCGCCCCCCATACCTCCGCCGGGCGCATCCCCACGCAGCGGGGCTACCGCCTGTTCGTCGATTCCATCCTCACCTGGCGGGAGCCGACTCTCTTTGAAATTTCCCGATTTGCCAACGACTTAAAGCGTGAGAACGATGTGCGCCGTCTGCTCGAGCGCACCTCCACGATGCTCTCTGAAATCACCCGTTTTGCCGGCTTGGTGATGGTCCCGATTACCGAGCAGCGCGCGCTGCGGCAGGTGGAATTTTTGCCCTTGAGCGACAATCGGGTGTTGGCGATCTTGGTGGTGAACGACCGTGAGGTGCAAAACCGGATCATCCGGACGCCGCGGTGTTATTCCCCGGCCGAATTGACCGAGGCCGCGAACTACCTCAATTCAGCGTTTGCGGGCAAAGACGTGCGGGCCGTCAAGCGCGATTTGCTGGCCGAAATGAGCGCCGCGCGCGACGAAATGAACCGCATGATGGAAACCGTCATCGAAATGGCCGGGCAATTGTTCGTCGACGACACCAACGGCAAGGACTATGTGCTGGCCGGGCAAACCAACCTCATGGGCCTCACCGAGCTCTCCGACCTCGATAAACTGCGCACCTTGTTCGAGGCTTTTAACCTCAAGCGCGATGTGCTGCTGCTGCTAGACCAGGCGCTCAGCGCCAACGGGGTGCAAATTTTTATCGGCGAGGAGTCGGGGTACCACGCCTTCGACGACTGCAGCATCGTAACCTCAACCTACGGACCAGAAGGTGAGACGTTGGGGGTGCTGGGCGTGATCGGTCCCACCCGCATGCCCTACGAAAGAGTGATCCCTATCGTCGACCTCGCCGCTAAAATGCTGGGCTCAGCCTTGAATTCTCTGCAGTAGCCCCAACCTACCCGAACAGCACCTAGTGACACCCCGCCGGTAACCCCGGCGGCCAGCGATTTTTTTTGCATCAGATCTGGAGGAGTGAGTGACTAATCACGAAGACCCGGTGGTGTCTGCGCCGGTTGAAATAGAAGACCCGCACGCCCAATTGGAAGCCGACATGGAGCGCCTGCGGACTGAGGCCGACCGCGCGCGCGACGACCTGCTGCGGGCGCGAGCAGAGCTCGACAATATCCGCAAACGCGCGCAGCGCGACGTCGAAAATGCGCATAAATATGGCGTTGAACGGCTGGTAGACGCGTTGCTGCCCGTCAAAGACAGCCTCGACCTGGGGCTGGACGCCGCGCGCGATACCGACGATTTCAAGAGCCTGCTGGCGGGCATGGAAATGACCGTCCAGCTGTTTGACGCAGCGCTGACGCGCATTGGGGTGCAGAGCATCAGCGAAGCCGGGGTGAAGTTCGACCCCGAACAGCACCAGGCCATGATGATGGAGCCCACTACCAGCGTGGAGTCCGGCGCGGTGTTGCGCGTACTGCAAAAGGGCTACCGCCTGAACGAGCGATTGGTGCGCCCCGCGATGGTGGTGGTCGCCAAAGCGCCGGAAGACGCCGCTGCCCCTTGAGTATTGGCGGCGGCGTCCCCATCTCAGGAATTGAGCGCGGGAGCACGCTCCCGCATCCCAATTAGTTATCTCAGCGAGACATCTCATGGCAAAAATTATCGGTATCGACCTCGGCACGACCAATTCCTGCGTCGCGGTGCTGGAGGGTGGCAAGCCCAAAGTGATCGAAAACAGCGAAGGCAATCGCACCACCCCCTCGATCGTGGCGTTTACCGCCGACGACGAAGTGCTGGTGGGCCAAGCGGCCAAGCGGCAGGCGGTCACGAACCCGCAGAACACCCTCTTCGCGGTGAAACGACTAATCGGCCGCAAATTTAAAGAGGACGTCGTGCAGCGCGACGTCAAAATGGTGCCCTACAAAATTGCCGCGGCCGACAACGGCGACGCTTGGGTCGACGTGCGCGGCAAACGCATGGCGCCGCCCGAAATTTCCGCGCGCGTACTCATGAAAATGAAGAAGACGGCGGAAGATTATTTAGGCGAAGAAGTCACCGAGGCCGTGATCACGGTGCCTGCCTACTTCAACGACTCGCAGCGTCAGGCCACCAAGGATGCGGGCCGCATCGCTGGGCTTGAGGTCAAACGGATCATCAACGAGCCGACGGCGGCGGCGCTGGCGTTCGGCATGGACAAGCGCGAAGGCGACGCCAAGATCGCGGTGTATGACCTCGGCGGCGGCACGTTCGACATCTCGATCATCGAAATCGCAGAAGTCGACGGCGAGCACCAGTTTGAGGTGCTCTCGACCAATGGCGACACCTTCTTAGGGGGTGAAGACTTCGATATGCGTCTGATCGAGTTCTTGGCGGGCGAGTTCAAAAAAGAGCAGGGCATCGACCTGCGCGACGATCCGCTGGCGTTGCAACGCCTCAAAGAAGCCGCCGAGAAGGCGAAAATCGAGCTGTCCTCGAGCCAGCAGACCGACGTCAACCTGCCCTACATCACGGCAGACGCCACGGGTCCTAAGCACCTGAATATGAAAATCACCCGCGCCAAGCTGGAGTCGCTGGTCGAAGAGTTGGTCACCCGCACCATTGAGCCCTGCCAAATCGCCCTGAAAGACGCCGGCTTGAAGGCCAGCGATATCAACGATGTGATCTTGGTTGGCGGGCAGTCCCGCATGCCCAAGGTGCAGGAAGTGGTGAAGGCCATCTTTGGCCAGGAGCCGCGTAAAGACGTCAACCCAGACGAAGCGGTGGCGGTGGGTGCGGCGATCCAGGCCGGGGTATTGGGTGGGGATGTCAAAGACGTGCTGCTGCTCGACGTGACCCCCCTGTCGCTGGGCATCGAAACCCTGGGCGGGGTGATGACCAAACTCATCGAGAAAAACACCACGATTCCGACCAAGGCGCAGCAGGTGTTTTCTACCGCCGACGACGGCCAGACGGCGGTCACGGTGCACGTGTTGCAGGGCGAACGCGAGCAGGCCGCGACCAACAAGTCGTTGGGCCGCTTTGATCTGGCCGACATCCCGCCCGCGCCACGGGGCGTGCCGCAAGTCGAGGTGACTTTTGACATCGACGCCAACGGCATTCTGAATGTCTCGGCGAAGGACAAGGCCACCGGCAAGCAGCAGTCGATCATCATCAAAGCCTCGAGCGGTCTGTCGGACGAGGAAATTCAGCGCATGGTGCGCGACGCAGAGATCCATGCCGACGAGGACCGGAAGTTCCACGAACTGGTGTCCGTGCGCAATCAGGCCGACGGGCTGTTGCATGCGACCCGCAAGTCGCTGGAAGAACTCGGCGACAAGGTCGACGCGGAGGAGCGCAAGGAGGTTGAGGCGGCGATTGACGCGCTCAAAAGCGTGCTGGGCGGGGACGACAAAGAGGCGATTGAAGCGCGGGCGCAGAAGCTGGCCGAGGTTTCGGGTAAAGTCGCGCAGCGTGCGCAGCAAGCAGATGCTGCCGCCGGCGGGGCCCCGGGCGGCGAACCGGGCCGGGCCGACGCGAACGCGGACGACAACGTTGTTGATGCCGATTTCGAGGAAGTCGACGACAGAAAATAAGACTCAACCGGTCTTAGGGTTTTTAGCCAGCCCGTACAGAACGCAACGCTGTACGGGCGCGTTGGTTTTTTGGTAAAGAAAGTTCTATGGCGAAACGAGACTACTACGAAGTGCTGGGCGTGGGCCGCGATGCCGCGGACGCCGATCTGAAAAAAGCCTATCGGCGGCTGGCTATGAAGTTCCACCCGGACCGCAACGATGGGGACGCCAGCGCCGAAGATCGATTCAAAGAAGTCAAAGAGGCGTTTGAAGTGCTGAGCGATCAGCGCAAACGCGCCACTTACGACCAGCGCGGTCACGCGGGGCTCGACCCCGCGGGTGGCCAGCAGGGCGGCGCGGGTTTCGGCGATATTTTCGATTCCGTCTTTGGCGATATTTTTGGCAACGGCGGTGGTCGCAGCGGCGCACGGGCCTATCGCGGGGCCGACCTGCGCTACGACTTAGAGATGTCCCTGGAAGAAGCCGTGCGGGGCGCTGAGGTCAAGATCCGCATTGCTACGCTGGTGCCTTGCGAGACTTGCGAGGGGCACGGCAGTCGCACGAAATCTGCCCCCGAGACCTGTACCATCTGCAATGGCTTGGGTCAGGTGCGGATGCAGCAGGGCTTTTTCTCCGTCCAGCAAGCCTGTCCCACCTGCCGGGGGCGCGGCAAAGTGGTGCGCGATCCCTGTGGCGCCTGCGGCGGGGTTGGCAAGGCCCGAGGGCACAAGACCATTGCGGTGAAAGTACCGGCCGGCGTGGACAACGGGGACCGCATTCGGCTGTCGGGTGAGGGTGAACCGGGCCAGAGCGGCGGGCCGAGCGGTGACCTCTATGTCAGCGTGATGGTGCGCGAGCACGCTATTTTTGACCGTGAGGGCAGCGACCTCAAATCGGAGGTGCCCATTGATTTCGTGACCGCCGCGCTGGGTGGTGAACTCGAGGTGCCAACTCTCGATGGTCGCGTTGTGCTTAAAATTCCGCCGGAAACCCAGAGCGGCAAGATGTTCCGGCTGCGCGGGAAGGGTGTGCGCTCGGTGCGAGGAGGGCCGGTCGGCGATTTAATTTGTCGGGTCACTCTCGAGACCCCGGTAAACCTCACCCGGCCGCAGAAAGACTTGCTGCGGGGCTTTGGCGAGTCTCTGGACGGCCAGTCCGCCCGCCACAGCCCGCGGGCCAGTACCTGGCTCAATGGGGTCAAGAAATTTTTTGAAGACATGAAATTCCCGTGAGTGAAGTGCCGCGTCAGGCGCGAATTGCCATCGCTGGCGTCGCCGGCCGCATGGGGCGAACGCTCGTGGAACTCGCGGCGGCCGACGTCGGGATTGCGCTGGTGGCCGGCTTTGAGGCCGCGGATTCGCCCTTCCTCGGACAGGATGTGGGTCTCTTGGCCGGGCTCGGGGGTTTGGGTGTGGCGGTGGAATCGGATGCCGCGCTCGGCGCCCACGACTTTGACGTCCTCATCGATTTCACCACCCCTGCCGCGAGCTTGGCCCATCTGGCGCAGTGCGTGCACAGGGCACGGCGCATCGTCATCGGCACGACCGGTTTTGGCCCGCAGCGCGCGCTCATCGAGGCCGCCGCCGCGCAAATCGGCATTGTGTTCGCGCCGAATATGAGCGTCGGGGTCAACCTGTGCTTCAAGTTGCTGGAACTTGCCGCCACCGTGTTGGGCGATGAAGTCGATATCGAAATCTTGGAGGCACACCATCGGCACAAGCTGGATGCACCTTCCGGGACGGCGGTGCGGATGGGCGAAATTGTCGCGGCCGCACTCGGCCGGGATTTGGCCAGCTGCGCGGTCTACGGACGGCAGGGCCTGAGTGGTCCACGCGACCGGCAAACCATCGGCTTCTCCACGGTGCGCGCCGGCGAAATAGTCGGGGACCACACGGTGCTGTTTGTCGGCGCCGGTGAACAGCTCGAAATCACCCACCGCGCGGCTAACCGGGCGACGTTTGCCGGCGGTGCACTGCGCGCCGCACGTTGGCTGACCGGGCGTGGCGCGGGACTCTACGACATGCAGGATGTCTTGGGACTACGCTAGCAAGGCCGCGGCGCCGTTTGCGGCAGTTGAACTATCTGGCCGGTGGATGGAACTAACCCAGTATTGAGACTCGCCTTAAAGGCGGGTAGCGGAGCCCAAGTTGTCCGAACAACCCACCCCTGTGCTGCCGCTCGAGTCCCCCTTAGGGGCCGAGGAAAGGCGTGATCTGGCCCTCATCGAGGCCATCGCGCGCGGGGATCGCCCGGCGTTCGACGCGCTCTACCGGCTCTACTACGCCCGCTTGATGCCCTTTATTACGCGGATGGTGCGGCTCCCCGAACTGGCTGAAGAAATCGTCAACGACGCCATGTATGCGGTGTGGACTGGCGGCGACGCCTTCGCTGGCCGCTCCAAGGCGTCCACCTGGATTTTCGGCATCGCCTATAAAAAAGCGCTCAAACGGCTAGAACGGGAACGCCGCACGCCCACCGAAGCCCTCGCGGCGGGCTACGACGTCGCCGACGACAGCGACCCCGTGTCGGAAGTGGCCGCGGTAGAGCTTGCCGGGCAACTCGATACCGCCTTGGCCCGCCTGTCGCCGGGGCACCGCAGCGTGGTTGAACTCACTTTCTTGCTGGACTACTCCTACGAGGAAGTGGCGCAAATAGTGGGCTGCCCGGTGAATACGGTGAAGACCCGCATGTTCCACGCGCGCGCGAAACTGCGCCAACTGCTGGCCGCCTGCCTTGGCCGGACACCCTAACCGGACCCCTGCGATGCCCGACACCACCCAGACCACCGTGATTGCCATCGAGGCCCGCCACGCCCTAAGTTGGACGCTGCTCCCGTGGCTGGCGAACGGTACCTTGCGCGGGGCGGAACTGGCCGCCACCCGGAGCCACGCGCGCCACTGCCCACGCTGCCGCCGCGAACTAGCGAACTTGGCGCTGCTGGCCCAACGCCTCAAGACACTGGGACGCGACGAGCGTTGCGAAGACGCCCTGCGTCGCCTGCACGCGCGCATCGACCTCCCCCAGTGGCGCGCGCCCGAGCTTCCTTGGGCGTCTGCGGCGGTGCTGCTGCTCGTGTTTAGCTTGGTGGGTACGCTGACGCAAAGCGCTGAATCCAACGTCGCTTGGTTGCGCAAAATTGGCCTGAGCATGTTGCCGCAGACGCAGCTGATGGATAGCAGTCAGTCGCCCATGACAGCCCGCTTGGTGTTCTACGACAACGTCACCGAAGGCCAGATGCGCTCGGTCTTGCTGTCGGTGGGTGCCGATCTAGTAGAAGGCCCGACCAAGCGCGGCGTTTATACCGTGGTGTTCGACCGCACGCCAGCCGGCGGGGGGGGCACCGGCGCCCTGAGCCGTCTGCGGCATTCGCGCAAAGTGGTGTACGCCGAGCCGGCGCAGGCTAATACGGTCTCGGACTTAGGCGACTGACCGCACGGCGCGGGGGCCGCCGCGCCGCGCGAGGCTTGTTCCTAAGGGCTTAGACCACGTAGCCTAGGGGGCAAATCGCGTGCGGCGGTCTGGCCGGTCACCCCCCCGGCAACGCGCCCAACCCGCTCGCCACCCCGTTGCTACGACCCCCAAGGAGCCTAGGCCCGATGTCCAAACTGCGCGCGGCCGTGATTGGGGTGGGCTATCTAGGCACCTTCCACGTGCAGAAATATCTCGCGCTACCAGCAGTCGAACTGCGGGCAGTCATCGATACCGATAGTGCGCGGGCGAGCGCCTTGGCCACCCAGTATGGCGTGGCGGCGGCCACCGACTATCGCGCGTTGCTGGACACGCTCGATTTGGTCTCGATCGTGACACCCCCAGACACCCATTTCAGGATCGCCCGAGATTGCCTCGCCGCCGGGGTGCACGTTTTGGTAGAAAAGCCGGTCACCGAAACCGTCGCACAGGCAGAAACACTGATTGCACTGGCGGCCGCCCACGGCCGGGTTTTCCAAGTCGGGCATTTAGAGCGTTTCAACCCGGCCGTACTGGCGCTGCGCCCGTTGGTAATCGCGCCGACCCGCATCGAGGCGCGCCGCTTGGCGCGTTACAAAGAGCGGGGCACGGAAGTGGACGTGGTGCTCGACATGATGATCCACGATATCGATATCGTGCTCAGCCTGGTGCCCAGCGCGGTCGCCAGCATCGTGGCGACGGGGCGCACGGTGGTGACCGGCAGCACGGATATCGCTGAGGCGCAGTTGATCTTTGAAAACGGCTGTGTGGCCGAGCTATCCGCCAGCCGGGTACATTTAGAGGCGGTGCGCGCCATGAATGTCTACTTGCCGCAGTCCTATCTCTCCATCGATTTCGCCAACCACGCGCTGCTCGTGGGGACCCTTGATGCCCTGGGACGCAAAGGCGAGCCCCGCGATCTGGCCCTTGAAAGCCAGCCCCTAGAGCGCAGTGATGCGCTGATGGACGAAATTCGGTCTTTCGTACTGGCGGTCGCCCAGGGGAAATCGCCGCGGGTATCGGGTGAGGATGGTAAGCGGGCGTTGGCCGTGGCGGTGGCGATTAGCCAGCAGATTAACGCCCGGTCGGCTGGTCTCGTCCGCGCCGCCAACCGGTCGTCGGGTAGCTGACCGCTAGCGCCGAGACCCGGGCACGGCCCGCGCAGGAATGCGCTCTACGGCCGTGATGACGAGGCCGCCGTCGAGCGTCGAGCGGTGGGCGATCGGGACTAAGCGTGCCCCTAGGCAGGGACCAGCCACGCAGCGCCCGCTGCCCGTTTCAAACAGGGCGCCGTGCAGCGAGCACTGCAGGTAACTGCCCGAATAGTCAAAGAAGCTCCCACCGCGCCAGTCCAACCGCACCCCGGCGTGCGGGCAGCTATTGAGAAAAACCCCGAGCTTGCCCGCCTGACGCAACACGATCAGCGGCAACTCGCGCGTCCCGGCAGAAACGCTGTGGCCCTGCGCGCGGCCCTCTTCGACGCTGACGGTGAGCTCGATGTCCATCACGACCTCCGGTCGCACAGATTTTAGTGAAAGGTGTTCGTGTTGCGGTGCGACCCAGCCGCCAAAATGCTCGCTTGGCACGAGTCCCCGACGGCTGCCGCTACCCCGCGCCCCCGCCGGCCGGCCCGGTGCTGCTTTTGCGCAGCGGCAGGGTGTCGAGTACACTCCTAGCAATTTAATCATGGGAACCGCCGGCCGGTCGTTCCCTTTTTTTGTGTCAGAAAAGCCAAAAAGTGACTAATCAGGCAATCCTAGCGCTAGCAGACGGGTCGGTCTTCCACGGCCTATCAATCGGCGTGCCCGGCTTCGCGGTGGGCGAGGTCGTGTTTAACACCGCGATGACCGGTTATCAGGAAATTCTCACCGATCCGTCCTACGACCAGCAACTCGTCACGCTCACCTATCCGCATATCGGCAACGTGGGGACAAATGCGCAGGACGCGGAGTCTGGGCGGGTCCATGCTGCCGGCCTCATCATCCGCGATGCGTCGCTGGTGGCGAGCAACTGGCGCTCCAGCGCAAGTCTGGCCGAGTACGCACACGCCTCCCGGCTGGTGGTGATTGCCGAAATTGATACCCGCCGGCTCACGCGGCTCCTGCGCGAGCACGGCGCGCAGAGCGGCTGCATTGCGGCCGGGAGCGGCGTTACGGTTGCGGCGGCGATTGCGCGGGCGCAAGGGTTTCCCGGTCTGAATGGGGCCGATCTGGCGCGCCGGGTCACGACCTCAAAGCCCTATCTGTGGCGCGAAGGACTCTGGCAACTGGCAGACAACGCGCATCATCCCGCGCCGGCCGCCACTTGGCGCGTCGTCGCTTTCGATTACGGCATCAAACGCAATATTCTCAGATTGCTCGCCGACCGCGGCTGCGAAGTGCACGTCCTACCGGCCACGGCCAGCGCGCAAGCGTGTCTGGCCATCGCGCCCGATGGCGTGTTTTTGTCTAATGGCCCCGGCGATCCCGCCGCCTGCGACTACGCCATCGCCACCATTCGCGAGCTCCTGCCGCACGGGGTGCCGGTTTTCGGCATTTGTTTGGGCCACCAGCTACTGGGTCTGGCCTGCGGGGCGCGCACGCTCAAAATGAAATTTGGCCACCACGGCGCCAATCACCCAGTGCAGGACCTGCGCTCGGGGCGCGTCGCAATTACCAGCCAGAACCACGGTTTTGCCATCGACGAGGCCAGTCTGCCCAGTACGCTGATGGCGACCCACCGTTCTTTGTTCGACGGCTCGCTGCAGGGAATTGCCCACACCGGCCTGCCGGCTTTCAGTTTTCAGGGCCACCCGGAAGCCAGTCCCGGTCCGCACGACATTGGCTATCTGTTTGACCAGTTCATCGCCCTGATGCGTCGTCAGCGGGCGGCCTGAACCAGCGGCTTATTTCAGCATGCCAAAACGCACCGATATCAAATCTATCCTCGTCATTGGCGCGGGCCCGATCATCATCGGCCAAGCCTGCGAGTTCGACTACTCCGGCACTCAGGCCTGCAAGGCCTTGCGCAAGGACGGTTACCGCATCGTGCTGGTCAACTCTAATCCGGCCACGATCATGACGGATCCGGATACCGCTGACGCCACCTACATCGAACCGGTGCGCTGGCAAACGGTGGCTAAAATCATCGAACAGGAGCGCCCCGACGCCCTTTTGCCGACCATGGGCGGCCAGACCGCGCTCAATTGCGCGCTCGATCTGGCGCGCGAAGGCGTGTTGGAGAAATTTGGGGTGCAGCTCATCGGCGCCTCCGTGCAGGCGATCGAGATGGCCGAAGACCGCGAAAAATTTCGCCAGGCCATGACCCGCATTGGGTTGGATTCCCCGCAGTCGCTGGTGGCGCACACCTTGGCGGAAGCCGCACGTCATCAACTCGTGCTGGGTTTCCCAACCGTCATTCGGCCCTCCTTTACGCTGGGCGGCACCGGCGGCGGCATTGCGTTTAATCGCGAAGAATTTGCCGAAATCGTGACCCGGGGTCTCGACGCTTCGCCCACGCATGAAGTGCTCATCGAAGAATCTGTGCTGGGCTGGAAAGAGTACGAAATGGAAGTCGTGCGCGACCGCAACGACAACTGCATCATCATCTGTGCGATCGAAAATCTCGACCCCATGGGCATCCACACCGGTGATTCCATCACGGTGGCGCCGGCACAGACCCTGACCGACAAGGAATACCAACTGCTGCGCAATGCCTCGATCGCGGTGTTGCGGGAAATCGGCGTTGAAACCGGCGGCTCCAACGTGCAGTTCGCTATCAATCCCGTCAACGGCAAGATGCTTGTCATCGAAATGAATCCGCGGGTCTCACGCTCGTCGGCCTTGGCCTCCAAGGCGACGGGTTTCCCCATCGCCAAAGTGGCGGCCCGCTTGGCCGTGGGGTACACGCTGGACGAACTCGCCAACGAAATTACCGGGGGCGCAACCCCTGCCTCGTTCGAGCCGACCATCGACTACGTCGTGATTAAAATTCCGCGCTTCACTTTCGAGAAATTCCCACAGGCCCACGACCGCCTCACCACCCAAATGAAATCGGTGGGTGAGGTGATGGCTTTCGGCCGGACTTTTCAGGAATCTTTTCAAAAAGCCCTGCGCTCGTTGGAGACCGGTGCCAGTGGTCTCGATGAGCGGTTTCCGGTGGGCGAAAAAGTGGACCACGCAAAGCTCGTGCGCGAATTAACGGTCGCGGGTTCCGAGCGGATTTGGTTTGTGGGGGACGCCTTCCGGCACGGCATGAGCCTCGAGGAAATCCACGCGCTGACTAAAATTGACCGCTGGTTCTTGGCGCAGATCGAAGACCTGCTGCGCGAAGAATCGGTGGTCAAGGCGGGTGGGCTTGCCCAACTCAACCCAGCGACCCTGCGCCGCCTCAAGCGCAAGGGTTTTTCTGACGCCCGGCTAGCGCGCCTGTGCGGCTGTGATGAGACCACGTTGCGGACGCAGCGCCATGCCTGGGGTATTCGACCGGTTTATAAGCGGGTGGATTCCTGCGCCGCTGAATTCGGTGCCACCACCGCCTACTTGTATTCCACCTACGAGCAAGAGTGTGAGGCGCAGCCGACTGAGCGCCAGAAAATCATGATTTTGGGCGGCGGTCCTAACCGTATCGGGCAAGGCATCGAGTTCGATTACTGCTGCGTCCAGGCCGCGTATGCGCTGCGCGAGGCAGGCTACGAAAGCATCATGGTCAACTGTAATCCCGAAACGGTTTCCACCGATTACGACACCTCCGACCGCCTTTATTTCGAGCCCCTGACGCTGGAAGACGTGCTGGAAATCGTGGCGTTGGAACAGCCGCACGGGGTGATCGTGCAATTTGGCGGGCAAACTCCCCTGAAACTCGCTGCGGCACTCGCCGCCGCAGGTGTGCCGATCATCGGGACCAGCCCGGACTCCATCGATTTGGCCGAGGACCGCGAGCGCTTCCAGGGTTTTCTGTCGCAGGTGGGATTATTGCAGCCGGCCAATCGCACGGCGCGCTCACCGGCGGCCGCGCTGCTAGCAGCCGCCGAGATTGGCTTCCCGCTGGTGGTGCGCCCCTCCTATGTATTGGGCGGTCGGGCGATGGAAATTGTGTACAACGTCGACGCCCTGTCGATTTACATGCGGCGCGCGGTGGCGGTGTCCAACGATGCTCCGGTGCTGCTCGATCGGTTTCTCGACCACGCCATTGAAGTTGACGTCGACGCGCTGAGTGACGGCGAGAACGTGGTGATCGGCGGCATCATGGAGCACATCGAGCAGGCTGGGATCCACTCCGGGGATTCGGCCTGCGCGTTGCCGCCGCACACGCTGACCCTAGCGCTCCAAGCGGAAATTCGTCGGCAGGTGGTGATCATGGCGCGCGGCTTGGGCGTGGTCGGCCTCATGAACACGCAGTTTGCGCTTCAGGACGGTCAAATTTTTGTCCTGGAGGTCAATCCACGGGCGTCGCGCACCGTGCCGTTTGTGTCCAAGGCCACGGGCGCGCCGTTGGCGAAGCTCGCGGCGCTGTGCATGGTAGGCCAGCGCCTGCCAGATTTAGTGCCCACCGGGATCCCGCAGCCGACCTACTATTCGGTCAAGGAAGCGGTGTTCCCGTTTGTGAAGTTTCAGGGCGTCGACCCCCTTCTGGGGCCCGAAATGAAGTCCACGGGCGAAGTGATGGGGGTGGGGATTACGTTTGGCGAAGCCTTCGCGAAATCTCAGCAGGCGGCCGGTATGAGCCTGCCCAGCGGCGGCACGGCCTTCGTGAGCGTGCGGGAGGCCGACAAACCCGCCGCTTTAGGCCTCGCGCATCGCTTGGCGGCGGCGGGCTTCAAGATAGTCGCGACGCGCGGCACGGCGCGGGTACTGCAGGCGGCCGGGGTGGCCTGCCAACCGGTCAACAAGGTGCTGGAGGGCCAGCCGCACATCGTCGACATGATCAAGAACGGGGCGATCGACTTCATTATCAATACCACCGAGGGCGAGCAGGCGATCGCCGATTCTTTCGCGATCCGCCGCAGCGCCCTCCAGCACAAAATCGCCTACACGACGACCATGGCGGGTGCCACCGCGGCTGTTATGGCGCTGGCCGAAACCGGCGAAGAACAAGTGCGGTGTTTGCAAACCCTCCATGAGGAAATGATCCGATGAGCAAATCCCCGATGACGGAGGCCGGCGCGCAACGTCTCAGAGAAGAGTTGCACCGCCTGAAAACCATCGACCGCCCACGCATCACCAACGCCATCGCCGAAGCGCGTGCGCTCGGCGATTTAAAAGAAAACGCCGAATACCACGCCGCGCGTGAGCAGCAGAGCTTTGCCGAGGGGCGGGTCGCGGACATCGAGGGCAAACTGGGCAACGCGGAGATCATCGACGTCACCAAAGTTAACGCGCACGGGCGCGTGGTGTTCGGGGCAACGGTCAAACTGCTGAATGTGAACAACGACGCCGAAGTGACTTACCGCATCGTGGGTGAGGATGAGGCCAATATCAAAGCTGGTTTGGTCTCGATTAACTCACCCGTGGCCCGCGGCCTGATTGGCAAAACCGAAGGCGATGCGGTGCGCGTGCAGGTGCCGAGTGGCGCGGTGGAGTACGAAATACTCACCGTGCTCTATATTTGATGGCCGGTGGGGAACTTAGGTTCGCCGGCGCCGACTAAGCCAGTATGTCTAGAAGAGGCTCGTCCAGCCGCTGGTACCAGACTCAAATCAGCGATCCTTTCGTCAAGGAACGCGAGCGTCAGGGCTTGCGCTCCCGTGCGGCTTTTAAACTTACCGAGCTGATCGCCCGTGACCGCCTGCTGCGGCCGAGCGGCGTGGTGCTGGACCTTGGGGCAGCCCCGGGGGGCTGGTCGCAAATCGCGGCCCCCTTGGTGGGGGCGGCGGGTCTGGTGGTCGCCGTCGATCTGCTGCCGATGACAGGGCTGGCCGGCGTACAGTTTATTTTGGGCGACTGTCGAGACCCAGAAACTCTCGTGCGCATCGGCGTCGCGCTCCAAGGCCGGCCGGTAGACCTTGTTTTATCGGATATGGCCCCTAATCTATCTGGCATCCGCGCGGTGGACGAGGCACGTTCGGTGGAACTGGCTGAAACGGCATGGGAGGCGGCTCAGGTATTTCTCAAAGTGGGCGGGTCACTGGTACTCAAAATGTTTCAGCATCAGGATAGTGAGCGGTTTTTACTGGAGATACGTAAACGCTTTAGCCGGATGAATCGCCGCAAACCGGCGGCCTCACGCAGCGGTTCACGAGAATTCTATGTGGTGGCGGGTGGCCTCAAAGGCTAGACTAGACCGGCAATCAGGTGCGTTATAGGCACTCGCTCGGCAAGCCGAGGCGGCTTGCCTCAACAATGGACGGATAGACAAGATGGCTAGAAACCTCGCTTTGTGGGGAGTTATCGCACTGGTGCTGATGCTGGTATTCCAGAACTTCACCCCGCGCCACGGCGTATCCAGGGCGGTCAGCTACTCTGACTTTGTCGCCTCCGTTAAAAGCGGCCAGGTAGGACGCACCGTGCTGGATGGGCCGACCATCGAATTTGAGATGCAAGACGGCTCCAAGCTCTATACCTACAGCCCCGAAACCAGCAATAGCGCGCTCATCGGCATGCTGCTGGAAAATCACGTTCGCATCGAAGCCCAGCCGCCCGATCGGCAGGGCGTACTGATGCAAATTTTCATCTCCTGGTTCCCCTTCGTCTTGCTCATCGGGGTGTGGATCTACCTCATGCGCCAAATGCAAGGCGGTGGCGGTGGCCGGGGTGCTATGTCGTTCGGCAAGAGCCGCGCCCGCATGCTGGGCGACGACCAGGTGCGCACCACGTTTAACGACGTGGCCGGCGTCGAAGAAGCGAAGGACGAAGTCAAAGAATTGGTCGACTTTTTGCGCGACCCCGGTAAGTTCCAAAAATTAGGCGGCAAAATCCCCCGCGGGGTACTGCTGGTCGGCTCGCCGGGAACGGGTAAAACCCTGCTGGCGAAAGCCATCGCGGGCGAGGCCAAAGTGCCTTTCTTCACGATTTCGGGCTCCGACTTCGTCGAAATGTTCGTCGGCGTTGGTGCCTCTCGGGTACGGGACATGTTTGAGCAGGCGAAAAAGCACGCGCCCTGCATTATTTTCATCGACGAAATCGATGCCGTGGGCCGTCACCGCGGTGCGGGACTCGGTGGTGGGCACGACGAGCGTGAGCAAACCCTCAACCAGTTACTGGTGGAAATGGACGGCTTCGAGGGCAACGAGGGCGTCATTATCATCGCCGCGACCAACCGGCCCGACGTGCTCGACCCAGCGCTGCTACGCCCCGGCCGCTTCGACCGGCAGGTGGTGGTGCCGCTGCCCGATGTCCGTGGTCGCGAGCAAATCCTGAAAGTGCACATGCGCAAAGTGCCCTTGAGCGACGACGTCAAACCGGCGCTGCTGGCGCGCGGCACCCCGGGGTTTTCCGGCGCAGACTTGGCCAATCTGGTGAATGAGGCGGCGTTGTTTGCCGCCCGCAACAATAAGCGCCACGTGAGCATGGAAGAATTTGAAAAAGCCAAAGACAAAATCATGATGGGCGCGGAACGGCGTTCCATGGTGATGGGCGAAAACGAAAAGAAGCTCACCGCCTATCACGAAGCGGGTCACGCCATCGTGGGGCGCTTGGTGCCGGCGCACGATCCGGTCTATAAAGTCACCATCATTCCGCGCGGACGGGCTTTAGGGGTCACGATGTTCTTGCCGGAAGAAGACCGGCTCAGCTACAGCAAAGAACGCTTGGAAAGCCAAATTTGCACGCTGTTTGGCGGCCGTATCGCCGAGGAGTTGGTGTTTGGCAAAGATGCCGTGACCACCGGGGCCTCCAACGACATCGAGCGGGTGACGGAAATCGCCCGCAACATGGTGACTCGCTGGGGCTTGTCCGAGCGCTTAGGGCCCATGACCTACAGCGACGACGAAGGCGAAGTGTTTTTGGGGCACTCGGTGACCCAACACAAAGTGATGTCCGATGGCACAGCGCATGTGATCGACGAGGAGGTGCGCTATATCGTGGACCGCAACTACACCCGCGCCCGGCAAATTCTGGAAGATAACTCGGGCAAACTGCACCTGATGGCGGCCGCGCTGATCCGCTACGAGACCCTGGACAGCGACCAAATCGACGACATCATGTGTGGACGGGCGGCGCGCGCGCCCCAGAACTGGGACGACGACGACCGGGGCAGCGCCGCTGCGGCGGCCGGCGACGGCAAGACGCCCGACCTCGACGTTGGCATTGGCGGTCCGGCGAGTTCCCATTAGACGTCTTCGGCAAAGGTGCAGATCGAACGCTCCCCGGCGAGCCCCGCCGGGGACAAGCTGCCCCGCCGCCGGCTACAGGCACACGGACAACCATCACACGGACAACCATGACTGATTCCGGCGCACGTAAGTACTTTGGCACCGACGGCGTGCGCGGCCCGGTGGGCGTGGCGCCTATTACTCCCGACTTTGTCATGAAGCTGGGCTGGGCCGCCGGCCGCGTCTTTGCGCGCGGCGCGCGCGGCAAACCCAAGGTACTCATTGGCAAAGATACCCGGGTGTCGGGCTATATGTTCGAGGCGGCGTTGGAAGCGGGGCTGTCTGCCGCGGGCGTCGACGTCCTGCTCCTGGGCCCTATGCCGACGCCCGGCATTGCGTATCTCACGCGGACATTCCACGCCCAGGCGGGCATCGTTATCAGCGCCTCGCACAATCCCTTCGACGACAACGGCATTAAATTTTTCTCCGGCGCCGGCACTAAATTGCCGGACGAACTGGAACTCGCGATAGAACGCGAGATCGATAAGCCCTATGAGTACGTGAGTTCGCGCGAACTGGGCAAAGCCCACCGCGTACAGGACGCCGCTGGGCGCTACATCGAATTCTGCAAGAGCACGCTGACGAGCGGGGTTGATCTGACCGGCCTCAAAATCGTGGTGGACTGCGCCCACGGCGCGACCTATCACATCGCCCCGGAAGTTTTCGAGGAACTGGGCGCGCAGGTGAGCGTGATGGGCGCACAGCCCGACGGCTTCAATATTAACGATGGCGTGGGCGCCACTGCGCCGGCGGCGCTGCAACAGCGCGTGCTCGCGGAAGCTGCCGATCTGGGCATCGCGCTAGATGGGGACGGCGACCGCCTCATCATGGTGGACCACGCAGGCCGGCTGCTAGACGGCGATGAACTCACGTTCATCATTGCGCGTCATCGCCAGCGCTTGGGCCGCTTGACCGGGGCGGTGGTCGGCACCCAGATGAGTAATCTTGGTTTGGAAATCGCCCTGCGCGACAGTGGGCTAGATTTCCGTCGGGCCAAAGTAGGCGACCGTCATATCCTCGAAATGCTCCTTGCGAACGGCTGGAGCCTAGGCGGCGAATCCTCGGGCCATATCATTTGCTTGGATTTGACCAGCACCGGCGATGGCATCATCTCCGCCCTGCAGGTCATCGAATCCATGTTGCTCCAGCAGCAAGCGCTGGCAGAATTAGGGCGCGGCATGCGCAAGTTTCCTCAGGTTTTGCTCAATGTGCGCCTAGCGCAGCGCTTTGACATCGCCGCATCCCCCCGCATCGCCGATGCCGTGGCCGAGGTCGAGGGGCGCTTGGCCGGCCACGGGCGGGTGCTGTTGCGACCTTCCGGCACCGAGCCCCTGATCCGAGTCATGGTCGAGGGTCGCGATGAGGCGCTGGTCAGCGAACTCGCGGGCTACTTGGCGAACGTGGTCGAGCGCTCGCTGGGTGCGTCCGCCAGCACCTGAGCGCCAGCACCGCAGCGCTAATGCCTGTGGGCTAATCGTCGCGGAGCAATTCGTTGATGCTGACTTTAGCCCGCGTTTGCGCATCTACCTGTTTGACGATGACTGCGCAGTACAGGCTGTGGCTGCGGTCGGCGGACGGTAAGCTGCCGGCGACTACCACCGAGCCGGGTGGCACGTAGCCATGGGTAATCTGGCCGGTGGCGCGGTCAAGAATTTTAGTGCTCTGGCCTAAAAACACGCCCATCGAGATCACCGATCCGGCGCCCACAATCACCCCTTCGACTACTTCGGAGCGGGCGCCGATGAAACAATTGTCCTCAATGATAGTGGGCGCAGCCTGCAGCGGCTCTAACACGCCACCGATGCCAACGCCCCCCGATAAATGCACGTTCTTGCCAATTTGCGCGCACGACCCCACGGTGGCCCACGTGTCGACCATGGTGCCACTGTCGACATACGCGCCGATGTTCACATAGCTGGGCATGAGGATAACGCCGGGCGCGATGTAGCTGCCGCGCCGCGCCAGCGCCGGTGGCACGATGCGCGCGCCGATGCGGCGGAAATCTTCGGCGGTCGCGCCGGCAAATTTGCTCTGAACCTTGTCGAAGTACTGGGTATGGCCGCCGTCCATCACCGCGTTGTCGTTGAGGCGAAAACTCAGCAGCACGGCTTTTTTGGCCCATTCGTTGACCACCCAGCGGCCGTCGCGTTTCTCGGCAACGCGTAACTGGCCGGCGTCGAGTAGCGCCAGCGTTTCTTCGACCGCGGCGTGGACCGCGGCCGGCGCAGTGCTGGGAGTCAGGTTGGCGCGGTCCTCGAAGGCCCGGTCAATCAGCCGAGAAAGTGCTTCCATCGTGTGGGATTCCAAAAAATTCAGGAGAGTTGGAGCAGGGTGCGGATGCGGCGTGCCGCCTCGACACAGTCTTCAAGCGAGGCGACCAAGGCGAGGCGTAACCGCCCTCGGCCCGGATTTTGCCCGCCTGCTACGCGCGCGAGAAAACTGCCCGGCAGCGTCAATACATGGGCGTGTTCCCAGAGTCGACGGCACAGCGCGGTGTCATCGCAGTCAAACTGCGGCCACAAATAAAAGCCCCCGGCGGGGCTGGCGATTGTGGCGACGTCGGCCAAGATGGGCGTCACGGCCTGAAACTTGGCGCGATACAACGCGCGATTGGCGATGACGTGGGCTTCGTCACGCCACGCCGCCACGCTCGCGGCCTGGACTTGCAGGGGCATGGCGGCGCCGTGGTAGGTGCGATAGCGCAGAAATTCCGCCATTAAAGCGGGGTCGCCGGCCACGAACCCCGAGCGTAACCCCGGCGCATTAGACCGTTTGGACAGGCTGTGCATGACCAGGCAACGGCGAAAATCGGTGCGTCCACTGGCCCACGCGGCTTCCAGCAGCCCGCAGGGAGGTGCTAGTTCGTCGAGGTAGAGTTCGGAATAGCACTCATCGGACACCACCCTGAAATCATGGCGGTCGGCGAGTTCTAATAGTTGCACGAACTCGGCTTGGGTCATGACGGCGCCCGAGGGATTGGCCGGCGAGCACACATAGACCAGCGTACAGCGCGCCCAAACCGCGGGGTCGACTGCGGCAAAGTCGGGTAGGAAGCCACCTTCGGCGGGACAGGGTAAAAAATAAGGTGTGGCGCCAGCGAGCAAGGCCGCGCCCTCGTAGATTTGATAAAACGGGTTTGGCATCGCCACCAGATCCTTGGCGGCGTCGCGGTTGGTCAGGCATTGCGCGATGGCGAACAACGCCTCGCGGGTGCCATTGACCGGCAGTACCATGGTGTCGGCCCGCACGGCCCCCGCCGGTAGCCGGTAGCGCTGCGTTAGCCACTGGGCGATGGCGGCGCGCAGTTCATCCGAGCCTTTGGTGGCGGGATATTTGGCGGTGCCCTCTAGCGCTGCGATGAGCGCATCTAGCACCAGACGCGGCGTGGGGTGCTGGGGCTCGCCGATCGACAGGTTAATGGGCGTGAACGCCGCATTGGGCTCGACCCCGGCACGCAGGGCGCGGAGCCGTTCGAAAGGGTAAGGCTGAAGTTTAGCGAGACCGGGGTTCATCAGGGGGACGCCTAGGGCTGGAACGGGACCTAGTATAGAGAGCCGGGGTGGCTTCGGCATCGGTATGCTTTCGGTTTCGGTACCCAAGAGTAGTAGAGTATTAAATTCCGCCGAATAGGTTCGTTAGCATCTCTAGACTTGGAGAATCCACGAATGGCCGAAATCGCACTTTCTGGCCGTCGAGCAACCGAGGCATTCGTCAGAGCCATCGAGACTGCAATACGCGACTGCGGCGAAGTGGGTTTGCAGGTTGCGGTCTACCATCACGGTAAACTGGTGGTCGACGCGTGGGGCGGCCTAGCAGACGAGACCACCGGCCGGAAGGTTGATGGCGACACACTCTTTCCGGTGTTCTCGGTTGTGAAGGCGGTCACCGTGACGGCCTTGCACATTCAAGCAGAACGCGGACTTATCGACTACGACCAGCCGATCTCGCGCTACTGGCCCGAATTTGCCGCAGCGGGCAAGGAGCACGCGACGATTGGTGATGCCTTGAGCCATCGTCTGGGTATTCCGCAGATGCCGGCCGATGTGACGCCGGAATTGATGAGTAATTATGGCTGGATGGTCGAGCAGTTAGCAGCGATGACGCCGCGTTTTGTGCCAGGAACGGACAATGCTTACATGTGTTACACGTTTGGCTGGATCATTGCAGAATGTGTGCGTCGAACCGATCCGCGGCGGAGACCGTTCGGAACCTTCGTACAGGATGAAATCTGTACGCCTCTCGGTATCACGGATCTGTGGATCGGAATTCCAGACCATGTGGAACCGCGGATCGCCCGCATCAAGAATTCTGTGCCACGCGCGTTAGCGCCGGACTTGCCGATCTTTGCGGCGATTCCGCCTGCAGTCGCGACGGTCGAAGAAGTTTTCGGGCGCGCCGACGTGAGGCGGTCTTGTCATCCGGGAGCGAACGGCATCATGAACGCTCGCAGTGCGGCGCGGTTTTTCGCCATGCTCGCCGGCGCCGGTGTACTGAACGGCGTGCGACTGTTGTCTGAGCAACGCGTGCGCGGCTTTTGCAACCCGCGGCCGGATACCGATCGCGCCGACACCATTCTTGGGATTCCGATACGGATGGGAACAGCCGGTTTTTGGCTGGGAGGCGATATAAGCGCGGATTATCCCTATCGCCTAGTCGGCCCTAATCCGCGTACCCTGTTTCACCCGGGGGCAGGAGGCTCGATCGGTTGGGCTGATCCTGACGCGCGTCTCGCGATCGCTATCTGTCACAACCGGATGACCCATGCGCCAAGCGAGGCCTTCGCGCCGATCCGGCAAGCATTGGTCGAGACCTTCGGCGTGGAATAAAGCGGGGGCAATGATATGCGTGAGGGTATCTGTGAGGCGGCTACTAATCTCCGGGACATGGCACCTGAACCAGCTGCAGTGACTTCAGCGGCGGGCGGCTGCCGTTGTCGTCGGGTGCGCTACATTTGCCGCGCCGCGCCCTTGGCGGTGACGCTTTGTTATTGTAGTGATTGTCAGAGTTGGTCTGGCGGGCCGTGCGGAAACTTCGCCGTTGTCCCTGCAGAGGCATTAACGGTGATGGGCGCCACTACGGTGTTCACGGCGCAGAGCGATAGTGGGCGCATCATGTGTCGCGAGTTCTGTCCCAACTGCGGCTCTCCGCTGTTTGCCAGCACCCCGCACTTACTCGCTATCGCGGTAGCAAGCTTCGATGATCCCTTGCCGTTCAAACCGACAATGGCAATCTGGTTCGACCGTGCCCCGGTGTGGACGCAGCTGCCCAGCGATATTGCGCGGCATCCCCGTAATCCACCTTTGTCATCCGGCGCATAGCGATTTCGCGTGCGTCTCTAACCAAGATTTGGAAGGAGTAAGCATGAACGCCATTAGTGACATTCGAGCGCCCACTCTTGCGGGCGATCTCCCGGCCAAGATCAGTTACATGCTGCCGATGGCCCAGAAACCATCGCGCTACTTATGCACGCCGCCAGAAGGCGCGCCAGAGTTGAACTGGCAGCTCGGTGAGGCCAGTGTAACCATGCACGACGCGCGAGCACGGCTCGCCAGCTTATCGTTGGACCAGCAGGGCTTCACCATGACCCAGGCGCCGACGGCGATTACTGACTTCTACGACCACAATCAGGTTTTACAAAATTACTACCCTGAGGTCGAGCAACTGGTCAGGAAAGCGACCGGTGCGCAGAAAGTCGTGGTGTTTGATTACAACTGTCGTAGCGGCTCGAAAGAAGGTCGCCAGAGAACGGGCGCATTTCCGCCAGCGCGCTTCGTACACGCGGACTACACGGTGAAGTCGGCACCGCAGCGTGTGCGCGATCTGCTGCCGGCAGCTGAAGCGGAAGCACGGCTTCGGGGCCGCTACGTATTCATCAACGTATGGCGCCCAATCGCGGGTCCGATTGAGAATGACACGCTAGCCTTATGTGATGCGCAGTCGGTCACAAGCGACGACTTAGTAACGACCGGTTTGATCTATAGCGATCGGCAGGGCGAGTTCTACAACGTAACCTTCAATGCGAATCATCGCTGGCACTATTTTCGCCATCTGCAGACTAACGAAGTGTTGGTATTCGTTAATTTTGACTCGCGCGAGCGGAAAGTTGTACCGCACGTTGCGTTCGACGATGCCACGGCGGCACCGAATGCGCCGCCGCGTGAAAGCATTGAAGTGCGCGCGATCGCTTTCTTTTCGTGAGGTGATTGCGGCCGCGTTTGACTGAGAGATTTGCGGTGCCCTCGATGTCGCTCAAGCAGCATGGCATGCTGAACTGGCAGATGGGGCCATGTGCTCGGGCCGGCAGCGCGAATTGCGGTGAGCCCGAATTGCCGTCGAACTGTGCAAATATTAATCCGAGGAGGGTATCCCAATGTCTACCCTGAGGGGCGGTTGCCGGTGCGGGTCGATCCGTTACGAATGTCTGGCCGAACCTTCGGCGATTTCATTATGCTACTGTCGCGACTGCCAGAAGGCTTCGGGCGGGCCGTTCTGCAATTACGCTGTGGTCCCAGCAGAGGCCGTCCGTGTCACCGTGGGGCAGACGAGGAGCTATTGCGTGCAGGCCGCCAGCGGCAGTGCGGTGAAGCGCGAATTTTGCGCGGAATGCGGCAGCCCGCTCTTCGCCAGCAACGGCCACGTATTCGTGCTGGCGGTGGGTTGCCTCGACGAGGCCCGAACACTCGCGCCGACGATCGCGATCTGGCTAGACAGTGCCCAGCCGTGGGCGCCAGTGCCTGCCAATGTGGAATGCTTCGCGGAGAACCCGCCGTTGACGCTCGGCGGTGACTGACTTACAGCTGTCGGAACGCCGATGATGGTGGCCGGAGACGGTGGTCGACAGCGGGCCATTGGGGAAGCTGGCACCCGCTCCCGGGCGCTCAGCTGAGCAAATGGCTGGCCCCAACCTAAGTCTGCAAGTGTTTATGACGGACACTTGCGACGATTTTGTATCGGTGGATCCGCCCGGATCGTAGGCCGTTCTTTTTATTTTTAAATTCAAACCGGACGACGGTGCTAGACGGAGTGCGTGTAATGCTCGACGAGCGATGGGTAACATTCTTTAGCGAAGGGTCGCGCGTGGTAGGCGATCTGTTCCTACCCACCGGAATGCAGCCGGGAGAAAGGCGTGCGGGCATTGTGCTGTGCCACGGGTTCACCGGCGTGCGGGAGCTCTCGCTGCGCGACTATGCGCAGTGTTTCGCGGAGGCCGGGTTCGTTACGTTAATTTTCGATTACCGGGGATTCGGCGAGAGCGAAGGCCCAAAGTGGCGCTTGATCCCGCTCGAGCAAGTGGATGATATCCGCAATGCCTTAACTTGGCTCTCGGCGCAGCCCGAGGTTGACGCGACCCGCATCGGTCTGTGGGGCACAAGTTTTGGTGGTGCCCATGTGCCGTACGTAGCGGGGATTGATCCACGGGTCAGGGCGGCAGTCGCGCAGGTCGGTTTCGATACGGGCGAGACTTTTCTCATCGACGTACGCAATGAGAGCGAACGTAGCGAGTTGCAGCGGCAGATTGAAGAAGACCGTCGCTTGAGGGTCCTGACGGGCCGAGGCCGCGACATCGATCCCTTCCAGCGCGCTCTGGAAAATCCGCACGCCAGCGGATTCATGGCCGAGGCGTTGCGTCGTCATCCGCACATGCGCTGCCTATTGTCATGGGAGACGTGGGAGAAAACACTTGAATACCGACCACTTGACGTTGTCGCGAAGATCTCACCGCGTGCGTTGCTTTTGATCGCCGCAGCGCAGGACACGGTATGTCTCCCAGCCGGTTACCGTCGGCTTTACGACCGCGCAGGAGAACCGAAGAAATTATTGACGTGGCCGATCTCGCACTACGATATTTACGCGGGCGAGTGGTTTAGCAAGTCAGCGAGCGAGGCGATCGCGTGGTTCAATACGTATTTGAAAGCATAACCATCAGCGGCTAGATCCCCGTTACACACCCAAGTGTGTGACAGGGGCCCAGTAGTCTTGGTTTTGCACCCCATAAAATTGTTCGCGAAACCAGTGCCGGGGCGTGTAGGTCTGATGCAGCGCGCCCGGCAGGATTAGCGGAAGATGGCGTGCACGCATTTCGTCGGACTGGGCCTCACTGATTCCGGACCCGAGGGTCAGCAAATGCTTATGCGGAATACGTCACGCTTCTGAAAGCACCTAGCGACAAAGCCTTGAACGTTCAATAAGCTTTTCGAGAAGCGCGTCAGATTCCTCAGCTCTCTCGACGCCAATCTCTTCCAGTACACACACGGCAACAAAGCCGATGGCTGCATTGGCGGTATATTCTTCGGCACGAATGTCCAACGCGTTAGCCCGCTCCTCGGAGAAGCCGAATAACCATCGAAGCTGCCGGCCAGCAGTGGATCCCTATTCGGTCAGTATCGTCAGCAGAGCGCCCATCTTGGCGCGGCGCGAGACTCTGTGTGTATTCACGCGGGTTTAGGACAACCGCTGCGGCGCCAAATGTCTAACGACAAAAACCACGGAAAATGCATCAGCAAGTCGAATGCTGTCGCGGAATCGCAAAGGCCATTGGACCCTGTGGTCGGCGGAGCAAAACCCGGTGTTCCAGACTTTAGGCTTAGTGCGGGTGACTTTTAGTAAGGGCGGGTGACAACTTGCCTGATGGCGCTGAAGTCGGTATGCGGCGATCCAATCTTTCGGTTATTCTCACAGCCCTTTTTTGCTGGTGGGTGCACGCAATGGCGCACAAGATTTTGCTGATCGAGGGTGATGGCATTGGTCCAGAAATCGTGGCTGTGGCGCGCGCGGTGCTGGGCGCCCTGCGCGAGCGCTATGGGCTGGCCGTTGAGTTGGAAAACGCCCTGATGGGCGGTTGTGCGGTGGACGCTTGTGGCGACCCGCTGCCCGCGGCAACGTTGGCGGCGGCCCACGCCGCGGATGCCGTGCTGCTCGGCGCGGTGGGCGGGCCCAAATGGGACCGCATTGCCCGCGACCAGCGGCCGGAGCGTGGTTTGCTGCGGCTGCGGGCCGGGCTTGAACTGTTCTGCAATCTGCGCCCCGTGCAGCTTTTCGAGGCCCTCGCCGACGCCTCGACGCTCAAGCCAGAGGTGGTCCGGGGCTTGGATATCGTGATCGTGCGCGAATTGACCGGCGACATTTACTTCGGCCAACCGCGCGGCATCGAAACCCTCCCCGACGGCACCCGCACGGGTCGTAACACCATGATTTACGCCGAGTCCGAAATCCGTCGCATCGCGCACGCGGCCTTCCGCCTTGCCGGCCAGCGGCAGGGACGGTTGTGCTCGGTGGACAAAGCCAACGTGTTGGAAACCACCGAACTGTGGCGCGAGGTGGTCAGCGAACTGGCGACGCAGTACCCGGCCGTGACGCTCAGCCATATGTATGTCGACAACGCTGCGATGCAGTTGGTGCGTGCGCCTAAACAATTCGACGTCATTGTCACCGGCAACCTGTTTGGCGACATCCTCTCGGATTTAGCCTCGATGCTCACCGGCTCCATCGGCATGCTGCCGTCGGCCTCCCTCGATGCCAATAATAAAGGTCTGTACGAGCCTATCCACGGCTCGGCCCCCGACTTGGCGGGCCGCGATCTGGCCAACCCGCTGGCCACCGTTTTGTCGGTCGCCATGCTGTTACGGCACTCGTTGAACGAAGTCGCGCACGCGCAGCGTATTGAGGAGGCGGTGGCGAAAGTGCTGGCGGCAGGCGCCCGCACCGCGGATATTCAGGGTCCCGGCCTGCCGGTGTTGGGCACGCGGGAGATGGGTGCACGGGTCGTCGCCGCGCTCTAAGCGTGGGGCGCAAGGAACCGACAATGAAACGCAAATTCGATGTGGCGGTGGTGGGGGCAACTGGCGCGGTCGGCGAAGCCATGCTGTCTATTTTAGCCGAACGTAAATTTCCCTACGGGAAGGTCTATGCGGTAGCCAGTGCCCGTTCGGCAGGTAATCGGGTGGAGTTTGCCAAGAGTTATCTCGCCGTGCAGGACCTCGACACCTTCGATTTTAGTACGGTCCAAATTGGCTTGTTTTCGCCTGGCGCGGCGGTCTCGGCGGTCTATGCGCCGAAGGCGGCGGCGGCGGGCTGTGCGGTGATCGACAACACCTCACAGTTTCGCTACGAAGCGGATGTGCCGTTGGTCGTGCCCGAGGTTAACCCCGAGGCCATCAGTCAGTGGCGCGCGCGCGGCATCATTGCCAATCCCAATTGCTCGACGATCCAGATGCTGGTGGCGCTCAAGCCGCTGCACGATGCGGTGGGGATCGAGCGTATCAACGTGTGTACCTATCAGGCTGTTTCGGGTACCGGCAAAGAAGCGATCGAAGAACTGGCGAGCCAAACGGCGGCTTTGCTGAACGGCAACGCCGTGGCCGCCAAGGTTTACCCGCGCCAGATTGCGTTTAATTGCTTGCCGCAAATCGATATCTTCATGGACAACGGTTACACCAAAGAAGAAATGAAGATGGTGTGGGAAACCCGCAAAATTCTGGCCGATGACACCATTCAAGTGAACGCAACGGCGGTGCGAGTGCCGGTGTTCTTTGGGCATTCCGAAGCAATCCACATCGAGACGCGGCACAAAATTGAGGTGACAACCGCGCGTGAATTGCTGCGCAAAGCCCCCGGGGTCAAGGTCATCGACGAGCGCCGCGATGGGAGCTACCCCACGGCTGTCACCGACGCCGCAAATCGCGATGCGGTTTTTGTCGGGCGCTTGCGTGAGGACATTTCTCACCCCCGCGGACTGAACCTCTGGGTGGTGGCGGACAATGTGCGTAAAGGTGCCGCACTTAATAGTGTTCAGATCGCCGAAATTTTGGTAAAAAACTATCTATAAGTTATAGTTAACTTTGGATTGTAAAGTTCCGTCGCAGGTCGCGCGCTGATCCTGCAACTGGGCCCGCTACCCGGTTGCAGACACTAGCTCGCCGATCCGCGTCTACCCAGTGCGATTGAGGACAGCCATCATGCTACGGAAAACCGCCGTTGCGCTCGCCATCTCCCTGGTGATGCCTTCCGCCGTCTGGGCGGTCGGCCTTGGTGCCCTCAAAACATCCTCCATGCTCAGCCAACCTTTCGTTGGCAAGGTCGACATTCTGGGTGCGACCGCCGCCGATTTCCAAACCCTCAGCGTAAAACTCGCGGACGCCGCGCAATTTGAACGCGCCGGGATTACCCGCACCGCGGGGTTGCTGAAACTCAGGTTCGAAATCATCGTCAACGCGGGCGGCGTCGACTACATCCGGGTTACCAGCAGCGAACCGGTGCGCGAACCCTTTCTCGATTTCCTCGTCGAGATGACCTGGGCTCAAGGAAGCATGGTGCGCGAATACACGGTGCTGCTGGACCCCCCGATCTACGTCTCCCGGCGCACGCCTAGCGCCGCCCCGGCGCGGCTGGTGGCGGCGAGTGCCCGGGCCGAGCTGGCCACCCCGCCGAACGGCACGCAGACCCTAATGGTCGCGGCCAATGACACCGCATGGGCGTTGGCAATGCGCTACCGCGTTGACCCCTCGGTTAGCGTGCAACAAATGATGCTGGGCCTAGTGCGCGCCAATCCCGAGAGCTTCCCGACCGGCAACGTCAACGTGCTCAGAGCGGGCGCGGTGCTGCGGATCCCCGCTGTGGCCGACGTCAGTGCCATCTCCCGCGCCGCGGCCGCGGCGGAAATCCAGCGCCAAACCCAAGCTTGGCAAGATTACCGCCGTGGGGTGGCGGCTCAGCCAGCCCTGCAAATGTCCGACCCGCCGGTGGGCGAGGCGGCAGCATTGCCCCCGCTGGAAGAAGCGCCGGACACGCCCGCGACCCCCGCTGCCGCCCCCAAGGTCGCGCGGCTGGAAGTGGTCACGCCGGTCCAGCCGCAGGCTGCGGCCGTGCCCGCAAGCAAGGGTGGCCTGCCACCCAGCGATGCCACCACCGATATTCTGGGAGAGGAAGCGGCGACCACACAGACCAGCGAAAGCGCTGAACTCACCGCCAAATTGACTGAGGCCGAGGGCATCATCGATTTGCTGCAACGCCAAGTGCAAATCAAAGACGAGGAACTCGCCCGTTTGCAGGCCACGCTCGCCGGCGCTGGCGGTTTAGCAAGCACCCCAGCAGTAGCCCCCGCGGCCGGCGCGCCAGCGGCACCCGCGGCCGCGACGCCCGCCGACCCCTTGACGGCGGCGCTGGACGCGGCAACGCCCGCGTCCGACACCGCAACGCCCGCGTCCGACACCGCACCGCCGACGGTGACCGCGAGCCAGCCGCCGCCCGACACCGCGACGCCCGCGCCCGACCCCGCGCCGCCGACGGTGAACGCGAGCCAGCCGCCGCCCGCCAGCCCCCCCGCGAACGCGCCAACAACCATCCCTGCACCGCCAGTAGTCCCGGAGCCGGAGACGGCCTTGGATGCTCTAGTACCGGCGTCTTGGCGCAATCTCGTGCCGGGCGGCGCACTGGCCATCATCGGGATTCTGGGCACTTTGCTGGCACTGGGTGTCGCCGCACTGGTGCGCACGCTGGCCGGGCGGCGCGTGCTGGGCGAGCGGGCGTCGCCACCCGCAGCAGCCACGCTGGTCGCGGTGGTTGCGCCTGCGCCGTCGCCAACTCAGCCCGTTGAGGCGCCAACTGACGTGCTCCCAACGGACGCGTTTGACCCCTTCTCGCGCACGCTGGAAACCTCCAGCGAGGCGTTGACCGGCGAACCGGCGCTCGACCCGCTGGAGGAGGTTAACGTCTATCTGGCCTACGAGAGGTTCGACCAGGCCGAAGAACTGGTCCGTGAGGTCATTGCGCGCTATCCCCGCGAACCCAAGTACCAGTTGCGGCTGCTGGAAATCTACTACTCCGCCAACCGACCGGAGGCCTATGAAGTCGCGGCGGCGGAGCTGCGGCTAGCGGTGGGCGAGAACAGTGCGCTGTGGGAAAGCGCGGTGGCGATGTGGAACGAGATGTCGCCCACGCACGCCCTGCTGGCCCCGCACGAGGTCGAGCCCGCGGGCGCGGCGGCCATTCCGGGCGGTGCTTCGGTTGAATTTGTGGACCTTACGACGCTGGGTGAAACCCCGCCGAGCGACACCTTGGGAGAGCTAGACTTCGACCTCGGCGAGCTCTCCGCTGACAGCGTTTTGGGCGACGTGCTGGACTTCACTAGCGACCAGATCGACGAGCGCCATGTGCTCGATTTGACGTCCACCGTTGAAAAACTAGAGCAAGCAGGTTTTCTACCGAAATCGCCGCCCGAGCCCGCGCCCGAAATTTTTGATGTGTCGGGCGAGTCGGCCGCAGGCGCCCCCTTGCAGCCGCCCTACGAAATCACCAACGAGAACGTCGGCTTGCTGGACCTCAGCGCCACCGGTGACGTTTTTGACGAACCCTCAGCGGATACGCTGGCGGGCTTAACGGCGACGGCGTCCAGTGACGGCCTTGGGGTTGATGCCACTGGTGACGAATTGCTCGAACTGGATTTCGACCTGAGCGAAAATAGTCTGCCGCCAGAAGCCTTCGTGGCGGTCGCCGGCGAGCTGGATTTCGACCTCGCAGGCTTGGCCAGCAACGCGGGCGAGGCGCCAGCTTACGACCCCAATAGCTTGGCTGTGCCGCCCAAGGGTGAGTCCACCGCGCCGCTCATCAACCTCACGAACCTCCCAGAGCCGGCCGAGGAAGAGTTTAGCTTTGACCTCGAACTGGACAATGACAGCGGCTACAACTTCGATGACCTGAACATCGCCGCCGACGTCGAGCAAGATTTGCAGCTCCAAAACCCCCCGTTGGACCTGCAGGGCACGGCGAACGCGGACGCCTCGGACGAGGAACTGGCGTTTGATCTCGCGCTTCAAGACACCACTGATTTCGCTGGTGTCGGGGTGGACGACACCCTCGAGATGCCCATCCCCGCCGGGGTCCGTTTACGGCAGACGCCCGAGGAGTCCCTAGAAGACTTAACCCGCTCGTTGGAAGCCTCGCTGGCGGGGTTTGACTTCGAACAGGATGGCGCCACTGACGAGCCCGCCTTTGATTTTGACCTCTCGCCGGGCACCAAAGCCCTAGGCGATAACGACGCGCTGGATCTGGAATTTGAGTTGGACTCGCCCGAGCCAGATGGCACCAACAACTTTGACCGCGATGATGACGCGGCGTTGGAGGCCACCGGCATGCATTTTGGCCGCACCTCGCTGCGCGCTGACGACGCTGAAGAAGGTCTCCCTGCGGGGGTGGAAGAGGCCGAAAACAAGCTCAATCTGGCGAAAGCCTACATCGAATTGGGAGAACACGAAGCGGCGCGCACCATGCTCGAGGAAGTTGAGCGCGAGGGCACCCCGGGCCAGCGCGACGCCGTGCGGCGGCTTTTGGGGCAGATCCGCTAGCGTTGACTCGGGCGGGTGGCCGCTCGGGTTGGACCTCGCCGCCAGCATGCGCATCGCAGTCGGGATCGAATACGACGGAAGCTCCTTCTGCGGCTGGCAGTCCCAGGCACAGGGAACGGGGGTTCAGGCGGTCGTTGAAGCGGCCCTTTCCGTGGTGGCCAATGAACCCATCGTCGTGCAGTGCGCGGGTCGCACTGATGCGGGTGTCCACGCGGTTTGTCAGGTCGCCCACTTCGATAGCCACAGCGAGCGCACGCCACGGGCTTGGACGCTGGGTGCCAATTCACACCTCCCGCGCAGCGTGAGTCTGCGCTGGGCGCAGGTCGTCCCCGAGCACTTCAACGCGCGCTTCTCCGCCGAGGCGCGCAGCTACTCTTATGTGCTGCTCAATCGGCTCAGCCGGCCCGGGCTGTGGCACGGGCGGGTCAGTTGGGAGCACCGGCCACTGGCGCTGGAGCGGATGCGCGCCGCCGCCACGCCGTTGCTGGGCGAACACGATTTTTCCGCCTTTCGCGCCGCCGGCTGCCAGGCGCGGCATCCGCGCCGGACTATCCGTCGCTTAGAACTCACGCGCACCGGTGACCTAGTCTGCATGAACATCGAAGCGAACGCTTTCTTGCAGCATATGGTGCGAAACATTGTTGGGGTGCTGGTGAAAATTGGCGCAGGCGAGCGGCCCATCGACTGGGCCGCCGAGGTCTTAGCCGGGCGCGACCGGCGTTTGGGCGGGGTGACAGCACCCGCCGCCGGGCTTTATTTTCTCCGCCCTCACTACCCGGCGACCTTCAGCTTGCCGGTAATGACCGGCGCGCCGGCACCGCTGCAGTTCTGAGTGCAAATCGGACGCCCATTCCGGCCCCAAAGTATGGATAATGCGGCCTTTCCGCTGGCGGGCAGCAGCACCCGCTCAGGGGGCCAGGCAGGTTGATGAACAAACGAACGCGCATTAAATTTTGTGGGATCACGCGCGCAGCGGATGCGCAGGCGGCCGTGGCGTTGGGCGTAGATGCCTTGGGATTCGTGTTCCACCCAGCGAGCCCGCGCTACATTGATCCGCTCAAGGCGGCCCTCATTATTAGCGGGCTGCCGCCGTTTATGGCCGCGGTCGGTTTGTTCGTGGATGTCGCGCTAGAGAAAGTCCGGGAGATTGTCGGCCAGAGTGGGCTGAGCATCGTACAGTTTCATGGCAATGAATCCCCCGACTACTGCGCCGAGTACGCGCGGCCCTACTTAAAAGCGGTGCGCGTGGTGGACCAGCACTCGGTTGCGCAGGCGCAGCGTGACTATGCGGGGGCCGCGGCTTTGTTGCTGGATACCTACCACCCCCAGTTGGCCGGGGGGACGGGTGCCGTCTTTGACTGGAATCTGATTCCTCGTCACAGCAGCGTCCCGCTTATTTTGGCCGGGGGGCTGGGCGTGCACAATGTGGCGCTCGCCATCCGGGCGGTGGCCCCGTTTGCGGTCGATGTCAGCGGCGGTATCGAAGCGGCGAAGGGTCTGAAAGACCTTACAAAAATGCAGTTGTTTGTCTCAGAGGTAAATAGTCTTGAACGCGAGTCGTGACAGCACCTTAGACCTCGTTGGCGCAAGCCCCACTCGCTGGCCTGACGCCACTGGGCACTTCGGGCCCTACGGGGGCAAATTTGTCGCAGAAACCCTGATGGCGCCGTTAGCTGAACTCGAGGCGGCTTACCGCGAGTGCCAGGCAGACCCGGCGTTTATTGCGGAGTTTGAGCGTGATCTCGCCCAATACGTGGGCCGACCCTCCCCGCTCTACCACGCCGAGCGCTGGTCGCGCGAATTGGGCGGCGCGCAGATTTATCTCAAGCGCGAAGACCTCAACCACACCGGCGCCCATAAAATTAACAACACCGTCGGTCAGGCGCTGGTGGCGCGGCGCATGGGCAAGCGGCATATCATTGCCGAAACCGGTGCGGGCCAGCACGGGGTGGCGGCGGCGACCGTCGCGGCCAGGTTTGGCATGAGCTGCCGGGTCTATATGGGCGCCAATGACATTCAACGCCAATCACTCAACGTGTTCCGCATGAAACTCCTCGGGGCCGAGGTCATGCCGGTAACCTCGGGTTCGAAGACCCTCAAAGACGCCCTCAACGAGGCCCTGCGGGACTGGGTGACCAATGTCGACCATACCTTCTACATCATCGGCACGGTGGCTGGACCGCACCCCTATCCCGAGATGGTGCGCGACTTTCAGTGCGTGATCGGACGAGAAACGCGGGCGCAGTGTTTGGCGCAGGTTGGGCGGCTGCCCGATTCCGTCCTCGCCTGTGTGGGCGGGGGGTCGAACGCGATGGGTATTTTTCATCCGTTTCTGGACGATACCGCCGTGCGCCTCATTGGCGTGGAGGCGGGCGGCGATGGCATTGAAACCGGC
Organism: Gammaproteobacteria bacterium; assembly: GCA_009692365.1. GTDB lineage: Bacteria > Pseudomonadota > Gammaproteobacteria. The sequence continues at coordinate 40,994 of SHZJ01000005.1, forward strand.
CGCCACTCGGCGCCGCTGTCGGCGGGGATACCGGGCGTCCTGCACGGCAATCGGACCTATCTGATGCAGGACGAAAACGGTCAGATTATTGAAACGCATTCCATTTCGGCGGGGCTGGATTACCCCGGCGTAGGCCCCGAGCACGCGTGGCTAAAAGACTCTGGACGGGCCTCTTACGTCGCAGTGACCGACACGGAGGCGCTCAAGGGCTTTCATGCGCTCACGCGGCTCGAAGGCATCATCCCCGCCCTCGAGACCAGTCACGCGCTGGCCTATGCGATGCAGTGGGCGCCGACGCTGCCTAAAGATCACATCATGGTCATCAATGTGTCGGGCCGCGGCGACAAGGACATTCCGACCGTTGCCACGCGCGCCGGGATTTCAATGTGAGCGCCACCGCCGTCGATCGGGTCAAACAGCGCTTTGAGGAATTGGCCGCGCAGGGGCAAGCGGCATTGGTGACCTTCATTACCGTGGGCGACCCCAACCCAGACGCAACGCTGGCTTATCTGCATGCCTTGGTGCGCGGTGGGGCGGACATCCTAGAACTCGGCGTGCCATTCTCCGACCCCATGGCCGACGGCCCGACCATCCAGCGGGCCAGTGAACGGGCGTTGGAGGGCGGCATGACGTTGCGCCGCGTGCTCGCGCTAGTGGCGGCTTTTCGGGCCACCGACTCACGCACGCCGCTGGTGCTCATGGGCTATCTCAATCCCATCGAGCGCATGGGCTATCCGGCCTTTGCCGGGGCCGCGGCGGCGGCCGGCGTCGATGGTGTGCTGGCGGTCGACCTGCCGCCTGAAGAGGCGGCCGAGTTTCACGCCGACATGCGCGCCGCGGGCTTGGCGCAGATTTTCCTGCTGGCGCCGACCTCCTCGGCAAACCGGATTGCGGCGGTGTGCCGCTACGCCAGCGGTTTTGTCTACTACGTTTCGGTCAAAGGGGTGACGGGGGACAAACCGGTGGACGTGGCGGAAGTCACCAGCCGCGTCGCCGCCCTCAAAGCGGTCACCAGCTTACCGGTGGGGGTTGGGTTTGGCGTGCGCACGCCGGCCACCGCCGGCGCGGTCGCGCAGGCTGCGGACGCGGTGATAGTGGGCAGCGCGCTAGTCGAAATCATCGAGCAAGCGAGTTCCGAACCCGCCTGTGCCACGGCGCTCGAAGGCTTTGTGCGCGGTCTCAAAGACGCCATGAACGCAGCTCGCGCGGCGCCGGGAGCACGCTGAGTTGGATTGGCTAAAGCGGCTGTTGCCCTCCCGAATCCGCACGGCTGCTTCGGCGAAAAAATCTATCCCGGAAGGCGTCTGGACCAGCTGCCCCGCGTGCAAGTCCGTGCTCTATCGCGCCGAGTTAGACCGCAACCTCGGGGTGTGCGGGAAATGTGGTCACCACCTGCGGATCTCCGCGCGCACCCGCCTCACGCAATTTCTGGACCTCGACTCGGGCGCCGAAATAGGGGCGGCACTTTCGCCCATCGATTTCCTCAAGTTTCGGGACTCAAAACGCTATCGCGACCGGCTCACGGCGGCGCAAAAAGACACCGGTGAGACCGACGCCCTCGTGGTAATGCGGGGCACTTTGTGCGGCATGCCGATCGTTGCGAGCGCTTTTGAATTTGCCTTCATGGCGGGTTCCATGGGCTCCGTTGTGGGCGAACGATTTGTGCGCGGCGTGCGCCGGGCGATCGACGAGCGGACGCCGGTGGTGTGTTTTTGCGCCAGCGGCGGCGCGCGGATGCAAGAGGCGCTGGTGTCGCTCATGCAGATGGCCAAGACCAGTGCCGCGCTGGCCGAATTACGCGCCCACCGACTGCCCTATGTCTCGGTGCTCACCGATCCCACGACCGGTGGAGTGTCCGCCAGTATCGCCATGCTGGGTGATGTCATTGCCGCCGAACCCGGGGCGCTGATCGGCTTTGCGGGCCCGCGCGTCATCGAGCAGACGGTGCGCCAAGTGCTACCCGAAGGTTTCCAGCGCAGCGAATTCCTGTTGGAACACGGGGCCATCGATCTCATCTGTGACCGCCGCGAGCTGCGGCCTAAACTCGCCCAAATACTGAGCATTTTGACTCACGCCGAAGCGCCGGCACCCACGAACCCGGCGGACCTCCCGGGCGCCCCGTGATGGCGCAATCGCCCATGCCGGCGGCGGCCGGAGTCCGGCGTTCACTGGCAGAGTGGCTAGCCTGGCAGGCGGCGCTCCATCCCGTCGAAATCGAGCTGGGGCTGGAGCGTTGTCGGCAGGTTGCCGAACGTCTAGGCCTGCTGCACCCGCACTACACGCTCATTACCGTGGCGGGGACCAACGGCAAGGGGTCTAGTGTTGCCATGCTCGACACCACCTATCGCCTAGCGGGTTATCAGGTGGGCACCTATACCTCGCCGCATCTGGTGCGCTACAACGAGCGCATCAAGCTGGCGGGCGAAGCGGTGGACGACGAGCGTATCTGCCGTGCGTTTGCGCAGGTCGAAGCCGCCCGCGGCGAAATTCCGTTGACCATTTTCGAATTCGGCACGCTGGCGGCGTTGGTCATTTTTGCCGAGGCGGCCCCGCAAGTCGCCATTCTGGAAGTGGGTATGGGCGGGCGGCTAGATGCGGTCAATATCCTAGATGCACAGGTGGCGTTGATCGCAACGCTAGATATCGACCACGTCGAATGGCTGGGCCACACGCGGGACGCCATCGCGCGTGAGAAAGCCGGCATCCTGCGCCGCGGGCGGCCTGCTGTGTGCTCGGACCCTGCGGTGCCAGCGAGCTTGCTGGACTATGCCAGCGCGCAGGCCGTGCCGCTGGCGCTGCTGGGCGTGGATTACCATTTTAATGACCACGGTGAACGGTGGTCGTGGTGGTCCGGCGCGGTGTTGCTGTCGGACCTCCCGCGCCCGGCCCTGTCGGGTACCTACCAATTACGCAACGCCGCGGGTGTTCTCAAAGTTATCGACCTGCTGCAGTCACGGCATCCGGTGAACCCCGAGCAAATTGCCGCAGCCTTGCACCAAGTCAGGCTCCAAGGCCGTTTTCAGCGTTGGTTGGGACCGGTCGAATTGATCTTGGACGTGGCCCACAACGCGCAGGCCGTGCGTGCGTTCGCGGCCAATCTTGACGCCCTGCCCAGCGCCACCCGGACCCATGTCGTGCTGGGCATGTTGCGCACCAAAGACCGGGTCGCCGTCATGCGCACGCTCGACCCACGCGTGGACGTTTGGCATCTCGCCACCGTGGACGCCGCGCGTGGCGCGTGCGCGGCGGAACTCTATGAGACTTGGCGGGGTTTGCCGCGGCGGCGCCCGGCGGTGTGTTATGAGTCGGTCGCACAGGCTTGGCACGCGGCCCGCACCCAGGCCGTGGCCGGCGAGCGCATTCTCGTGGTGGGTTCGTTTCTCACGGTGGGCGAAGTCCTGCGCGACCTCGCCGCCCAGAGCGAACTCGCGGCGCTCGGCGCAGGTACATGGACCCACAGCTAAAACAGCGCCTCGTGGGCGCGCTGGTGCTGGTCGCCTTGGCGGTGCTCATCGTGCCGGTGTGGTTGGATGGCGGCTATCATGACCGCAGCACCCAGCAGCGCGATATGGCGCCCATGCCCGCCGACCAGTTCGGGGAGAGCATCGCGCCGGTGCCCGTGGAGACTATCGCGGAAATCGATGCGGGTATGGACGCCGCGCCCCCGGCGCTCGCTGTGACAGCGTTGGAGAACAGCTCCCCACCGCCGTCTCTGGTGCCGCCCGCCGACCCATCTGCGCTGCCCGCGAGTGCGTCGCCCCTGAGCGCGCCCCCGCCGGCCAAAGTCAAGGCGGCCGCGGCACTCGAAACACCTGGCCGGTGGGCGGTGCAGTTGGGCAGTTTTACCAGCCGGGAGAACGCCGAATTACTGCTGCAACGGCTGCGCCTAACGGACACGGCAGGCCACATCGTGGCGGTAAAAGAGCCCTATGGGATGACCTTCCGGGTGCGTGCAGGGCCACTCGATGACCACGCGGCGGCGGTGGAACTGCGCGATCGCCTGGCCCGCACGGCGGCGTTGCGTGGCATTCTGGTGCGCGAATGAGGCGGCTTTCGGCGTGCTGGGTGCGCGCAACATGAACGGCGCGGACATCGCCATTGCGGTAGTGGTCGGCCTGTCGTCGGTGTTGAGCCTGTTGCGCGGGCTGGTCAAAGAGATCCTGTCGCTGCTGGCTTGGGTGGTGGCGTTTTGGGTCGCCTTTGCGTACGCGGGGCACGCCGCCCACTGGTTGATTGGACTCATCACGCAACCCTCGGGACGGGTGGCGGTCGCCTTCGTGGTGCTTTTAATCGGCACGCTCATCGCCTTTGGGGTGCTGAATACGCTCATCGCCAAACTGCTCGCCAACAGCGGGCTGGGCGACACCGACAAACTGCTCGGCATGGTCTTCGGTTTTCTGCGTGGCCTGGCCATCGTCGGGGTGCTGGTCTTGCTGGCTGGGTTGACGCCGGCGCCCCTCGAGGACTGGTGGCAGTCCTCCCTCTTTTTACCCCGCCTGAGCATGGTCGCCCACTGGCTGTTGGCGTGGTTGCCGCCAGAATTCCGCGGATACTTCGGGTACGATGGGCAATCTGGCGCTGCGGCGCTAACGAGGTAGGATCGCCATGTGTGGAATCGTTGGCATCGTCGCCAAGAGCGCGGTGAATCAAGCTATTTACGATGGTCTGACCGTGCTCCAGCATCGTGGGCAAGACGCGGCGGGGATCGTCACCTGCGAGGATGGCCGGCTGTATATGCGCAAGTCCGAGGGCTTGGTGCGCGATGTCTTCCAGACCCGCCACATGCTCCATCTCAAGGGCCGGATGGGGGTGGGACATGTGCGCTATCCCACCGCCGGGGCGAGTTCCACCGCCGAGGCGCAGCCTTTTTACGTCAATTCTCCTTACGGCATCGTGCTCGCCCACAACGGCAATCTCACCAATTCCGACGTGCTCAAGCGCGAGCTATTTAGCGAAGGTCTGCGGCACATCAACACCGATTCGGATTCCGAAGTCCTGCTCAACGTGCTCGCCCATGAATTGCAAACGCTGGCCAAGGTCAAGATTGGGCCGGAAGATGTTTTTCACGCAGTCTCGCGCCTCAACAAACGTTGCGCTGGCGGCTATGCAGTGGTGGCCATGATCGCGGGCGTGGGCCTGATTGGGTTTCGCGATCCCTACGGTATCCGGCCCATCGTGTTTGGCTCGCGGGCAACGCCCAAAGGCCGTGAATACATCATTTCCTCGGAGTCGGTGGCCATTGATGTGCTGGGTTTTGAACTCGAACGCGACATCGCGCCGGGCGAGGTGGTGTTCATCAGCGAGGAAGGCGAAGTCCACACCCGCCACTGCGCGGAGCATCCGCAACTCTCGCCGTGCATTTTCGAGCTAGTCTATTTGGCCCGCCCCGATTCCATCATCGATGGGGTGTCGGTGCATAAGGCGCGCATGCGCATGGGCGAGGCCCTGGGGCGCAAAATTGCCCGGGAGTGGCCAGACCACGACATCGATGCGGTAATCCCCGTGCCGGACACCGCGCGCACCGCCGCCATGGAACTAGCGCACGGTTTGGGCCTGCATTACCGCGAGGGGTTTATCAAGAACCGGTATATCCCCCGCACGTTCATCATGCCCGGCCAGGCCATGCGCCAGCGTTCGGTGCGCCAGAAGCTTAACGCGATAGATTTGGAATTTGAGGGCAAGAACGTCTTGTTGGTGGACGATTCCATCGTGCGCGGCACCACCTCCATGCAAATTATCCAAATGGCGCGTGAGGCCGGCGCGCGACGGGTCTATTTCGCCTCGGCTGCCCCACCGGTGATCTACCCCAACGTCTATGGCATCGATATGCCTACCGGGGAAGAACTCATCGCCCACGGGCGCACCGCCGCTGAAATCTGCGCGCTGCTGGGCGCCGATCGCTTGATCTATCAGGACGTTGAAGACCTGGTCGAGGCGGCGCGCAAGGGCAATCCGGCCATCGAGCATTTCGACCTCTCTTGTTTCAATGGGCAGTACGTGACGGGCGATGTGAGCCGTCTTTATCTCAACCAAGTCGAGGCGCAGCGCTCCGATGAGGCCAAGGCCCAGCGGGCGCAGGCCAGCAACTCGCTGCAGGACATGTATACCTCCGCCGGTGTTACCGCCGAAGCTGGTTGACGCTAGAACCCGCCCGCGCGCAGCGCAATTTTCGAGTTTTTACGCATGAAAGAACATTTTTTGGGCGAACTTTCGCTCGCGACTTTAGCCTGTCAGGCGGGCGTTGCGCCGGGCGATGAGTACGAGAACAGCCCGCCTATTTATTTGACCTCCAGTTTCTGTTTCGATAACGCCGCCCAGGCGGCGGCCCGCTTCGCGGGCACGGAACCGGGCAACGTCTACTCGCGTTTCACCAACCCCACCGTGCGCGCGTTCGAGCAACGGCTCGCGGCGCTGGAGGGCGGCGAGGCGTGCGTGGCGACTTCCTCGGGTATGAGCGCCATCCTCACCACCGTGCTGGCGTTGTTGGCCAGTGGTGACCACGTCATTTGTTCGCACAGCGTTTTTGGCACGACCGTGAGTTTGTTCACCATGCTGGCGAAATTCGGCATAGAAACTACTTTTGTCGGGCCCACCGACAACGCGGTCTGGGCGAACGCAATCCGTCCGAGCACCAAAATGCTGTTTGTTGAGACCCCCTCTAATCCCTTGGCCGAGGTGTCGGATATCGCCGCGCTGGCGGCGCTGGCGCACGCCGCCGGGGCGCTGTGCGTGGTGGACAATTGCTTCTGCACGCCCGCTCTCCAGCGGCCCCTCTTGCTGGGCGCCGATATCGTCACCCATTCGGCGACCAAATATCTGGACGGACAGGGCCGCTGCGTAGGAGGCGCGATCGTGGCACCGGCGGCGCTGGTCCAGCAAAAATTTTTCCCGTTCCTGCGCACCGCGGGCCCCAGCCTGAGTCCCTTCAACGCCTGGGTGTTTCTCAAAGGGCTGGAAACGCTCTCGCTGCGGATGGAGGCCCACAGCCGCAGTGCCGCGCGCATTGCGGAGTTTCTGGCCGCCCACCCCAAGGCGGGTCGCGTGTTTTATCCCGGGCTGGCGGACCACCCTCAGCACGCCCTGGCGGCCGCGCAACAAAGCGCGTTCGGCGGCATTGTGTCCTTCGAGGTTGCCGGCGGGCAAAGCGCGGCGTGGGGGGTCATCGACCGCCTCAAGTTGTTTTCCATCACCGCCAATCTGGGCGACACCCGCAGCATCGTGACCCACCCGGCGACGACGACCCATGGCCGGCTCCTCCCGGCACAGCGCGCGCAGATGGGGATTACCGATGAACTGATTCGGTTGTCGGTGGGGTTGGAAGGTGTCGAGGACCTGCTGCGAGACCTCGACCGCGCGCTGGCGGCCTGAGAACAGCATTCCTGCGCGCAGCGTAGACGCCCTAGGCCGTGCGGCGTAGAGTGCCGCGCCGCAGTCGGTCGTGGTGCGGGCCCGCCGGCCTTGCCGTCACGCCTCAGTTCAGATCGGAATCCTTGTGCCGCTGGCGCAAGACCGCTTTCCGGTACCGCGTATTCATCGGAGGTCCTTCGTGGCAGGCAGAAATTTTCTCTTTATCCCCGGCCCTACCAATATGCCCGAGCGCATCCGACGCGCCATGGATGTGCCGCTGGAAGACCATCGCCGCGCCGATTATCCCGCCACCGTGCTGCCGCTTTTTGCGGATCTTAAAACCGTCTTCGGCACGACCGAGGGCCAAGTGTTGATATTTTCTGCCTCCGGCACCGGCGGTTGGGAAGCCGCCATGACCAACACCTTGTCCCCCGGGGACCGGGTGCTGCAAGCGCGCTTTGGGCAGTTCAGTCATCTGTGGGGCGAACTGTGTAAACGCCTGGGTTTGGAAACCCAGATCGAACTCGTAGAATGGGGCTACGGGGTGCCGCTCGAACGCTATCGCGAGATTCTGGCGGCCGATAGAGCCCATGCGGTCAAAGCCGTGCTGGTCACGTACAACGAAACCGCCACCGGCGTAAAAAGCGATATCGCCGCCGTGCGCGGCCTGCTCGACGAACTCGGCCACCCCGCGCTGCTGTACGTGGACGGCGTGAGCGCCATTGGCTGCATCGATTTTCAGATGGACGAGTGGGGCGTGGATATCGCCGTCGCCGGTTCGCAAAAAGGTTTCATGCTGCCGACGGGCTTGAGCATCGTGTGTGCCAGCCAGAAAGCACTCGCCGCGCGCCACACGGCGCAGTTGAAACGCTGCTATTTCGATTTCGACGACATGCTGCGGATGAACGCCGGCGGCTGGTTCCCGTATACCCCAGCCATGACCCTGATCCACGGTCTGCGGGAGTCGGTGAACATGCTGTTGGAGGAAGGTTTGGCCAATGTCTACGCGCGCCACCACCGCTACGCCGAAGCCACCCGGCGGGCGGTCGCCGCGTGGGGTCTAACGCTGTGCGCGAAAGCCCCGGCGCTGTATTCGGACACCGTGAGCGCGGTCAATGTGCCCGCCGGTTGTGATAGCAACCGTGTGGTCAATATCGCCTATGAGCGCTACAACCTGTCGCTGGGCATGGGCCTGGCGGAGGTTGCTGGGAAAGTGTTTCGCATCGGGCATCTGGGTGATTTGAACGAGCTCATGCTGCTCGCCGCGCTCGCCGGCACCGAGATGGCGCTGTGCGATGCGGGCATCCCAATGGAACTAGGCCGCGGGGTGGCGGCGGCGCAAGCTTATTTGCGGGTCACTCATGCCGCACGAGCCTAGACAGGCTGCGCTGCCGCCGCGGCGCGGTTCAACCGAGTGAGGCGCTATCACCAGCCAAGGCTGCGGTGGCACAATGGGGCTTGATTTAATCCCGCAAGCAGGAGTTTTACATGACAATTAAAATCGGTGACAAGATGCCCACGGGCGCGTTCGGCATGATGAGCGACAACGGACCGGCCCAGCTGACCTCGGACGAACTCTTCGGCGGCAAGAAAGTCGTGTTGTTTTCGGTGCCGGGCGCTTTCACGCCCACCTGCTCCGCCAAACACCTGCCGGGCTTCATCGAGCACGCCGCAGCCATCAAGGCCAAAGGCGTCGACACCATCGCGTGTGTGTCCGTCAACGATGTGTTCGTGATGGGCGCGTGGGGCAAACACGCCGGCGTCGAGGGCAGCATCAAAATGCTGGCCGATGGCAATTGCGCCTACACCAAGGCGTTAGGCCTAGAACTCGACGCCAGCGGCTTTGGCATGGGCACCCGCGGCCAGCGCTTTGCGTTGGTGGTGACTGATGGCGTGGTGAGCAATGTGTTCATCGAAGCGCCGATGGAGTTCAAAGTGAGCGCGGCCGAGCACGTGCTGGCCAATCTCTGAGCCCGTAGCGGCTGGCCGCCGGCGCCCTAGGGCCGGCGGTTGTCCCGCGCCAGCCATGCAACCGCCACCTCGGGCTTTCGACCCCAGCAGCTTTCGGCCCCAGTTAGCCGCGCTGACCGACTGGATAGTGGCTTATTACGAGCAGCTGCCCCATCTCCCCGTGCTGTCACGCAGCCGACCGGGCGAGATTTTCAACGCGCTGCCCGCCACCGCGCCTGAACTCCCCGACCCTTTTGACGAAGTCCTAGCCGACCTCGACCAGCTGATTCTGCCGGGGCTTACCCATTGGCAGTCGCCGAATTTTTTTGCCTATTTTCCCGCCAACGCCTCGGGCCCGTCGATGCTGGCCGATTTGCTCAGCGCAGCGCTTGGGGTGCAGGGCATGCTGTGGCAGACCAGCCCCGCCTGCACGGAACTCGAAACCCGCATGCTCGACTGGCTGGCTGAGGCCTGTGCGCTGCCGGCGGTTTTTCGTGCTGCTGGGGCCGGCGGCGGGGTGCTCCAGGATTCTGCTTCCAGCGCCACCCTGTGTGCGCTAATTGCCGCGCGCGAACGGGCTACGGGCGGCAGTAGTAATGAGCTGGGGTACGCCGGCGGGCTGGTCGCTTATACCTCCTCCCAAGCCCATTCTTCGCTGGATAAAGCGGTGATGCTGGCGGGTATTGGCCGCGCCAATTTGCGCAAAATCGAGGTGGATGAAAATTTCGCGCTGCGGCCCGCGGCGCTCGCCGCGGCCATGGCCGCCGACCGCGCGGCCGGGCTGCGGCCGTTTTTTGTCGGCGCCACCGTGGGCACTACTTCCTCGCTGGCCTGCGACCCCCTAGGCGAGCTTGGCAGACTGTGCCAGCGGGCGGGGGTGTGGCTGCACGTAGACGCCGCCATGGCCGGCAGCGCGGCACTGCTGCCCGAGGAGCGCGGTCGCTTTGCCGGGCTGGAACTGGCCGATAGCTACTGCTTTAATCCCCACAAATGGTTGCTGACTAACTTTGATTGCTGTTGTTTCTACGTCGCCTGCCGGCAAGATTTGGTCGCCGCACTCAGCGTCACGCCGGCGTACTTGAACAACGATGCCAGCGCCTCCGGGGGGAGCTTTGACTACCGCGATTGGCAAATACCCCTGGGGCGGCGGTTTCGCGCCTTGAAGCTATGGTTTGTGCTGCGCGGTTTTGGCTTGGCGGGGCTACGCGCCCTACTGCGGCACCATCTGCTGCTGGCGGCGCGCTTTGCCGGGTGGGTGGCGGCGGATCCGGATTTCCAACTCGTGGCCCCGGTCAGCTTAAACCTCGTGTGCTTCCGGTATCGCGCCAGCGATGACTTTAATCGGCGTTTACAGGCGTGCGTCAACGCCGAAGGGCGCTTGTTCATTTCGCATACAGCACTGGCTGGGCAGCATGTGCTGCGCCTCTGCGTCGGGCAGGCCGCTACCTCGGACGAGCATGTCGCCCAGGCATGGTCTACCCTGCGGCAGACGGCCGCCCGCCTTAATCAAGCCTGAGGGAGAGTTCGGGATGAAGCAAAGCTGGAGAAATTGGGGCTGCTCGGCACTGGTGGCGCTAACGTTTGCCGGCCCGGCCAGCGCGCACGCCGTCGTGGCGGTGACCGACCAAATTGAACTCGCCGCCAGCGCCGAGGCGCAGGTGGCCAATGATTTACTGGTGGCGGTGTTGTTCATTGAACGCGAAGGACAACAGCAGGCAGCACTGGCGCAGGCCATCAACGAGACCATGGCGTGGGCGCTCGGCGAGGCTAAAAGTGCCGCAGAGATCAAAGTACAAACCCTGCAATACACCACTTTCCCGGTCTACGCGGCGGATTCCCAAGTCATTAGCGGCTGGCGTGCGCGGCAGAGCCTGCGTTTGGAAGGCAGCGACGCCAAGGCGGTGGGCGAGTTGATTGCACGGCTACAGACCCGGTTGGCGATAGAGTCGGTGGATTACGCGGTGTCGCGAGTGGCCCGTCTGGCCGCCGAGGAGTCGCTGACCAGCGAGGCGCTGGCGCGCTTTGGTCGGCGTGCGCAACAAATTGCGAGCGCGCTGGGGCGCCCGGGATATCGCTTGGTGAAGCTGAAAGTGGGGGGTCTGGATGCGCCCGCCATGCCAGAGATGTTCCACCCCATGATGGCGCGTGGGATGGCCAAAGATGCGCCTGTGCAGCTGTCAGCCGGCACGCAGAACCTGGCCATCGTGGTCGCCGGCACCATCCAACTGGAAGCCGCACCCTAAGTGCGTAGCCTGCGCCGCCTGCGCGCTGCAGGGTGGGCGCTTGCCGTGCTCGCGAGCCACTGCGTGGCGGCGGCGGAGGCCGATTACGCCAGCCTAAAAGCGCGTCTGCAGGGTGGCGACACTAGCCTAGATTTTCGGGCGCTGCGGCTGGCGTACGCCGACTCGCCGGCCTACGCGCCCAATCATGTCAGCTCGTTGGTGCAGCGGCGAGCGGTGGAAAAGGCGCTTGCTGCTGAGCACTTCAGTGAGGCTATCCCGCTGCTTGAAAAATGGTTGGCGCAGGACTACCTGAACCCCTTCGCGCATTTGGGTGCCGTGCGGGCCTATGCGAAAACGGGCGATACGGCGCGCTCGCAGTTGCACGATGCGGTGGTGGTTGGTTTGTTCGATTCGATTTGCCGCCGCGATGAGGGTCGCTCGGAAAACCGCCCCTGTCCGGTCGTGTCGATCGACGAGGAGCATTTTTTTCTGGTCATGAACGGGTTTCGGATCGATTCCCAGCACGGTGCGATGTGTCAGGGCGAACTGCCCTGCAACGTCTATGAGGTCGTTAATCGCAAGACGCAGGCGGCCGTCACCGTTTATCTGGATATTTCGCGGCCCCTGCGTTATTCACAAACCCACTCGGGGGCACCGCCGGCGCCTTCGCCCGTCCCACCCTAACGCGTCGCAGACGCGCAGAGCAGCGACAACATGTCTCAGAAATTCGACACCGACGGGTCGGCTAGCGGGCTCACCGAACCCGTTTTCGTTTTCGGCAGCAATTTGGCTGGCCACCACGACAGCGGCAACGCCGCCGTTGCCGCGCGCTTTCACCAAGCGGCGGCGGGGGTAGGGCGGGGGCCTACGGGCAACGCTTACGCCATTGCCTATCGTGGCATCAACGGCGCGCTATTGAGCACGCAGGCGATCGCCAAGCACGTGCAGGGGTTTCGGCAATACGCGGCTGAACACCGCGAAAAGCGCTATCACATTGCCCGCTTTGGTTGCGAAAAAGGCGCGCTGCAGGATTTAGAAATGGCCACGTTGTTCAGCGGCTGTTCGCGCAACTGCGTGCTGCCTGGGGTTTGGCAGCGGCTCATTTCGCCAGAGCATCCGGTGCGGGTGTTGATTTTTGACCCCGCTGGCCAGCTGCTGAACGCCGCGTGGCAGGACTTGCTGGTCCGCTATTTCGAGAGCAATCGGCCTGTGTGGGAGGCGCGCTCGGTGGAAGTTGTCAGCGTGGGCGATGCGCGCAATGTGGTCGCGATCGATAAAGCCGCGCGTCGCATCGGGGTGCAACACCGCGTGATCGCACCAAATGCCGCTTATTACGGCGAGCAGGCGGCGGTCGCCGCGGAGATGAACGCGGTGTGGTACGCCACGCATTTTTTAAGCATCACCGACACCGACCAGACCGCGCAACCCACGCACGTGCGGCTGCTCTCTTTTGCCCTGCGCGACGGCGTGGCGTGCGAGGACCTCTACCTGGACATGTTCTAGTCGGACCGCTGGTGGCCCGCGGGCGCTAACAGCAGCGCCGCACCCCGTTCCACCGGCGCACCAGTTCAGCTTGATAAAACGCCCCGCGATCGAGCGGCGCGTGCTGGGCGTGCTGGGTCGCCAGGTGGCGGCAATAGTCGGCGTAGGCCGTGTCGCCGTTGAGCTGCCGCCAGAGCGCGGCGAGGGCACGCAGCCACGACCGTGTCATGGCTGCACCAGCGCGGTTGCGACGTAGGGCGCTTCTGCGCGCGACGAGGTCGGCGCGCCGGGCAGCGCGCGCGCGACCGTGCGGATGGTGGCAAACACCACGACCCAAGCGATCACGAGGAAAAGCAGCGTCATCGCGGCGTTGAGGTGGTCGTTAAAAATCAGGCGCGGCGCTTGCAGCGCGAACTCTGGGGTGCTGGTGCCGCCGGTGAGCTTGGTTTGCAGATCCTGCGCGTGCGCCAGAAAGCCCAGCCGGGGGTTGGCGCTTAGCAACTTGTAGGCCGCTGCGCTGGAGGTTACCGCCACCAGCCAAACCAAGGGTATCGCGGTGACCAGCGCATAGCGCCGACGGCTGGCCTGCTTGACCAAGATGCTGGTCGCAACGCACAGCGCGATCGCGGCCAGCATCTGATTGGCGATGCCAAACAGCGGCCACAGGCTGTTGATGCCGCCCAAGGGGTCGCGGGTGCCCTGATAGAGAAAATAACCCCAGGCCGCGACCACCAACGCGCTGCTCAACAGTACGCCGGGATACCAGCTGGTGCGCCCCAGCGGGGCGTACAGGGTCCCCAGCAGGTCTTGCAGCATAAAGCGTGCGACGCGCGTGCCGGCATCCAGCGTGGTGAGGATGAACAAGGCCTCGAACATGATCGCGAAGTGGTACCACAGCGCGAGCAGCGAGCCGCCGGACAGCGAGGAAAAAATATTCGCCATCCCCACCGCCAGCGAGGGCGCGCCGCCGGTGCGCGCAAATAGCGTGACTTCGCCCATCTCGTGCGCCAGGTTTTGCATTTGCTCCACGGTGACCGGGAAGCCCCAGGCGCTGATGGTCGCCACGGCGCTCGCGGCGTCGGCGCCGACGATCCCGGGCGGGCTGTTGATGGCGAAGTAGACGCCTGGCTCCAAAACGCAGGCGGCGATCATGGCCATGACCGCCACAAAGCTTTCCATCAACATGCCGCCATAGCCGATCATCCGGGCGTCGCCTTCGCTGGCGATGAGCTTGGGCGTCGTGCCCGATGCCACTAACGAATGAAAGCCGGAAATGGCGCCGCAAGCGATCGTGATAAAGACAAACGGGAACAGCGGCCCGGCAAACAGTGGCCCACTGCCATCGACGAAGGAGGTCAGTGCCGGCATATGCATCTGCGGTCGCAGGATGATGATGGCGCAGGCCAAGGCCCCGATGGTGCCTAGCTTCATGAAGGTCGAGAGATAGTCGCGGGGGGCAAGCAACAGCCACACCGGCAGTACGGCGGCGCAGAAGCCATAGGCCATCACCATTAACGCTAGGGGCGAAGCGGGGTAATCGAACCAACCACGCAGGCCCGGGTGATGGTCGATAAAGCCGCCGCCCACGACGGCGGCCAATAACAGACCGACCCCCAATATCGAGCCTTCCAGCACGCGACCGGGGCGCAGAAAGCGCAGATAAATACCCACCAAGACCGCAATGGGGATGGTGGTGGCGACCGTCGAGGTGGCCCATGGGCTGTGTTTCATGGCGTTGACCACCACCAAGCCCAACACCGCGATGAGGATGATCATGATGGTCATCACGCCGAGCGTGGCCGCGGCACCACCCACGCGCCCGAGTTCCTCGCGTGCCATCTGACCGAGCGAGCGGCCGTTGCGCCGGATGGAGTAAAACAGAATCACAAAATCTTGGACGCAGCCGCCCAGCACCCCGCCGATCAAAATCCACAAGGTGCCCGGGAGGTAGCCGAATTGCGCCGCGAGCGTTGGACCAATCAGGGGGCCTGGCCCGGCGATGGCGGCAAAATGGTGGCCGAAAACGATCCAACGATGGGTGGGCACGAAGTCGCGGCCGTCGCTGAGGCGTTCGGCGGGCGTGGCCCGGGTCGGGTCTAGCAGCAGGACGCGGGTGGCGAGAAAGAGGCTATAGAAGCGGTAGGCGATGGTGTACACACACGCCGCCGCCGCCACCAACCACAGGCTGTTGATGGTCTCGCCACGGTGGAGCGCGATGCCACCCACGGCGGCGGCACCGGCGAGGGCGATCACCCCCCAGAGCAGCGTGGCCAGCCACGGCCGCCGGCCGGGCGCATCTTGAGACTCCATCAAACTTCCTTGTGGCGAGTGTCGTCAGGGTTAGGGATTGTGCTTGACCGGCCCGCGCGGGCCGGCGGCCGGTTTAGAACAAGCCGCTGATATTGCCCCGCGCGTCGACGTCGATGTGCTCTGCGGCCGGTATTTTCGGCAGTCCGGGCATGGTCAGCATGTCGCCGGCCACCGCCACCACAAAGCCCGCCCCGGCCGCCAGCCGGACTTCGCGGATGGTCAGGGTGTGACCGCTGGGCGCTCCAAGCGCGCCGGGATCGGTGGAGAAAGACATTTGCGTTTTCGCGATACACACCGGCAGATGGCCATGCGTAGCGTTGAGTGCGGCAAGTTGCGCCCGAATTTTGGGCTCTGCGGCGATGCCCGCCGCGCCATAAATTTTCGTGGCGACGGCGGCGATTTTGTCCCACAGGGGGAGTTCATCGGGGTACACATAGCGATGCTCGCCGGCATTGCCCGCGATGGCCTCGACCACCGCCTGCGCGAGCGCCGCCGCCCCCGCGCCGCCCTCGGCCCAATGCCGTCCCACGCAGACCACGCCGCCTAGGGCCGTGACGTGCGCTTGGATGAGCGCCAACTCCGCCGGCGTATCGGCCGTGAAATGGTTGATACACACCACGCACGGCAGGCCGTAATGCACCGTGATGTTGCGGTAGTGGCGGTCCAAATTGACTAGGCCGCGGCGCAGCGCCGGCAGGTCTTCCTGGCTGAGCGCCGCGCGCGCAACCCCGCCGTGATATTTCAGCGCCCGTGCGGTCGCCACGAGTACGGCCGCACGCGGCCGCAGCCCAGCCTTCCGACATTTGATGTCGATAAACTTCTCGGCGCCCAAATCTGCCCCGAAGCCGGCTTCCGTCACCACGTAATCGGCTAATTTAAGCGCCGCTCGGGTGGCCGAAACGCTGTTACAGCCATGCGCGATATTGGCAAACGGACCGCCGTGGACGAAGGCCAGATTGTTTTCCAGGGTCTGCACGACATTGGGTTTGAGGGCGTCTTTGAGCAGGGCGGTCATGGCGCCTTGGGCGTTGAGGTCACGCGCGCGCACGGGTTGCTGGCTACCCGTGGTGTAGCCCACCACGATTTCCCCCAGCCGGTCTCGCAGGTCCGTCAGCGAGGTGGCCAGACACAAGATCGCCATGACCTCGGAGGCGACCGTGATATCGAAGCCATCCTCGCGCGCATAGCCATTGGCCGTGCCGCCCAAGCCGACCACGATGCGGCGCAGGGCGCGGTCGTTCATGTCGACCACCCGCTTCCAGCTGATTAAACGCGGATCGAGGTTGCGCGCGTTGCCGTGGTGGATATGGTTGTCCAGCAGCGCCGCCAGCAGGTTATGGGCCGCACCGATCGCGTGGAAGTCACCCGTAAAGTGCAGGTTGATATCTTCCATCGGCACGACCTGCGCATACCCTCCGCCCGCGGCGCCGCCTTTCATGCCGAAGCACGGCCCGAGCGAGGGTTCACGCAGACAAATAATCGCCCGCTGGCCGGCCCGATTGAGCGCATCGCCCAGTCCCACGGTGGTGGTGGTCTTGCCCTCACCCGCCGGCGTGGGGCTGATCGCGGTCACCAGCACCAAGTGCCCGTCGGGTCGCGCCTGCAATTCCTCGATGTACTCTAAGGAGAGTTTGGCCTTGTAGTGGCCATAGGGCTCGAGGTGTTCGGCGCCGATGCCATAGGTGGCCGCGGCCAGCGCCAGGATGGGGCGTT
Organism: Gammaproteobacteria bacterium; assembly: GCA_009692365.1. GTDB lineage: Bacteria > Pseudomonadota > Gammaproteobacteria. Next base: position 58,018 of record SHZJ01000005.1, read on the forward strand.
TGTGGGCCTGCTGTGCAATTTCGATATCAGACATGAGGTTTCCTCGCGCGGCTCTTGCTCGGCGACACCCACCGCGACCGACGGGCGATGGTGCCGCATTCTAGCACTGGGCGCGCTGGGAACTGGGCGCGCGCGCGCTACGGGCGGCAGCCGCGGCCCGTCGCCGGCGCTGCGGGTGGCTGCGCTCGGGGCTTCGGCGATTGAGAAAAGACCCTGCATCTGATAGCGTGCGGCCACTTCTCAGCACGGCACGCGGCCGTCCCAATTGCCTCATTGCAACTGAAAAACATCCGAGTTCGGGTCACTAAAAACTGCGCATGACACGCTACATCTTCATCACCGGGGGTGTCGTCTCGTCGTTGGGTAAGGGCATCGCCGCCGCATCGCTCGGCGCTATTCTCGAGGCCCGCGGACTCGACGTCACACTGATCAAACTCGATCCCTACATCAACGTCGACCCCGGCACCATGAGCCCGTTTCAGCACGGCGAGGTTTTTGTCACGGAGGACGGGGCCGAAACCGATCTCGATTTGGGGCACTACGAACGCTTTGTGCGGGGCAGAACCCGCGCCACCAGTAACTGCACCACCGGTCGCATCTACGAGCAGGTCATCCGCAAAGAGCGGCGGGGCGAATATTTGGGCGCCACGGTGCAGGTCATTCCGCACATCACCGATGAGATCAAGCATTTCATCCAGCAGGGTGCGGGTAACGCAGAAATCGCGATGGTCGAAATCGGCGGGACGGTCGGCGACATCGAGTCCCTGCCGTTCCTCGAAGCGATCCGCCAAATGCGGGTGGAACTCGGCGCCCGCAAAACGCTGTTCATCCATCTCACGCTGGTTCCGTACATCGCCTCGGCGGGCGAAATCAAAACCAAGCCGACCCAGCATTCGGTTAAAGAACTGCGCTCCATCGGCATTCAACCGGACATCCTCATCTGTCGCAGCGACCGCCCAGTGCCGCCGACTGAACGCCGCAAAATCGCTTTGTTCACTAACGTGGAAGAACGCGCGGTTATTTCGGCCATGGATGCTGATTCCATCTACCGCATCCCGGGCATGCTCCATGAGCAGGACCTCGATGACATCGTGGTCGAAAAATTGGGCATCGATGCGCCGCCGGCCGACCTCAGAGAATGGGCTGCGGTGGTGGAGGCATTAAGCGCGCCGCAGGGAGCAGTGAACGTCGCGATGGTGGGGAAATACGTCTATCTCACCGAATCCTATAAGTCGCTGTCCGAAGCCCTCATCCACGCCGGCATCCACACCCGCACGCGGGTTAATATTCAGTACGTCGATTCCGAAATCATCGAACGCGAAGGCACGGCGGCGTTGGCGGGCATAGACGCTATTCTGGTCCCTGGTGGCTTTGGCGCGCGTGGCATCGAGGGCAAAATCATGGCTGCGCGCTACGCCCGTGAGCAGCGCGTGCCCTATCTGGGTATTTGTCTGGGGATGCAGGTGGCGGTGATCGAATTTGCCCGCCATTGCGCCGGCCTGAGCGATGCCCATTCGACCGAATTTAACCCCCACACCCCTAATCCGGTGATTGCGCTCATCACCGAATGGAAAGCCGCCGACGGCGCCCTGCAGCGACGCGACGAGGCCAGCGAGAAGGGCGGCACGATGCGCTTGGGCGGGCAACAGTGTCGGCTGGCGGCCGACAGCTTCGTCGCCCGCGCCTACGGTTCGGACTCCATCACCGAACGCCATCGGCATCGCTATGAATTCAACAACACCTATCAAATGGAACTCGAGGCCGCGGGGCTGCGCATTGCGGGCCGTTCGATGGACGGCAATCTCGTTGAGATCACCGAAATCCCCAGCCATCCGTGGTTCGTCGGCTGCCAGTTTCATCCCGAATTTACCTCGACTCCGCGCGATGGACACCCGCTGTTCACCGCCTTCGTGCGCGCCGCGATCGATTACCGGCAACGCCAGCCAGCGGTAGACCACGATGCAGCTGGCTAATTTTGAAGTCGGCGGCGAGCGGCCGTTTTTCCTGCTTGCCGGGCCCTGCGTCATCGAGTCCGGGGAACTGGTGATGGAAGTTGCGGGCAGCTTGCGCGAAATCACCCAGACAGTGGGCATCCCGTTTATTTTCAAGGCCTCTTTCGACAAGGCCAATCGCACTTCCGGGGCGAGCTTCCGCGGACCGGGCATCGCTAAGGGCCTCGCCATTCTGGAGCAGGTGCGACGCGAGTTTGGCGTCCCGGTGCTCACAGATGTGCACGAGGATACGCCGCTGGCTGAAGTCGCGGCGGTGGTGGACGTGCTGCAAACGCCGGCTTTTCTGTGCCGCCAAACCAATTTCATTCAGGCCGTGGCCAGCCAGGGCCGGCCGGTGAACATCAAAAAGGGCAATTTCTGGCACCTTGGGATATGCAGCACGTGGTGGCTAAAGCCCGCGCGGTCGGTAACGACGCCATCATGGTGTGCGAGCGCGGCGCGAGCTTTGGCTATAACTATCTGGTATCCGATATGCGTGCCCTCGTGGTGATGCGCGAAACCGGCGCACCGGTGGTGTTCGACGCCACCCATTCCGTGCAGATGCCGGGGGGTGAGGGTGGTCGTTCCGGCGGTCAGCGCGAATTTGTACCCGCCCTGGCCCGCGCGGCGGCGGTGGGGGTGGCCGGTATTTTTATGGAAACTCATCCCAACCCCGCGCAAGCCTTATCCGATGGACCCAACGCCTGGCCGCTCGCGCGGCTGCGCGAATTATTGGAAACGCTGTGCGCGATTGACGCCACCGTCAAACGCGGCGGGGCGATGACGGCTTGAGCCGTCGGCTCACGCAACCACCGTGCGGGCCTGTCGCGGGCCAGCAGAAACTCGAGGAACTGCCATGTCTGAGATAGTCCAAGTCACCGCCATGGAAGTGATGGACTCCCGTGGTAATCCCACGGTGCGGGCGCAAGTGGTCACGGCCCGCGGTGCGCGCGGCGTCGCGGTGGTGCCCTCCGGTGCCTCCACCGGCGAGCGCGAGGCGCTGGAGCTGCGCGACGGCGACCGCACGCGCTATCTGGGCAAGGGCGTGCTGCAAGCCGTGGCGAACGTGAACGGTGAAATTGCCGCCACCGTGTGCGGGCTGGAGGTGGGTGAGCAGGCGCTCCTCGACCACGCGTTGCTGGCCTTGGACGGCACGCCCAACAAGGGTCGCCTGGGCGCTAATGCGCTGCTGGGGGTCTCGATGGCCGCCGCCCACGCCGCCGCCAATGAACAGGGGCTGCCGCTCTACGCGCTGCTGGCGCGGGGCGAGCGCGATAGTTTCCAGATGCCGGTCCCGATGATGAACATCATCAACGGTGGCGCGCACGCCAGTAACAACGTCGATTTTCAGGAATTCATGATCATCCCGGTGGGCGCGCCCTCCTTTGCTGAAGCGCTGCGCTACGGCGCGGAAATTTTTCACGCCCTCAAGGCGGTGCTCGCCGCTCGCGGCGCGGGGACGACGGTCGGCGATGAAGGGGGCTTTGCGCCCGACCTCCCCTCCAATCAGGCGGCGCTCGACGTCATCGCCGTGGCGGTTGAAAAGGCCGGCTTTAAGCTGGGCACCGACATCATGCTGGGGCTAGACGTGGCCAGTTCCGAGTTTTACTCCCAGGGCCGCTACCATTTGGCTTCCGAGGGCCGCCGCCTCAGCAGCGCACAGATGAGCGAATTGCTCGCGAGCTGGTCGCGCGACTATCCGATTCTGTCGATCGAGGACGGCATGGACCAAAACGACTGGGAAGGCTGGGGCTTGTTGACCCGCGCGGTGGGTGACCGGGTGCAACTCGTGGGCGATGACCTGTTCGTGACTAACGCTGCGACCCTCGCGCAGGGCATCGCGTGCGGGGTCGCCAATTCGATCCTCATCAAGGTCAATCAGATTGGCACGCTCACCGAAACCTTTGCTGCCATCGACATGGCGCGGGCCGCTAACTACACGGCGGTGGTGTCGCATCGCTCGGGCGAGAGCGAAGACACCACTATCGCCGACATCGCCGTGGGCAAAAGCACCGGTCAGATCAAGACCGGCTCGCTGTCGCGTTCGGACCGCATTGCCAAGTACAACCGCCTGTTGGTGATCGAGCGCGAACTCGGTGCGCGCGCGACCTATGCCGGCCGCGCGGCGTTCTACAACCTCCCCTAAGGACACCGCGCCATGCGCCTGCTCCTGCTGACGTTGGCCGGCACCCTGCTAGGGCTGCAGTTGACGCTCTGGTACGGGCGTGGCGGGGCGCAAGACGTGTGGCGCATACAGGAACAAATCGCGGCACAGCGCGCGGAGAACGCGCAGTTAGAGACTCGCAACAACGGCCTGGCCGCTGAAGTCATCGACCTCAAACAGGGCCTCGATGCGATCGAAGAACTGGCGCGCAGCGAAATGGGCATGGTGCGCGAAGGGGAGATTTTCATTCAGCTGCTGGACCCGCTGCCGGTCTCGGCGACGCAGCGCGAATGAACCCCGTCGCGCGTCTGTGGGCCGTGGTGCCGGCGGCTGGGCGGGGTACCCGCATGGGTAGTGACCGCCCCAAACAATATCTGGCGATCGCCGGGCGCACCATCCTTGAACACACCCTCGAGGCGCTGCTGGCCGAACCGCGCATCGCCGCGGCGGTGCTCGTGTTGGCGGCAGACGACGCTAGCGGCGGCGCACTGGCGGCGGCGCACGGGGCACGCGTGCGTACTGCCTTGGGCGGTGCCGAGCGCTGTCACTCGGTGCTCAATGGGCTGGATGCGCTGCCCGCGCAAGACCACGATTGGGCGCTGGTCCACGATGCGGCGCGCCCGTGTCTGCGGTTGACCGACCTCTCGCACCTCATCGACGAATTGCTAGACGACCCCTGTGGGGGGATCCTGGGTGTGCCGGTGAAAGACACCTTAAAGCGCTGCAGCAGCGATGGGCGCATTGCGGGGACGGTCGACCGCCACCAGCTTTGGCAGGCGCTAACCCCGCAGATGTTCCGGGTGGGTGCGCTGCGTGCCGCCCTGCGCGCGGCCTTGACGGCCGGGCGCTTGGTGACCGATGAAGCGCAGGCCATGGAGTTGGCCGGCTACCTGCCGCGCATGGTTGAAGGTCATGCCGACAACCTCAAAATTACCCGGCCCGAAGATCTACCCTTCGCCGAACTGTATCTCCGCGCCAGGCCCGTGGCCAAAGGAACTTCTACATGCGAATAGGTCAGGGTCTCGACGCCCATTGTTTCCGCGACGGCGATTACGTCATGTTGGGGGGGGTTAGAGTGCCCCATACGCGCGGGCTGGCGGCGCACTCCGACGGCGACGTGCTGCTGCACGCGCTGTGTGATGCATTGCTCGGTGCGGCAGCGCTGGGAGACATCGGCAAACATTTCCCGGATACCGCCGGCGAATTCGCAGGGATCGATAGCCGGATCCTGCTGCGGCGAACGCGCGCGCTAGTCGCCGAGGTGGGCTTTCGTATCGTCAACGTCGATGCCACCGTCATCGCCGAGCTACCCAAAATTGCCCCACATGTGGCGCTGATGCGCGAGCGAATTGCGGAGGATTTAGGCCTGTCGGTAGCGGCCGTGAGCGTCAAGGCCACAACCACTGAAAAAATGGGCTTTACCGGGCGCGAAGAAGGCATCGCCGCCGCCGCCGTGGTCCTCATCGACAACTAGCTGAGCACCCGCAGGGTTTGACTGCCCCACCAGCTGGCGCCGGGGGCGAGGACCACCGGCTCAGCGATGGTCGCGGCCTCCACGCAGAGCATCTGGGCATAGTCTGCGGGGGCCATGTCGGGCAGCCGGCCCGCGGTGTTCGGGCCTGGATTCCACACCACGACATCGCGGAACCCGTGCTGCGCGATTTCGAGGGCGCCGGCGCCCGCACGCCAAATCACGGGCTGGCTGGCGTTGAGATACACCCGATCGATTTCCGCGTTCACACACAGCGGGTCGGCAGTTTGGCGTGCGCGCGCCAGACCGGCCGTGTTATCGAGATATTCCAGCCCGGCAAGGCCCTCTAGCGCCCCCTCGGCCAGGTTTTCGATCGCCAAATAGGTGTGCAGCCCCGCCGTGTAGCGGCACTCACTGGGGCCGCGATTGGTCACGGTGAGCGTCACCGTGAGAGCCTGCGAGTGGAGACAAACACCCAGCGTCGCCTGAAACTCGTGGGGCCAGACCGCCCGGGTAGCCGCGTTAGCCAGCAACTCAAAGCGCAGTTCGTGGGCACCCTCACGGGGGCTGAGGGTCCAAGTCTGGAGGCGGGCAAAACCGTGCTTGGGTAAGTCGCCAAACAAACCGAACTGCGGAAAAATCACCGGGATACCACCGCGGATCCCAACGCCCGGGCGAAACACAGCTTGCGGGCTCAAATAAAGACCGTTGCGCCGTGCGCCCGCCGGCTGCCAGCGCAAGACCTGGGCCCCGTAGGCGCAGACCTGCGCCTCGGCGCCATCGGGCGTGTGCAGGGTCAGGGGAGCAAAAATGGTCGGTTCTGGCACAGCGTTTGCGGGCTCGCGCAGCCCGCCTCAGCGGCGTTGCCGCAGCAATACGTAAATGGCGCCGGTACCGCCATCGGTGGCCGGCGTGGAGATGTAGGCCATCACTTCTTCCCACTGCACCAGCCAGTGCGCGACTTTAGGCTTTAGCACCGGCACCCGGCCGGGCGAACGCTGGCCTTTGCCATGGACTATCCGCACGCAGTGGTGGCCGCGTTGCACGCTGGCCCGCAGAAATTCGCTGAGGGCTGATTTAGCCTCGGGGGTGGTTAGCCCGTGCAGGTCAATATGGGCCTGAATGGAGTATTCGCCCCGCCGCAGTTTGCGCATCACCGCGTTTTGCACACCGTTGCGCTTGAACAGAATTTCATCGCCGGTTTCCATTTCGCCCTCGCCGGGGTCGAGCATCAGCAACTCGGCCATGACGGCCTGCTGGTCGCGCCGCGATTGCAGGGGCACGGGCGGCGGCCCGGGTTGGCGCAGGTCCATGGTGTCGGAGTGCAGGCGTGTGACGCCCGCTAGCGCCGCCCGAAAAGCGGCGTCCTCAGCGCCGGGCGGGGCCGCTCTGGCGGGGCTGGGCGCGGGCGTCTTGGTGGGGGGGCGTTGGTTTGCCATGGTTGCGTGGGCGGCGTGGTGAGCGCGCCGTTAGGCGGATTCAGTCAGCAAGGTCGTGGTGGCAATGACGCGGGCAAAAGGCGCCGCCAGACCCGCCATAAAAGCCGCATGCACTTGCGCGGCCGGTAAGGTGTCGCCGTTGTAGAGCAGGTCGCGGGTGGCGCAGGCATCCGCCAGCACCGTGCATTGGTAACCTAAATCGAAGGCAGCCCGGGTGGTGGCGTCGATACACATATGGCTCATCGCACCCACCACCACGAGTTGGGTGAGGTCTGCCGGTGGGAGCGCTGTGGCCAGCGCGCTGTTGCGAAAGGCGTTGGGGAAATGCTTGACGATGACCGTCTCGCCGGCCTGGGGTGCCACGCTCGGGTGATGCTCGGCGCCGGGCGTGCCGGGCAGGAAAAAAGTCGCCCCCGGGCGCGCCGCCAGATGCTGTACGTGGACCACCGACCAGCCGCGAGCGCGGGCGTGGGCGAGCAGGGTCTGGGCGTGGTGGGCCGCTTGCTCCATGCCCACGAGCGTCATCGTGCCGCCCGGAAAATAGTCGTTCTGGATATCGATGAGCAGCAGCGTGTGGGTCATTTTAAAGTTCCGTTAGGAGCATGGTGTGGGCCGCAGACCGGCAGGCCCGAGTCTAACCCAAGCGGCTGCTCGGCGAGCGCCTCAGCGCAGCCAACGGCGCGCGTTCCGGAATAATTCAAACCACGGCGCTTCGTTGGCTTGCCACTGCGCCGGTAGCCACGAGCACTGCTGGCGTAAAAACACCCGCTCGGGATGGGGCATCAGGATGGTGGCGCGCCCATCACTGGTGGTGAAGCCCGTGGCCCCCGCGGGCGAACCGTTAGGGTTGTGTGGATAGCCCACCGCCGGCGAGCCATCATCCGCGACATAACGTAGGCACAGGTGCTGCGCCGGGTCGAGGTGGTCGACCCGCCCTTCGCCGTGGGCAACCACCAGCGGGGCCATCATGCCGGCCAGTCCCGCCAACAGGATAGACGGCGAGGGCAGCACTTCCGCCATCACCAGGCGCGCTTCGAATTGGGCCGAGCGATTGCGCAGGAAACGTGGCCAATGGGCCGCCCCGGGGATCAGCGCTTTGAGCTGAGAAAGCATCTGGCAGCCGTTGCAGACGCCGAGCGAGAACGTGTCCGGGCGAGCAAAAAACGCCTCGAACTCGGCGCTGGCACGGGCGTTATAAAGGATCGAGCGCGCCCAGCCGCTGCCGGCCCCGAGGACATCGCCATAGGAGAACCCGCCGCAGGCGACGAGGCCCTGGAAGCCGGTGAGCGTGGCACTGCCGGCCAGTATTTCTGACATATGGACGTCCACGGCCTCAAAGCCCGCGTGCAGAAACGCGGCGGCCATTTCGCGCTGACCGTTCACGCCCTGTTCGCGCAGAATGGCCACCCGGGGGCGGGTCGTGCTGCGCAGCGGCGGCGGCAGGGGCTGCGTGGGGGGGCGTAGAAACAGGCCGGTGGCCTGGCGATCGAGGATCGCCGCCAATTCTTCGCGGGCACAATCCGGGTGGTCACGCAGGCTTTGGAGATGGTGCGAGGGCAGCGACCACGCCGCCAGCAAGGCAAAGAGATCCTCATCCAGCCAGCGCTGTCCGTGTGCACCGATGCGCACCGTGGGTTCCACCTGCGGTTGGCCGAGTACGTGCACACTCGCCGCCAGCGTGGGGTACTGGTTGAAATAGCCCAGCACGGCGGGCAGGTCGTCCGTCGCCACCTGCACCACAAGACCCAATTCCTCGTTGAACAGCACCGCCAGCGGATCAGGGCCCAGCGCCGTGAGGTCGAGGTCTACACCACAACGCGCGGCGAAGGCCATTTCGCACACGGTGGTGAACAGCCCGCCGTCGGAGCGGTCGTGACAGGCCAGCAAGTAGCCGGACTCGTTCAACAACTGGAGGGCCGTGAAAGCGTCGCGCAGCCGCGCGGGCGCGTCCAGATCGGGGGGCTCGACGCCCAGTTCGCCATAAACCTGCGCCAGCACCGAGCCGCCCAAGCGCTGCGCGCCACCGGCGATATCCACCAGCAGCAGCACGCTGGCGCGCGCGCCGAGCTGCAGTTGGGGCGTGAGCGATAGGCGCACGTCCATCACCGGCGCGAATGCGGTGCAAATCAGTGATACCGGGGAACTTACCGTGTGCGACCCGGCCGCATCGTGCCAGGCGGTTTTCATGGACAGCGAGTCTTTGCCCACCGGGATGCAAATGCCCAGCGCCAAACAAAGTTCGCTGGCGGCCGCGACGGCGGCATACAGCCGGGCGTCCTCCCCCGGGTGGCCTGCGGCAGCCATCCAGTTCGCCGACAGCACCACATCGTCCAAGTGTTTGATGCGGGCCGCCAGCAGATTGGTCAGCGCTTCGCCGATCGCCATCCGGGTGGCGGCGGCGGCGTTGAGCAGTGCGAGGGGCGTGCGTTCGCCCAGCGCAAATGCCTCGCCCGCCACGCTCTCGAAACCCAGCGAGGTGACGGCGCAATCGGCGACCGGGACCTGCCAAGGCCCGACCATCTGGTCGCGTGCGCTCAGCCCCCCGACGCTGCGATCGCCTATCGTGATGAGAAAGCGCTTGTCGGCGACGGCGGGGAAACGCAGCACCCGGTGGGCGGCTTCGCGCAGGTCGGGCGCTAGCCCTAAGGCCGTGGCGTAAGTCGGCAGCGTGGTGGCCACCCGCACCATGCGCGGGGGTTTGCCGAACAGCAGCGCCATGGGGATGTCGATCACCGCGACATTCAACGCGCTGTCCCACACGTGTAGCCGTGGTTCGGCGGTGGCGCTGCCCACGACGGCCATGGGGCAACGTTCGCGCGCGCACACCGCAGCAATCGCGGCCACGGATTCTGGCGCGACCCCCAACACGTAGCGCTCCTGCGCTTCGTTGCACCAGATTTCGAGCGGCGACAGGCCGGGCTCGGCGCAGTGAATGGCGCGCAACTCCAGTGCGCCGCCGCGCCCGCTGTCGTTGAGTAACTCCGGGATGGCGTTCGACAGCCCGCCCGCACCCACATCGTGGATCGCTAGGATGGGATTGAGCGCGCCCAACGCCCAGCAATGGTCGATGACTTCTTGCACGCGCCGCTCCATTTCAGCGTTATCGCGTTGCACCGAGGCGAAGTCCAACTCTGCGTCGCTGGTGCCGCCGCGCTGCGAGGATGCCGCACCGCCGCCGAGGCCAATCAACATGGCGGGACCGCCGATGACGATCACCTGCGCGCCCGGCGGCAGCACTTCCTTGAGGACGTGCTGCGGCCGAATGTTGCCGATGCCGCCCGCCAGCATCAGCGGTTTGTCGTAGCCGTAATGGTCGACCCCAGCGGGCCGGTGCTGGGTAGCCTCGAAGGGACGGAAATAACCCGCCAGCACCGGTCGCCCAAATTCGTTGTTGAACGCGGCCGCCCCAATGGGGCCTTCCAGCATGATAGTGAGCGCGCTGGCGAGGCGTGGATTAAACGCACGCGGCGTTTCCCAGGGTTCCGGGAGCGTGGGCAGTCGCAGATGCGAAACCGAAAATCCGCTCAGACCAGCCTTGGGCCGCGCGCCGCGACCGGTCGCGCCCTCGTCGCGAATCTCACCCCCAGCACCGGTGGCAGCACCAGGGTAGGGTGAAATACCAGTCGGATGGTTATGCGTTTCCACTTTCATCAGCAGATGGATGTCTTCTTCTTCTGCCACGTAGCAGCGGGTGGTCGCATCGACCCACAGGCGCCGTCCGCGATAGCCACGGGCCACGGCAGCGTTGTCGCTGTAGGCAGACAGCACCCCGTTGGGATGGGCGGCGTGGGTCGCGCGGATCATCTGAAAAAGGCTGTGTTGGCGCGCCGCGCCATCCAGGGTCCACTGGGCGTTGAAAATTTTATGCCGGCAGTGTTCTGAGTTGGCCTGCGCAAACATCATCAGCTCGGCATCGCTCGGGTCGCGACCCAGCGCTGCGTATTGGGCGAGCAGGTAATCGATTTCATCCTCGGCCAGTGCCAAGCCCAAGCTGGTGTTGGCCTGAGTCAGCGCGGGCCGACCCAGGGCTGCGAGCGGGATCTGGCGCAGCGGGGCGGGCTCTACAGGGTCCGCTGCGGCGACCTCTAGGAGGTTGGCGAGCACGCTTTCGGTCATGCGATCGTGGAGCAGTGGCGCGACCCCCGCCAGCCCTGCCGCAGGCAGGGGGTCGAGCCGCCAGCGCACGGCGCGTTCGAGGCGGATAACCGCGTCCAGCCCGCAATGATGGGCAATGTCGGTGGCCTTGCTGGACCACGGCGAACGCGTGCCTTGGCGGGGCAAGACATACAGGGTGTCGGGGCGCGCTGCGGGGGCGGGAACGGGCTGGCCTTCTAGCAGCGCTGCCAGCTGGGCGTCAGCGGTCGCGGTGAGCGGCTGGGCGCACCAGACCAAATAAAGATAGGTGCTCTCGAGGCTAGTCAGCGCGGGGCAAACGGCCCCGAGCGCGGCGTGCCGGCGCTCGAGTTGAAACGGTGAGTGCGCCGGCGGGCCCAGAAACAGGCGGAAGGAAGTGCTGGCTGGAGTGTGCATGCTGGTCTTTTGTAGCCATCGTTGACGGGCCGGCGGAAGCGCTGGTCGGGCGCAGTCTACACGCTAGCAGCGGGCCCTTTCCGCTCGTCACGCCGCTTTATTAGGGCACGCGTTCTACCCGAATCAACAGCTGATAGTCACTGGTGTTCAGGCCGCCCCGCTGGCTGCTACCCCCCACCACGACCCATTCGCCCAGCCGGGCGCTGAGATTGACACTGCTGGTATTGCTGGTGACGGTGTTGCTGCCGTCTGGCACGACGCGCTCCAGGCGGCTGTCGAGCGACAACCAAACGCTGTCTTGGCGCAGGTGCGGGGTCACGTAAAACCCCGTTGACGCCGTTTGCAGGCTGCTGCTGCCGATGCCCACCAGCGCCCCGGGCGCCAAGCCATAACCGAGCACCACGGGCACGGGGGTGATTTGCCCCACGTTGATGTAGGCCGGCTGACCATCCATCGTCAGCACTGATTGCACTACCTGCTGGTCATCACGCCCTTGGGTGGTGATGCTGCTGGTACCCAGCGCCAGTTCGCTCGCCGCCCCGGTGATGCGGTAGCGCACCCAGCCGCCGCTGCCACCCACGCCGGGTTGGTCGTTGCGCGCTTGTGCCACGGCGATGCGCAGGCGCGCGAGCGGGATATCGATGCCGGCGAGGGCGAGTTTTATCTCCGTGAGATTGGCCGGCGTGGTGCGGATAATCAGCTGGTTGCCGTTGCCCGTCAGCGTGCCATCGGGGGCTAGCAGCGGACGGAGCAGGGGCAGCACCTCGGCCACCAGCCGATGCTGTAGCGGAATGATTTCAAGCTCGCGGGCGGCGCTCAAAAGTGGCACTAGCGCAAGCCAAAGCGCCGCGAGCCAGCTATGCCGCGCGCGGCACCCCAACCGCCAGTGCGGGCCGGCCACGGTGCCCCGCGTGGTGGTCGCCCGGGGCCACCCGCCTAAGCTGGAGGGCAGGCGAGCAAGTCTCACAGATGCAGCCGGCGCAGGTGGGGGTCGGGCGCTGAGCGGTCCCACATTTCATCAAAGCGCTGGGTGTACTGGCGGCACTGCCGCGGCGCGTGGAAGTCAGCGGTGGCCTCCCAGCGGTCGCTGAAACGCCGATAAACATAGCCCTTGCCGTCGGCCACCAGCCACGCCTCGTTGAACTGGCGATGGACCGGCGCGGGTATTCGCAGCGTGATGTAGCTGGAGAGGTTCTGGGCGAGTTCCACCAAGCGGTGCCCGTGCGTCACCAGCGGCGCGGGATCCAGCACCAGCAGGCGCACCCGTGCGCGTTGATTGCCTAACACCAGGCGTTTCACCGCCTCGGCAAATTCTGCAGTGTTGAGCAGGGTGGGGTCGAGGTGGCGGCTCACGAGGTCCAGCGAGTGGCGGCTTTGGGCGGCCATCGCACACAGTGTGAGGCCCAGTTTCTCGCTGTCGTCGAGAGCCAATTCGCCGCGGGATGCGCCCAAGCGTGGGTCGGTGTCGGGGGTCATTGGCGAGCCGTTTTAGATCTGGGCCGCGAGCGCCGCCGCGGCCCCCACGTAGCCGGCGGGCGTGATGGCCTGCAGGCGGGCCCGCTCGGCGGGGGGAATGGGCAGGGCGGCGATAAACGCCTGCAGGCGGTCGCGATCGATCCGCTGACCCCGGGTGAGTGCTTTGAGCGCTTCGTAGGAGTCTGCAATGCCGTAGCGGCGCATCATGGTTTGGATGGGCTCGGCCAGTACTTCCCAAGCCTCGTCCAGATCGGCGCTGAGTTTGCTGGCGTCTAGTTCCAGCTTCGCGATGCCGCGGGCGCACGACATCAAAGCCAGCACCGTATAGCCGATGCCGGTCCCCAAATTACGCAGCACGGTGGAATCGGTGAGGTCGCGCTGCCAGCGCGAGACCGGCAGTTTGGCGCTGAGGTGCTCAAAGACTGCGTTGGCCATCCCAAAATTGCCCTCCGCATTTTCGAAGTCGATGGGGTTGACCTTGTGCGGCATGGTGGAAGAGCCTACCTCATTGGCGACCGCGCGCTGCCGGAAATAGCCCAGCGAGATATAGCCCCACGTGTCCCGGCAGTAGTCGATGAGCACGGTATTGAGCCGGGCCACGGCGCTGAACATCTCGGCGAGGTAGTCGTGGGGTTCAATTTGGGTGGTGTAGGGATTCCAGCTGAGCCCTAGCTGCTGGACGAAAGTGGCGCCCAGGGCCGCCCAGTCGTGATCTGGGTAGGCCGCCAGATGCGCGTTGTAGTTGCCCACCGCACCGTTGAACTTGCCCAGCACCTCGCAGGCTGCCAGTTGGCGGCGCTGCCGCCGCAGGCGATACACCACGTTTGCAATTTCTTTGCCCATGGTGGTCGGTGATGCGGCCTGACCATGGGTGCGCGCCAGCATCGCAACCGCGGCGTGGGCGTGGGCCAGCGCGGCCAGCGAGTTCTCGAGGTCTAACACCGCCGGCAGCAGAATATCCCGCCGCAAATCGTGGACCATCAGACCGTATGCCAGATTGTTGATGTCTTCCGAGGTGCAGGCGAAATGCAGGAAAGGAATGGCGCGCGCCAAGGTGGGGCTCGCGGCGCATTGGTCGCGCAAAAAATATTCCACCGCCTTCACGTCGTGATTGGTGGTGCGCTCGATCGCCTTGATGCGCGTGGCCGCCGCCAGATCGAACTGCGCCACGATGGCCTCGAGGCAGGCGTGCTCGGCGGCCGATAGGGGCGGAAATTCGGGTAATACGGCGTGGTCGGCCAGAAATTGCAACCAGCGCACTTCGACCAGCACCCGATACCGAATGAGTCCATATTCGCTGCAGTAAGGCCGCAGCGCGGTGGTCGTGCGAGCGTAGCGGCCGTCCAGCGGTGAGACAGCGGTGAGGTCGGTCAAGGGCAGGGCGTCGGAAACTGTCATACGGCGACTTCGTGCTCTGTGAAGATACAGGGGAGGTGGATCACCTCGGAGTGCCTTACCTTAAGGGGGGCGCGCGCCGGGCGCAATCTTGCCGCTCCCCGCCGGTCCATGCCCGCGGGCTGAGGTCGCCTGTTAGACTATAAGGCTCTTGCTCAACGTGCCCTTTTTATCGTGCTTAAAACAGCTCTCGCGCAGCGCTTCCGTGGGTTCCTGCCGGTCGTCATCGACATCGAGACCGGCGGCTTCAACTCGGCTACCGATGCGATGCTGGAAATCGCCGCGGTGTTGGTGGAAGTCGATGCGACGCAGGGTTGGCACCCCACGGCGACTATCAGCCATCACGTGAAGCCCTTCGCCGGCGCGAATCTGGAAGAAGCCGCTCTGCGCTTCAATAAGATCGACCCTTGGCATCCGTTCCGGCTGGCGGTCAGCGAATCCCACGCGCTGGAGAACATGTTCGAGCGTGTTCGCCAGTTGGTGCAGGAGCACGGCTGCTCACGGGCCATTTTAGTGGGCCATAACCCCGCCTTCGATTTATCGTTCTTACAGGCCGCCGTGGCCCGCTGTCGCACCAAGCACAACCCGTTTCACGCTTTCAGTACCTTCGATACGGCCGCGTTGGCGGGCGTCGCCTACGGGCAGACGGTGCTGTCGCGGGCGGTGGTGGCGGCCGGCATTTCTTGGCAGACCGAGGCCGCCCATTCGGCGGTTTACGATGCGCAGAAGACCGCCGAACTCTTCTGCGCGATCGTCAACCGATGGGACCGCTACCGCGCCACCGACTCGCCCCCGGACGCGGAGTGAGTCAGCGCGCGGCGATTTTCTCGCGCCAGCGCGCCGCCATTTCAGCGAGGCGCGGGGCGTCGATGGTGGTGAGTTCGCCGTGCTGGACGACGCGCCGCCCGGCGACCCACACGTCGGTTACCTGATCGCGGTGACCGGCGTAAATAATTTGGGAAAGGGGGTCGTAAACCGGTTGGGCGCGGACCCCACCCAGATCGAAGGCCACCATATCGGCGCTTTTACCCGCCACCAACGAACCAATCTCCTGCTCCAGTCCTAGCGCCCGCGCCCCGTTGAGGGTCGCCATCTGGAGCGCGATATGCGCTGGTACGGCGCAGGGGTCGCCGGCCACGGCTTTCGCCAGCAGCGCGGCGGTGCGCATCTCGCCCAGCATGTCCAAGTCGTTGTTGCTGGCCGCGCCATCGGTGCCCAGCGCGCAATTCACCCCCGCTGCCAAGAGCTGCGCCAGCGGGCAGAAGCCACTGGCGAGCTTTAAATTAGACTCCGGGCAATGCACCACGCTGATGCCGGCACGCGCGATTCGCGCGATTTCTGCGGCGGTCAATTGCGTCATATGGACCGCCAGCAGCCGGTTGGACAGCAGACCCAAGCGTTCCAGGCGCGCGAGTGGCCGTTCGCCGTGGGTCGTCAGCGAGGTGGCGACTTCGTGCGCCGTTTCGTGAATGTGCATGTGCACGGGCAGGTCCAACTCTTCGGCCAGCGTTGCCACCTGGCTGAGGGCGGCATCGTCCACGGTGTAGGGCGCGTGCGGGGCGAAGGTGGTGCGAATCAGCGGATGCCCCTTGAACCGGTCATGGACCGCCTGTCCGTTGACGAGGTATTCGCGGGTGCTGCGCGCCCAGGCGGTAGGGAAACCAATGACGATCATGCCCACGACCGCGCGGATCCCCGCTTCGATGGCCACGGCGGCCGTTTCGTCGGGGAAGAAATACATATCGTTGAAACAGGTGGTCCCACCCAGCAGCATCTCGGCGGCGGCCAGCCGGCTGCCGTCACGCACGAATTCGCGATCCGCCCAGCGGGCCTCGGCGGGCCAGATGTGCTCCTCTAGCCAAGTCTTGAGCGGCAGGTCGTCCGCCACGCCGCGCAACAGGGACATCGCCGCGTGGCAATGCCCGTTGACGAAACCGGGGATTAGCGCGTGGTGCGGCAGCTCGACTTCCTGCGCGGCCGTGTACTCGCGGCGCGCGAGCGCGGTGGGCAGCACGGCGGCGATGCGCGCTTGGCGAATCATGACGCTGTGCTCGCTAAGCACTTCGCGCGCAGGCTCCACCGGAATGACCCAGCGTGCGTGGAGGATTTGATCGGCTTGCTGCACGGTGATTGACTGGCGTTGGGAAAAAAAATAGAGCCTTGTCGCGGCGCGCGCTTGGGCCCACCCGAACACGCTCGCTGAGTAAGGTAACATAAGGGTTTTACCCCCCGCAGCGATGATTTAACGTGAAAGATACCGATATCAACCCGATCTTCTGGCAGGACAGCGCGCTGGTGTTACTCGACCAGCGCCGGCTGCCCGCCGAGGAAGTCTGGCTGCGCTGCACCCAGGTGAGCGAGGTGGTGGCAGCCATTCAGAACATGGTGGTGCGGGGCGCGCCGGCGATCGGCCTCGCCGGGGCCTACGGGATGGTGTTCGCCGCCACGGCGGCGTGGCGGCACGCGGGGGCACAATGGCGCACGGCGTGGCTGCCAGAGGTGGCCGCGTTGCGTCACGCGCGACCCACGGCCGTTAATCTGGCCTGGGCGGTGGACCTCATGGCACAACACGCGGTCGGTATTCACGGCGCACCGGCCGCGCCCCTGTTGGCGCAAGCCCAACGCATCCACGCTGAGGATCTGGCTGCCAATCACCGCATGGGGCTACTGGGCGCGGCGTTGCTCGGCCCTGCATCGCGGGTCATGACCCATTGCAACGCGGGCGCGCTGGCCACTGCCGGACACGGCACGGCGCTGGGGGTGATCCGCGATGGGCATGCCGCGGGCAAAATCCGCGAGGTCTTTGCCACCGAAACCCGTCCCTGGCTGCAGGGCGCACGCTTGACCGCCTGGGAACTCGCCCGCGCCGGCATCCCGGTGAGGTTGATCACCGATGGCAGCGCGGCCCATGTGCTGCGCACCCAGGGCGTGAGTTGGGTCATCGTTGGCGCCGACCGCGTGGCCGCCAACGGTGATGTGGCCAATAAAATTGGCACCTACGCGTTGGCCATCGCGGCGCGGGCCCACGGCACGCGCTTTATGGTGGTCGCCCCCTGCTCCACCATCGACTTGGCCACTGCGCACGGCGAGGACATCGTCATCGAAGAGCGACCCGCCACGGAAATCACCACCATCGGTGAACGCGCTTATGCGCCCGCCGGAGTGGGTGCTTTCAATCCGGTATTCGATGTGACGCCAGCGGCGCTGATTGACGTGCTGGTGACCGAGCGGGGCGTGCTGCATCACCCCGATCGGGGGGCGCTGGAGAGCCTATTGAGGCCGCTCTGAGGGGGCCTTGGCGGGACTTAAAGAGTGCCTCATAGCGTGAGTAGAGCCCCATAGCGTGTTACACTCCAGCGGTGTTCCCGCCCCCCTCTTTATTCTTCAAATTTAAGAGCTTATAGAGTAATCAATGGTTGACTTCGCACGCCAGCTTTTTCCCGTAAACATCGAAGATGAGATGCGGCAGTCCTACATGGAATACGCCATGAGCGTCATCGTGGGACGGGCGCTCCCCGATGTCCGTGACGGCCTCAAACCGGTCCATCGGCGCGTGCTATTTGCCATGCACGAAGCGAACATCGCGTGGAATCGACCCTACGTAAAATGCGCGCGCGTGGTCGGCGAAGTCATGGGTAAGTTTCACCCCCACGGCGATAATGCGATCTACGACACCCTCGTGCGCATGGCGCAAGATTTCTCCCTGCGCTACACGCTCATCGATGGTCAGGGTAACTTTGGTTCGGTCGATGGCGACGCCGCTGCCGCGATGCGCTACACAGAATGTCGGCTCGACCGCATCGCCTCCGAATTGCTGGCCGACATCGACCGCGAAACCGTCGATTTTGTCGACAACTACGACGGCAAGGAGCAGGAACCCACGGTACTGCCGGCGCGGATCCCCAATCTCCTGATCAACGGTTCTAGCGGTATCGCGGTGGGCATGGCCACCAATATTCCGCCGCACAATATCGGTGAGGTCGTGGATGCCTGCTTGGCGATCATCGACGATCCGACGATCGGCATCGAAGAATTGATGACCATCATTCCGGGGCCAGATTTTCCTACCGCCGGCGTCATCAATGGCGCTGGCGGCATCCGCGAGGCCTACCTAACCGGGCGCGGCCGGATCCTCGTGCGTGCGCGCGCCACGATCGAAAACGAGGACGGCGATGTCCCCACGATCGTGGTCACCGAACTGCCCTACCAGGTCAATAAAGCCCGCCTGCTGGAAAAAATTGCTGACTTGGTTCGGGAGAAGGTGTTAACCGGCATTAGGGACCTGCGCGACGAGTCCGACAAAGACGGCATGCGCATGGTCATCGAACTCAAGCGCAGTGAGTCGCCCGAGGTGTTGCTGAACCATCTCTACAAACATACCCAGATGCAGACGACGTTTGGCATCAATGTGGTGGCCTTGGTCGATGGGCAGCCCCGGACCCTAGACCTAAAATCGATGCTGGATTGTTTTCTCAGTCATCGCCGCGAAGTGGTCACGCGTCGCACCCTGTTTGAACTACGCAAGTCCCGCAACCGCGCCCATATCCTCGAAGGGCTGGCAGTGGCGCTGACCAATCTCGACGACGTGCTGGCGGTCATCAGAGCCGCAGCCTCGCCGGCGGAAGCGCGCAACGGGCTATTAGACCGAGGGTGGTCGCCGGGCATCGTGGCGTCCCTGCTAGAGCGCGCCGGCGCCCAGTCTTCGATGCCGGAAGACGTCGCCCCCGAGCGCGGCCTCAAAGCTGAGGGTTACTGGCTCTCGGAGCGCCAGGCGAAAGAAATTCTGGATATGCGCCTGCAGCGCCTCACGGGGTTAGAGCAAGAGAAAATCCTGGACGAGTACCGCGAGATCCTGATCGGCATCGATGATTTGCTCGACATTCTGAGGCGGCCCGAGCGGCTGATGGCGGTGATCCGGGGGGAATTAGTCGAAATCCGCGCCCAGTATTCCGACCCGCGGCGCACGGAGATCAAAAAGACCCACGAAAATCTCGATGACGAAGATCTCATCAAGCAAGAAACCGTGGTGGTGACCCTGTCGCATAAGGGGTGGGCAAAACGCCAGCTGCTGAGCGCGTATCGCACGCAGCGCCGGGGCGGCCGCGGGCGTGCCGCCGCGCCGGTCCGCGACGAAGACTTCGTCGAAAAAGTATTGGTTGCCGATACCCACGACACGCTGTTGTGTTTTTCTAATCGCGGCAAAATTTACTGGTTAAAAGTCCACAAGTTGCCGGATGCCAGCAAATTGGCGCTCGGTCGCCCGCTGGTCAACTCGCTGCCACTGGGAGCCGGCGAGCGCATCACGGCGGTGCTCCCGGTCACGGAATTCACGCCCGATTTATATGTGTTGATGGCCACCCGGCTGGGCACTGTCAAGAAGACCCCGTTGGCGGATTATTCCCATCCGCGGCCTTCCGGCATCATCGCGGTGGATTTGGCCGACGAAGACAGCCTGATTGGCGTGGTCCTCACCGATGGGACCCGCGATGTGATGCTCGTGAGCTCTGGCGGCAAGGCGGCCCGCTTTAGCGAAGCCGAAGTCCGGCCCATGGGGCGCACCGCGCACGGTGTGCGGGGCATTCGGTTGCCGAACGGGCAAACGCTCATTGCGCTCATCCCGGTGGACACGACGCGCGAAATTCTGCTGGCGACCGAGCATGGCTATGGCAAACGCACCAAGGCCGAGGAATTCCCCACGCACGGTCGGGGCGGGCAGGGCGTTATCGCCATCCAAACCAACGCCCGGAATGGTTCCGTGATCGCGGCGGTGGCGGTCGCGCCCGACGACGAAATCATGCTGATCAGCGACCGTGGCACGCTGGTGCGCACCACCGTGGCCGAAATCTCCGTCGTAGGGCGCAACACGCAGGGCGTACGCCTCATTGCCCTCGGGGACGGTGAAAAACTAGCGGCCGTCGAGTGTGTCGCCGACGTGGGCGGCAGCGACGAGGGTGCGGGCGACGAGGGTGCGGGCGACGAGGGTGCTCCGCCAGCCGCGGACGCGGCAGACTCGGCGGACGAATGAGCCAGCGCGAGGCCCAGCGCGAGGGTTACCCGCGGTGAGCGAATTAGCCGCGCTACAGGCCGTGCGCGACGAAATCGACCGCATCGACCGCGAACTGGTCCGCGCCATCAACCAACGGGCGCAGTGCGCCCTGGAGGTCGCGCGGATCAAGCGCGAAAGCGGTCTGGCCGGCGACTTGTATCGCGGCGAGCGCGAGGCACAGGTGCTGCGCGGGGTGCGTGAAATGAACCCCGGACCGCTCAGCGACGATGAAGTCGTGCGCCTAGTCCGAGAAATCATGTCCAGCTGTCTGGCGCTGGAACAACCTATCTCAGTGGCCTACTTCGGGCCCGCTGGCACCTACACCCATACCGCCGCGCGCAAACATTTTGGGGGCGCCGCGGCGCTGCTGCCGCTCAAAACTATCGAGGAAGTGCTGCGCGCAGTCGGGACGCTGGCGGCCGATTTTGGGGTCGTGCCGATAGAAAATTCTTACGAAGGGTCGGTTAATCAAACGTTAGACAGCCTGCGCGACTCGCGGCTACAGGTCTGCGGCGAGGTGGTGCTGGAAGTGCACCACCAGTTGCTCACGACGCTCACCGAACTGGCCGCCGTGCGCCGTATTTATGCCCACCCGCAGGCTTTGGCGCAGTGTCGGCGTTGGCTCGATACCTATTGCCCACTCGCGGAACGGGTGCCGGCCACCAGCAACGCCGAGGGCGCGCACCGCGCAGCGAGCGAGCCGGCCGCGGCCGCTATCGCCGGCGAAATGGCGGCGAGCATCTATCAACTGCCGATCCTCGCGCGCAATATCGAAGACGACCCGGCCAATACCACGCGGTTTTTAGTGCTGGGGCGGGTCCAAATACCGCCGAGCGGTGCCGACCTCACCTCGCTGCTGTTTGTCGCGCCGAATCGCGCCGGTGCTCTGCATGATATTTTGCAAGCCTTCGCGCAGGCGCAGATCAGCATGACCCGCATAGAGTCCCGACCGCTGCGCCAGGGCCCGTGGGAATATGTTTTTTTTGTGGACATCGAGGGCCATCAGTCCGAACCGGCGGTGGCCGCAGCGTTAGCGCAGGTCGCCGAGCGCTCCTCGCAGCTGCGGATTCTGGGCTCTTACCCGCGCGCAGCGCTCTAGCCTACGGCAAGGATTTTCCCGGCATGATCGATACGCTGTGTGTCATAGGCGTTGGGTTAATTGGGGGCTCGCTCGCGCGCGCGCTGCGCGCCGCCGGCCACGTGCGGCAGATCGTCGGCTGCGGGCGCGACGCAAAAAATTTGCAGTTGGCCCTCGCCTTAGGGGTTATCGATGTGGCCTGCGCCGATCCGGCGGAGGCGGTGGCGGACGCCGACATGGTGGTGATCGCAGTGACGCTGGGCGCCACCGCTGACATTCTCGCCCGCATCGCCCCGGCGCTGGGGCCGGATACCGTGGTCACCGATGTAGGCAGCGCCAAGGCGTGTGTGCTCGCGGCCGCGCAGGCGACCTTGGGCGACGCACTGCCCAGATTTGTCGCCGGGCACCCCATCGCGGGAGCCGAAAAAAGTGGCGTGGAGGCCTCTAGCGCCGGCCTTTTCGAGCACCATCGCGTCATCCTGACCCCGCAAGAAAATCAATCCGAAGTGGCCTTCGCGCGGGTCCAGAGCATGTGGACGGCGACCGGCGCCCAAGTCCTGTGCATGCCGCCGGTGCTCCATGACCACGTGTTGGCAGCCACCAGCCATCTGCCCCATTTGCTGGCCTATGCGATGGTCAATTGCCTGTTGGACTTGCCTACCTCGGTCAACGTTTTTGACTATGCGGCCGGTGGCTTTCGCGACTTCACCCGCATCGCGTCCAGCAGCCCCGCCATGTGGCGAGACATCGCCTTGGGGAACGCCCCGGCGATTATGAAGATGTGTGAGCGCTTTGAAGCCACGCTCACCGCCCTGCGAGGGGCGTTGAGCCGGGCCGACGGTGCCGCCTTGGAGCAGGCCTTCGAGCGGGCCAAGCAGGCGCGCGATAACTATCTCCAACGGAGTGCCCAGATATGAGCGACCCCGACGAATTGCTGGTCCAGCCCGGTGGCAGCCTGGGCGGAACGGTGCAGGTGCCCGGCGATAAATCCATCTCTCACCGAGCCGTCATGCTGGGCGCGTTGGGTGATGGGGTGACGGAGATCCGTGAGTGCCTGCTGGGCGAGGACGTGCGGGCCACCATGGGCGCCTTCCGGGCGCTGGGTATTACGATCGACGAGCACGAGGGTGGGCGATTGATCCGTGTGCACGGGCGTGGTCTGCGCGGCCTCACCGCCCCCCGCGAGGTCATCGACATGGGTAATTCCGGGACTTCCATCCGCCTGCTCACCGGGATCCTCTGCGGTCACGGCCTCGCGGCAACCCTCACCGGCGACGCCTCGCTGCGAGGACGGCCCATGCGACGGGTCACCGATCCGCTGGCGCAGATGGGGGCCAACATCGCCACGGCGAGCAATGGCACGCCGCCCTTGGTCATTGCCGCCAACCCCGGGCTGCGGGGCATCACTTTCCCGCTCCCCGTGGCGAGCGCGCAGGTGAAATCAGCGGTCCTCCTCGCGGGTCTGTTTGCCGCGGGCGAAACCACCGTGATCGAACCGGCCCCGACGCGCGACCATACCGAGCGGATGTTGGCGGGCTGCGGCGTGGCGCTGAGCGTTGAGGGCCCACGGGTGAGCCTCGTGGGTGGCCAGCGCTTAGGCCCAAGCACCATTACCGTGCCGGCGGACCTCTCGTCGGCGGCCTTCTTTATTGTGGGCGCCACCATCTCGCCTGACAGCGACCTGCTGCTGACCAATGTCGGCGTAAACCCTACGCGCACCGGCGTCCTGAGCGTGCTGGCGCAGATGGGCGCCCACATCGAGCGCCTGAATGAGCGCAGCATCGGCGGCGAGCCGGTGGCGGATTTGCGCGTCCGCAGCGCGGCCCTGCACGGGGTGGACGTGGACCCCGCGCTGGTCCCGCTGGCCATCGATGAGTTTCCGATTCTGTTTATTGCCGCCGCCTGCGCCCGTGGCATCACGCGGGTGCGTGGTGCGGCAGAACTCAGGCATAAAGAGAGCGACCGCATCGCCACGATGGCCGCGGGCTTGACTGCGGCCGGTCTGAGCGTGACCACCTTCGAGGACGGCATCGAAATCGAGGGCGGCCAGTTGCGGGGCGCCACCGTCGATAGTCACGGTGACCATCGCATCGCCATGGCCTTTGCGATCGCCGCGCTGCGCGCCAGCGGCCCACTGCGCATCCGCAACGCCGCGCCCATCGCCACCTCGTTTCCGAGCTTCGTGCCCCTGGCGCGCGCAGCGGGTCTGCGGCTCTGAACTCGTCCATCCCCGTGATCAGCGTGGATGGCCCCAGCGGCACCGGTAAGGGCACGCTGGCGTTGCGTCTGGCCGAGCGTTTGGGCTGGCATTTCTTGGACAGCGGCGCGCTCTACCGCCTAGTGGCACTGTGCGCCGGCGACGCCGGGGTGGCGCTCGACGACGAAGCGGGCGTGGCGCGCGTGGCCCACGAACTCCCGGTGCGCTTCGAAGTTTCCGGGGGTGAGTTTCGCACGCTGCTGGAAGGGCGCGATGAGGCCGAGCGCCTGCGGACCGAAGACGCTGGCACGGCCGCCTCCGTGGTTGCTGCGCTGCCGGCTGTGCGCGCAGCGCTGCTCGAGCGCCAGCACCAATTCCGGCAACTGCCGGGCTTAGTGGCCGATGGCCGGGATATGGGGACGGTCGTTTTTCCCGACGCGGTGCTCAAGCTATTTCTAACGGCGAGCGTCGAGGTGCGGGCCGCGCGGCGACATAAGCAGTTGAGGGGTAAAGGAATCGATGTTAGTCTCGCCGCTCTCTTGGAGGACATTCGCCGCCGCGATCAACGCGACCGACAGCGCACTATAGCGCCGCTGTTGCCAGCCCCCGACGCGGCCATCCTCGATACCACTGACCTCGGGATCAGCGCAGTGGAACATCATGTCATCGGTCTCCTGCGCGAGCGCGGGATCGCCTGAGCAAGCGGATGCCCATCGATTCACCCTTAACCCAAACTTCGGGTAAGGACAACGCCCAAGCGCCGGCTAACGCCGGTAGCTTTGTCCGCCCGTCGAAAAATATAAGTCAGGTAAATATGTCGGAGAGTTTCGCCGAACTGTTTGAAAGCAGCCAAGTCGCCGCCAAGATGCGCCCGGGCACTATCGTCAAGGGATGTGTGGTCGAAATCCGCCCAGATTTCGTGGTCATCAACGCAGGACTGAAGTCGGAGGGCGCCATCCCTATCGAGCAGTTCCGCAACCCCAAAGGGGAACTCGAGGTCAGCGTCGGCGACGAAGTAGACGTTGCGCTCGACATGGTCGAGGACGGCAACGGCGAGACCCGACTATCGCGTGACAAAGCCAAGCGCGCCAAGGCGTGGGACGAACTCGAGAAAGCCTGCGAAGCCGGCCAGAGCGTCATCGGCATCATCAGCGACAAGGTCAAAGGCGGTTTCACCGTCGACATCGAGTCCATCCGCGCGTTCCTGCCTGGCTCCCTGGTCGACGTGCGTCCGGTGCGCGACACCAGCTATCTGGAAGGCAAACCGCTGGAATTCAAGGTGGTCAAAGTCGACCGCAAGCGTAACAACGTGGTGGTCTCCCGCCGCGCGGTGGTCGAGAGCGAAAATTCCGCCGAGCGCGAAGCACTGTTCGAAAGCCTGACCGAAGGTTCCGTCACCAAAGGGCTGGTCAAGAACCTCACCGACTACGGCGCGTTCATCGATTTGGGCGGCATCGACGGCCTGCTCCATATCACCGATATGGCCTGGCGGCGGGTCAAGCACCCGTCCGAAGTGGTCGCCATCGGCCAAGAAGTCATGGTCAAGGTGCTCAAATTCGACCGCGAGCGCACCCGCGTCTCACTCGGCCTCAAGCAGTTGGGCGAGGACCCGTGGGTCGATATTTCCCGGCGCTACCCGGAGCACACCCGCCTGTTTGGCAGCGTGACCAACATTGCCGACTACGGTTGCTTCGTCGAGATTGAACCGGGCGTCGAAGGTCTGGTTCACGTGTCGGAAATGGACTGGACCAACAAGAACGTCCACCCCTCGAAGGTCGTGCATTTAAGCCAAGAAGTCGAAGTCATGGTGCTCGATATCGACGAGGACCGGCGGCGCATTTCCTTGGGCATGAAACAGTGCAAAGCCAATCCGTGGGAAGAATTCGCGGCCACTCATAACAAGAACGACCGCGTGGTGGGGACCATCAAGTCCATCACCGACTTCGGTATTTTTGTTGGACTCGACGGTGGCATCGACGGCCTCGTGCACCTGTCCGACCTGTCTTGGGACATCGCGGGCGAAGAAGCCGTGCGTAATTTCAAGAAGGGTGACGAACTCGAAACCGTGGTGCTGGCGGTGGATGCCGAGCGCGAGCGTATTTCGCTGGGCGTCAAACAGATGGCGGTGGACCCTTTCTCCGGCTATCTGGCCGCGAACGGCAAGGGCACGATTGTCACGGGCATGATTGTGGCGGTGGATGCCAAAGGTGCCACCATCAACTTGGGCGATGGTATCGAAGGCGTGCTGCGCGCGAGCGAAATCTCCCGCGATGCCATCGACGATGCCCGCAAAGTGCTGCGCGAGAACGAGGAAGTCGAAGCGATGATTATCGGCGTCGACCGTAAGCGCCGCGTGATCAATCTGTCGATAAAAGCGAAAGAAAACGAAGACGAAGCCACCGCCTTAGAGGAATACGGCGCAGACAACGACAGTCCCCGCACACGCTTGGGCGATTTGCTCAAGGAACAGCTAGACCGCTAATCCTTTAAGCGGAACCGGCCGGGCCGCAATTCCTTGGTTCGCCAGCGGAGTGCGGCCAAAATCTCGAGAACAAGCATGACAAAGTCTGAGTTGATCGAAATTCTTGTCCGCAAGCAGGCCCAATTGGGCTACCGTGACGTCGAATCGGCCGTTAAGACTATGCTCGAGCAAATGGCCTTAACGCTGGCAACGGGCCGCCGCATCGAAATTCGCGGGTTCGGCAGTTTCTCGCTGCACTATCGGCCACCGCGGGTCGGCCGCAATCCAAAATCCGGCGATCCGGTGTCGCTGCCGGGCAAATTCGTTCCGCATTTCAAGCCCGGCAAAGAACTGCGTGAACGCGTGAATGCCTTGGACGAAGCGACCCTGCAGGCGGTGCGTGAACGTCGTCACGCGGCCGGTTACCACGACGACAGCGACGACGACTGAGAGCTGGGGTGGCCGTTCGCCGCGCTGACAATCTCAACGTTTTAGCGGGAGAGCCTGCGTGGTACGGCGAATCATCCAAGTCTTGACGGCGCTTTGCGGCGTGCTGGTGGGGTTGGCCTTCCACGCGCGCAACCATGCGCTGGTACGCCTCGATTTTTATCGCGGCGCCCTCGAACTGCCGCTGTCCTTTGTGGTGGTTGGTAGCCTGCTCGCGGGTACTTTGCTCGGGGCCGCGGTACTCCTGCCGGGCCGTTGGCGTTTAGCCCGTCGTCTGCGCCGCAGCGAACGCGCCGCCAGTGCAGCACAGGCGCTGGCGATTGCCGCACGCCTCCCCGTAGCGCCGCCTTCCCATGTCGATTGAAACCCTGTTCGTGGTGACCGTGCTGCTCTTGCCGGTCGCCGCCTTGTCGGGGTGGGCGGTCGGGCGCCGCGAGGTTTCCCTCCAGGCCCGGCGTCAACAGCAGACCTCGCAGACCGCTACCGACTACTTTCTGGGCCTTAACTACCTATTGCACGACCGGCCCGACAAGGCGATCGAGGTGTTTGTCAAAGCGCTGGACGTCGACAGCGAAACGGTGGAAACCCATTTGGCGCTGGGCAATCTTTTTCGCCGGCGCGGGGAGGTCGACCGAGCCATTCGTATCCACCAAAATTTGGTTGCCCGTTCCACCTTGGATATGCGGCAGCGCGGACTGGCGCTGCTGGAATTGGGGCTTGATTACGCACGCTCCGGGCTGTTTGACCGGGCCGAGAATCTGTTCCTAGAGTTGCTCGACATCGATATGTATCAGGCGCAGGCGCTGCGCCACCTGGTCGACATTTACCAACAAGAACAGGAATGGGCGAAAGCGCTCGATTACAGCAGTCGCCTGGAGGCCACGAGCGGCGAAAACCGGGCGAACGAGCGCGCGCATTTTTTGTGTGAGCTGGCACATACCCACGCCGAGCGAGGCGCTCGCGATGAGGCGCTGGATCTGCTCGAGAAGGCTTTGCTGGTCGACCGTCGCAGCGTGCGCGCCAGTCTGCTCAGTGCGCAGCTGGTCATGGCGGTCGGTGAGCATGAAGAGGCGCTGGCACATTTGAAGCGCGTCGAACACCAAGATTTAGATTTCATGCCCGAAGCATTGCCGCTAATCGTGCGCTGCTATGACCTGCTTGAGCGCAAGGAAGAACTTCGCCACTACCTCGAACGGCTCGCGGCCCTGCGGGCGGGGGTTTCGGCGACTCTGGCGCTAGGCGAACTCATAAGCCAGCAGTCCGGCCTGCTGGAAGCCAAACGCTACATCGTGCACGAGCTCAAAATTCGCCCGACCATTCGCGGTATCGACCGCTTGATCGACTACGCCCTGGACGGCGTCAGCGGTGAGACCCGCGAGGACCTGCAGGTTCTCAAGGAAACGGCCATGCGCTTGGTGGCCGGGAAAGCCGCCTATTTGTGCGGCAAATGCGGGTTTTCTGGTCGTTCTATGCACTGGCACTGCCCGGGCTGCCGGGCTTGGGGCACGGTTAAGCCCATCCATGGGATCGAGGGCGAGTAAGCTATGACGAGCAGCGCTAGCGCAGCCATTATCGTGGCGCTGGATTTCTCTACGGGCCCGCAGGCGCTGACGCTGGCGGACCAACTGGCGGGCAGCGGGTGTGCGGTGAAGGTTGGCAAGGAACTGTTTACCCGTGAAGGCCCGGCGATTTGCGCGGCGCTCCAGCAGCGCGGTCTGCGGGTGTTTCTCGATTTAAAATTTCACGACATTCCCAATACCGTCGCCGCCGCCTGCCGCGCGGCGGCAGAGCTTGGGGTGTGGATGGTGAACGTGCATGCGAGCGGCGGGCGAGAGATGTTGGTGGCCGCGCGGGCCGCGCTGGAGGCGTATGCCACCCGCCCGTTGCTGGTGGCCGTGACCGTCCTGACCAGCCTTGATCAGGCCGCTTTGGCCGAGGTTGGGATTGCTGTCCAACCCGCCGACCAAGTCGCCCGTTTGGCCCAATTGACGCTGGCTGCGGGCTTGGACGGTGTGGTTTGTTCACCGCAGGAAATTGCCTTGGTCAAAGCGCTTTGCGGCCCCCGCTTTTTAGCGGTCACGCCCGGCGTGCGGCCCGCGGGCAGTGCGAGTGA
The DNA here is from genome assembly GCA_009692365.1 of Gammaproteobacteria bacterium. Classification (GTDB taxonomy): domain Bacteria; phylum Pseudomonadota; class Gammaproteobacteria. Next base: position 86,826 of record SHZJ01000005.1, read on the forward strand.
CGACCAGCAACGCGTCGCTACGCCGCGCTCCGCGCGCGCGGCCGGGGCAGATTATCTGGTCATCGGACGGCCGATCACCCGCGCCGCCGATCCCCTCCGCACCCTTGTGGAAATCACCGCAGAAGTGGCCGAAACCCCCGCGAGGTCTGTTTGAATATGTCGTTTTGGGTCCGGTTCTGAGGATGGAAAACCCCGTTCTACAAAGTCCTTTCGCGCCGGCACTGCCCCAGGGCAAAGCGGCTATTACCAGTTGGTCGCGACTCCACGGCGCGTCGCGTGCGCTGGCGATCGCCGAAGCGGTGGCGACCACCAAAGATTTCTGTCTGGTGGTGTGCGCCGATTCCCTGAGCGCGGCCCAGTTGGATGCGGAAATTCCTTTTTTCGCCCCCGACCTGCCTAAATATCACCTGCCAGATTGGGAAACGTTGCCCTACGACCGTTTCAGCCCTTATCAGGACATTACCTCCGAGCGCGTGGCGACGCTCTCGGCGCTGCCGGGGCTGCGCCGTGGCGTGCTGATTGTTTCGGCGGCCTCGCTGCTGCACCGTTTGCCGCCGCGCCAGTGGCTGGGTGGGCAGAGTTTCGTTCTGACGACGGGCCAAACCCTCGACCGCGAGGCGTTCCGGCGCCAACTGCACGAGGCGGGTTATCGCAGCGTGCCGCAGGTGATGGACCACGGCGATTTCGCCATCCGCGGCTCGTTGATCGACGTCTATCCGATGGGTGAGGACATGCCGTTTCGCATCGACCTCTTTGGCGATGACATCGAGGCCTTGCGACGCTTCGATACCGAGACCCAGCGCTCCACCGAAGTCATCGCCGCAGTGCGTATTCTGCCCGCGCGCGAGGTGCCGCTCTCAGCCGAGGGTATCGCGACCTTTAGGCGCAATTGGCGGCTCGCCTTTGAAGGCCGCCCAACGGCCAGCTCCCTGTTTGAGGATGTGAGTGATGGCCACGCCCCGGCGGGCATCGAATACTATCTGCCGCTGTTTTTTGACGGTGTCTCGACCCTTTTTGACTATCTGCCCACCAACACGCTGGTGATCGCCGACGGTGCGGCGGATAGCGCAGGCGCGGCTTTTTTGCGCAGCGTAGACGAGCGCTACGAGCAGCTGCGACACGATCTGGAACGCCCTCTACTGCCGCCGCTACGGCTGTTTCTGACGGCACAAGAACTCACTCAACGCTTGGCGTCCTATGCCCGGATCCGCTTGGAGCCAGAGGACTGGGCGGGTCGCGCCGCCGGTCTCACTTTTGCGACGCGGCCCGGCACCGCCCTACCCATTGACGCACGCGCGAAAAACCCGCTGCGAGCCGTGCAGGAATTTCTCACGCGCTACGCGGGGCGGGTGCTCTTCGTGGCGGAATCCAACGGCCGCCGCGAGACGATGATCGAACTCTTTCGCGCCCACGGCGTGGCGCTCAAAACGCTGAGCTCGTGGGCAGAATTTCGCCACAGCGATGCCGTTGCCGCCTTGGCCGTTGGACCGCTGGCGGCGGGCGTGGAAATTCTCGAGCCCCCGATCGCCATCATCACCGAGCTGCAGTTATTCGGCGAACGCGCGTCCCAACGGCGCCGCCGCCGGCGCAGTAATGTGGACCAAGAGGCGGTGGTGCGTAATCTTGCCGAACTGCGCATCGGCGCGCCGGTGGTCCACGAGCAGCATGGCGTGGGCCGCTACTTGGGGCTGGAAGTGCTCGCGATGGGCGACAGCATCAACGAGTTCATCAAGCTGGAATATGCCGACGGCGATAAACTCTATGTGCCGGTTGCCGCGCTCGGGCTGATTAGCCGTTACACCGGGATGGATCCCGAGCGGGCCCCTTTGCATAAGCTCGGCAGCGGTCAATGGGATAAGGCGCGGCGGCGGGCCGCCGAGCGGATCCGAGATGTCGCCGCCGAACTGCTGGAAATCCACGCCCGCCGCGCCGCGCGCCGGGGCCACGCCTTCGCAATGGATCGCGAGGGCTATTTGGCGTTCGAACAAGGCTTCCCGTTCGAGGAAACCTCCGACCAGCTGGCCGCGATCGAGGCCGTGCTGGCCGATATGCAGCGCCCCCAGCCGATGGACCGCTTAATTTGCGGGGACGTGGGTTTTGGCAAAACCGAGGTCGCGATGCGGGCCGCGTGGTTGGCGGTGACCGGTGGCCGCCAGGTCGCGGTGCTGGTGCCGACCACCCTGCTCGCGCAGCAGCACTATCAGACTTTTCGCGACCGCTTCGCCGATTGGCCCGTGCGCATCGGCCAACTGTCGCGTTTTCGCGATTCTGGCGAAACTCGCATCACGCTGGACGGGCTGGCGGCGGGCACGGTCGATATCGTAGTTGGCACGCACAAGCTGCTGAGCCGCGAAGTGCGCTTCAAGGAATTAGGCCTGGTGATCATCGACGAGGAGCACCGTTTCGGCGTGCGCCAGAAAGAGCAGTTCAAGGCGCTGCGTTCGGAGGTCGACATTCTCACCCTGACCGCAACACCCATTCCGCGCACCCTCAACATGGCGCTATCGGGTACCCGCGAACTCTCGGTGATCGCCACCGCACCGTCCAAACGCCTGGCCGTGCAGACCTTCCTCCACGAATGGTCCGACGAACTCATCCGCGACGCCCTTTTGCGGGAGATTTCGCGTGGTGGCCAAGTATATTTTGTGCACAACGACGTCGAGACCATCGAGAAACTGGCCGCCGAAATCGCGGGCCTGGTGCCGGTGGCGCGGGTCCGCCATGCCCACGGGCAGATGCGGGAGAAAGAGCTAGAGCAGGTCATGCTCGACTTCTACCATCGCCGCTGCAATGTCTTGGTGTGCACCACTATCATCGAGACCGGTATCGATATCCCCAACGCCAACACCATGCTGATCAACCGCGCCGACCGCTACGGTCTCGCCCAGCTCTACCAGCTGCGTGGACGGGTGGGGCGCTCGCACCACCGGGCCTACGCCTACCTCCTCGTGCCGCCGCGTAAATCGATGACCGCCGATGCCGTCAAGCGCCTCGAAGCGATCGAGTCGTTAGAGGACTTGGGCGTCGGGTTTACGCTGGCGACCCACGATATGGAGATCCGCGGCGCCGGCCAGATCCTGGGCGAAGACCAGAGCGGCCAGATCCAGGAAATTGGTTTTGGGCTGTACAGCGAGTTGCTCAATCGGGCGGTGACCGCCCTCAAGGCCGGGCACCAGCCGGATCTGGAATCACTCTCGGCGCGCGCCTGTGAGGCCGATTTGCATTTGCCGGCGCTCTTGCCCGAAGACTACCTCCCCGATGTGCACGCCCGGCTGGTGTTATATAAACGCATCGCAACCGCACCAGACGCCACCGAACTCCAACTCCTCAAGGAGGAGTTGGTTGACCGCCTCGGCCCGTGCGGGCAGCCGGTGCACAATCTGTTTCGGCTCACGGCGCTGAAGCAGCGCGCGGATGCCTTGGGCATCAAACGCGTCGATTTCTCCCGGCAGGGCGGCTTCGTCGAGTTTCGCCCCAATCCGGAAGTGGAGCCGCTCAAAGTCATCAAGTTCCTGCAATCGGGTAAGCACTACCGGCTGGACGGTCAGGACAAACTGCGTTTGCGTAAAGAGATGCCCGAGGATGAAGCCCGCTTTGTGGAGTTGGAAAATCTCTTGGAGCGGCTCGCTTGAGGCCGGCCCCACGGCCCCGATGTCTGGTCTTCATGGCGCTGTTGGCGGGCAGCCTGCACCTGCGGGCTGAACCTTTAGGGCCGGTGGAGGTGGAAGTCATTGTGTTTCGCTACCGGGCCGCCGCGAACGGGCAGGAGTGGACCGCCGCCGCGGCGTTAGCCCCGCAGGGCGCCGTGCAACTGGCGGCAGCCCCGATGGCGGGGCTGGGCGAGGTCGCCGATTTCACGGCCTATGCCACCCCAGACCTGCGCCTCACCGGCGTGGCGCAGGCGCTGAATCGCGCGGGGGCTTATGAGGTGCTGGCGCATACCGCATGGCGGCAGCCGGCCGCAGCGGGGCTGGCGGTGTCGCTCGCCCCGCCGCTCGACGCGCAAGCCCCGGCGCTGACACCATCGCTGCAGGGCTCGCTGCGGTTGCGTCCTGCGGGTGCGGACCTGCGGGTGGATGTCGACCTACTCGTGCCTGCGGGTGAGCAGCAGGTCGCCGTGCACGCCCAGCAAAATGTCCAGCCGGGTGAATTACGCTATTTAGACCACCCGCTGGCGGGGGTGTTGTTACAGATCAGGCCTTGGCTTGCGGCGACCAGCGAGCCGCCCGCGCCGCCGCCCGCAGGGACCCCTAACCCGACCCCGACGCCGGCCCCTAGGCCGGGTCCGGCTGACTGAGGCCGGCCGTGATGGCCCGGCCTACTCGTTGCAACACGGCGGCCATGCCGACCTCGAGATGCCGGTAGATGTCGTCCATCGAAATCGTCGCCTCGCCGCCCACCCCGGCCGCCCAGTTCACGACCAGCGAGACCGTGGCGTAGGCGAGTCCGGCCTCGCGTGCGAGCGCGGCTTCTGGCATGCCCGTCATGCCGACGATCGTGCAGCCGTCTTGCGCCATGCGCTTCACTTCAGCGGCTGATTCGAGACGCGGCCCCTGGGTCGCGCCGTAAACGCCGGTGTCCACCACCGCACCGTGGTCTGGCTGGTCGAGCAACAGCCGACGCAGGCGCTCGGTGTAGGGCTGGCTGAAATCCACATGCTCTAACGTTGCGTTAACGCCATCGTAGAGCGTGTGCTCGCGCCCCGAGGTGTAGTCGATGATTTGTTCGGGTACGACAATTGCGCCGGGTGCGGCCGCGGCGCTAATGCCGCCTACCGCGGTCACGGCCAGAATGTCGGTGACGCCGGCCTGCCGCAGTGCGGCGATGTTCGCCCGGTAGTTGATCCGGTGCGGCGGTAGCGCGTGGGTCTCGCCGTGGCGGGGCAGAAAGAACACCGGTGAGCCGGCGAACAGGCCTTCGCAAAGGGTCGCGGAGGGCGCCCCATAGGCGGTCACTACCGCGTGTCGGGCGCTAATCTGGAGCGCGCCCAGACGGTCTAGGCCGCTGCCGCCGATGATCGCAAAACGTCTCACGAACCCTCCACTGCAAATAATCCACCGCCGTTGCGCCAATAGGTTTTGTAATCCATGCCGTAGCCAAAGAGATAGCGGTCGGGGGTCTGAACGGCGTGGAAATCCACCGCCGCCAGCCCCGCGCGGTGCGCCATCTGCTTGACCGCCAACGCGCAGGTCAAGACCTCCTGCGCGCCCAGCGCCGTGCATTCATCGACCGCAGCCTGCAGGGTCAGCCCCTGGTCCAGCAAGTCATCGACCAGCAACACCGTGCGCCCCGCGACGCTGCCCGGCGGTCGCCTAATCCACTCTAGGGTGCCGCCGACGGTGCGGGCACCGTAGCGAGTGAGGTGGATGTAATCCATCTGCAATGGAAATTCGAGTCGCGCCAGCAACATGCCCGCCGGCATCACCCCGCCGCTCATGAGCACCAGCAGCAGGGGATTGGTACCGGCCAGCCGGGCGGTGATGGTCTGGGCCATCTGCTCGCAGGCGCCTTCCAGTTGGGCCCGAGTAAACAGGCATTCGGCCCGGGCGCGCACGCCGGCGATTTCGCTTAGCAGGGCCGAGTCAGTCATTCGCGTGGTCCTCCAGTGCGACGCGGCCAGCCCAGTCGCGGGCGAACTGCTGGGCGGCCCGTCCGCTGCGCGAGCCATGCAATAACGCCCACTGCAGCGCTGCGTGGCGGGTCTCGGCAGTGTGGGCAGCTGCCACCCCGAAATGGCGCAGCCAGTGCGCGGCGATGTCTAGATAGCGCGTCTGATTAAATTGATGGAACGATAGCCACAGCCCAAAGCGCTCGGAGAGCGAGATTTTTTCTTCCACCGCCTCGCTTTGATGGATTTCGCCGTTCTCGTCGTGGCGGGCATCGAGATTATCGCGGAGCCGTTCGGGTACCAGATGGCGCCGGTTGGAGGTGGCATAAATCAGGATGTTGTCGGGGGTGGAGAGCACCGAGCCGTCGAGCACCGTTTTTAGCTCGCGGTAGGTTTGGTCGTGTTCATCGAAAGACAGGTCGTCGCAGAAGACAATAAAGCGTCCGGGGCGCTCGGCGATGGTATCGACTATCTCCGGCAGGTCGACGAGGTCTTGTCGCTCGACCTCAACCAGACGCAGCCCCTGTGGTGAATAAGCGTTCAGTAAGGCTTTCACCAGCGAGGATTTGCCCGTGCCACGCGGCCCCCACAGCAGCGCGTTATTGGCGGGAAATCCGGCGAGGAACTGGCGGGTATTGCGCTCTAGTTCCGCGCGGGGCTCCTCGATGTGCTGGAGGTCGGTCAGGCGGATGTCGGTCAAGCGCCTGATCGGCGCCAACCAACCTTGGTCGCGGCGCTTGCGCCAGCGCCACGCCACGGCGTCTTCGTCGCGCGCCGGCGGTGGCGGTGGGAGCAGCATTTCGAGTCGTGCGAGCAGCGCCTCGGCACGCGCAATCAGTTGGTCGGTGGCGGTCATATCGGCTCGGTCCTGAGTGGCGCAAGGCGCCGGATTGTACCTGCAAAACGGCCCGCACAATGCTAGGCCGTGGCGGCGGCCAGCGCTTGTGAGAGCTGGTGTTCGATGCGCAGTTTTTGCCGCAGTACTTCGAAGGTCAGGCGGCGCTCGATCCCGCGCGCGGCGAGCAGGCGTTCCGAGAGCTCCAAGTCGGTAATAAACACCGGATAACTGCCGCGTCCCGCGCGCATCGTCAGCACCGCGGCGGCGATGGCGTTGAAAATGCCGCTGCCGTGTTCGACTGACGAAAATTCTTGTTCGTCGAGGTAGGCGTTGAACACCGGCTTGGCGGCAGCATTCAAGTCGACGAACAAGCGCAGCGGTAAGTAATTGCGCCGGGGCGCCGCCGGTAGCGTGACCTCGTGGGCGCTAAACTCTCCGTGGGGGCTGCGCTGCAAGAGCTTGAATACCAGGTAGGCGTCAGGGTCGGGGACGAGTTCGTCCAGTGCGGCGGCGCGGCGCTGAGTTTTTTCGAAGAACTGCCGCAGATGCTCGAATAAGGCCAACGGGTCGGTGTCCTGATGGAGATAGTTCAACAGATTGCCGTTGGTATCTAAAATGAACACCTCGATATGCTCGCGACGAAGCCGCGCGTAAGTCTGAATTTTACCGCGGGCATTCTCGGCATAAATCAGCGGCAGCGGTGAATCTGGCGCACAGGCCGGGTCGAATAACACCTGTTTAAAACCCGCAGCGGGCTCGCCTAGCGCCCGGATCAGCGCCGCCAAATTGGCCCGTCGGGTCGGATGCGCGCCTTGCGCGTCAAACGAGATGTCATGCAGTTGGTCGCCTAAACGCAGCGTGTGGACGCAGGTGGTGGCGGGATTGCTCAGCGCGCGCAAGGCCACTAACTCTTGAAGGTAGCGCGCCATGCGCTGCGAAATCGCCGGGCCATAGTCGATATCGAAGCAGTGCACGGTGGGCGTTATCGCCACGCCCGGCTGCAGTTTGTCGAGCTGGTTGAGGTATTCGCACGCCGCCAGCACCGGGCTATCCGCCTGGGTATATTGAAAACTGTACAACTCCTCCCAGCTGGTTTGGATGAGGAGGTCGACGCTTTTTATCAGGCTCACGCGCTGCCCGCCAAACTGAAAAGCGTCGCTGCGGTTGCTCGTCAGTACGCTGCCCTCGGCTTGTCCGGTCACGGCCACTTCGCCGCTGACATTGAGGAAAAACGTGGCGCTCACGAGGCACGGCGGGCGGCCAAACGCGCCGCCGTCGCTGGCGCTGAGCTCTCGCGTGGGGTACACGGTCTCGAGGGTCTCGATGACCTTGCGGATGGCGGTCGGCGAGTGCCGCCGCCCGCCAACGAAACAGTGCCAGGTCGTTGCGGTCGCGTCCAAGCGGTTGAAAAAGCACCACGCCAGGACCTCCACGAGCGCACTCGCGCGGTGGGTTGGAACCAGCGCGGCGAGGGCTTCTGGCGCGACTAAACCGCAGCACAACACCCACTGGACTCCCGCCCGCTCAAAGCGCAATTGATGCAGTGAGAGTTCGGCTTCTCCAGGTTCGGCGCAGATCCCGCGGGTAATCAGTTCCAGCTTATTGGGTTTCTTATCGAAGGCCGCATACAGTTTGCGGGCCAGCACCGTGAGGTCGGTTTGCGTAATCCGTTTGTCCCCACCCTGTGCGCGGGCAAACTCGGAGAGCGCCGCGTAGCTTTTTTGCAGACACCGCACGATATCGCGCCGCTCTTCGACGGCGCTGTCAATTCGCCAGCGCTGCCGTGCGTCGAGGTGCTGAAGTTCGAACGCCCCCCACGCCCAGCTCTGCACCAAATCGTCCATGACGGCGCGTCGCCAACCGGTTGGGTTAGCCTCTTGTGGGGCACTTTGATATTCATTGGCTTTGATATAAAAAGCCCGCTGCAGCAGCCGAAGTCGGCTTGTATCCGTGGTCCCGAGCAGATATTCCTCGACCCGACGGTACATCGCGACGTAAGGATCCAGGGCGTTGAGCGTGATGCCGGGTTGGACTAACGCGCGCTTGTGGCGGTGGCTGAGCAGCTCGTCGATGTGGGGATAGGCCGCCGCGTAGGCTTCCATCAACAGCAATTTCATCACCGATTTATAGGGCGACTCGATGCTTTTGTAGAGCTGCCACACCGTGGCACCAAAAAATTCGCCGGCCGGGATATTTTCCAGCCCGCCAAAATCCACGTAACTGCTCCGGGCCAGTTTGCGGGTTCGCAGCGCATCCTCGACATAGACGGTGTAACGGTGGTCTTCGGCCGGCGGTACCGCCCACCACAGCGGTTTGAGACCGGCCAGCAGCAGGCTGGAGCGATAGAATTCGTCCAGCAACAAAAAATGCTGCGCGCTACCGCTACTTTCGACGGACAAAGACAGCGAGTCGCCGCGGCGAAAACTGTCTGCGTCAAAAACAAAGAAGTGCAGTTCCAGCCCCAACTGCGCCGCGTATGCTTCGATGTCCCGCGCTTTGTCTTGCAGCAGCGCCCGGCCCGGCGCGTCGACGTTCGGTGCGTGCACCAGCCACAGGTCTAGGTCGCTGTCGCGGGTATAGGCAACGGTGCCAGGGCTGCCCATGAGATAAAGCCCCTGAATGGCATAACTCGTTTTTAAACGCTGATCAAGGCTGAAATTCTTGGCGAACTGCCGGGCGGCCGCCACCGCCGTGTCGGGTGAGAAATTGCAAATGCCGGCCGGGGTGTCCGGCGACACATAGCCCGGCAGCAGCGAATGATTGATCTGGAACAGCAAGGGCAGCATTTTCACGAAAGCCTCCTGCCGCGGCTGGAGGCTGTCAAACAGACGCTGCAGGCGCGCCTGATTCACGGCCACAAAATGCTGCTCGGGGGAAACCTGGCCACTCTCGGCGTCGCTGCGGCGGCTCGGAAAATCGGTCGATTTAGGCACAGGCGGGGTCCGCAAAGTCTTTCGCAGATAGTGGGCCACCCCAGCCGTGGACGCTAGCCATGAGGTGGCTGCGGCCGCCCCTACGGAGGACTGCGTGAACGGCTGGGTGGCTGGGTTGGCGGCCCTTCACCTGAGGATCCTCGCCCGCGCGAGCTTTTTTGATTGAGCCAGCGAGAGTCTTCCCGGATAATCCAACGTACTATCCGTCGCTACCCGCCATGGAGGCCTGGCAGGTAGCTCAGGCCCACCACGGGCGTGAGTTGCGTGAAAAGTAATGCCTAACGAAGGACCCGCCATCGTGTTTCCCATCAATCTGCGCATCGAGCGCGTTGACCCCGAACTCTGGCACGCGCTCGCCAGCGAAAGCCAGCGCCAAGAAGACCACATCGAACTCATCGCCTCCGAAAACTACACCAGCCCGGCCGTGCTCGAGGCGGCCGGTTCGGTGCTCACCAACAAGTACGCCGAGGGCTATCCGGGCAAGCGCTACTACGGCGGCTGCGAGCACGTGGATGTGGTTGAGCAACTGGCCATCGATCGCGCTAAAGCGCTTTTTGGGGCCGACTACGCCAATGTCCAACCGCATTCCGGCTCACAGGCCAACGGTGCGGTGTATCTGGCCATGCTGAGTCCCGGGGATTGCGTGCTGGGCATGAGTTTGGCGCACGGCGGGCATCTCACGCACGGCGCGGCGGTGAATTTTTCTGGGCGCACCTACCGGGCCATCCAGTACGGCATCGATCCCAAAACGGGCCTCATCGCCTATGACCAAGTGGCGGCCCTCGCGCAAGAGCACCGTCCTAAGCTGCTTATCGCCGGCTTCTCGGCCTACTCGCGCGTTATTGATTGGGCGCGCTTTCGTGAAATTGCGGATGACGTGGGGGCCTATTTGGTCTGTGACATGGCGCATGTGGCGGGCTTGGTGGCGGCCGGGCTGTATCCCAGTCCGGTGTCGCTGGCCGATATGACGACCTCCACCACCCACAAAACGCTACGCGGCCCGCGCTCGGGCATTATTCTGGGCAAGCGCAATGAAGCCCTCGAGAAAAAAGTGAATTCGGGGGTGTTCCCGGGTACGCAGGGCGGCCCGCTGATGCACATCATCGCGGCCAAGGCGGTTGCGTTCAAAGAGGCCATGACCCCCGAATTTAAGGCCTATCAAACGCAGGTTTTGCGCAACGCGCGCGTGATGGCCGACACCTTGCTCGCCCGTGGCTACCAAGTGGTCTCAGGCGGCACCGACAACCATCTGCTGCTGATTGATTTGGTGGCCAAAGGGCTCACCGGTAAAGCGGTCGACGCGGCGCTGGGGCAGGCGTACATCACGGTTAACAAAAACGCCGTGCCCAACGATCCGCAGTCGCCTTTTGTGACCAGCGGCATCCGGGTAGGAACCCCGGCGGTGACCACGCGCGGTTTCGGTCAAGACGAAGTACGCACGGTCACCCACTGGATGTGTGAGGTAATGGACCACCTCGAGGACCCCGCAGTGATTGCCAAAGTGCGCGCCCAGGTCAAAGAACTGTGTCAACAATTTCCAGTGTACGCACCCTAGGCGCAGGCCCGCACCACCGTGCACTGCCCCTTTTGCACCCACGACGAGACCCGAGTCATCGACTCTCGTTTGCTTGGCGAGGGCGACCAAATTCGCCGTCGCCGCGAGTGTTTGGCGTGTAAAGCCCGCTTCACCACCTATGAGACCGCCGAACTCAACTTGCCGCGGGTGATCAAAAGCGATGGCCGGCGGGAGACCTTTAACGAGCACAAGCTGCGCGGCGGCATTGTTAAAGCGCTAGAGAAACGACCCGTCGCCATGGCGCTCGTCGAGGCGGCGCTCAACCGCATCCGGCGTGGCGTGCGCGAAGGGGGCGAGCGTGAAATCGACTCCCACCGCATCGGCGAACTGGTGATGGACGAACTGCGCGGACTGGACCAGGTGGCCTATGTACGCTTTGCCTCGGTGTACCGCAGTTTTGAAGATGTTCGCGCCTTCCTCGAAGAAATCGAACGGCTAGAAAACGATTTGCCGCCCAATCTGCGCGAGCAACAGTTAGCGCTCATTCCGGACGTTGAACCGACGCCCGGCCGTTAAGGTCGATGGCCCCCCGGTGGCGCGCCTCTTTTAAAAACCATGTCGTCAACTTCTACGCCGATTGACGCCCACTTTATGGCCCGCGCGCTGCGCCTGGCTGAGCGTGGGATGTATACAACCCGCCCCAATCCGCGCGTGGGCTGCGTGCTCACGCGGCACGATGAAATCCTCGCTGAGGGCTTCCATCACCACGCCGGCGGACCCCACGCCGAGCGGGTGGCCTTGAGGATTGCCGGGGCGCGCGCACGGGGTGCCACCGCCTACGTCACGCTCGAGCCTTGCTGTCATCACGGTCGCACACCGCCCTGCGCGCAGGCTCTGATCGACGCCGGCGTAGCACGGGTGGTGTATGCGGCGGGCGACCCCAATCCGCTGGTGGCGGGCGGGGGCGTCCGGCTACTGGAAGCGGCGGGCATTACGGTGTGTGCGGATGTCCTGGCCAGCGAGGCGCGGCGCCTGAATCGCGGCTTCTGGAGCCGCCATGCGCGCGGTCGGCCTTTTATCACCCTGAAACTCGGCATGAGTCTGGATGGGAAGGTCGCGCTGTCTAACGGCCACAGCCAGTGGATTACCAGCGCCGAGGCGCGGGCCGATGTCCAACGCCTGCGCGCCCGTAGTTGCGTGGTCTTGACCGGGAGCGGCACGGTGCTGGCGGATAATCCGCGTCTCACCGTGCGCGATCCGCGCTTTGATACTGCCCCCCGCCCGCCCGCCCGCGCGGTGCTCGATACGTACTTGCGCACGCCCCCCAGCGCTCAAATTCTCACCGCGCCCGGCGTGTGCCACCTGTTTACGACCTGTACCGATGGGCGCCGACACGCACCCCTGCTGGAAGCCGGTGCCTGTATCGAGGTGCTGCCCACGGCGCCCGACGGCCTGGATCTCGGGGCGTTGGTGGCGCGTCTGGCGGCCTTGGAGTTCAACGAGGTGCTGGTCGAAACCGGCCCGACGCTGGCTGGCAGCCTGTTGGACGCCGGCTTAGTGGACGAACTCATTGTCTATCTGGCGCCAGTGGTCTTAGGGCGCGACGCCCGCAGCGCTTTCGCCACGCGCGCCTTGACCCAACTGGGGGACGCAGCCCGGTGGCGCTTCGTCGAGGCCCGCCCGGTGGGTCGTGATTTGCGTTTAACCAGCGAGCCCGCGTCGGCTTGACGCTGGCGTACGCATCCTCGATATTGCCCGGATGTTTACTGGCATCATTCAGACGGTAGGACGTATCGAATCCCTCGTGCGGCGTGGCGACGCCGTGCGGCTGGCCATCACGGCACCGGCATTCGATACCAGCGATGTGCAATTGGGCGACAGCATCGCGGTCTCTGGGCCTTGCCTGACGGCCGTGGCGCTCGGTGCGGGCCGCTTCGAGGCCGATGTCTCGCCCGAAACCCTCGCCAAGACGACGCTCGGCGGCCGGCAGGCCGGGGATCGGGTCAATCTTGAAAAAGCCCTGCGCCTGTCAGACCGCCTTGGCGGGCATTTGGTCAGTGGTCACGTGGATGGGGTGGGCGAGGTCAAAGCCCGCATCGAACGCGCCGACTACGTGCAGTTTCGCCTCAGCGCGCCGGTTGAACTGGCCCGCTACATCGCCACCAAAGGTTCCATTTCGGTGGAAGGTGTCAGCCTGACGGTCAACGCGGTGAACGGCGCTGAGTTCGAACTCATGATCATCCCGCACACGTTGGAGAACACCACGTTGGGCGAACTTCACGCCGGCAGTCAGATCAATCTGGAAATTGATCTGGTCGCCCGCTATCTGGAGCGACTTGCCGGACGCGACAACGCAGGCAGCGACCCCGACACGCTGAAATGGATGGGCCCGCGGGCCTCATAAGGCGCGCGGCGCGTCTGCGTCATGTCTCTACCACCCTTATCTCAAGCAGCATTGGTCTGAAATCAAGATGAATCTCAATTCAACCGAGGAAATCGTCGAGGATCTGCGCGCCGGGCGCATGGTGATCATGATGGACGACGAGGATCGTGAGAACGAAGGCGACTTTATTATCGCCGCCAGCCATTGCAGCGCCGAGCACGTGAATTTCATGGCCCGCTACGGCCGTGGACTCATCTGCCTGACGCTGACCGAAGCCCGTTGTCAGCAACTCAATCTGCCGCTGATGGTGCAGGACACGCGCTACACCCATCGCACCAATTTCACCATGTCCATCGAAGCCGCCGAGGGGGTTACGACGGGCATTTCGGCAGCCGATCGCGCGCGCACTATCGGGGTTGCGGTGGCGGCCACGGCTAAGCCCTCGGATATCGTCCAGCCCGGGCATATTTTCCCGCTGATGGCCCAGCCCGGCGGTGTCTTGACGCGGGCCGGCCACACCGAGGCGGGTTGCGATTTGGCGCATTTGGCCGGACTCGAGGCGGCCAGCGTCATCGTTGAAATTTTGAACGACGATGGCAGCATGGCACGGCGCGCGGATCTGGAAATCATCGCGGCCCAGCACCAGTTAAAAATAGGCACCGTCGCCGACCTCATCCGCTTTCGCATCCAAAACGAGAAAACCGTCGAGCGCGCAGCCGAATCAGTGCTGGCCACGGAGTTTGGCGACTTCCGCCTCACGGTTTATCGGGACCGGATGCACGGCGACCTGCACATCGCGATGGCGCGCGGCGATATCCAGCCCGAGCAACCCACCCTGGTGCGGGTGCACATCTTTAATCCCTGTGAGGACCTCACCGGCAGCGTGCGCCGCGATGCGGGCTGGCCATTGCGTGATGCTTTGCGACGCGTGGCCGAGGCCGATCGGGGGGTGGTGGTGGTACTGTGCAATCAAATCGACAACGAGGAGTTGGTGCGCCAGGTGGTGCACTATGCGCGGGTAGACGGCGCGCCGGTCGCGGCGGCGGGCGAGCCGCACACCACGCCGCCCGACTGGCGACAAATCGGACTCGGCGCGCAGATTCTGTCCGATCAAGGGATCCGCAAAATGCGCGTGATGAGCAACCCCCGCAAATACCACGCGCTCTCGGGCTTTGGGCTCGAGGTGATCGAATACGTCAGCTGAGAGGCAGAACATGAACGACATCACCATCATCGAAGGCGCGGTCGTCCCCGCGGCGGATGTGCGCATCGGCGTCATTGTTGGCCGTTTCAACAGTTTTATCGTTGAACAGCTCGAGCGCGGTTGCTTGGAGGCTCTGCGCCGCCACGGACTACCCGCCAGCGCGATTACCGTTGCTCGCGTGCCGGGCGCCTACGAGATGCCGGTGGTGGCGCTAAGGATGGCAAAAAGCGGCCACTACGACGGCATCATCGCGCTGGGCGCCGTGATTCGTGGGGCGACGCCGCATTTTGAGCAAGTTGCCGGGGCCTGCTCTAGCGGTTTGTCGGGGGTGGCGATAGCCACCGGCGTGCCGGTTATTTTTGGCGTCCTGACCGTCGACTCCATCGAACAAGCCATCGAGCGTGCCGGCACCAAGGCCGGGAACAAAGGGGCAGAGGCTGCCGTCACGGCCATCGAAATGGTGTCCCTCTTGCGCCAAATTTGATGACCGAATCCGGACCGGAACGGCCGCCCGGCGCCGCTGCCGCCAGCGGTTCTAACCAGGGGCGGGTGCGCGCCCGCCGTTGCGCGGTACAAGCGCTGTATCAGTGGCATCTGGCCGGCGCGGCACCTGATGCCATCATCGCGGAATTTTTAGGTGAGCGGGAAGTCGACAAAATCGACGTTGAATACTTCGCGACCCTCACCCGCGACATCCCGCGCCACGAGCCGGCGTTGCGCGCGGCGCTGTTGCCCGTGCTCGACCGGCCGTGGGAGCGCATTGGCCCGGTAGAGCGTAGCGTGTTGCTGTTGGGAGCCTACGAATTGGCCCATTGTCCCCATATTCCGTGGCGGGTGGTGGTCAATGAAGGGGTAGAACTGTGCAAAATGTTTGGCGCAGACGAAGCCCACCGCTACGTCAACGGCGTGCTCGATAAACTGGCGCGGCAGCTGCGCAGTCTGGAAGTGGCGGCGCTAGGCCGTTAGCCGGTGACGGAATTTGAACTCATCGAGCAGGTGTTCGCACCGCTCGGTGGTGCCCGCCCCGATGTGGCGTTGGGCATCGGCGACGATGCCGCCCTGTTAAGGCCGCCGGCCGGCGAATTACTGGTGGCCTGCGTCGACACCCTCGTCGCCGGCGTGCATTTTCCGCCGGAGATGCGGGCGGCCGACATCGGCTACCGCGCTGCAGCGGTCAATCTCAGTGATCTCGCCGCGATGGGCGCACAACCGCGTTGGGCAACACTCGCCTTGACGCTGCCGGCGGTGCGCCCGGTGTGGCTGCGCCAATTTGCCCAAGGTCTGCGGATGGCTTTGGCAGCCCACGAGGTGGCGCTAGTGGGCGGGGATACCACGCGCGGACCCCTGACCATCTCTTTGCAACTATTGGGCAGCGTGCCAGACGGTGTCGCCCTCACCCGTGGCGGTAGCCGGGTGGGAGACGCCGTTTTTGTGTCTGGCAGTTTAGGCGACTCGGCCGCGGGTCTCAGTCTTTTTGGCACGGCCGCGCCGGCGCGTTCACCGGCCGCTTGGTTAACCGGTCGTTTTCGCCGGCCCACCCCGAGGCTTGCGCTGGGACGTGCGCTGCGTGGGCACGCCAGCGCCTGCATTGATGTCTCCGATGGTTTGTTGGCCGATGCGGGTCATCTTGCCGAGCGCAGCGCCGTGCAATTGCGGTTGTGGGCCGACGCACTGCCGCGCTCTACGGCGCTGCTGGGCTTGTTCGACCCCGACACAGCCTTACGTTGGGCGGCTACCGGCGGGGATGACTACGAGTTGTGTTTTACGGTGCCGCCCGCCAGCGTGGCGGTGATCGAGGGGCTGCAGCGCCGCTTGTCTTGCCGCTTGACGCAAATTGGTGAAGTGCGCGCGGGCGCGGGGGTGGTGTTATACGGCCCAGATGGCAGCCAGTGCCATTGGCCAAACTCGGGCTACCGGCATTTTTAGTGCCAGTGCTTGGGTTGAGTGCGAAGGAGTGGTGGTGCCGGGCGCACAATTTCCCCCGCAAAACATCGGCGTGCTAGGAGGCGCGCCGGCGTAAACGCATGGCCCCCAAAGCGCCCAGTGCTAGCAGGCTCAGCGTAGCTGGCTCCGGCACGCCGGGCGGCGGGGTGGTCACATACAGGTTGCCACACAGCTTTTGTAGCTTGAATGCATCGTTGTGGTTGTCCAGCTTGTTTGGGTTGACTGAAGTGCCGCCGGAGACGCTTGACGAATACGCTCCCACAGCCCAAAACATAGAACCGCGGCCTACGGTTTGGGTCGCTACGCTCGTCACCAAGCTGCCGCTGGTCGCAGTGGTTCCATAACTGGCTAAGAGATCCCAGCCAACGTTGGTCAGGCCTTTGGCTGCCGTGGAGTTATAGGCAATCTGGTTGTCTAAGGGATTGGTATCCGCAGGCTGGCCGGCCCCCTGGTAGGCGTCGTTATAGGCAAAAAGCTGGAAGTCTGCGTCCCTCTTGACGTAGCCAAAGGTGATCTGCGTTAGGGTGACGGCTTGGTTAAACGCGAAAATGACCAAGTCGAAGCCCTCTTGATTATCAATGCCATGAGTGCCTATTTCGGTGGAGTCGAAGTCCGTGTTCACGCCAAGCCCAAAGCTGTACTTGGTGACGCCCTGGTACGCGATGGGGGCTCCTGAGCGCTGCTGAGGTTCAGTCATCGCCAGGACGGAGTTAGCCGCATGCCAGCCGGTGGCAATGGAGGTGAGGATGGTACTACTGTGACTTGCGCTAGCGGTCAGCGCGCCGTTTACAACGCTACTGTTGGCGAAGTCCCAAATGTAGTTTGAGCAGGTGGTACTGCTGGGGTCGCTGCAGTTGTTGGAGCTGGCGGCCAGCGCACTCGCGCAGGGCAGCAAGCCCAGCAGCGACAGTGCAAGTACGTAACGAGCTGGCTTTTTCATGATCACACCCTCGGTGTTGTTGGCGCGTCCGGGTTATCGATAAACTAAAGCGCGGCGGTTAGTGCTAGGCATTTTGGCGATGGTGATTAGGACCAGCGCAAAAATGAGTTGCCGAACAATTTTTCCTGTTACTAGTGTCAGAAAAATTCCCGCAGAAAGATAGACCAATAAGGCCCGATTTCTGTCAACAATTGTTACAGAATTGACGCTGAGCAACTATCTGGCCCTTAGGGTTGGGCTGGCGCCTTGGCAGCGAGCGCCAATTGGCGTTTTTTCGCATCCTCCCGCCCTTCAAACGGCTGATCCCCCTGCAAGGCCTGCGTTAATTCCTTGCGCGCTTCGTCATTTCTACCCAGTGTTTGCAGGCACACCGCCAGGTGGTAGTGAATTTCCGGGTTGTCGCTGGCACGCGTATTGGCTTCTCTGAGCACCGGCAGCGCTTCTTCGGGTTTGCCGGTTTTCACCAAAATCCAGCCGAGGGTATCGATGACCAACGGGTTGTGGGGCACCCGCGTTAGCGCCAAGCGGGCCGCGTCTAAGGCACCAGGCTGGCCCAGCGCCAAGCGAAGATTGGCCAGATTGTTCAGCGGATTCGGGTCTTTGGGGTTTGCTTCATGCAGCGCCGTGTATTGTGTTTCGGCAGCGGCCAATTCACCGGCGGCGAGAAAATCCTCCGCCAGCGCAGTCTTCACCAGCAGATCCTGGGGATGGTCGGCCAGCCAAGTCTGCAGCCGGGCCCGTGCTTGGGGTGCGTGTCCGGCCCCACGCAGGGCGTGATAGGCGCGCACCACCACGAGTTGCGACGGCCCCAACGCCCGCGCTTGGTCAAAGTCTAGCAGTGCGGCATCCCAGCGTTTTAGCCCCAGATTGGCTTCGCCGTGTAGCGCATGGCTATTGGGCGATTGCGGATAAGCGGCCAGTAAGGTCTGCGCCCGACCCAGTGCCGTGGCGTAATCCCGCCGTTGCAGCGCCACTTTAGTGTGGGCGACGAGTGCGAGCTGATCGGTGGGTGCATTGCCCAGCAATTTTGAGAGGGTGTAGTCCGCGTCGTCTAGAAAGCCGTTGGCGGCCTGAAGCGCCGCAGTTTGCAACAATATGCCATTACGGGTACCGGACAAATCAGCCTGTTTGCGGAACAGGCTGCGCGCCGTATCGCGGTCTTTTTTGAGCAGGGCGAAGCGCGCGTGTCGGGTGAGGATCTCCACGTCGTCTGGATAATCTGCTGCGGCCTTGAGAATGAGATCTAGGGCTGTGTCCAGTTCATTGGCGCTCAGGCGCACATCGATGAGGTTGAGCAGCATGGCGTGGTCGGAGGGTGCCAAACGCAGGGCGTCTTCGGCGAGTTTGAGTCCGGCGCGCAGGTTGCCATCGGCGTATTCCACCCGCGAGAGCTCCAGCGCCACTTTGGCCGCTTGGGGTTGCTGCGTTTGCAAGGCAGTGAGCAGGGTGCGCGCCGCCGCGAGGTGCCCCTCTTTTAACGCCAGTTTGGCAAGATTGATGCGGGCGGGCACGAAGGCCGGCGTCTGCGCAATGGTGGCTTCGAAAGCCGCGCGCGCGCGCGGGTTGTCGCCCGCCACATACCACGCCACGCCTAATAAGTTCGAATACACCGGCTGATTGGGTTTGGCTTTGTTCAGACGTTGCGCCACGGCGATGGCTTGCTGGGTATTGCCCTGGTTGAGGTAGGCCGCGACTAACGCCACGCCCAGGTCTTGGTCGTTGGGGTCTTCATCAAAAACGCTCGCCAAAGCGGGCAGACCACGGGTGAAATCTCCCCCGCTTAGCTGCAGCCGCGCTAAGTTAGGCCGCAGGCGCGTATTTTCGCCCCCTAAAGCGATGGAGGTTTCCAGCAGCGCGTTGGCCTGTTTGCTTCGGTTGCTGAGCGCATAGGCGCTCGCCAGCAACGACACCGCGCGCGAATCTTGTGGGGTGGCGCTGACCACCGGCTCCAGCAGGGTGGCCGCCCGGGCCGCTTCGCCGACCCGAATTAAAATATCGGCCAACACTTTAGTGGCGCCCAAGTCGCGGGGGGACTGTTTCACATAGGTCTCTAGACGGGTGCGCGCCTGCTGAAATTGACCCAGACCATACCAAGACAGGCCCGTCATGAGGTTGAGCATGGGGTCTTCGGCAAAGGCTTTCTCAGTGAGCTCTTTGACGCTGGCGATCACCGACTGCAGCGCTGCGGTGATCTGGGGGCCGCTGCCTTTGCGGCGCGCCAGCCACACCGCACGCAGGTACGAAGCCCGCGGATCTTTAGAAAATTCTTTGGTGAGGTAATCGAAATCTACCTGCGCTTCCTCATCCCGCTTGAGGTCTAGCAGCACCGCGATGCGGCTTAGGCGCGCGGTGAGGTGGCGCGGCTGCAGCTCAAGGGCGCGTGCGTAGCCGGCCAGCGCGGCGGCATCGTCGCCCCGCAGCACCGCCGCAGAGCTCGCAGCCAACCAAGCCTCCGGTTCGTTGGGGTGTTCCATCACCACGGCGGTGGCCAAGGTTTCGGCCTGGGCTAGTTCGTTGGATTGCAGCAGCAGGGTCATTTTGACCAGATTGGCCGTCAGGCCCTGCGGAGTGAGCGCCAAGGCCTGCGCCAGTTCTTCTTTGGCCAGCAGTTTTTGCCGCCGCGATAGGAAGGCTAGCGCCCGCAGCGAGTGAACCTCTGCGGCGTGTTCGCCAGTGAGTCCCTCGGCGGAAACATCTTTTAAGAGGTCAGCTTCGCGGCCTTGCCGGACGAGCGACTTGGCCAGCAGAGGGACCACTTCGTTGCGATCCGCACCCAAACGCAGCGCACTGCGCAGTGCTTCTTCGGCGGCCGCACCTAGGCCTTGTTCGAGGTAAATCCGGCCGATCAACAACTGGGCAGCGGCGCTGTTGGGATCTATTTGCAGCGAGTTTTTGAGCTCGATAACCGCGGCTACAGGGTCGTGGGTATTGTTGAGCTTGAGGGCATTCTCATACAGCGCGCTGGCCGACTGGTTAACGGCCGATTTCGCGACTGCCGCCCACAGTGGCGGTGTCTGTAGCCAGCAGCACACGGCCACCAGTGGCGCAATGAGGGGGTGCCGTGAGTTAGGGTGTTTCATGTTGTTTCGACGCCCGGCTGGATACATGCCGACTCGCAAAGTTAAGGCGCGGCGCGCCGGTACCGGGGGTAGCGGCTCTAACCCTAACGGTCTTGACTGAACACCAGCCTTCATCCGAAGCCACGCAGTGCGTTAGGCTTGGGCTTCCCTCCCAACTTAGGCGCGTCCGATGCTTCACAACTTCCGTCATCGCTTGGCGCGCGGCGATCTGCTCCTGGGTACGATAGTCGCCATTGAATCCCCGGAGGTCGTGGAGACCCTCACCGCCGCCGGTTTTGACTGGCTGTTTATCGACGCCGAGCACTCGCCGCTGTCGCCGCTGGGGGTGCAGCGCATGGTGCTGGCCGCCGGGGAGGTGCCCTGCGTGGTGCGGGTTCCGGCCAACGATGAAGCCTGGATCAAGCAATCTCTGGATGCTGGGGCGGCGGGCATTATCGTGCCGCTCGTCAATACCCCGGCGCAGGCCGCGTTGGCGGTGCAACGGGCAAAATATCCCCCGCTCGGCGTGCGGGGGGTAGGGCCATCGCGGGCCTTGGGCTATGGCTATGGCATCGCCGATTACGTGGCGCGTGCCAACGCCGAGACCGTCGTCATCGTGCAGGCCGAACACCGCGATGCGGTCGCGGCGATTGACGACATCGTGGCCGTGCCCGGTCTAGACGCCGTTTTTGTGGGGCCTTTTGACCTCTCGCTGAGCTTAGGCGTGCCCGGACAGCTCGAACATCCCGAAGTCGTCGCCAGCATCGAGCGGGTGCTCGTGGCGGCCCAAGGTGCAGGCCTGCCGGTCGGTTTTTTTGGGGTGACGCCGGCCGCCGTCCAGCCTTGGATAAACCGCGGTGCAACGCTGATCGCCTGCGGCGTCGACCTCATGATGCTGGCGGCCAAGGCGCGCGAAACCGCGACCGAGCTGCGTCAACACATTCGCGCGGGGTAGGCCTGCCGGCTGGGGTCTGGTCCAGCGGCACCGACCGCTGGGCGGCCGCACGGCTGCTGGACTTGCCTTCGCGCCACGGCGCTCGCGGCCGGGCGCAACCCGGTCAAGCTGTCTAACGAAGACCACTCACCCGTTGTGGACCACGCCTGCGCCCCCCGCTGTGCGCCAACGCCGCCTGCGGTGTCTGGCGCGCCGCCCGGCCGCGGCTCGCGGGGTACATTGGCTAGTCCGGCAGGGGTTGGTGTGCTGCGTCCGGCGCTGGCTTGGCAGTTGCTTTGCGCCGCTGGGCGGGTTGGGGCGCGCGGCCCCGGCTGGCGGCCGGGCTTAGCCAGGTTTGGCGTCCAGACGGGTTTTGTGCAGCAAGGCACCGCTGGCCGCGTGGGGCGTGCGCAAAAGGCTATCGGTGCTTTTCTCCAGTTCCCGGGCCTCATCGGCGAGGCGCGCCGCGGCACGCATCATCTCGTGACCAGCGGCCACCAGGGGGAGGTAGCGGGCGGGGTTTTGCTCCTTAAAGCAGCCATCAGCCGTCACCGCCGACACGCTCTCGGCGATCACCAAGGCCGCATAGGCTTTGGCCGCGGCGTAAGGATTGCCAAAACCACCCGCCGCCACCGCGACCTCCGGGCTCACCGTCAGGGTGGGGAAAACGGGTGCGTCGCCGGCCTTCAAGGCCTCGACGACCGCGTGAATTTGGCGCTGAATGAGCCGCAGCGCACCGGTCGCGGCCAGCACCCGAATGACGTCCGCATTGAACAGGCTCATCTCAGTGGGGTCGAGAAATTCCCGCCGCGCGCCGATCATGGAATCCGCCGGGAAAATCATGAAGCCTTGGCCCGCCGGTACGTTCAGCGCCTGCTTGCCCTCGTCGTTCTTTTTGAAGAAAGCTTTTTTGGAGGGTCCGTCCGACAGCGTGATGAACGCAATGCCGGCGGCCGCCAGCGCTTGGCGGGCGTTATTGGGGCCCGGCAGCGCGGCATTGGGGCTGACCAAAAGCGCCAGCTGCGGCCGCCACGCCAGCAGCGCGGCGGTGGGTTCGGCGCAGGACTGGGGATCCAGTTTGGCCCCACAGGTCCACGTTCGCACCGCCACATCCTCGCGGTCCGCGCGCTCGTCGAGCAAGAGGTCGAGCAGCGGGGCGGCGCCAATACAGCCAAGTTTCAGCACGCCGACTTTGAAGGCTCTCTCAGACATGGTCTCGCTCTCCGGAAATGGACAAGGCACTGGCGAAGCTGCACCGGCGCGCACGCTGGAGGGGCTTTATCGCAATCCCCCGGAGCGGCGTCAAGCGCCAGACGCGGCGGGTAAAAGGGTCTATTTGGACCCGCGGTGGGTGCGGGCCACGCCCCAGAATGCGGCGCTGCGGGCCGGATTCGGCCGCGCCGGAGGGCGTTGCGGCAAACAGCTGCGCCGGCCACCAGGCCGCGTGCGCCGCGCCAGGGCCGCTGGTTGTGGGGCGGCCCTTGGGCGCGCTGCCGCCGTGTCAGCGCGCCGACCGAACGGCTCGGGGCGGGCCGTGGGGTTAGCGCCGCACGTACTCGCACACCGCCGGCTGGTTGTTGATTCCGCGGTCGGGCGGCGCGATCCAGCCGGCCATCCTGCCGGGTTCCACCACCCGCTGCATCAGGCTTTTGACGTGCGCGCGGTCGGCTGCGGTGGGGATCCAGTCGTCCATTTGCCGACGATAAGCCTCCTGGCTGATGCGCTCACCGGCCGGGTTGGTGGGCACGTTGGCCCACGCGCCTATGCTCCGGCGGAAACGCGTGGAAGGCAGTGTGAGTGCTTGGGTATAGCCGGCGCGCTGGATGGTCATGTTCCACCGCTTCAGGCCCATTCCGCAGTCTTGCACATAGGCCACGCGTGCCACTTCGTTCATCGCCTTGCGCAGCGGCACGTCTTCGTGGCCCACGCCCGCGCCCAGCGGCACGTCCAGCGTATAGGGGAGGTCGATGGCTAAGTGGTCTGCATACTGGGTTTCATCCGGCCGCCCCTTGATGCCGTTGGCAAAGCTGGTGGCCGCGTTCGAGGACACCTCGGCGCCAAATAAATCGAGCGAAGAGGTGAACCAAAAATTGAGGTAGCGCTGGAGCAGCGGCAAATCCACGACGCCCGCGGTGCGGAGCACCGCCGGGTCTTCACTGCCCGTTGCCTGCATCACTTCCAGCGTCCGGCGAATCACCCGGCCGAGCCCGGTTTCACCGACGAACATGTGATGCGCCTCCTCGGTCAGCATGAAGCGGCAGGTTCTGGCGAGGGGGTCGAAAGCGGATTCGGCCAAGCTTTTGAGCTGGTACTTGCCGTCGCGATCGGTGAAATAGGTAAAGCAGAAAAATGAGAGCCAGTCGTCGATGGGTTCGTTGAACGTGCCAAGGATGCGGGGTTTGTCGACATCCCCAGAGTGCCGGGTCAACAGTTCCTCGGCTTCTTCCCGGCCGTCGCGGCCAAAGTAGGCGTGCAGCAGGTAGACCATGGCCCACAGGTGACGGCCTTCCTCCACGTTCACCTGAAACAGATTGCGCAAATCATAGAGCGAGGGGCAGGTCTGGCCGAGTGCGCGCTGTTGTTCTACCGACGCGGGTTCGGTGTCGCCTTGGGTGACGATTAGACGGCGAAACTGGGCGCGAAATTCGCCCGGCACCTGCTGCCACACGGGCTGGCCGTAGCCGTCGCCAAAGCCGATCCGCCGGTCGGGTATCGCGTCGGCCAGAAAGATACCCCAGCGGTAATCCGGCATTTTGACGTAGCCATAGCTCGCCCAGCCCTCGGCATCAACGCCGACGGCGGTGCGCAGATAGACCTCGCGCTGCGAGAATTCGCTGGGCCCCATTGTTGCCCACCAGTTCGCAAAGCCGGGCTGCCAGTGTTCCAGCGCGCGTTGCAGTGTGCGGTCATTGGAGAGGTTGACGTTATTGGGGATGCGGTCATGCAAGTTCACGGTGGTCATGGAGATCTCCTGGCGGGGCGGGCGGCGAGGCCGGCTCGTGGTGGCTGAGGGTCGCGCCGGCTAGCGCGGTGGGGGGCGGCGTTCACACCCGTTCCCAGTTGAACTGGGCTTTGCTACCGCTGCCAAAAACCTGCAGGGCGCCCTGTTCGCCCACCGCGTTCGGGCGCACGAAAATCCAGTTCTGCCACGCCGACAGGCGGCCAAAAATGCGGGTCTGAAGGGTCTCGGTCCCCGGGAAACGCAAAGAGGCTTCCAGCCCGGTCAGCGCGTCTGGCGACAGGCTGGTGCGCTCTTCTATCGCTAGGCGCACTTCGTCGTCCCAGTCGAGGTCGTCCGGTGCGTAGGTCACCAAGCCCAGCCTGAGGGCCGTGGCGGCGTCTAGGGGCTGGCCGAGGTGCGCCTGGGCAGCGGCCACCGGCGCGGCCTCGCCGCAGTAGCGAGTGAGCAAACGCGATTGATGGTTGACCATCGGCAGCGCGCCAAAATTCAGCGCGGAGAGTTGCAGACACGGCGCGGCGGCCGGCTCATCGGGTAGCGTCAACATAAAGCTGCGGTCGGCGGCGAGCGCCAATTCCGCGAGCAGCCCGGCAAAACAGGCACCCCGATCGATGATCGCAAACAGCGTGCGGGACGATACCTCCAGACGGGCGAAAGTACGGCGCAGCAGGCCGAGGGTTTCTGTCACCAGCCAGTCCTGGGCGTGGGCTACTAAGCTTGCGTCCACCGCCAGCAAGTGCGCCAGCTCGCCGTGGGTTTTGAGCAACCACACCCCAAGCTCCTGGTCGTTGGTGCGCAACATCAGGATGGCATCGTCTAATTCGCGCGCCATCGCCAGCGGCCACCAGTCCGCACCCGCGGCGTGGATGCCGGGCAAATCCGTTGGCGGGGCGTGGGCAGGCGCCCGAATGAGTAAGGTGGCGGTGCGCGCCACGCGGTCGAGCAGCACGTCCACATGCTGGTAATGCAGCCCGCCCTCATCGCTGATTCGCCGCAGGGGCGCTAGCCGCACGCCCGCGCCGTGGCCGGTGCGGGTGCTGGTGGCCGCGAGGGCGGCGGCGCGCGCGGCGACGCGCTCGGCAAACTCTCCCGGCTTGGCCGTATGGTCCACCAGACCCCACTGCTGGGCCCGGTCGGCGCGTACCCCTTCGGTGGTGGTGGCGAATACATCGGCCAGATCGCGCCGTACCCGCCGCTTGTCGGTAACGCGGGTCAAGCCGCCGGTGCCGGGGAGGACGCCCAGCAGCGGCACTTCGGGCAGGCTAACGGTGGACGAGCGGTCGTCGACCATCACGATTTCATCGCAGGCCAGGGCTAATTCATAACCCCCACCCGCCACCGTGCCGTTCACGGCCGCCAGAAATTTCAGGCCGTCCCGGCTGGAGTCTTCCATGCCGTTACGGGTTTCGTTGGTGAACTTGCAGAAATTGACCTTCCAGCCGTGGCTGGATTTGCCGAGCATGTAGATGTTGGCGCCCGAACAAAACAGGCGCTCTTTGGCGCTGGTGAGCACCACAACTTTAATCTGTGGCTGCTCGAAGCGGATGCGCTGGAGGGCGTCGTAGAGTTCGATATCCACGCCCAAATCGTAGGAGTTGAGCTTTAGTTTGTAGCCGGGCGCCAAGCCGCGGTCCTCATTGACGTCCATCGATAAGGTCGCCACCTCACCGGCGTAGTCCACCCGCCAGTGTGCGTAGTGGTCAGGATGGCGCTCGAAAGTGACCCAAACGGGGCCGTGTGCTGGGGCGTTAGCGGCGGTGACGGACATGTCGGCATCCTTCGAAATTAGTCGGTTGGCGCGATCGCTTGGGCGAGGGCGAGATAGCTTTGTTCTAGATTCAGACCCGCGGTTTCCACCGTGCGGTCGGCCTGCGCGTACAGCGCCGTGCGGGCGTCCAAGATGCGCTGCAGGTCGTCCATCGCCGCGGCGTTGTCGGCCATGGGCCGCGTATCGCCCTGCGCAACGACCCGCGCCATATGTTCTTCCGGGGCGGCCTTTAACCACACGCACAGGCAGCTCGACAACAGCAGATCGTAGGTGGCCGCGGCGGTCACGATGCTGCCGCCGGTGGCGATCACGCAGCGCGGGTGCAACTCCAGCAGGTTCTCGAGGCAGCGCTGTTCATGACGGCGATAGCCGGCCTGCCCGTAGAGCAGAAAAATCTCCGCCAGGCTCGTGCCCGCGGCGCGTTCTACTGCTTGGTCCAGTTCGATGAAAGGGCAGCCCAGGCTCCGCGCTAGCCGCGATCCTAAGCTGGATTTGCCCGCGCCCCGCAGCCCCAGGAGCGCGATGCGCGGTCGACGTTGGTCGTCTGCCCGGCCCAGCTTTTGGGTCAGGTCTTGCCGCAGTTCGCGCAGCGCGGCGCGCGGCTGGCGGCGCAGCAGCTCGATGAGCAGGAGGAGTTCTGGCGGCTCGGCCGCCGCCTCGCGCAGCAGTTCCGTCAGCGGCAGGTCGAGCGCCTGGGCGAGCTTGAGGAGGACCAGCACCGAAGGGTTGGCCTGGCCGGCCTCCAGTTGCGCCACATAACGCTCGGACACCTGCGAATGCGTGGCGAGCAGCTTGCGCGTCATGCCCCGGCGCGCCCGGGCCTCGCGCACGCGCGTGCCGATGCCTAATAACGGCGCCCGCACCACGCTAGAGGCGGCGTCTAAACCCTCAGCGCTGGCTATTCGTTGCGTGTCTCGCATGAAATATATTGCCGAGATATTTTTATGACGGCAATATAGTTCAGCTTTCAGGCCGCGACAAGAAAACGCCAGAGGATCCTCCCGATGTCCCGTGCGGTCACTATTCTGGTTGGTACGACCACCGGCAATGCGCAGTACTGCGCAGAGGAGGCCGTGTTTCGCTTACAGGCGGCGGACATCCAGGCGCAAATTCGCCCCATGGATGACCTCGACGCGACAGTCTTTGCCGGCGGGGGGCTGTATTTGATTTGCATCTCAACCTACGGTCAGGGTGACGTGCCCGACAACGCCCGTGGCCTGTACCTGTCCCTCGTCACCGACAAGCCGGATCTCGGGGCGGTGCGCTACGGGCTGATTTCCTTGGGTGATAGGTCGCACGCGCAGACTTTTGGGTTCGCGGGGCGGCGTTTCGATACCCAGCTCACCAAACTGGGGGCGCAGCGCGTGGGCGACGTTCTCACCCACGACGCCTCCTCTGGCACCATGCCCGAAGAAGCGACCGCCGAGTGGCTCGTCGGGTGGTCCGCGCGGGCCTTGGAGGGTGACGCCGCGGCCGCGTAGAGTTAGGCCACTTTCACTTCAGCCGTTGCAGGGATGCACCCGATGTCAGCACTTGCCAACCCACCCACCACCCCACGGGGCGACTACAACGCCGCCCACGATTTGATCACGCGCAATCTGCTTGCTGGGCGTGGCGCCAAGCTGGCCTATATCGATGATACGGGCAGCTACACCTACGCTGTGCTGGCGCAGCGGGTGGACCGTGCCGCCAACGCCCTGCGGAACCTTGGTTTGGGGCAGGAAGACCGCATCCTACTGGCGCTGCTGGACACCATCGATTTTCCCAGCGTGTTTCTGGGCGCGATCAAACTTGGCATTGTCCCCATCCCCGTCAACACGCTGCTCACGCCCAGCGATTACGCGTTTATGCTGCGCGATAGCCGGGCCAAGGCGCTGGTCGTCTCGGCCCCCTTGCTGCCGGCGTTCCACGCGGCCATTGCCGCGAGCCCGGCGCTAAAGCAGGTGCTGGTGGCGGGCGAGGCGTGGCGCGACGAGCGCGCGCTGGCAGCGCACATGGCGGCGGCGGCCAGCACTTGCGAGCCTGCGGCCACTACCGCGGACGAGCCCTGCTTCTGGCTTTATTCCTCGGGCTCGACGGGCACCCCGAAGGGCACCGTGCACCGCCACGCGAGCCCGGTGCAAACGGCGCAACTCTTCGCGCGCGACACCTTGGGTCTAGGCGAGTCGGATCTCATTTTCTCGGCGGCCAAATTGTTTTTCGCCTACGGCTTGGGCAATGCGCTCAGTTTCCCCCTGGCACTGGGCGCGACCACCCTACTCATGGCCGAGCGGCCCACGCCAGAGGCGGTGTTCAAGCGTCTGATTGCGCACCGGCCCACGGTATTCTGCGGCGTGCCCACCCTGTATGCGGCGATGCTCGCGCAGCCTGAGTTGCCGGATCCGGCCGCGCTTGCGCTGCGCATTTGTACCAGCGCCGGCGAGGCCTTGCCGGCCGCCGTGGGGCGCCGCTTCTCCCAGCATTTTGGGGTGGAGATTTTGGACGGCATTGGCTCCACCGAAATGCTGCACATTTTTTTATCTAACCGCCCGGGCGATGTGCGCTATGGCACGACGGGTAAGGCCGTGACGGGCTACCGGGTGCGTTTGGTCGGTGAAGACGGACAGCCGGTTGCCGCTGGCGAACTGGGCGATTTAGAAATTGCCGGGCCCACCAGCGCGCAAGGCTACTGGAACAACCGGGCCGGTTCACAGGCAACTTTTAGAGGCGAATGGACGCGTTCTGGCGACAAGTACCGCGTCGACGCCGAGGGCTATTTTGTTTACGGGGGACGCTCCGACGACATGCTAAAGGTGGGTGGTCAGTATGTCTCCCCCTTCGAAGTCGAAGGCGCACTCGCCGCCCACGACGCCGTCTTGGAGGCTGCGGTGGTGGGGTTCGCAGACGCGGATGGGCTGACGAAGCCCAAGGCCTTCATCGTCTGTAAACCCGGGGTGCTGCCCAGCGCAGCGCTGGCGGCAGATTTAAAACAGCACGTAAAGTTGCTGTTAGCACCCCATAAATATCCACGCTGGCTAGAATTCGTGGATGAACTGCCGAAAACCGCCACCGGGAAAATTCAGCGCTTCAAGCTCCGTGCTTGAAGGTGAGCGGTTCGGCCGGCGCAGGCCCCCGCCGCGATGGCGCCGGTGCTGGACCTTGGCGCTCACGCTAGGGCTGGCGAGCGCCGGGGCGGCGCGGGAGAATTTACCCACGCCGCTGGAGGCGGCGAATTTCTCGCGCATTTCAAGCTCAGCCGAGATCACCCGCTACCTCCAGCAACTCGGCGCCAGCAGCGCTTTGGCGCACCTCGAGGTGCTGGGGTTTTCGGTGCAAGGGCGACCCCTCGAAGCGCTGGTGCTGGGCGCGCGCCAGGGCGCTCCCCGCCTTAAAATTTTGCTGATCGGGTCCCAGCACGGGGCCGCGGAACCGGCCGGCGGCGAGGCCTTACTGCAGTTGGGGCGCGAGCTGCTCAGCGGGCCTTGGCAGGCCCGGCTAGCGCACACCCAGATCATTTTGCTCCCGAATGCCAATCCGGATGGCCGCGACCTCAAGCGACGTGCCAACGCCCACGGGATTAATCTGAATACCAATTTTGTGCTCGCCAATGAGCCGGAGACCCTGGTCCTCAAACAGGCCCTGCGCCGCTACGCGCCGGACGTGGTGCTGGACAGCCATGAATCCGCGATTTTCAAACCTAAGACACTGGCCCGCGAGGGCTATCTCACCGATTTTCAGGCGCAGTTCGAGGTGGCCAATCATCCCGCCATGCCCGCGACCATGCAGGCCTATCAGCGGGAATTGTTAACGCAATGGTTGGCCCAAGTGCGCGGCCAACAGCTCGCGGCCAGCCACTACCTGAGCGAAATCACGAGCATCCACCAGCCGCTCACGCATGGCGGGCTGACCATGCGCAATTTCCGCAATGCCGCGGGGATGACCGGTGCGCTGTCGTTTTTGCTGGAAACGCGGCTGGATCCGCCCAGCGGTAGTTATCCCACCTACCGCAATATCGCGGCGCGGGTGGCCAAACAAATGATTTGTCTGCGCGAATTCTTAGCGCTGATACACGCCCACCGCGCCGAGATCCCGCGCCGCGTGGCCGCCCACCGCGCCGCGTTCCAGAATGCCCGAGTGGTATTGTTTGCCCGCTACGTGGTCGCCCCTGAGCACCCGCAAACCAGCGTGCCGCTGCGGCGTATCGACACCGGTGAGCGGGTGGTCGTCGCGTTTAGTGACCACCGGCAGATTGCGCTGGCCGACACTATTACCCGCCCCCGGGGCTATGTGGTGACGGCGCACACCCGCGAGCTAGGCGAACTGCTCGGCCGGCACGGGATTGAGTATGCCGCGCTCGGCGCAAGGCGCGCGCTGGCGGTGGTGGCCAGTCACTTTGAGGTGGCGCCCGCGGCATCGGGTCGGGCCCGGCTGACGCGAGCCCGCGCCAAGACCATCAGCGCACCCAGCGGCGCCCTCACCATCGATTTGAGCCAGGCCAACGGACGTCTCGCGGTGGTACTGCTCGACCCCCGTTCCGCCAGCAGCGTGTTTCGCACCCCACCGGGCGCGGATTGGGTGCGGCCCGAGCAGGAATTCTTTGTCTATGCAATGGTGGACCATGCCGCTAAATCTTGAGCACCGCGGGGTGGTCGCATGAGCGCAGGGCCGTTCATCACGCCCGTGGAGGAGGCCTTACGGCCATCGACCTCAACGGAGATATTGGCCTATCTGGCGCGGCTCGCGGCCGGCTCGCCGCGCGCGTGCTGCCAGCACTTGGGGCACTCGGTGCGCGGGCAAGCCCTGGTGGCGCTGCACTGTGGCGAGGCTGCGCGCGGCCTGCCGCGGGTGTTACTAGTGGGGTCACACCACGGCGGATCCGAGCCGGCCGGGGGCGAGGCGCTGCTGCTGCTTGCACGCGATCTGCTATACGGCGACCTCCAAGGGCTGCTGGAGCGGTTTGAATTTATGCTGGTGCCCAATGCCAATCCCGATGGCCGCGACGCAGGCTCCGCGCGCAACGCCCGCGAGGTGAATCTCAACCGCGATTACGGTTTGCTCTCGCAACCCGAAACGCAGGCGGTGAACGCCCTGCTTTTGGCGTGGCGACCGCACATCGTGCTGGACGCCCACGAGTCCGCGGCCTTAAAGCGCCACACCCTGGGCGCGGAAGGCTATTTGACCGATTTTGACTGCCAAATCGACATCGCCAACCATCCGGCAAGCACGGCCGCGCAGCAGGCGCTGGCGGTGGAACTCCTAGAGCAGACCTTGCAGGAGGTGCGTGCCAACGGCTTGCGCGCGCAGCGCTACATCAAAGAAATTCGCTCGATTAGAAAGCCCATGACCCACGGGGGCGTGGCGATTGGCCGTTTTCGTAACAAGGCAGCCCTCTACGGGGCACTGTCTTTCCTGCTGGAAACCCCCATGTTGCCGAAGGATGAGGTCTATCCCAGCTATCAAAATATTGCCGCGCGCACGGCCCAGCAGCAGGTGTGTCTGCGCAGCTTTCTGCGCGTTTTGGCGCGGTCCCCGGCGGTGCTCGACGGCGTGCCGGCCACCGCCACGCCGCTGTGCGCGGGCATGGCTTTGTCGCTCAGCGGGCACTATCAGGTGGACCCGCACGAGCCGGTGCGCTGGTTAGACCTGCAGCGATATCCGTCCCGAGAGCCGATCCAGTTACCTTTTGCCAATCATGGCTGGCTACGCCCCGGGCCGGCGGTGGTGGTTCCCACCGCCTATTACATCACTGAGCACACGGCGGTTTTCGCGCGTGCCCTGAGCGCCCACGGCCTGCGCTACGAGTGGGTCACGCAGGCAGCCACGGTGCCGGTTCGCAGTTGGCGGTGCGCGCCGACGGGGCAGCGCGCCGCGGCGGAGGATCGCCTGCTGGCGTTGGCGGCGGGCCACCTGCAAGTGTCCACTACGCAGCCGCTGGTGCGCTTGGCGTGCTTGCTGTTGGAATGGGAGTCGCCCAGTGCGCTGCGGCGATACCCTGAGTTTCAGCGGTTGGCGGTGCCGGGTGAGTGCCAAGTCGTGCATCGTGCGCGCGCGCTGGCGCCACCGGCTGCTGGCACGGGCGCCGCCCAGCGTGCCGCAGCGCCACCGTGAATGGCCGCGCTAGGCGCGGCCTGACGAGTGCCAAGTTTTGCCGCTGCGCAAGCTACCTGCTGGCATCGGAGCTGCGCCGTGCGCGGCGGCGCGCTGCGATGTTGCGCGCGCTGGCGGCGCCGGGTGAGTGTCGGTTTGTGCCTCCCGCACCCGCCGTGGTGCAGGCGGGCTCAACCGCCAAGGGGTCTGTTCGAGCCAGATAGGGGTGATTTTCCGGCACCTGTGCCGCCCACGACGGCGCCGCTAGGAGATCTCCGAGGCGGCGCTTGAGGCAGTAGGAGCGCGGTCCGCAACGCTGCCCGCCGGCCGCGATACGCCGCCCGGGCGCCGTATCGCGGCACCCCCGAGGCGGCCGCACAGCGTGCCTCAGTGACGCGGATCGGCCTGGGGGCCGCGGATCAGTTTACCCGGCAGCACGCCCGTGGCGAGGCCATCGGCATAGGTCACCTGACCACTCTGGAGGGTCGCTTTATAGCCGTCGACCCGTTGCACAAGGCGCCGCCCGGCAGCCGGCAGGTCGTGCACCGCTTCGGGGGCGTGGAGGTGGAGATGCTCGAAGTCGATCACGTTGACGTCGGCGCGCAGGCCCACCGCCAGCAGCCCGCGATCGAGCAGTGCATAGGCCTCGGCGGTGGCGCGGGTTTGTAATTTTATCGCCAGTTCCAACGGCAGGCGCGCCCCACGAGTGCGGTCGCGCACCCAGTGGGTCAGCAGGTAGGTCGGCGCACTGGCGTCGCAAATCACCCCGCAGTGTGCTCCGCCGTCGGACAGACTCAGCAGCGCGCGCGGGTGCAGCAGCATCTCGTGGAGCGGGTCGAAGTTGGCGTCCGCATAGTTGATGATCGGATAGTAGATAAAGTCGCGGCCCTCCTTGGCGAGCATCGCATCCAGCAATACCGCCTGCGGGGCACGCCCGGTACGCGCGGCGATGCTGGCGATGCTGCACTCCGGGCGGGGTTCGTAATCCGGCGGATCCCCTAACGGGTACATATTGTCGAAGTGGGTGACAAACAGGCGATCGAATTTGCCGGTCAAGCTACTGGCTTCCGCCGCGAGTTGTGCGCGCAGGCCGGGCTCGGAGAGCGCCTGTAGGCGTTGGGCAAACGGCAGGTCGGCGAGCGCGAGATAGGTTGGATGCCCTTTGAAGGGATGCATGGGATTGTCGAAATTGAGCAACATGCCCGAGGGCCGGGTGGCGACCTGCGCGCGCAGATTCGCGCCGGCCGCCACCGCCACTTCGGTGGCGCGCAAAATCTCACGCCACTCAGTGGGGTTGTGACTTGCCTGCGCGAGAATAAAACTCACCGGCAGGCCGGTCTCTTGGGAGAGGTTCCGCATCCACTCGATGTCTTCGTGAAAGCGGCCGTGCAGGCCGCCGATGCCAAAGTCGCTGGCGATTTCAAACACCCCATGGCCGGCCCGGCCACAGGCGCGACCTAGCCCTAGGAGTTCTTCGTGGCCGGCAAAAGTGCCGGGTACTGGTCGTCCATCCTTGGCGCGGTGAAGCATGGTGCGCGAGGAAGTAAAGCCCAAGGCGCCGGCGCGCAATGCCTCTTCCACAATGGCCGCCATGGCTGCGATGTCGGCCGGTGTGGCGTCTTGATTAGCCGCTCCGCGATCTCCCATGACGTAGCCACGCACCGCGCCGTGCGGCACTTGGGTGCCGATATCCACCGCGCGGGGGAATTTTTCTAAGGCGTCGAGGTACTCGGGAAAGCTCTCCCAGGCCCACCGGATCCCTTCCGCCAAGGCGCTGCCAGGGATGTCTTCCACGCCCTCCATGAGTTGGATGAGCCAGGCATGGCGGTCAGGTCGGGCCGGCGCGAAGCCCACGCCACAATTACCCATGACCACCGTCGTGACGCCATGCCAGCCCGAGGGCGTTAAATAAGGGTCCCAAGTGGCTTGGCCGTCGTAGTGGGTGTGCACATCGACAAAGCCCGGCGTGACCAGCAAGCCCTCGGCCGCAATCTCGCGTCGCCCAGCCCCGGCCCGACCACCCACTTGGCTGATGCGGTCCCCATCGATCGCAAGGTCGCCCACGCGCGCCGCGGTCCCGCTGCCGTCGACCAGTAGCCCATCTCGAATGACGATATCGTGCATCGGAGCGTGCCTCAAAGTGGATGTGCGTTTGATTACAACGCATCTGCCCCCGCGAAACCACTACCGCCGGCCCCTTAGCGTCAGCGCGGGGCCGGCTTGAGGTGCTGGACGTGCC
>SHZJ01000071.1 GCA_009692365.1 Gammaproteobacteria bacterium
ACTCGCCCGCACGCGCAATCCCAGCGACGGCATCCTTGCCGGCCCACAACGGCGTCATGCATCGCGTCCTTGCGATACCTTGTGAGCCCATAGTCTAGCTCATTAGCCGAGTCCGCCGACGGTGCATGAAGACAGGGATCGGCAGCGGATCTTGCCCGGAAAGATGCGGATTCGTGCGATTCAGCGCGGGCTAATGCTGGCGTTGCTAACCTCTAGCGGTCGGACGGGGGGGCTCTAAAGACCACGTCAAAGTTCCCGCAATCGGCAAATATCCCTCGTCGGCCCAGCCATATATGAATAGGCGGACACGGACGCTCACGAGAAGCACGAGACCGTAAGCTGACAGCAGGAACCAGCCGAGCTTCTATGTGCGCCAAGAAACCAACGGCACCTCCCTCATTCGCGTTTGCGGCCGGTGTTAGCGGTCGTCTACATAGGCGACCAGCGTTTGCCTTCCGTCGTCATCGCTCGACAGGTTGATTTCGTCGGCCCAGTGCCGCATCAGCGTCACCTGCAGGCTGCCGTCGTCGGCGTCGAGATTGGCGGAGCCTTCGATGTTCAGCCGTTCGCCCTGCCATGACAGCTCGATCTGGAGGCCGGCCTCGTCGTAGCGCAGCGCGAGCCCAGCCTCGGAGCCGGGCTGCACGAGACGCGGCGCGAGCGCGGCGAATTCCTCGAGAAAATTGCCCGCGCGGTTGATCAGGTCGACGCGCGCGCCCCAGGCGCGGCCCTGCGTCTCAGCGAACTCCGTCAGTTCGCCGGCCTTGCCGGGCCGCCAGCGCAGGCTCGCGTCCTTCGGGATACCCAGCCGCAGCACGGCGTTCAGCGCCAGCGCCACCAGCATGGCGACGACGAGCGGCGAGTTCATCACCTGCTGGCCCAGCGACGGCAGGTCCACGTGGCCGCGCAGGTCGGGAACCAGCCCGCTGATGACGATCGCCGAGCCGATGATCAGGGTGCGCCGCGCGTCGACCAGGCGCTGCGCCAGCATGGCGATGCCGGTCTTGGTGGTGCAGGTGGCGGAGTAGAAGCAGGCCGCGCCGAGGATGCCGGCGGGGATGGCATAGAGCACGCTGGCCGCGCGGGGGGTCAGCCCGAGAACGATCCAGCCGATGCCCGCGGCGATGCCGACCCGCCGGGCCAGCACGCCGTTGGCGGCGGCGAGACCGACGCTGCCCGCATAGGTGTTGGTGCCCAGCACGCCGACGATTCCGGCGACGACGCAGCCGAGCCCGTCCGCCAGGGTGCCGGCGCGTATGGCCTTGTAGTCCGGCGCCTTCCAGTTCGGGTCGGCGAGCTGCTGGCTGACGGTCAGAGCGGCCATGGCGCGGACGAAGCACGCCAGCGCCCCGATCAGGAATCCCGGCAAGAATTCCAGCGGGAATGACGGCGCGGCCAGCGGCCAGGCCGGCACGGCGAACGCGATGTCCCGCGTGGCCACCCCCATATCGCCAAGAGCCAACTCAAGGCCCACATAGGCCGCGCAGCCGCTGGCGACGCCGACCAGCACCGCCAGAGAGCGCAGCCCTGGCGTTCCCCAGATGGCGACGCCGATGATGGTCGCCAGCGTCATGGCGGCCGCGGCCAGCTCGTTCGCTCCGACCGGTTCGCTCGGCCCGGCGCCGATCATCAGCTTCAGCCCGAACACGCCGAGCGCGATGCCGAGCAGGCTGACGACCACGCCGATGATCTCCGGCGGCACATAGGGGCGCAGGGCGCGAAGGCAGCGCCATCTCCGTGCAGCCCGCGATGATAGTCAGCCCGGCCACCGCGCCCAGGCCGCCGGCCTTCGCTGCCTCGACGGCGAAGGGCACGTAGAGGATGGTGCAGTGTTCCAGCAGCAGGTGACCGGAGCCGATGCCGCGCCGCCCGAACGTCTGGATCAGCGTACCGCTGCCCATCGCCACCATGGCGAGGCTGACATAGCGCGTGATGGTTTCGGGATCGGCGCCCGCGGCTTCGGCGACGATGCGCGGGAAGATCAGCGTGACCGCGCTCAACGATATAGGCTGCAGGGCGTTGAGCCACGTCGTCCTGAGCGGCGGCACCGCATCGACTGCGTAGGTGATCGACGACATTCCCTCGCCCCCTGAAGGATCTACCCCGATGCTAGTTCAGGGGATGCGTCCGCGCCAATAGTCACGCGCCCGCCAGGCACGTCTATCTCGGGGCCATCGCGCGGACACGCTAAGGTTGCCGCCTCACCATCCGGAGCCTGCCCATTGGGCACGCCCTTTGACAGGCTCAGGCGATGTCCAAGCTCGACCGTCCGCTTTGGGCGGTGTTGAAAAACTCGCCAAGCCAAACTTGGCTATAACATTCGAACGTCGTGCTCGTGTTGGCTCAACGAAGGGTCGTCAGAACCCGCATATCTGAATCATTGCTGCACAAATTTGGCCGCCATGGGTGTTACGGGGGATGCCTCAACAAGATCGGTGGAAAGCGGGACGAAGAAAAGGGGTCGGGAGTCTTTTCTTGACACGCGTTGCAGGAATTGATGCGAGGGCAGTATGCCCCGCCGGCCCCGCCTGGCAGCTGGAGATCTTCGTATCATGTCCTGCACCGTCGTGTCGGGCGGCTCGCGTTGTTTGAGAAGCCTGCGGACTACGCCGCCTTTGGGAAGATTCTGGCCGAGGCCCATTGCCAAACCCGGATACGGATCGCCGCCGATTGCTTGATGCCGAAGCATTGGCATCTCCTCCTCTGGCCTCGACATGATGGGGAGCTCTCCGAGGTGCGGCGGTGGATCACGGTCACGCATACGCAGCGCTGGCATGCGCACCATCACACGGCTGGGACCGGGCCGGTCTATCAAGGCCGTTTCAAATCCTTTCCGGTGCAGACCGCCGAGCATTTCCTGACGGTGGCCCGCTATGTGGAGCGCAATGCGTTACGGGCGAAGCTGGTGAGTCGGGCCCAGGACTGGCAGTGGTCGAGTGGGTGGCGACGGCCAGAAGGGGATCCGGAGCTGACGACCTGGCTCAGTGCGTGGCCGGTAGAGCCGCCACGCGACTGGGTGGCGCGGGTGAATCGCCCGCAGACCGCATCGGAGCTGGAGCCGCTCCGGGTGAGCGTGCAGCGAGGCAGGCCCTTTGGGGAGACGGCTGGGTACAGCGCATGGCGAAGCGCTTCGGGATGGCAGCCACGTTGCGGCCTCGTGGGCGACCGCGAGGATCAGGAGAAAAGACTCCCGACCCCTTTTCGGTCCTCTCTCGGCTCTGGCTCCTGCTTCGCGCTACCTCCTGCATCCCTGCAGTCGTCCGCCATGCGCCGGGCGCCGCAGCTGGGGCAGAATCCGCGGCGCTTGCAGCTGAATGCGACGAGCCGCTCGACGTGGCAGGACTCGCAGCGCACCCGGCGAAAGCCGTGCTCGAGCCGGCCGCACTTAAGGTACGCCCCGAACTCCTGCTCGATGTCTGCTGGCAAGGCCTGGCCCCGCTCGGCCAGGTGCGTGACAAACGCCGGGTAGTGCTGCTCCACCAGCCGGTAGAGACTCGTTTGCGCGGGGCGGTGGCGCGCGTAGAAGAGTCCACCGGCGGCTTCCCTGCCGTGGGCCTGCATCGGCTGCGCGTCCTTGCGCAAGCGGGTGATGACGCAGTGTGGGCACCGTGCCGCGCTGGCCGGGCCGGCACTTCAGGGCGTGATGCTCCGGCAGCGCAGGAACACAGCTACGCGCGTCAAGCAACTGCAGCCGAATAGACCGAGGCTATTCCCCGCACAAGCCGAGCTGGCTGCTGGACAGCCGGCCACCATTTTTGGCCCCCAGTCTGGAGGGAAACGGCACTGGCTTATGCTCCCGATAAAATACCAATCGAGCCTGCCCCATTGATGCCCCTGATTTAAATCGAGTCTGACCCCATTTACTGCTGCAACCATTTAAATCGAGTCTGACCCCATTTACTTGCATTGATGCCCCTGATTTAAATCGAGTCTGACCCCATTTACCCACCCCATTTACCCACCAACCCCATTTACCCACCAGTCGGATTTAAAATGCAGTCTGGCCCCATTTACCCCACGACCCCATTTACCCCCAACGAGCACGGCACTTATGCGCACGACACTTAGTCCACACAGCACAGCCGAGCACGGCGCGCACAGCACCACACAGACCACAATGGCATGCCCGATCAGGCGCCGCCGGGGTCGCGGCAGCGCCAGCTGGTTGGCGCTAGCGCTATATTGGCCATGGCTCGCGTTCGCAGCCCCCCGGCTGCTGGACGATACCGCCGCGGTCACTGCGGTTTTTGTGCGCGTGGAGGAGCGACTGGCGCTGATGCCCCGCGTGGCGGCCGCCAAATGGCAAGCGGGTGCGCGGGTAGTGGATCCTGCTCGTGAACATGTCGTGCTCGAACGGGCGGCGGCCTCGGCTGCTGCGCTGGGGCTGTCGGGTAGCGCTGCGCTCGCCAGCCTACAGGTGCGTTTGGCCCGTGAGAGCCAAGTCCGCTACCACACGCGCTGGCGCGAACAGGGCTGTTCGGTCGCGACCGGCTGCAGCGTTGCCCTGCCGTTGGAAGACTTGCGGCAGCAGTTGGATCGACTGGCCGGCGAACTGTTGCACGCTTTATATTTGGCGGCCCCTGCCATCGCCGAGCCGAACTTCAGCCATCGCTACGGCGATTTAGCCGAACGCCTCCTCGCGGCAAGCATTCCGCTGGCCGCGGACCGGGCCCAACTGTTAGCGGCGTTGGGTACGCTGCGCCAAGTGGGTCTGCCGGGCTGGGCGCGCGTGCGGGCCAGCGGCATGCTGCGCCTAGGCGTCAGCGGCGATTACGCGCCGTTTAGCCTGGTCAAAAACGGCCAGCTTCGCGGCGCCGATATTGAATTGGGTCTTGCCCTCGCCCACGAGCTTGGGCTAGAGCCGATATTCGTCGCCACCGGTTGGCCCACGCTGCTGAGCGATCTGGCCGACGAGCGTTTCGACGTGGCGTTGGGCGGTGTTTCTGTGACCCCCGAGCGCGCCGCCGTGGGTCTGTTCTCGAAGCCCTACTACACCGGCGGTAAAACCATCCTCGCGCGGTGTACCGAGCGCGCCCGGCTGAATGGGCTGGCGGCCTTGGATAGCCCTGAAGTTCGGGTGATCGTCAACCCCGGCGGCACTAACGAGCGCTATGTTAGGGAGCACTTGCGCGCCGCGCACATCCTCGTGTATCCGGACAACCGAAGCATTTTCAAGGAGATCGCCGCCGCGCGCGCCGACGCCATGATCACCGACGATGTCGAGGTCGACCTGCAGGTGCGCCGCCATCCGACCCTCTGCCGCACTTTCCCCGGCACCCTCACGCGGGCCGACAAGGCGCTGCTAATGCCACCCGATCCCGCGCTGAAACTGGTCGTGGATCGCTGGCTGCAAAAGCAACTCACCGCCGGCGTGCCCGCGCGCCTGATCAAGCAGTTTAGCCAGCCGTAAACCCGTGCTGTCGGCAATCGCGCACGGCCTCGCTGGAGGCGGCGCGGCGGTCGCGGTGCGCCTGTCCTGGGGTGGGATCACACAGACCCGGGCTGGCCATGCCCTCTGCCCATCTGCCCCAGGCCATGCCTGCCCCAGGCTTCATGCCGCCGACTTCCAGCCTAGCCAGCTTCACTACTTCATGCCGGTCCCAGATATCCCCGACTTCATGCCTGTCCCAGATCTCCCTCCTGTCCCAGATCTCCCTCCTGTCCCAGATCTCCCTCCTGTCCCAGATCTCCCCAACTTCATGCCTGTCCCAGATCTCCCCAACTTCATGCCTGTCCCAGATCTCCCCGACTTCATGCCTGTCCCAGATCTCCCTCAGTCCCAGATCTCCCTCAGTCCCAAATATCCCCCCGACTTCATGCCTGTCCCAGATCTCCCCGACTTCATGCCTGTCCCAGATCTCCCTCAGTCCCAGATCTCCCTCAGTCCCAGATATCCCCCCGACTTCATGCCTGTCCCAGATCTCCCTCCTGTCCCAGATCTCCCTCCTGTCCCAGATCTCCCCCCGCCCCCCCTCATGGCTGTCCCAGCACTCATCCCCTCACAGCACTCATGCACTCATCCCCTCACTCATGGCTGTCCCAGCACTCATGCACTACCTTATGCGCCGCAGAACAGTGCCTCGAGCGGAGCCCTGAGTTGACCACTGAAACCATCATTCGCGTGCTGAGCATCAGCGCTTTGTCGGGTCTATTGCTGGGCGTGGGCCTGCGTTTGACGCTGACACAGATGATTGATTCGCTGCGTGGCTGCCGACTTGCGCTCATCGTGCTGGTGAACTTTGCGCTGGTGCCGACCCTGACCGTGGCGGCGGCGAGGGCCTTTGGCCTCGCGCCTGAACTTGCTATCGGCATGCTGTTGTTGGGGGCCGCGCCGTTTGCCCCGGTGGTGCCGGTGTTGAGCAGAATGGCGCGGGCCGACCTCCCGCTGGCAGCGGGCTTGACGGCGCTATTCCCGCTGCTGTGCGCCGTGCTCACGCCATTGGTCTGCGCGTTGGGTCTGCAGGCGCTACCGAGCGCGGGCGAACTGCGCTTCAACACGGGCACCATCTTGCTGACCTTGCTGGGCACCGTCACGCTGCCCTTGGCGCTCGGTCTTGCGGTCAACCGGCACTGGCCCCGCGTGCGCGTGCGCGTGCTGCGCGGGGTGGAAATCGTCGCCGAAGCCACCGGCGCGCTCTCCCTGGCGTTCGCGACGTTCGCCCAACTGCCCAACATTTTGGCCACCGGCTGGCGGGGCTTGCTCGTGATGTTGTTGGTGAATGAACTGTCACTGCGGCTGGGCTGGTTCGCAGGCGGCCCTGCGCGCAGTGCGCGGCAGGTGGTCGGCTTAGGCACGAGCAACCGCAATATTGCGCTGGCCCTGCTATTGGCGATCCAGACTTTCCCGGGCACGCCAGTGGCGGCCGCCGTGGTCGCAAACGGGCTATTAATGATTTTGCTCGGACTGCTGCGGGTGGCGTACTGGCACTCGGTTCAGGCGCGCCTCGGTGCAGTGACCTGAGTCGCCCGTACGGTCGCCAGCGCATGGCTTGCCGGCGCGCGCCGCAGGTGGCCTTTAGGGGTTTGCGCGGCTAGGCTCGCCGCCGACCCGCCGACCCGCCGACCCGCCGACCCGCCAGTAGGCCGGCCCGCACGCCCAAGGTTTTGGTCACAGCAACGCCCAGCTCAACGCGCGCGCTGGGTGAATGCCAGCTTGCCGATGTCGGTGATCACATCCCACGCGGGTCCGGGGAACCTGTGCATCCCGGCCAATACATCTTCGAAAGCACTGAGGAACCACCTCACGTCGGCGTCTACGAGCACCAGCGGGGGCAGCAGCTTGACCACATCGATGTGGTGCCCGGCGACCTGGGTGATGATCCGATGCTTGTCGAGCAGCGGAATGATGGCCGCCTGCGGAAACAGACTTTTATCCAAGCCGTGCATGACCGTCCAGGCGGCCTTCAAAGCGAGCGAGCGCGGCGAGCCGAACTCTATCCCCATCATGCAGCCGCGCCAGCGCACGTCCTTGAGAAACTCGTAGCGTGGAATGAGCGCGCGCAGCCCTTCCCCCAGCTGGTTACCGATGATTTCGGCGCGCGCGATGAGATGGTGCCGGTCCAGCGTGTCGAGCGCGGCCAGCCCCGCCGCCATGGCGAAACTGCCTTGGCTGAACGTCGAGCTGTGTACTACCGAGCGCTGCATGCTGGAGAACACTTTGTCGTGGATCCATTTTTTGCACAGCACCGCACCCACCGGCACAAAGCCCGCTGACAGGGTCTTGGCCAGCACCACGATGTCGGGGTCTACCGCGCCGTCATGTTCGATGGCGAGGAAACGCCCGGTGCGCCCCATGCCGGTCTGCACTTCATCATCTACCAACAGCGCCCCGTGCAGGCGGCACAGTCGCGCCGCCTCCATCAGGTAGCCCGGCGATGGCAGATTGACGCCCTTGCCCTGCACCGGTTCGACGATAAACGCGGCGACGTCGCCCCGGCGAAGTTCTGCCTCCAGCGCGGGCAAGTCGTTAAACGGGATGGCTCGGCAATGGGGCAAAAAAGGCCCGAACCCTTCGCGAAAACTCTCGTCCCCAGTGAGCGACAGCGCGCCATACGTGAGGCCGTGGAAGGCTTTCTTGCAGTGGATGATGGTGGGCCTGCCGGTCGCGCAGCGGGCGTACTTCATGGCGGTTTCCACGCCTTCCGCACCGGAGTTGGTGAAGAACACCCGGTCGAGTTGATTGGGCATGCGTTTTTTGAGCTCTTCGGCCAGCAGGCCGCTGAGCAACGGGGCCTCCATCTTGACCAGACTGGGATAATCGGCGTCGAGAAAATCTCGCAGCACTTGACGCACGTCTGGATGGTTGCGGCCGAGACCAAACACGCCATATCCCGACAGCATGTCGAGGTATTTCTCGCCCTTTACGTCCCACAGATAGGCACCCTCCGCCCGCACATAGCAGCGGTCGAAGCCGATGGTCCTAAGCGTTTTGACGTTGGCGGGGTTGACATGTTCGGCGTGCAGTTCGTAGTTACGCCCTTCGTTACGCTTGAGCAGGGCGCGGATATCCAACACCGGTTCGGGCTCAGGCATGGCGACCGATTTCAAGTGCCTATTCATAGGTAAGGTGTTCATCTTGGTAGTGAGTAGTGGTCCAGTAAGGTGCCCAGTTCGGCCTGAATCCATTCCTTTGAGAGTCCGAACTCGGCCAAAGTATAGTGATGTTGGCTCTCAAACTCACCCTGATGTTGCGTCGCGGCAGCCAGTTTTGCGCGAAAACTCTCGCTCATTTGCCACCCAAAGTGCTCGTATAGACGCTCGAGAGTGGCCTTTGGATCACGCGTCAAATCGCGGTAATCGATGCAGTAATACTGCGCGGGCGCGACCTTCAGACGGAACTCAAACAGATGCGCAAACCATCTCACCGCGAGCAGGGCGTAGGACTTCGACACCGGACCGTCCTTGGCAATTTCGGGTGAATGTGC
The DNA here is from genome assembly GCA_009692365.1 of Gammaproteobacteria bacterium. GTDB lineage: Bacteria > Pseudomonadota > Gammaproteobacteria. Next base: position 8,925 of record SHZJ01000071.1, read on the forward strand.
CTGCCACACCGGGTAGAAGACACTCACATGGGAGGGCACAGACTCGTAGGGATGACGGATGATGGTAATAAACCGCGCGTCTGGGAAGGCCACTAGCAGCGATTCCACCGCACCTGATGACTGGGTTGCCTTCGAGAGCACCGTCTTACTCGGACCGTTGGCATAAAGTTGGCGCTGCAGGCAGCTGCGGTAATAGCGCATGAGTTTGCCGCGGCTGGTCGCGTCTAGGGCGTCCGGGAAACCAGCCTCCCACAACGCTTCGACGTGCGGAAACAAAAGATAAATGGCCTCTGTGACAAACGTGTACACGAAAAACCCATCGTCCTCCTCGGGTTGGTCAAAACGCAGCTTGTGCATGTCATCCCAGCCGCCAAAGAAACGTTTTTCTGCCCACGCCACCAGTTTTGCGAGTGGCTGGCCGGTGTGGCGGTCCAGCCACGCCAGGCCGTCGAAACAGCGCTGATAGCACACAGCGGGGAAAATCGTTTGATAGAGCTTGGCGTGGACGAAGCGTTCTTCATCCAACGCCATGAGCTTCTGCGTGAGGGTCGTCCCGCTGCGGGGCGGGGCGATGATGAACACCGGCTGATCCAGCGCTTGGCGGCGAAAACCAGCGAAGAAAACATGATCCAGCAACCGTCCAAATGCCACTACTAGCCACATTAGCCAGTACAGCAG
>SHZJ01000072.1 GCA_009692365.1 Gammaproteobacteria bacterium
GCCGCATCCCGCGAGGGCATCACGAGCACGTTGGCCTCCCCAGTCAGGGGCGAACCCTCGATCGCTGCGGCGCGCACGGCGGGCAGCAGGGCCGCATCCGCCTGCATTTCACCATCAATTTCGAGCTCGGGCGCCGCCAGTTGCACCATCGCCAAAGCCGCGCGCATTTTCCGCGCAGCACTATCCTCACCCGTGCCAAAATTAGACGCCGACAACAACGCCACGCGAGGGGTCATGCCAAAGCGGCGTGCCCGGTCGGCCGCGGCGAGGGCGATATCGGCCACTTCCTTGGCCGAGGGTTCGGCGTTGACGTGGGTATCGCCAATCACAAAAGTGCCTTTCTTCAACACCAGCACATTGAGCGCGGCCAGCGTGCCGCCGGGCTCAAGCTTACCCAGAATATTCACCAACTCTTGGAGGTGGTCGCGATAGGCCCCAGTCATGCCGCAGAGCAGGGCATCGGCTTCGCCTTTCGCCACCAGCAACGCGGCGATCACCGTGGTATTGCTACGCACCACCGCGCGCGCCTCGTCGCGCGATAAACCCCGGCGTTTCATCAAGTCGTAATAGGTGCTGGAGTAGTCCCGAAAACGGGCGTCCTGCTCCGGGTTGACGAGGTCGAAATCGGTACCGCTGGTCATCCGCAGACCCAGCGCGGCGAGGCGTGTTTCCACCACCGCCGGCCGCCCAATCAGGATGGGGCGCGCCAGACCTTCATCGACCACCGTTTGGACCGCACGCAGTACCGTGGGGTTCTCGCCGTCGGCATACACCAGCCGCTGGCGGTCTTGCTTGGCGCGCTCGAAAACCGGCTTCATCAGCAACACAGACTGAAAAATAAACTTGCTGAGTTGGTCGCGGTAGGCGTCTAAATTGGCGATCGGGCGCGTAGCGACGCCGCTGTCCATGGCCGCCTTGGCCACCGCCGGCGCGAGCGTCGTGATGAGGCGCGGGTCGAAGGGCTTGGGAATGAGGTACTCCCGGCCAAACTTGAGCTGCTCACCCACATAGGCCGCCATCACCGCCTCGGAAGGCTCGCGCATGGTGAGTTCCGAGAGCGCCTCCACGCAGGCGAGTTTCATGGCCTCAGTGATGGTGCTCGCCCCGACGTCCAATGCCCCGCGAAACATATAGGGGAAACACAGCACGTTATTGACTTGATTGGGGTAGTCGGAGCGGCCGGTCGCCACGATCGCGTCGGGTCGTGCCGCCAGCGCCTCCTCCGGCATAATCTCCGGCGTGGGATTGGCCAGCGCCAAAATTAGCGGCTGCGCCGCCATGGTTGCCACCATCGCCCCGCTCAGCACGCCCGGCCCCGACAGTCCCAGAAAAATATCCGCACCCACCATGGCGTCGGCGAGCGTACGGGCGTCGGTCTCGCAGGCGTACAGGGCTTTGTTGGGTTCTAGGTCCGCATCCCGCCCCACATAGATCACGCCCAATCGGTCCGTCACCGTGATATGCGCACGCGGCAGACCCATTGACTCCAACAAACGCAGGCAGGCGATGGCCGCAGCACCCGCCCCCGACACCACCAAGCGCACCTCGCACAACTGCTTGCCGACCAGCAGCAGCGCGTTGCGAATGGCGGTCGCCGCGATAATCGCCGTGCCGTGCTGGTCATCATGAAAAACGGGAATGGCGATGCGCTCGCGCAGCTTCTGCTCGACGTAGAAGCATTCGGGTGCCTTGATGTCCTCTAAATTGATGCCGCCGAACGTGGGCTCCAAGCTTGCGATGATGTCGACGAGTTTGTCCGGATCGTTTTCATTGATCTCGATATCGAACACATCGATGCCCGCAAATTTTTTGAACAGCACCGCCTTGCCTTCCATCACCGGCTTGGCCGCCAGCGGTCCAATATTGCCGAGCCCCAACACCGCCGTGCCGTTGGTCACCACGGCCACCAGATTGCTGCGATTGGTATAGCGCGCGGCGCTCAACGGGTCATCGGCGATGACGAGGCAGGGTGCGGCGACACCAGGGGAGTAGGCCAGCGCCAAATCATACTGATTGGCGAGCGGCTTGGTGGGCGTGATCTCGGTTTTCCCGGGACGCGGAAACTCGTGGTAGAGCAGTGCTTGACGGTTGATTTCATCATCCATGGAGACTCGCCCTCACCGCGCACGGCAGTTGGTTTAACGGCTGTTCGGCGGTGCGACTCAGCGCATCGGCGGCATGCCGCCCGGCGACATTTGGGTTCGCATGCCGCGCATGAGCGCCTGCAGCCCACCCTTTTTCGAGACTTTTTTCATCATCCGCTGCATGTTCTCAAACTGCTTGAGCAGCCGGTTGACGTCTTGCACCTGCGTGCCCGACCCCTTGGCAATACGAACCTTGCGCGACGCTTTGAGAACGGCAGGAAACTTGCGCTCGCGGGGCGTCATGGAGTCGATGATCGCCGCCAGCTTGACCATTTCCTGGTCGTTCACCCGGTTCTTGACCTGCTCCGGTAGCTCGGCTACGCCCGGCAGCTTGCTCATGAGCGAGGCCAGACCGCCCATGTTTTTCATTTGTTCCAACTGCTCACGAAAATCCGCGAGATCGAAACCTTTGCCGGTGGCGAGCTTCGCGGCGACTTTCGCCGCCTTTTGTTTGTCGACCTTCTGCTCTACTTCCTCGATCAGCGACAGCACATCGCCCATACCGAGGATACGCGAGGCCATGCGGTCGGGATGGAAGGGCTCTAGCGCGTGGATTTTCTCGCCCATCCCGATGAACTTGATGGGCTTGCCGGTGATCTGGCGGACGGCAAGCGCCGCGCCACCACGGGCGTCGCCATCGGCCTTGGTCAAGACCACACCGGTCAGCGGCAGCGCCTCATTGAAGGCCTGTGCCGTACGCACCGCGTCTTGCCCGGTCATGGCGTCGATGACGAAGAGTGTCTCGCGGGGGGCCAGCACGGCGTGCAGCCCACGAATTTCCGCCATCATGGCTTCGTCGATGGCCAAACGGCCGGCGGTGTCGACGATGAGCACATCTTTGAGCTGCCGCCGCGCCATCTCCAGCGCCGCCAGGGCGATGCGTTCAGGGGTGGTTTCGGTGCTGGGATAACACTCCACGCCGATTTCACCGGCGAGGCTCCGCAGCTGTTCGATCGCTGCAGGCCGGTAAATATCGCAGCTGACCACCGCCACCGCTTTGCGGTCTTGTTCTTTCAGGCGTTTGGCGAGCTTAGCGGCGGTGGTGGTTTTGCCCGATCCCTGCAGGCCTGCCAGCAAAATGACGACCGGCGGCTCGGCGTTGAAATCCAGACCCACACCCGCCTCGCCCATCAGGGTGGTGAGTTCGTCACGCACCACGCGAATCAGTGCCTGGCCCGGTGTGAGGGTACCAATGACCTCTTGGCCCAGCGCCCGCACCCGCACCCGGGCTAAGAAATCGGTGACCACCGGCAACGCTACGTCGGCTTCCAGGAGCGCCAACCGGACTTCGCGCAGGGTGCCGTCGATGTTGTCTGCGGTCAGTCGTGACTCGCCGCGCAGGCGCTTGACGATGCCGGTAAATCGTTCGCTTAGGTTCTCAAACATCCAATCTCTTTCCTAGAATTTGGGTACGGCAGGTGGGTCTTGATCATTGGCGAGTCGCCCGGTGGCGGCAAGGGGTTTGATGGCTACGCTGCAGATCCGGCACCGCCGCCCACCGGCTTCCGCGCCCACGACCGGCGCGCGTCCGGCGGGCTTACGGCTTACGAGGCCCGGCGGCGGGTCTCTACCAGGCTTCCATCACGGCGGCTAACGGGAAAGACAGGCCAACCGTCGCCCACACCTCCGCCACGCGCGCCACCACCGGCGCGGCTTTTTTCATCCACTCGGGATGTCGCTCCCGGTTGTCAAAGACCTCGAATGCTTCGGGCTGCGGATCGCGGTGCCCGAGGCGGTAGTAGAAAGACTTCACCAAATCTTCCATCCGTTCTTTGCCATACGGCACCACCACGATGTCGCGATTGGCGCTGAGTCCGGTGGTCGCGATGTAGTAGTGGTACTGCTCCCAGTAGCGCAAATAGGCGTCGAAATACGGCATTTTTGCTACTTCTGCGTTTTCGCAACCGGTGTAGGAAAGATCTCGTCGCACCCATTCCTCAATATTACCGCGCACCCGGAAACAACCATCGGGCGGCAGACCGCCGGACTTCTCGTAGGTGGAAATACAGGAGGTTACCGGGTGGCGTACGGTGAGAATATTTTCCACCGCCTGACCCAATATTCGGTGGAAAAAGCCGCCCGCGTAACTGCCCTTGGTCAGCTTTTTGGGCACCAGAATTTTGCCGGAGTGGGGTTTGTTCTTGCCAAAATACAGTTCGACCATGGTGAGGTATTCGGCCATGGTCTGCAGGCTGGTCATCCAAGAATTAACCCCGCGCTCGAACCGGAAAGGGCCGGCCTCGGGGAAACCATCGTGGGCAATCGCATTGGGCACGAGATGCGTTTGGTAACCCAAGGCCCGATAAATCTCTTTTGTAAGGTACGAACCGCCGTTGCGCGGCACGCCAATCACATTGATGAAATGAAAACGCAGCTGGAGATCCTTGATGGGATCGACATTACCGGTCATCAGCGCCACCAGCAGTTCGTAGGCGCGCCCGATGGCTTGTTTTCCGACCTGCGATCCCATCACCCCAGCGGCGTTCGCAGTGGCTGATTCGGTAATACGCTTCTGCTCACTGCTGAGCGCCTCGGAGAGTTGGTCGCCCCAGATAGCCCCTTCAAAGGGGATGTCCGCCACGATGTGGTGGAGAAAATCGATGAACACCGGCGAGACCGGTAGCTCGCGATCACTCAGTTTAATTTCGACGCCCATGGTACTAACTCACTGCGAAATGAAGGACAAGAATAGCGACCACCTCCCGTAGATCCGCCAGCCTAATCCAGACCGCGCGCACAGGCTACCCGCAGCGCGAGCAGGCGTTGAAAATTATCCAACGACATCAGGTGCGCATAAATCCGCGATAAAAAACCGCTGCGCATAAGCTCCGTCAGGGTGTTGGGGGGTAGTGTGTTGAGGCGGGATTCGTGCACCCGCCACAGCCCGCTAACCTGCTGCGGCGGGCCTAGTGCAGGGCGAATATCCGCATTAAAAGACTCCAGCAAGCCCAAATCAGCCAGGCGTGCGCAGAAGACATCGGTCTGCCGAGCCGCGGTCTCCATTTCTTGGATCAGCTGCTGCATTTCCTGCCAGCGGCAGGTTTCCTCGCCGGCCTGATTGAATAAAGGCGGTGCGCCGTCGCTAAGGCCGGCCACGTCCACACAAATGACGGTACGCGGGTCACCGCGAGCCACTTTTGCCGTGCAAAACGGATAGCGCCGCACATAGGCCGGGCAATAAATCTCCGCGCGCCAGTCGCCTGCTGCATCGGTGCAGAGGTTTTGCCCTGTTTCAAGACCCGTCAGCATCATGGGCTGCCATGCATCGCGCCCCGCCTCGGCAAACACTACCGGGCAACTTTTGGCAGCCGCCACAAACTCGGGAACGCTGATATAGATGGCGTGCAGTTGAGCGGCGAAGCGCCCTACCTGCGGGGCGATGCCCTGCCCGGCATGGGCAACTCTATCCAGCACGGCTAAAGAACCGAAGCCCGGTGGTAAGGGCACTTCAACGCGCGCTTGGGCGCTCGTGGGGGTTGCCAAGCGGGCTGCCGGCGTCACCGCTAGAAGCACTTATCCGGATCTGCGGGCGGTGTTGGGTCTTGGTTGAGCGGGCTCGCCGGATCCTCGAACGCAAGGGGGCGAGGGTCGCCGCCCGCGGGTGGCACATAGCCAGCCTGGTCTTTAGCGAAGGGTTTTCCATCGACCGTCGCCGTACCGTCCCAGATCTTGAAGTACAGCCCGGGTTTGGGCGTGATGCTCAGGTCTGGGCAGCCCGAAGAACAGTCTGCCACCTCGACATCGGTACCCCGAATGCCGATGGTCGCGACCGCTGTTTTATAACTCACAGCACTGTGGTTGCGCTTGCCTATCGCGCCGGTGACCGCCCGAAAACCACCTTTGAGCAAGTTGAACACGCTGCGGCTGTCGGTCGAGCTTTCGGTGTAGCGATACTCGGCAATTTGGAAGCGTGTGCTGGGTCGCAACACAATGTAACCACCGTCACTGAGCTTCATACGCACAAAACTCGCGGGCGCCGTGACCACCGTTTCGCCCGAATTGACCGGGTTACCCTGCTGTAATGCACGAATATCACCCTCGTCATTCGCCGCAGACGCGCGGCCCACGAGCTTTATGACCTCACCAGCCGGGGCGCCGGCCGGTGGCACGGGAGGTGCGAGTGCGGCGGCGCTCGGGGTTGCTGCGGCAGCCCCGGCGGCCACTGGCGCTGGCGTCACGGCCTGAGGCGCGGTGGGCGCGGCGGCCGGGGTTGAAACCACGCCTTGCACTGCCGCCTTAGGCGCAGACCCCACCGCCACCTTTGCCGGCGGCGTTGCTGCTGCCGTGGCGCCGGGAGCGGCCGCTTCGAGATTGAGCACCGCACCCACTTTTAGCCGGTTGATATCCCCGTTGACGAAAGCCGTGGGATTCGCGTTAAACAGCGCCTGCATGCGTTGCTGTACGTTACCGCCACCCGTTTTACGTACCACCGACCACAGGGAGTCACCTTGGGCGATGGGGCCGTAGACAGCAGGCGCCGCGACAGTCGGTTGCGCCCCTAGTCCCATGCCCAGCGCCAAAATGAGGCCGGCCGCCCAAGCCGCGCGTTGTCGTGTCTTGCGTACTGGCATGATCCTCACCCTATTCACACATCTGGCCGGTGTTGGACTTGCCACCAATCCCGTTCCCGGATTGGTCGTCGCCCACGGCACTCTCCAAGTCGCCGGCATCCTCCTCGTCTTCCTCCTCGTCGTCCTCCAACACACTGGCCAGCTGCTGGTCGCCGGCAGCCGTATCGGCTAACACTGCGGCGGCCACGGTGCCGGCGCTAATGGCTGATGGTGCGGCCGGTGGCTGGGGTATGGGTGGTGGTATGGGTGGTGGTATGGGTGGCACCTCGCCGTTACTAGCCCCAACGAACCCCAGCGACACCACATTACCCAGCCCGGTGATCAGCCCAGCCGCCACGAAAAAGGCGTTTTGGTGACCAATATCCAGCGGGCCATTTTGCCCGATGAGCACAGCCCCTGGGTGCGGACTACCGCTGCTGCCAGTCGGCGTCAGCGTGCCACCGGTGAGCAAGGTTGTGCCCGGCAGCAACCGAAAATTAAGGTCATTTAAGAAATAGGGCCCTGTACCATCTAGCGTGACGGGTAAAACGTTTTCGACGTGCACCGTTGCATTGGGCGTGTACGAGCTGAACTGGGCTAAAAAGTCCTGCCGGCTGGGATTGATGCTAAGCACCCCCGGGCCAAAGTCTAAAAGGCCATCCGTTAAGAACACCACATAGGGCACGTCGGGGTCGTCAAAAGACAGTCCTGCGCTAAAATTAATGCCCTTTTGTGCCGAGAATATGGCGTTCGCCCCGGTGGTTGGCGCGCCGTTGTACTGCGGCAGGGCGAGCGACACGCCAGCTTTCTCCGCCGCAGCCGCGAGCAGCGCCAGTGAATAGGCATCGCCGAGGTCACCGGGCAACGGTACGTCGCCGATCCAGATGCCCGAGAACTTTAGGTTCCCGTTGACCACATCCACCAGCATATTCTTCGCCGCCACGTCTCCGGCGAACTCCACATTCCCCGCGAACTTCATCTGGGCACTGCTAAACGCCAGCCCGGTGATGAGGGTGTCGGCAAGCTGGATGCCGGTGTCGGGGTCAATGAACAATTGTGTGTGGGTGTTGGTATCGATGAGGGTCGGACCCGCGTAGGCGGTATTGTCTAGCATGATGTTCACGACAGAGAGCGCGCCCGCGCTCGAGACAGAGAACGCGCCCGCGCTCGAGCCAGGATCGTTGGTCAGCGTGAGGTGCGGGGTCTTGGTGCGAACGTTAAAACTCGGTGTGCTACCGCTCTGTGTGCTACCGCCTCCCACCAGCGTCACCGAAGCTGCCTGCAAGATGTCGCCCGCTAGGATGTCACCGGTGTCCGCCCGAATATAAATGCGGCTGTCGGCAGCTCCCGCCGTCACCGTGGCGCCCTGCAGGGAAACCGCAGCGCCGTCGATGGCCAAGTGAGCCGAACCGCTTAGGCCTGAGACGGTGATGTACCCACCTAGCGTGACATCACCCGGGGCGTAAAAAGATCCACCCGAGACGTTGATGCCCGCGCTACCGCCGCCGGACGCCTCTAGCGTGCCCGCAACACCGATGTCACCACCGGCGGCAGCATTGGAAAGAGTGATAAAGGCATCGCCGGACCCCGCCGTTAACGCCGACAGATTGCCGGCCACGGTGATGTCACCGGTGGCGGGGGCACCACCGTACCCCTCCCCCCCCGTGTTCGAGAGTTGGATGCGTGTTTTACTATCAGTTTCCGCTCCAGTGTTCGTCCGCTGCGCCGTCAGGTCGCCTTCCACCGAAATACCGCTGTGAGCCGTAATATATATGCTGGCGGAGCTGACGCCACCTCCCGCCGTCACCGTGGCGCCCTGCAGGGAAACCGCATCACCGCTGATGTACAGGCTAGCCGAACCGCCTTGGCCTGAAACGGTGATGTCCCCGCCTAGCGTGACATCGCCTTGGTTCGCGTAGATGTCGATAGACGCATCGCCGCCACCGCTCGCGCCGAGCGTGCCCGTGACAGTGATGCCACCACCGGCGGCAGAATTGCTGAGGTACATAGACGCACGGCCGGACCCAGACGTTAACGCCAGCAGATTGCCGGTCACCGTGATGTTGCCGGTGCCAGAACTGCCGTTGTAAAGATAGATACTGGCCGAACCGTAATCTGCGCTGTTCAACTGCTGCGCCGTCAGGTTGCCCTCCACCGAAATGCCTTTGCGAGCCGAAATATCAATGCCGGCGCTGCTATCAGAACTGCCTTGCGCCGTCACCGTGGCACCCTTCATAGAAACCACATCCCCGCTGATGTACAGGCTAGCCGAACCGCCTTGGCCTAGCACCGTGATGTCCCCGCCTAGCGTGACATCGCCTTGGTTCGCGTAGATGTAGATAGACGCATCGCCGGCACCGCTCGCGCCGAGCGTGCCGCTGACAGTGATGCCACCACCGGCGGCAGAATTATAGAGGTCGATCGAGGCATAACCGGCCCCAAACGCGACCGCCAATAGGTTGCCGGTGACGGTGATGTTGCCGGTGGCAGAACCGTTGTTAAGGTCGATCGAAGCCGAGCCAGAACCTGCCAGGCTCGTCTGCAGCGCCGTCAGATTGCCGACCACCGAAATGCCGTTGCGAGCCGAAATATCAATGCTGGCGCTGCTGTCAGAACTGCCTTGCGCCGTCACCGTGGCACCCTTCATAGAAACCACATCCCCGCTGACGTACAGGCTAGCCGAACCGCCTTGGCCTGAAACGGTGATGTCCCCGCCTAGCGTGACATCACCCTGAGCGGCCGTGATGTCGATAGACGCATCGCCGCCACCGCTCGCGCCGAGCGTGCC
>SHZJ01000006.1 GCA_009692365.1 Gammaproteobacteria bacterium
TCACGGCCACCCTGCCCATAGCAGGCCGGCCCGGGGCTCGCCCCGGCGCTGCGCGGTCCCGCCCGCAGCGAGCCGCCCTCGTCGATCCAGCCCACCGAGCCCCCGCCCGCGCCCACACTGTGGATGTCGAGCATGGGGACGATGCAGGGGATCTCCCACTCGATTTCGTGGTCGCGGGTGATCAGCCCTTTGCCGTTTTCCACGATGGAGACATCGAAGCTCGTGCCGCCCACATCTGTGTGGATGATATTGGGAAAACCGCACAGCCGGCTCAAATAACCGGCATAGGCGACGCCCCCCGCAGGGCCGGACTCAATCAGTTCTTCCGGGTGCTGCTTGGCGTATTCGAGCCCGGTGATCCCGCCGCTGCTTTTGAGAATCAACAGTGAGCCGGTGCAGCCCTCGCTCCGCAAGGCCGCTTCGAGCCGTCGAAAATAGACCTCCATCACCGGGATGGTCGCCGCCCGGATAGCGGTGGTGGTAAACCGGCCGTGTTCACGGAATACGGGCCGGGTCTCGGCAGACAGCACCACATAGGTAGCCGGGTTGAGCTCGCGGATGATGTCGCGCATCTCCCGCTCGTGCTGGTCATTCTTGTAAGAATTGATGAACGCCACCGCCACCGATTGGATCTTGTGAGCGCGAATTTTCTCCGCCACTGCATAGGCTTCAGCGCGCGGGAAAGCGCGCACAACCTGCCCCTGCACATCAATTCTTTCATTCACCGTATAGCGGTAGCGACGCTTGATGATGGGCTTGGGCTTGACCTGATAGGGGTCGTAGAGCTGTTCGCGATGCTGGCGCCCAATTTCGATGGTGTCGCGAAAACCCTCGGTGGTCACCATCGCCGGAGCGGGATAGTCGCGTTCAATGAGCGCGTTGGTCGCGGTGGTCGTGCCGTGCATGACATGCGAGATTTCAGCAAACGGGATCCCCGCTTCGCGAATCGCACTGATGACGCCCACGGCGCGATCGTGGCGGCTGGTCAGCACCTTGGAGGTGACCTGCGCGCGCGTCTGGTCGTCCCAAGCGAAAAGATCGGTAAAGGTACCGCCAACATCGATTCCAACCCGCCACATGGGCCCTCTCCTTGTCCTGTGTTCTTACAAAATGACCGCGCGAGTTCACCCGCGTAGGCGCTGGAACTCGGGGTCGTAAAGCGGCGCGATCGACATCCGCGCGGGATAGCGCTCGTTGCCTACTTCAATTTCATAGCGCCCCGCGTTCAGCCATTCGTCGCTGACGCCCTCGGCGTTGACCACATAGCCCAGCGCAACACAAGCGCCCAGCGTATGGCCAAACATGCCCGAAGTCGTGTAGCTATTACGCACGCCGTCGCGGTAAATAGGCTCGTTGTGATACAGCATGGGGGTCGCGTCTGCCAGTAAGAATTGCACCAAGCGCCGGGTGGGGAGTCCGGCGTCGCGCTGTCGTAGCAACGCCTCGCGGCCCACAAATCCGCCGGGCTTATCCCAGGCGCAAGCAAAGGCCAGCCCCGCTTCCAAGGGGGTGTCGTGGGAACCAATGTCGTGCGCCCACTCGCGATAGGCTTTCTCGATGCGGAGCGAATTCAGCGTGTGATAGCCGCAGTGGCGCAGACCAAAAGCCGCGCCGGCTGCAACCAAAGCCGTATACACCGGCACCGTAAAAGCGGTGGGGATATACAACTCCCAGCCCAGTTCACCGGCGTAGCTCAAACGCTGGGCGAGCAGGGTCTGGTAGCCCAGTGGGATTTCTTGCGCCGCGCCGTAGGGAAAGCTCTGATTGGAAAAATCGTGCGGCGAGAGCGCTTGCAGCAGGGCGCGGGAATTAGGCCCTTGCACATTGAGCATCGACCAGCTGCCCGAAACATCGGTGATCACACAGCGCGCATCTTCTGGGATCTGGTTGCGGATCAGCGCCTCAACGTGGGTGTGGGTAAACGCCGCCGCCACCACGAAATACTGATCCTCCGCCAGCCGCGAGACGGTCAGATCGGCTTCGATGCCGCCGTTGGCATTCAGGAACTGGGTATAGACCACCCGCCCCGGCGGCACCGACATCGAGGCGGTGGTCATGGCGTTGAGGACGCGCTCTGCGTCGCGCCCCTGCACCAAAAATTTCGAGAACGAGCTTTGCTCGAACACGCCCACGGCGGTGCGCACCGCATGGTGCTCCTGCGCGTTGTTGTCGAACCAGTTCTGCCGACCCCAAGCGTATTCATAGACCGGCGGCTGCCCGGGGCGGGCGTACCAGTTGGGCCGTTCCCAGCCTGCGGATTCGCCAAAACACGCCCCGGCTGCCGCCAAACGGTCGTGGAGGACACCTTGCTTGACGCCCCGCGCGCTGGTCCACTGCCGATACGGCCAGTGGTCCTGATAGCCAATGCCCAAGGACTCGGTCATGCGGTCGTGGAGGTAGCGCCGGTTGCTTTGCCAAGGCTGGACGCGGCGGATATCGACCGACCACATGTCCATCGGTGGCCGACCGGTGGTAATCCATTCAGCCATCACCATGCCCACCCCACCGCCCGAGAGTATGCCCAGCGAATTCATCCCCGCTGCGACAAAAAAATTGCGCACAGTGGGCGCCGGGCCCATGAGGTAATTGTGGTCGGGGGTGAAAGATTCTGGCCCGCAGAAAAACAGCTTAATGCCGTGGTCCATTAGCGTGGGAACCCGTAACATCGCTTTCTCGACCACCGGCAGCAGGCGGTCCCAGTCAGCTTGGATGTCGTTGAAACAGAAATCTTCGGGGATACCGTCCATACCCCACGGTCGCGCCACGGGTTCGAAATAGCCCACCATGATTTTGCCGGCTTCCTCGCGAATATAGGCACTGTTGCCGGGGTCGCGCAGGATGGGCAGGCGGTTGTGCACGCCCGCCACCGGCTCGGAGACGAGGTAGTAATGCTCGCAGGCCTGCAGGGGCACGTGCACGCCCGCCAGCTGGCCCACCTCGCGCGCCCACAGGCCGGCGCAATTCACCACAAACTCGGCCCGGATGTCGCCGCGCTCGGTGCGCACGCCGGTGACCACGCCTTGGTGGCGCTCGATGCCAATCACCTTGGTGTTCTCGATGAGTTGCGCGCCGCCCATGCGTGCGCCCTTCGCCAAGGCTTGGGTCACATCGGTGGGATTCACGCGGCCGTCTTGCGGAAAATAGAACGCCGCCTGTACGTTAGTGACGTCGGCCAGCGGCCACATATCGCTCACTTCGCGGGCGGTAATCTCGTGGCTTTCCACGCCAAAGCTGCGCGCCATCGCGCAGCCCCGCCGCATCTCGTGGGCTTTCTCAGGGGTCATCGCTAATTGGATGGATCCGCAGTTGATCAAGCCCGTGGCCTGCCCGGTCTCGGCTTCGAGATCACGGTAGAGCGCCTGCGTGTACTTCGCGAGTTGGGTCTGCGCCTCGGTGTCGCGCAGGGTGGTCAGCAGGCCCGCCGCATGCCACGTCGTGCCGCAGGTGAGCTGTTTACGCTCTAGCAGCACCACATCGTTCCAGCCCAGTTTGGTTAAGTGATAGGCAATGGAGCAACCGATGACGCCCCCCCCAATAATGACGACGCGGGCACTGGACGGTAGGGCTTTATTCATCAGGGATGGGTGCTCATGAGGCGCTTGGTCGCGGCACCTTAGCGAAGGCCTAGGCATTTCTCAATGCGGCGCCGGCCGGCCGCGCACTGCGCCCGCGCCTGCCCCGGCGGCTGTAGGCGGCACTCGCGCCACCACCCTGCCCCCGCTTACTATGCGCCCAAAGGGGAGCAAACAACCATGGATAATATTTTTGTCGCCGGGGTCAGCATGACGGCTTTCGGCAAACAGATCGATCTTTCCATCAAGCAACTGGCCGCCGCCGCCCTGGCCGACGTGCTGGCCGATGCGGGCGCCGAGATTAGCGACATTCAGGCGGTTTTTTACGGCAATTGCGTGCAAGGCCATATGGAAGGCCAAGACATGGTGCGGGGCGAAATTGCGTTGCGCGAAGCCGGCATTTCGCGAGTGCCGGTGATTAACGTCGAAAATGCCTGCGCCACCGGCAGCACCGCCTTTCACCTCGCCGCCAACTATGTGCAGGCGGGTGCGGCCGACATCGTGCTGGCGATCGGCGCTGAGAAAATGTATTCGTCGGACCGCACGCTGATGTTCAGTGCCTTCGACGGCGCTTGGGATGTGCACAACGTGGCACTTAGTCGCGACGCACTCATTCGTATGGGGGACGGCGTGCCCGTACCGCCCGGCACTACCTCAGAGCGGCCGTACAGCGTTTTTATGGACGTTTATGCCGGGTTTTGCCGGCTGCACATGAAAACTTTCGGCACCACGCAACGCCAGCTCGCGGCCATCGCGGCCAAAAATCACGGGCATTCGGTGCACAACCCGCTGGCCCAGTACCGCAAACCCTTTTCGATCGACGAGGTCATGAACGCGGCCCCCATCACCTATCCCTTGACGCTGCCCATGTGTTCACCCGTGAGCGATGGCGCGGCGGCGGCGATCGTCTGCAATGCGGCGGGATTAGCGCGACTAAAAGGCAGTCAACGCCGCGCCATGCGGGTGCTGGCCAGCGTCCTGCAAACCGGCAGCGACCGCGCCCCGGAGGACTACGCAAACCACGTCACCGCCCACGCGGCGCGACGGGCGTGGGCACAGGCGGGCATTGGCCCCGCCGAAGTCTCGCTCGCCGAAGTGCATGACGCCACCGCGATGGGCGAAATCATCGAAGTAGAAGCGCTGGGTTTGACGCCGTTAGGCGAGGCCGGGCCGCGCGCGGAGCGGGGCGAGTTATCACTCGGCGGACGACTGCCGGTAAATCCTTCGGGCGGGCTGGAGTGCAAAGGACACCCCATCGGCGCCACGGGTCTGGCACAGGTGTTCGAACTCGTCACCCAGCTGCGCGGCGAAGCCGGTGCCCGTCAGGTGGGTGGCGCGCGCATCGCCCTGGCGCAGAACGGCGGCGGCATTGTGGGGATAGAGGAAGCGGTGGTCGCAGTGACGGTACTGGGGCACTCGCGCTCAGCGCGTAGTGCGCCCGCCCACCGGTAACCCAAGGCCGCCCCGCCCAGATAGCCCTGCCCCACGCTGCGGGCAGTATGTTAGCCCCCCTCTCGCCGGCAGTGGCGCGCTTGCCCGCGCGTCGCCCGCGCCGGCCTTAAGTGCGCGCGCCGGGCCGGGGCGCGCGGCCTAACGCCGGTGCGAGGGCGAGGGCTTAGGTGCCCAAGCGCGTGATCGCGGATTCGGTGAGGTATTTCTCGTACAGGCTCTGGTCGTTGACCTTCATCTCATATCCCCCCCGAATGGTGCGGGTTTGTTCGAGGCGGGTCATGCGGTTGCTCTGCACGTCGTGGGCATGCACGTTGACCCACGACCAGTAGGGATATTTACCGTCCATCACTTTCTGGTCGCCATTCTCATACAGCGAATAACTGCCATCGAAGGACTTGAAGGGTTCGCCGCGGCGGTCGTAGGAGACCATATTCACCGGCAACAGGGTGCGGGCATCGAACCACACGCGTTTTTTGCCCACCGGGGCCTGCGGATAGGAAGTAGGCTCGGCGTCGACGATGATGACTTCCGGGATGAGCTCGACCTTGGTATCCCAAAACGTAATATTTTTCGGACCACCGTGGACTTTGCCCTCCCAGTTGGGATCGGCGCTGTTCCAGTTCTGCGTCAGTCCGGCCAGGAACGGGCCGCGGCCCACAATTTTAAAATTGCCCCAGGTGAGATAGGGATCGCCGGCCGCCCAGGCGTCGGAAAGATACAGTGTGGTGCCGGGAATGAGCGGCTCAAAACGCTGACTGGCGGGAAAGCGTCGCACGCGTTTGAAGGCCGGCAAATAGCCCATCAACTCGGGGAATACAGCCTGATCGTAATCCCAGATGTTGAGAAATGAAGTGCCTTTGGCGTCGTTGGGGTAGGTAAAAAAAACCGACTGGTAGCGCAGTTTTTTTTCGGAACCCGGCAAATAAGGTTTGGGATCCAGCGTGACCCGGCCCACCGAAGCCATTTCGCACCAGCCCACTTCGTAGTAGTAGCCTTGGTCGCCGTCGGCGTTAATTTCATAGTCTTTCACCATGTAGAACGACACATCGTGGCGACCCCACGACAGCGTAATGGGCACAAAGACTTCCAACGCGGAGTGTGGTTCTGGAAACGGATTGCCGCCAATCCACGGCTTGCCTTCCAGGGTATAAATATTGCCTTTTGCGTCGAGCTTCGCTTGGCCTTTGTTGCGCAAAGTGGCCTCGATATAGTCGACGGGCGACAGATGGGTCATGTCTTTCGTGCTCTCGACAATGCCGATTTTCCGGCCCATTTGCTTGACCTGCATATAACGGATGGGATCCAGCAAGTCTTGCAACAGGTCGACGTTGTCGGCGGTGATGACGTCCCCCGGCTTGAAGCCGCCCTTGGTGTACACCTCGATGGACAGCAGTTCGTCGGGATAAACCTTCTCGAAGGTGCCGTTTTGGGCCACCGCGTCCCACACCGTCCCAAACACCCCTGCGGCAAATACATTCTTAGCCGTCTGCTTGATGAAGTGTCGTCTGCTGAAGTCAGCGTCATATTTGCGAATTCTCATGCGTTACTCCCCGACATTTACTTGGCTTAAGACCGGCGCGCGCCGGTCCCCCGTTGCGTGTTTAGAGACACAGCGCAATGAATCGTTCCTCGATGCGCTGAGTGTCCAGTGCTCGTCCAATAAACACAATTCGACTGCTGTGGTCGGGATCGGGCCACGCCTCCAGCCATTGCAGCGGATAAAACTTATTTTGCACCGCGTGGATCAGCGCCGGCTGGCCCGGCTTGCTGACGAATTCGGCGATACCCTTAATACGCAAAATCTGGCTACCTAGTTCATTGACCACCCGATTTAAAAATACCGAGGTCCCCGCCAAACTCAGCGGCCCGGCGTGGCGACACACGTGACTCTGGTACTGCAAAGCGTGGTCGTGCCCCTGCGGGTGAGCGTGATCCGCGTGCCGCGACAGCCAATCGCCCAACTGTGCGGCGCGCTGGTCGGGGTTAAAGCGGGGCTGGCCCACCAAACGGCTGGCGGGCGCAGCCCCCTGGATGGCCTCTAGGCATTCGGCCGCCGGATTGATCGCCGCAATGAGCGCGCGGGTGGCGGCAAGTTCCGCCGTCGTAGCGAGGTCGGTTTTGGAGATAACCAAGACATCGGCGAGCGCCACTTGGTCAGCCGCGGTCGCGTGATCACGCAGCGTGGCCGGCGCATTGACCGCGTCGACCACGCTGACTATTTCTTCCAGCCGCACCGTACTTACCAGCGCGGGGGTGACCATCAGGGTGTGCGCCAGCGGCACCGGATCGGCCAGCCCGCTGGTTTCGATGACGATGCGGCGAAATGCCGGCACCTCGCCCAACGCACGCTTGTAGAGTAAATCATGGATGGTCAGCGCCAGATCGCCGCGTATCGTGCAGCACAGGCAGCCATTACGCAGTTCCACGATGCTTTCGGCGAGCTGCGCCACGACGAGGTGGTCGATGCTCACCTCACCAAACTCGTTAATGATAACCACCGTGTCGGCGAGCTCTGGTGCGGCTAATAACTGCGCCAGCAGCGTGGTTTTGCCGCTGCCGAGAAAGCCCGTGAGTAAAGTGACAGGGAGACGTTTCATGGGGTGGTACCGAGGCCGTGCTTAATTGACGGCACGATCGGTGTTGACCCAAAACTTCTTGCGAATTTCGGTCTTAAGCACTTTACCCACTGGCGAGCGCGGCAGCTCGGGCCAAATTTCCACGTTTTTTGGTGCCTTCACGCTGCCGAGTCGCGCTTTGGCGAAGGCGACGATTTCCGCCACGCTGAGCGTGCGCCCGGGGCGCAAGACCACGATGGCTGTGACCGCTTCACCCCATTTGGGATCGGGCACACCAATGACGGCGCAGTTTTCAATCGCAGGATGGGCGTTGATGGCGCTCTCTACTTCGGCCGAGAAAACGTTAAAGCCCCCGGTGATGATCATGTCTTTCTTGCGGTCGATGATGTAGACGTAGCCTTCTTCGTCTTGATAGGCGACATCCCCCGTGTGATGCCAGCCAAACTGCCGCGCCTCCGCCGTGCCTTCCGGATTGAGGTAATAACAGGGCGCGACCAAATCGCCGCGCACCACGATTTCTCCCTGCTCGCCGCGCGCCAGCAGCCGACCCTCGTCGTCCATCACCGCCATGAGCGTGAGCGCGCAGGGTTTACCGCAGCTTTTTAGCAGATGCGCCCGCGCTGGGTTGCGCACCGCGCTCGCGAGTTCCGCGGGTGGCAGATAGGTCACCAGCATGGGCGCTTCGACCTGCCCGTAGCATTGACACAGGCTAGGCCCGAAAACATCCACCGCTTCGGCCAGTTTGTCGGGCGACACCGGTGAGGCGGCGATCAGGAAATGGGTCAGCGAGGAGTAATCAAACTCGCGCACCCGTGGATGCGCTAACAGCGCATAGAGCGCCGTGGGCGGCAAAAACACGTGCGTGACGCGGTGCTGCTCGATGGTTTCCATGATTTCCAGCGGGTCAATTTTTTCTACCACCACATGGGTCGGCGCCTGCGGGGTGAGCATGAAAGCGAGAATGCCGGCGGCGTGGGTCATGGGCGCGGCGCACAGATGCACGGGCGGCACCGGACTGGCGAGCGTGATGCAGGTTTCTGCGATCAGCGTGGACCACGTGAGGTTGGTCCATAAAATACCCTTCGCCCGTCCGGTGGTGCCGCCGCTGCCCAGAATGGTGGTCATGCGGTCGGCAGCGTAGGGCAGGTCGGGAATGGTATGGCCGTCGCCCTCGGACAGAAACTCTGCCAAGGCCACGCCGGCGCCGTCGCCGTCGGGGGCGTCGATGCACACCGTGTGGCGCAGGGTCGGCACCTGGGCCCGAATCGCCGCCGCGTTGGCGCTAAACACACTGTGATAGAACAGCCATTCGCACTGCGTGAGGTTCATGAAATCGATGTTGGTGTCCAAGGCGTTGCGGGCGTTGATGGGCACCCAAGTGGCGTTGGCGCGGAACGCACCCAGCACGCAGGCAAACGCGCTCACATCGTTCGGCGCATACACCGCGATGCGCCCCGCGTCGGACAGACCCCGCGCCACAATCGCGCGGCCGATTCGGTGCGACAGGGCCTGCATCTGGGTGTAGCTGTAGCGCTTGGGGCCGGCCACAAAAGCCGTGCGCTCGGGATGCGCATCGGCGGCTTTGTCAAAAAAATCGATGACGCGCATCGCACACTTCCTCCTCAGATTGCTTGGCGCACAACAGCCGCCCAACCCTCATTCAAGCCGCTGGACAACTGACCTGCTGGCGCAACGTCGCCCAGCGCTTGCCCCACGCGGGCGTCGGTGGGTGCTGCGGCACCACCTTGCTGACCAATTCGCAGGCGGCGGCCGGGCGGGTGGACTGCGCCCGAATTTCAATCCGGCTGAGCATACCCTCCCACCAGACTTCAAAGCTTGGCGGCACTTTGCTGGTGATAACGCCCCAAGCATTATCGGCCTCGATCAGGCGCTTGGTTTGCTGCGCCGCCTTGGCCAGCATGCGGTAGCCGTCGCCGGCCTTGGGATAGTCGGCCAGCAGCGCGCGCGCAGCGGTGTAAGCCTCCTCACCGCGCCCGCTCTCCAGCAGCAGTTCAATATTGAGCAAGCGGAAACGGCGTTCCATTTCGGGCAGGCCTTTGAGCTTCGGTGCGAGGCTGGCCGCAAATTCTGCCTGCAGGGCGTGGTCGGGCAAATGCTTCACCCACGGGTACAGCTGCTCCGCCATCCAGCCCGGCACGGGCGTCTGCCGCCCGGCAATTTCAGCGAGTGCGCGCCGCGGCTGACCCAAGCGGTCGTAGAGTCGCAGACGCGCCCAGAAGAAGCCGCGCTGCGCGGTCACGCTCACCCCGGGTTGTTGCTCGGCCAGGGCAATCGCTGTTAAAACGGCGGCCGGATCGGGATCTGCCACCGCGCGCAGCTGTAAATAGAACGCCTGATTGTCGCGGTTCTCTTGCTGTTCATCCGACAGCGTTGCCCACACCCCTAGCCCTTCACGCGCGAGTGCTTCGGCACCGCCGCCGGGCTTATTGGCCACCTTGGCAAACTGGCGCGCGATAACGAAAAACCGCGCGGTCTCGATGCTGCCACGGGCGTTGGCGGGCGACTTAATACCGTTGAGAAGCCTGAGTGCCGCGGTGGTATCGCCCAAAGACTGGGCCAGATTGATGCGCGCGCCGTTGGCATCTGGGTCGTTGGGGCTGACCTCCAGAAAATGCCGGGCGGCGCGTGCCAGTTCCTCTCGCGAGGCCAGGGTGGACTTGGACGCCATGCGCCGCGCTCGCGCCACATACGCCAATTTGGTCGCCGCTTTCATCACGTCGGGCTCAAGCTTGGGCGTTTGCAGCAGTTGGTCGGCCAACCGCGCCGCTTCTTCATTGAGATCGCTTTTGAGGCTCGCCACCGCGTAGCGGTATTTAAAGCGCTCGAAGTGCAGGTCGCTGCCGCGCGGCTCGGCGGCGAAAAATTCCTTATATTTGCGCGCCGCCGGGAACCACTGCTGGTTGCTGAAAGCAAACTCTGCGGCCACCAGCGCGCCGAAGGCACCCAGATTCTCGCTGACAATTTCGCTTTGGTACTTCAGCACATCCACCAGTAAGGCCATGTTCATGCCGCCGGCGGCGATCACCGCACGCAGTTTCGCGCCGGCTTCACGCGCGCCGACTTTGGTTTGGCGATGTTGCTCCAGCAGCACAAAAATGGGCTCTAGCGCCGGGTCGCGGGGCCCGGCCGCAGCACCGCTAGCCCCGCCACTGCTGCCCGGCAAGCCCTTCCCCGCCAGCATCGCCAACTCGGCCTCTGCGGCTTTGCGCACCGGGTGCTTGTCGTCAAACGACAGGGCTTTGATCAGGCTCTCAAAGATTTTCCGGGCCTGCACCAGGTTGTGTTCAGCCACCGCCAGAAAACCTAGCCCCAACCAGCCGCCGTACACCAAACTCGGCTGATAGATTTGCATGGACGCCGCGCGGAAACCCCGTTTCGCGCGCCACAGCAATTGCACGCGGTCCCCGGCCTGCGTGGGCCGCCCGGCTAGGCTGAGGTCTAACCAAGCGCCCCAAAACGGGAACGCCGTGAGCGAGAAGCTCAGGTCTTCCCACTCGGACGAGCGATACAGCCCCTCCAGCGCGGCCTCGTCACCGCCCCCGGCCCGCTCTGCCGCCTCTAAACGCGCGAGTGTTCGCTGGCGCATTTCTGCGGCGAGCTTGCGCAGTCTGAGCAGGTCGCCATCCGGCGCATCCTGCTGGCGTACCTGGTCCACCAGCGCGCCAAAGTTGCGCGCGGTCGCCGCATAGGTCGGCGTAGGTGCCTCGGCGCTCAACGCGCCCAGCAGGCCCTGAGCCCGCGCTAGCGGTGCCTCCGCGCCCGCCGCCGGGTTCGCGCACAGCCAGCCCAACACCCCTAACAGGGGGTAGAACCAAGCGAGGCGCGCGGTGGTTTTCACAGTAAATCCAGCAGGGCTTTCATTTCACGGGCGAACTGATCGCCCATGATGAGGATGGTCAAGCGGCGGGTCAGCGAGACTTCGCCTTCTAAGGTTGCGGCGTCACCGTTGCCCGCATCGGCGATATTGCGGAACTGATACATGGAATCATTGCGATACATCGCGTGGTTCACCTTGCGCCCCACGCGGGCCTCCACCGCGGAGGGATTGGACTGGTCGCTTACGTCCAGCGTCGACACCACCCCGCCCGTATTGACGAAGCGCTCCACCACGCTAATCGCCTTGCCAATATTGCTCTCCGAGGGCGGTGCGTCCCCGATCAGGATGATGATACGGCGCGCGCCACTGCGCCATTCGGCGTTATCCACCCCCTCGCGCAGCCCTTCCTGCACCGCCTCGAACATGTCGCCCCCACCGGCCGCCTGCAGCGCCCCTAAGAAGCCTTGCAACTTGAGGGTGCTGTAGGTCAAATTTTGCGTTCGCGTGACAAATTCCGCGTCCCCTTCGTCGCGATAAGCGACCACGCCAAAACGCGAAATGGGCACCAGCGAGCGCACCACCGAGGTGATGTCGAGGATGCGGCTTTTTACCTCATCGATGACCCAGCCCATCGAGCCGGTGGCGTCGACCACAAACAGCACATCCAGCCCGCCCTCGCGCATGCCCTCTACATACGCCGCAAACTGGTTGCTCGAGCCGCCCAACGCATTACCAATACCCACGCCAAACCCGGACGTTCCCCCACCGCTGCCCCCGCTGGTGCCCCCTTTGCTTACCGGCGACAAAATTCCCACGGTGGGCACCGTGGCGTGGCGCGCCAAATTGGCCCCCGCGCTGTCTTGATTCGCCAGTGCAATCTCCACGGGGGCGGTGTCTTCGCCCGCCCCGCCCGCCTGCGCACTCAGCGCCAACGGCACGTTGGGCGGAGGTGGCGCCACGGCCTGTGGCGCGAGCAGCACCTCGGGTGGCTCGACCTCAAATTCCTCTTCGAAATCTAGTGGCTCATCGGTGGGCGGCTCGGCCGTCTGCGGCTCTGGCACCTCCCCTTTGGCGATTTCCAGGACCACCCGACGTTTTTTTTCTTTGGCCAAGTTGGCCAGCGCGGCTTTGGCGTCCTCTTGCTCCCGGATTCCCCCCCCAATCCTGGAGGTTACCAAGCCATGGATCACCACCGAAAACAGCAGGAGTACCAACCAAGTGAGCGGGCGACGCACGCGCAAACCTCAGCGGATGCGGCACGTCATGGGCGGGCAACGGTTTCCAGCGACACGCGGGTGATGCCCGCCTCAGCCACCTGCTCGATCACCCGCGCCACCACGACGGCGTCCGTCGCGGCGTCGGCCGCGACTTTTAAATCCTGCACCGCGCCCGCCTTGCGCAGCGCCAGCGGCAGCGCGTTAGCTGCCACCACGGCGGCATTCAGCAGCAGCGTTCCATCGGCTTTTATCACGAGCTGCGGCGCCTCCTCCGGCAACGCATTCGTCGCGGCACTCTTGGGTGGCGTCACCTGCAGATGGACGTCGAATTTAGCCGCCACGATGAAAAACAGGATCAGCAGAAAAATCACGTTGAGCAGGAAGAACGTGCTTTCCCAACGCCGCTCGCGCGCCTCGTCGATGCTTTGCTTGAGGCTGACATCGGTAGTCGAGCGGCGGCTGAGGTCTACCATCATCAGACTTTGCCTATTTGAACTGCCGCGCGACGCGCAGCGAAATCTTGCGGAAGCCACCTGCGTTCAGCACATCCATCACGTCCACCGCGCGCTGCAAGGGCACGCCCACGTCGCTCGCCAAAATCACCGGCTTCGTCACGCTGCGTGGCAGCGCGCCGGCCAAGCCCGCAAAGTCACGGCGCTCACCGTCTAACCACAGGCTGCCGTCTTGGTGCAGTTCGATGTAGATGACGGAAGATTCTGCACTGCTCGCGCCGGCCTCCAGTTGCTCTTTTTTTTCGTTCCGCAGGTCCACCCCGTGCGGAATCGAAAAGCTGCTTTGCAGCATGAAAAAAATGAGCAAAATAATGAAGCAGTCCACCAGCGGCACAAAGGTAATGCGGATAGACCGCCGCCGTAGCCGGCCCAGCGCCAGCGAGACCCGCTGGACTTCAGCCACGGCCGACGCCTAGCGTAAGGACTTTGGTGAGCAAGTTCGAGGTTTCCTCAGCTACGCGCTCCAGACGGGTCTGCAGCAGCGCGTGCAAGGCGGTAAAAATGATGGCAATGACCAAGCCCACGGCGGTGCAGACCAAGGCCTCCCAAATGCCGTTCGCCAGGGCGCTAGAACCGGCTTCGGTGCCAGCCACCACCGCCAGATGCCGAAAGGCGTCGATCATCCCCAGCACCGTGCCCAATAGACCCAACACTGGGGAGAGGTAGTACACAATTTCCAGCGCCCGCAGCAGACTGCCGTAGGGGCGTAAGAAAAACATGCCGCGCCGGGAAAGCTCGTCGCGGAGTTGCTCGCGATCGGCGGTGGCGAGATTCTGCAGGCCAAACTGGAGGTCTCGCGCCAGCCCCAGCCGAGCCCGGCCCAGCAGCTTTAGGGCTAGTTCGGTCTCGCCCTCGCCCCATAAGTCGATGGCGCGCTCGGCGGCTCTGAAACGGCTGGTGGAGATGGCGATGAACTGCAGCAGCTTGTAGAGCACCATGGCAAAGCCGATGGTCGAGATAACGAGCTGCACCGCCACCACTGGGCCGCCTAATTCGACCAGCGTTAACGCGGAGTCCCAGGTGTAGGTCAGTAGATCCGTCAAATTCTGAATTTCCATCGGCTCATGTGCTCTAGCAGAAAGGGGGGGTGGCAGGCTTGCGCCCGGCGCAACGCCAGAGGCGAGTGGCCAGAGTCAGAGGTTCTGGGAGAGGCCCAAAAAAAGAGGGCCGGCGGGGTGCCGGCCCTCGATCTGAAGCAGGCGCTTTTGAGGTTTTAGAAGTAGTAGGTTACCCGGGCAAAGACTTCGTCGGCCCAGTCCAGGGTCTCGACGACGTCGTCGTTCTGCTTGGGCGTCAAGTCAACCAACACATTGGCGTAGAGGTCTACCTGCCAATGCGTGCTGGGCTTGTACTTCACACCAGGCTGCAGCAGCACGCCGCCCTGAATATCAATCAGCATCGCGTAGTCGGCGCGCCAAATGAGGTTCGGGAAGGGCTGCTGGAACGCCAAGGAGATGTAGTCAGCGCTGGTCTGTCCAACCGGGCGGCCGCAGCCCTTCTCGCGCGCACCGGTGGAATTGAGGCCGGTGACGGGGTCGGTTGCGGAAGTCGCCGTGGGCAGGCAGCCCGTCGTGGCCTTCAGCTTGTCCTGATTGCCGCTCAAATGCCGACCGAACAAGTCGCTCTGCGTTTTGTGCATCCACTGGCCCACTAAGTAGGTGGCCGGCAGACCGGGCACCACGTTGTGGTACTTCTCCAAGATTAACGCCGAAGAGACTTCCGTCGCTTCAATAAACGAGCCGGCCCGCAGGTCTAGCGCCGTGAACACCTTGTTGGGCGTGATGGCCAACTCGCCGCGGATAATCAATTGGTCTAACCAAGAGCCCGGGGTGGAATTCACAATATAGTTGCCCGATGCACCGGTAATCGTCTCGCGCTCGAACTGCCGGGTGATGTAACCCCGGGGGAACGCGAAGCCGTTAAAGAAGGCGTCCAGAATGTTGCGGGTGGCGTCGTAGGTGAAAGGCGTCTTCTTGTTTTTCTGGCCGCCGATGTTGTTAAACAGCATCCTCGCGCCGACGGGGTCCCTAAGGCCCCCGTTCGGGCTCGTTGCAATCCCGAACATCGCAGTCGTCAGCGTGGACGCGTTGGTGCCGCTTTTTTCGGCACCCCCGTTTAAGAAGCCCAGCACGCCTTCGATGGGATTAAGACGCGCTTTCCCTGCGTAGGTCATCCATTCCTTCCAGGCAGCCGTGCCCATGCGGTCCGGCGAAGCATTAGCACCGCACTTGCCCTTAGACATGGGAGTAAGCAGCTCGGTGACGTCATTTTGGCCGTTCTGATTGTTGTCTAAGGCAGTGCCGAGAGCCTGCAACCCAAATCCAGTTAGGATGTTCCCCGCGTAGTTATTCGGCCCAAAGCAGAACGGGTTGGCGGAGCCGTCACCCAGCTTCAGGGGCGCATCCGCCCACTGCACCACGCCGTCGGGGTTTAGGCGGCTGACCGCCATCAAGCCCAACGTGAGGCTGTCGGTGACGGGCATGGTGATGCGCGTGCCGTAGTTCACGTTGTTGCGGAGGATTTCGCTTTGCCCGGTATCCCGCCAAGAAAAACCAGACGCCACCACGTTATAGGGTGTGTTGGTACCCACCAAGGTGGTAGGGGCGGCCATTTGCACGAAGGTGTCGGCGGTCCAGCCGTTCTTGAAGGTGTAGTTCACGCGCAGGGCAGGCGCTGCCACCCGCTTGTCGGAGAACTCCTCGGCGCCCACGTCCAAGGTGAAGTGACGGCGAGTATCGAGCCCGTTAGGCACGTCGAAGACCCGGAAGAAATAAGCCTCACCCCAGGCGATTTGCTGCTGGCCCAGGCGCACCCATAATGGGCCGCTGTTATAGTCGAGATAGGCCGAAGGGATATCGAGCATAAAGTTCGGCGTGTTGTATTCCAGCAGGTTGCCGCGACCGCCTATCCAGCCAAAGTCGGCGTTGAAATGGCTGTCGGTTTGCCCGTTGCCCAGCAGCTCTTGGTAGTCAGAGTAAGCGCGAATTTTGACGAAAGAATTGAGTTCGTCGGTCCATTTGGCCTGGATGTCCAGCTCGACGCGCGTGGCGAACAGGTTGAACTGGTTCATCCCCTTAACGGACCTAGCAGCGTCGCCGCAGTTATTGGACGTCACGCAGCCCGGGCCGCCGAAGGCGTTGGTGACCTGACCCGCGCCCGCCATGCGGCCTGCCCATTTTTGTACGTACGCCGCATCCCCTGCAGCGCTGCCGCTCGCCCTAGCCATCGGCTGGCTGAAGCCGCCGTTATCGAGCGGGAAGCCTTTGCCGCTGAACTGTTGGCCGGTTACTGAGCCGTTCGTGCCGGGTCCTGCAAGCCCACCGCCGTTCGTGGTGATGTTGGGAATGTTGCGGCCTAAGAAGGGGTTGGTTGAAGTGTTGTACGGGTTATCTTGCCCGGTCACGGAGATCGCGATTTCCTGCCGAACAAAGCCCGTGATATTGAAGTCCACGGCGTAGGCCGCGCTGCCCGCGAACATGCTGGCGGCGCCGCCGGCCAGCATCAGTCGCTTGATGGTGTTTTTAGTCACTCCCGCCCTCCTCATAAATCAACGTGAGATTAATGCTGGTCCCCATGTGCGGCCGTCGGCGCGTTCGGTTGCTAGGGACCTTAGCGTTCGAGGCGGCTCGCGCTGTTGCTTAGATGCAACGTTCTTTCTGTTTTAAAGACCTTATGGCGCTTTTTCGCCACGATCTGTTGCCTAGGACAGAATTTAGACTAAGCGCTGGAGATGATCAACGATTTTCTTCCCCCACTTTGGTGGAATATCACTGAGATGTCCAGAACCCGGTTCCCGCGAGGGTCGCTTTAACGCAACACCCGCGCGATCACACCGTCGTGACCCGCGATGTAGACCACCTGTGTCACCATCGCCCCGCCCTCACCCTTCTCTTCTAGCTCACCCACCGCCACCGGCAGGTACCAGTTACGGATGA
Source organism: Gammaproteobacteria bacterium (assembly GCA_009692365.1). Classification (GTDB taxonomy): domain Bacteria; phylum Pseudomonadota; class Gammaproteobacteria. Next base: position 17,103 of record SHZJ01000006.1, read on the forward strand.
TGTCGATGTCAAAGGAGCGAGTGAACGTGGCGCCGGCGTCGCTACTACGCAGGAGCACCCGCATCCCGGTGGCCACAATTTCACCCTGCGGTGAGGCCCAAATGCCAAATAGGTTGGCATTGACATCGGTTTTCAGGGCTAGCCAAGTACCGCCGTTGTCGGTGGTTTTTAACACCATACCCTCCTGGCCGGCCGCATACCCCGTGCCGTTCGGCAGCATGTGCAGGGCAAACAGTGAGCGCTCCCCTTTATTGGTCAGCTTGAAGGTCTCACCGCCGTCGTCGGAAATCAACACGTAGGAGAATTCCGCCGCCAGCACGATGCGACCCGTTTCCTGTACGTCCACCCCGTAGATGTGCGGCTCGTAGCCATCGTCACGGAACCTCGCCCAGTCGACTACCCGCCGCTCCCAGGTCTTGCCGCCGTCCTTAGAGCGCAGGATGGTGCCAAATTCCCCCACCGCAATCGCCAAACCCGCCGCGTTGAGGTCGACGTTTAACAGCCGCGCCTCAGAGTCACTCTTAGCAACGACCCATTTTTCGCCCTCGTTCATCAGGATGGTGCCACGCTGCCCTACGATGAGCCGCTGGTCGCCGTTGATGCCGATGCCCAGCAGGCTGAGTTGGGTGGGCGATGCCATGGACGCCCAGGTTGCACCACCGTCGGTGGTTTGGAGGATGGCGCCCGCGCCGCCCACCGCCAAACCGTTTTTCCCGACGATGTTGAGGGCGTAGAGGGCGTCGTGAGGAATGCCCTTGTGCACGATTTTTAGTTGCGAGACCGGACCCTCCGCCGCGCCGACGGTAAAGGATACGGCCGAGCTGGCCAGTATGAGCGTCAGTCCGCAGAGGAGGCGTCGTCCGCCGCGGGCTAGCAAGTTGGTTTTTTCCACGTGTGTCTGGTTCCTAAATAAAGCTTGAAATGTTCGGTGCGGCCTCAGGCGGCAGTTTTAACGTGCACTGACAGGTCGATTTTTTCCGAAATGAGTTGGTCTTCGGAAGCAATGAATTTGGGCTGGATCCACCACACTAACAGCGGCAGAACAATCAGCGAGATCACCATGTTGATGGTCATGACCATCACCAGCAGCAGGCCCATGTCGGACAGGAATTTCAGTTTCGACATGAAGTACCAAGGTAAAATGCTGATGAGCACGATAGTGGCCGTAAAGAAAATGGCCTTGCCGGAGGTCTGGATGGCGTGTTGGATGGCCTGCCCGTAGTCCTTGGAGACCTGATAGTCCTCGCACATCCGGCTGACCAAGTAAATGCCATAGTCGATGCCGACGCCGATGCCGATGCTGGCGATGGGCAGGCTGTTGACGTCCAGCCCAATTCCCAACAGCACCATGGCGGTTTCGAGCATGGCGTTGGAGAGATTAACCGGGACAAGGAGAATGAAGCCTGCCACAAAAGAGCGATACGCAAAGGACGTCACAAAGAAAATAATGACGTTCAGGCAGCCCAGAATGAGCCACTTGTTCTGGCGAACCACGTCGTTCACCGACTGCTGCAGCGCAATTGCGCCGGTCGCGAGGCGGATGCGGAAGTTGGGGTGTTCAGCACCGACCGCCGCGACCGCACGACGGGCCTGGGCGAGTGCGAGGTCGACCGTCTCCTGCTTGTTATTTTTGTACCACAGCGACAGGGTGCCGTTCTGCAGGGTGAAGTCCGTGACGTGCCCGTAGTTTTTCGCGTTAGACCCCATTAGCAACGCGATAACCGTCCCGTCGACGGCGACATCGGTCGGGTCGACCGGCCCCATCTTGGGGTTGCCTCCGCTCAGCAGCCGGCTGGCTTCCGGGAGATAGTCCGCAAACGACAGGGTAGCCTCGGGCGGATTCGGCTCGGACTCCAACAAGCGCTGCATTTGCGACATCACCGACAGAGTTTCGCTTTGGCGCATGATGCGCGGCGCCTTCTCCCCTTGGTAGCTCGCACCCGCCGCCTCGCCATTGCCTTTGGCCTCGAACACAATTTCGAGGGTCATGAGGCCCGGGAAGTGCGAGTTGATGGCGCGTACCGCAGCGTTGAACTGCGAATCCGGGAACAGCAGGTTGCTGCCTTCCACCGGGTTGCCGATGCGCAGCTTGGTCATACCAAACACCGACAGCGCCGCGATGATCAGCACGACGATCGTGGTGGTGCGGGCCTTCTCCCCGTGGGAGAGTCGCCCCACTGCGCCCAGCATGTTGATGAGTTTGTTATGCCAGGTGATTTTGTCGGATTTCCCGATCAAGATGGCGACGTTCTTCGGCGTAGGCAGGTAGGAAGCCAATAAAGCGGAAAGAAAAACGTCGGTCGGAATCAGTGCGACGGCCCAAGTGCCCGTAAACACCGCGAAGCGCTGCATGACGGGGATGGGCGCGATGGCGATGAGGTACAGACACACGAAATCGGTGATGATGCCCAGCACGCCGGGCGCCATCATGACGCCTAGGGACAGTTCCGCCGCTTTACGTTTGTCTTTAACTTCGTAAAGGATTTCGTAGTAGCGCTCGAGATACTGCACGCAGTGGGAGAACGCGCGCGCCACCAACAGCATGGGGACTACCATGATCAGGGGCTCAATGGGCTGATGGAGCCAGCCGGTCAAGCCAAAGCCCCAAGTACCACCGATGATACTGACCGTAACGGGCGCGACCACCCCTGGCACGTTGCCCATGTACAGCACCAGCGACAGGACGAGCAAGCTGGCCGTAATGGCGAAAATAGTGAGCATTTGCACTTGGTAGTGATAGACCCAGCCGGTCAGCATGGGTTGGCCGGCGGCGTAGATCTCGTGATGCTCGTCGCGCATTTTCTCGACCATCGCCTGCACGTACTTGAAGGTTTCGCCGTAATCGAGCGTGCGCTCGATAAACGTGGCGGACACCAGGGTAGCGGTCTCGTCACCGGAAATAAGGAAAGTCCGCACGTTGGCGGCTTTGTCTACCCGCGAACGAAAGTCGCCGATTTCCTCTTCGTTCGAGGGCGCTTTGGCGTCCATCAGCGGGTTGACTTCCACGCCATCGGGGGTCGCTTCTGAGTAGCGGGCCTTTTCGGTGGCAATCGACAGAATTTGGTCGTGGTCGACGGACGGCGCCAGATCGATTTCCCGCGTCATGTCCCACACTTTGCTCAGCGTGTCTTGGTTGTAGATGTCCCCGTCGGTGCGCTTGATCATAAAAGTAACGGTCAACGGGTTACCGAAGTTGCCGTGGTCTTTATAGGCCTGCACGAAGGGGTGATCACTGGGGAAAAGGTCGGAGAAAATGGTCTTGATCTCAACCTTGGTCAGCCCGACCGCGAAAAACGCGGTGATGGCCATCAAGACTGCCAGAGACAAATTTCGGTTACCGATAACCCACGCTGCAAGTCTGTGTCGAAGTCCCATTACGCTGATAACCTTAGGTTTTGGGGCGGGGCGCGGGCGTCTGCCGAGAGCCCCCGGAGGTGCTACTGGCAAGGCGCAACGCTGAACCGCGCGGCCCTTTTTGGGTGGATCGTTGGGTTGTGTGCGCTACTGTGGCGCTGGTGGTTAGAGCGGCCGGTTCGTGCTGTTCAATCAGCGCAACAGGGCTGCTGTCTCTTTTCCTTTATCTGATGAAATTGTCGTTCCCTCCGACCGGTCGGTGGCGTTCGATTCTTTCTCTCTGTGCCCGACTATAGGTAGGGTCGGGAGGGCTGTCAATTAGCTGATTTGATAGATATTTTACTGCTGCAACGCAGCAGTCGAACGCATCCTCCAGATGGGGTGTCCGCTGGCCGCGCGCGCCGCGTGGGCGCACTCCGGGCACCGGTTGCTCGCGTTGGGTAATGCGCCACAAATCCGCCCCCCGCGGGCGTTGCATGTGGTAAGAATGGGGCGTCTTTACGTGCCCGTGGGCAGCTGGGCGCAGCGCGTCAGGACGAGTTCGGGGTGGGCGGTGGCGGGAATGCTGCCGTAGAGCAGTTGGTCGGTGGGCAGCGCGTCGAGTTGCGCTCGCTGCCAAAAATCTACCCCCAGCGCCCCGCCCATGTAGCGGCGGCTCTGGTTGAATGGGGCGAGTTCGCCGGGCGCCAGTTCGGCTCCCAAGAGCAGGTCGGTGGCGGCCGCAAGCGGGCCGGCGCCCGTCGGTAACAGGGCCGCGTCCAGCGCTAGCGCGCTCACCCAACCGTAGTGTTTCGCGGCCCGCAACAACGGCGCGCAGGCCTCCGCCTCATCGGCCAGAACGGGCGAAGTTGCGCGGCGCGCGAGCAGCAGTCCAGCCAGTGGTTTATCGGCAAAACCGCGAATGAACGCCGCACACGCGGCGCTGAGGTCGTCGAGATCGTCAAAACTTGGCGTGTCGCGCGCGCCCAAGGCGAATAGCACATCGATGGGCGAGCGCAGTTTCAGGACCAAATCCACCTCCCCCGCGAACTTGTGCGCCCAGGCGTCGAGGACCTCGCCCACGAACGCCGTACCACGCGGATCAGCGACCACCGCCAAGGCCCGCGCTAAAGGGGTGGCACCCACCGGGGCCCGGGCCAGCGCCGGCTCGAGGACATCTAGCGTGAGCACCTGCGTGCGCACCAGCTTGCGGGCCTGCGCCATGGTGTTGGCGTAGCGGGTGGCCTGCTCCAGCCAGTCGCCGGGGTCGCCGGCAAACACCCGGCCGGCGTACTCGCTGTATTCGATCCAGAGTACGCCGGCGCGCTGACCTGCCAGCCACGCTTTCAAAAAGTGCGCGCCCATCTTGCTGCGGCTGCTCGCGTGCGGGCTAGGCTTGTGCGCTGCCAGCCACGCGCAGGGCTTCCAGTTCGGCTTCCAACTGTGCAATGCGCAGGTCTTTCGGGTTCGGCATCATGATGGGCACGATGGCGTCGGCTGGGCAGGTGTCGTCGGGCGAGCCCCGGTAGATGAGGCTGCGGTCCTTCCACGAACCAAAGAACGGCACGGCCGCGGGCGGGGCCGCGGTTTCCCACTCTTGCACAAACTCGTGATAGGGCTTGCCCCGGGCTTTGCGCAGTTCGCGTTCGGCCAAGCGGGCTGCGGTGGTCGCGGTGTAATCCACGGCACCAGTTTTCTCATCCAGGAGCACGCGGTAAATATTGTTGACACTCAAGATCGAGATTAGCCCGTCGAGGTAGTCTTTCGACACCAGTCCAGGGTCGCGCTCCAGGACATCGCCGTAACCACCGCCACCACCTTGGGTGATCATGTATAGCTCGCCGGGTTTGGCGAACTCTAACTGCAGACCCATGTGATGGGTGGAGTATTTAGCACCCGGGAACGGGCGCTCGTTCATGATCTGCGGGATGGTGAAGCGCATGAGTTCGCGCTTGTCTTTCATGATCTCAAAAACGTTCACGCCCCTGACCTTGCACAACGGCAGCGTGCCCGGCGCATAACCACCAAAAATGCCGTAGGTGGTCGGGAATTTGGAACCCAGACTGCAGCACATGAAGCCCCACATGGAGGTGTCTTTCATGGTGGCAATTTGCTGATAGCCATGGCCGCCGCGGAACTTGCCGAAGCCCTCGGCGTCCTGCATCAGCCGGTGCGGCACGATTTTCATCAGCGGCACTTCTTCTTCAATCAGTTCCTGCTCGCCGATATCCGCCATCGGGGCAAAAATAGGCGCCATCGAGTGTTCGCCGTCGCGATTCCAGCGCGCCGCCCCACCCATGCCGTTTAAATCGGCACAGACGTTGCCCACCAGTTCGCCGTACTGGTTCACGCCACCGTAAATGAAGGTGACGATCATGTTGTACCAACCGGCAATGATGTCGGTGGCGCGATGGCTAGAGCTGTACAGGTATTTGGGCACGGCAATTTGGACCGCCGTAAAGCTAGGGAAAAAGGTCATCATGCTCTGCGCGTTCGGCGCCTCCGCCGAGGAGTGCAGCGCCGAGCGGCCGTCGGTCAGCACCGTCATCGGCGCAAACACCGCCTGATTACGCGGCAGATCGGGCCACACGAAGCTCAGAAACTCTTGCGCCAGCATACCCTTGAGCGACGCCAAAACGGTGTTGTTCGGCCGGTTGAGGAACTCCGGCGAAGAGCCACGGAAATCGATGATGAGTTCGTCGCCCTTTTTGTGCAGTTCGCAGCGAATGCGAATGAGGCAGTTCTCGCGCAGCGTGCCATCGGCAAAGCAATTGGTGCGGACTTTGCCGTCTGGCCAGCAGGTGAGGCGCCGGCGCACCTCAGCTTCGGTATCGGTCAGCGTCTTGCGCAAGGTGGCGATGACCGCCGCCACGCCGTACTCGGCGATCGCTTCCTCGACCCGCGCTTTCATGCGCATGGCGGCAAAAAATTTGGACTTCATCCCTTCGAGCTGCAGTTTGGGCTCGCGCACCGAGTTCTGCAGGAAAGTCATGATGTCGCGCTTGAACGCGTAGTTTTCGCCGACTTTAATCGGCGACATTTTGAGGCCTTCGTCGAACGGCGATTCGGCCGCGGAGGGCATACCACCCGGCTCGATCGCACCATTCTCGCCCTCGTGCACGATGGCCCCGGTGAAGCAAATGAGCTCGCCGTTATGGAACACCGGCAAGACCAAGCTTTGGTCGGTGTTATGGATGTTGCCGTAGCGCGCATCGTTGTGCATGAAGATGTCGCCATCTTTCAAGCCTACCGTGGGGTCGTCCTTCCAGTACTTGAGGATGAATTTCACCGGATGCTGCGTGAGCACGGAGAAAATGAGCACCCCACCCATGCTGGCAAGCGCCAAATCGCCACTGGCGGTCCACACCCCGGAGATGAGGTCGCCCCATTTGGCCCCAGGTGCCGCCCCCATCTGCTCCACCATGTCGAAGGATTCGTTACACGCTGTTTGCAGTTTGTGGCGCACCAAATTGATTTGGTCCGGATCTGCAAACTGTGCTAGCGCAGCGGCTTCCGTCGGCGTGGTTGCCACCACGCGATGGTCTTCCATGATGTCCGGATCGGGCCCCAGAAACAGCACGTTTTCTTCGAGGAACTTTTCAATGATCGACTTTTCTTGATCACCACCCATGGCCGCTACCTCTCGCTGTCTGGAACTATTCTTTAACCAACCACGCCGAACTGTTGAGGCCCATCGTGAGCTTCCAACCGGGTTCAACGAGGTAAGTCGTGCGGGGTGTTTCGATGAGCGCAGGACCCACTATCGTCATCCCTTCGCTGACCGCGCGGTGGTCGTATATCGCGGTCATGCGGCCGTCTTGCACTTCCGGGAACCAGCATTCGCGATGGCTGGCCGGCACCGCTTGCGCAGGCGTGCTGGCGGTGGATTGCACAAGCTTCAAGCGTTCGTGTTCCACGTAGGAGACGACCCGAATGACGTTGATGCGAACCCCGGCTTCTGGCGCCTGGCTGCCCTCGCCGAAGCGCTGGGCGTAGTTGACGCTGAAGCGGTCGAGCAAAGTGATGACGTCCTGCATGGATTCCAGGCGCGCCAGCGGGCTGGTGACGCTAATCTGCGCGAGCTGGTTGCCGTAGCGCATATCCATTTCCACCCGCGTGTTGATGGTGCTTAGCGCCACACCCTGCCGGACCAGGTCTTCGCGGCCGCGCACTTCCAACTCTGCCACAGTGGCATTAAAGACCGAGAAGTCCTCTAGCATCGTGCGCTTGGTCGCGTCGTAGAGCATGAGGTACAGCGACTTTTCGTGGATATGCAAGGCATCCATATTGCCGGCGCCCAGCGCGGAGAACACCGAACTAAAGGGCGGAATGAGCACTTTGTGGACGCCGAGTCGGGCCGCGTAGCCGCAGGCGTGGATGGGGCCGCCGCCGCCGTAGCTGAGAATGGCGAAGTGCTTGGGGTTGTAGCCCTTGACCGCCACTTCTTTAAAAATGGCCAAGGCCATATTGGCGTCCACTTTGCGCTTGATGGCTTTCGCCGCCTCGATGAGCGTCATGCCCGAGGGCTTGCAGATGTATTCCTCGATCGCCCGTTCAGCGCGGCGCTTGCTCACCGTGATGGTGCCGCCGGCGTAGTTGTTCTCGTCGAGATAGCCCAGCACCAGATTCGCGTCGGTGGTGGTGGGCAACTTGCCGCCGCGGCCGTAGCAGGCCGGGCCGGGGTCGGAGCCGGCGCTATCGGGCCCCACTTCCACCGCGTCCCAGAGACGATCGTAGCGGGCGATCGAACCACCGCCAGCGCCCAAGGTGTGGAGGTAGGTCATGGGTGAGCTGACCAGCCAACGGTCGATTACCGGGTTGAAATCGTAGAACTTCACGCCATCGGCCGTGACCAAACCAATATCGAAGCTCGTACCGCCCATGTCGGTTGCGATGATATTGGGCAGCTTGAACTGGCCGGAGATGTAGTTAGAGGCTTCCAACCCCGCCACCGGCCCCGAATGAATGGTTTGCAGCGCGTGCGTGGAATTGAGCTGCGCCATGCCCGAGGTGTTGTGCACCAACAGCATGGGCCGCTGGTAGCCGTTCTGCCGGAGCACGATTTCGAGCGAGGACATGCCGTGGTACATCTGATCGTGCAGATAGGCATCCAACACGGCCGACATCGTTCTGGAATATTCGGCCTTGCGGCCTGCTACGCGATGCGACAGCACGATGGGGATAGCGCCCAACACGTGGGTAGGATATTCCGCCAGAATAATTCGCTCGACTTCACGTTCATGTGCGGGATTGACTACCGCGTTGACCAAGGCCACCACGAACGCCTGCGCCCCGCCGTCGACCAGTTTGCGCACCTGCCTGCGCACGTCGTCCTCGTCCACGCTGAGCACCGCCGTGCCTTTGTAATCGACCCGCTCCTCAATGCCGACGATCATCGACATTTTAACCAACGGCGCGGGCCGGTCGGCACCGGGCAAATCGGTTTGCTCGGCATCTGACAGGCCATCGCCGTAGCCGCGCGCGCGCATCAGCGGCACGGAGGATTCGAAGCCCGCGGTGGTCAGCAAGCCGACTAAGGGACCGTTGCGCTGGATCAGCGCGTTCGTACCCAGCGTGGTGCCGTAACGCACGGCGTCGACGCTGCCCAGCACGTCCTGCACCGAACGACCCAGCTCCAAGCAGGCGCTTTGCAGCGCTTCCATGAAGCCCGACGCCAAGTTGTGGTGGGTCGTCAGGGCTTTGCTTTCGACGTACTGGCCGTCGAAGGCTAAAAAGCAGTCGGTAAAAGTACCGCCAATATCAACACTAACCCGCCGCATTGGTCTTCCCCTTACCGCTCGCGTGGCGCTCTTTGAGACTGTCGATGTCCAAGTCGATGTCGTGGGTCAGCGGGTGACCCGGCGGCAAATACTCGTTTTCCATCAGGGTGCCGCAGCTGGGGCAATAGAACTCGATGATGCGGCACCACAGCGGATCGGGCGCGTAGGTAAAGGGATAGCTGTCGTCCAAAATAGGGCGGTGGACTTCGCGCGGGTTGCGGTTGTGGACCAGCAGGCCTTCTTTGTAGTTCGAGCGAGCAGGACCGATGTCATGGCTGCACCGGCGGCAGTGCCAGCGTTCTGCGTCGAGATCGATTTCCAGATATTCGGTGATCGCCACCCGTTGATTACTCATGACTTCACTACCTCCAGCACCAGGTCCTGATTGCTTGTTACTCGCAGCTTCCAGCCCTGCCCGATGAGGCAGGTGAGATAATCGCCCTTGAGCAGACACGGGCCGACGGCGGTCGTACCGGGCTTGAGTGTTGCGTCGAGATGGACCTTGACCGACTGCGTACCCGCGCCCCAATTGAGCTCGAGAGTGCCGGCACTGGGTGCTGGCGTGCCCGCGCTAGCCTCATCACGCACCAGCGGTGTAGCGGGCAGTTCGTAGACCGCTTTTAACGTGAGACGAGCGTCCGGCCCACCGTTCGCGATGTTTGCGAGCGGCTGCTCGGTGACGTTGTCGTGCTCGGCGCTCCACACGGCATATTCGTAACGGCAGTCATCCACGGCAACACCTTCCCCTGCCATGTCCCGGCGCGCGCGCACGGCGAGTTCAGCCTGCGCGGCTTCGAGGCGTCCTGTGGTGGCGGCCAGGGGCACTTGGTATTCATGGGCGAGATGGCTGAAGCCGATGCCGAAGGCACTGAACACCGAGGCTAAACGCGGCACGACGACCTGCTGAATCCCGATGGCCTGCGCGATACCGGAGATAATCATGGGACCGCCCCCGCCGTAGGCGAGGAGCGTGCACTGCGCGGGCGCCACGCCCGCGCTCGCCATGACTAGCCGTAGCTGCGCGCCCACCTGGGCCTGGAAGGCCGCGACCACGGCCGCCGCGGCGGCGGCCACGCCGTGTGTTAGCGGGTCTGCAATATTGGCCTTCAGCGCTTGCTCAGCGCGGGCCCGATCCAGTTTTAATTCGCCGCCGAGGTAGTTCTCACCGTCGAGCACGCCGAGCACCAACAGCGCATCAGTGAGGGTGGCCTGGGTGCCGCCGCGGGCGAAGCAGGCCGGACCCGGCACCGCCCCGACGCTCTCAGGCCCGATGCAGATAGCGCCATCGACCACCGATAAAATGGAGCTGCCGCCCAAACCAAAGCTCTGGAGTTTGGGCAGTGCGAAAGAAGTACCCAGGCTGTCGACTTCGCCATAAGGCCGGAGCGCCACTTTTTGCGCTTTGATGACCGACACATCGGTGGTGGTGCCACCGATGTCCATGGCCACGACGTTCGCCAGCCCGTAGAGCTTGGCGTAGGCGAGCGCACCTTCCAGCCCGCCGCGCGGACCAGAGCCCCAGGTTTTGATGGCGGTCGTTTTGGCCACCCGGGCGGACGCGCCATCGTTGCGAAAAATCAGCAGGGGCCGCTTGAGAAACAGGCTTTTGCAGACTTTCTCAGCACCGTAGAGGAAATGCTCCATCCCGGCATGCAAATAAGAGTTGATGACCGCAGTGGACAGGCGCCGCGCAAAGTCTTGGTCGTCCACGAGTTCGGTGGAGATGAGAAACGGAATGGCCCCCAGCAGGTGACGGGGGTAGCGTTCCAGCAGCGCTTCTTTGACGTTGCGCTCGGCCGCCGCGCTTTTCAGGCACACCACTAAGCGTTGCGCGCCCGCCGACAGCAGCTGGTTGATGATTTGAGTGAGCGCGTGCTCGTCGATAGCACCCTCCGGGCCCACCGCAATACCGCTGGGGCGGCCGGGCACCATGGCGCGCCAGAGGGAACTCGCGCCCAAGCTAGCGTGGGCGCCGTACAGGTCGTCCTCGGCACCGGCTTCTACCAGCAGTGCCACGGGCGTGCCCTTGTGTTCCACCACGGCGTTCGTGCCCGAAGTGGTGGAGTAGCGCAGACAGTCCGTTTCGCGCATCAACCGACCGAGGTCTTCTTCGCCAAAAAGCTCACGCGAGCCGCGCTTCATTGCTTCAATGAAGCACTGCGTTAGATCGTGCGGCGTGGTGATAGATTTTGCGTGCACGAGGCGGTTGCCATCGCTGATGCAGACATCGGTGAACGTACCACCGTTGTCAATGTTCACTAGGAATCCCATGCAAGAGCTCTCTCAAAGGTCCGGGCCCAAACGGGCCGATTGTTTTTTGACTGTCGAATCCAAGCGGGGCCCGACCCTGCAGCAGGCCGGCGAGTACTCGAATGCAGACGGTTTTTCTGGTGGTCGCAGCGACCTCTGCAACCTCGCCTGTTCCGAAGGGCGATGGGCCGGCGCGACACCGTACATAAAAATCCCAGCAGGTGCTACCGGCAATTAAGCCTTTAACATTGTGCAATTGCAGCAATTTAGGGATCGTCCCCCCACGAGACCCGCGCCAACCGCCCCGTGCTGGCGCGCCATCGCGCCCGGGCTACGCTTCGGGCTAGGATGGACCACAGTTATCGCAGACGGTGCGCGCCGCCGCCGCCGCGGGACGGCCGTGTGTCGCCATTTTTGCCGGGGAAAATTTTATGTTGGAAAACTCGCCTCCCGCGCCCGCGCGCGTGCTCATCGTCGGTGGTGGTACCGCGGGGTGGATGACCGCCGCGTGGCTGGCGCACGTGTGGGCGGCACACGGCACGCGGGTCACGCTCATCGAGTCGGACACCATCGGGATCGTAGGGGTGGGTGAAGGTTCTACGCCGAAAATGCGGCGTTTTTTTCAGGCCCTGGGGATCGCCGACCACGCCTGGATGCCCCAGTGCAACGCCACCTACAAGTGTGGCATTCGGTTTCCACATTGGTCTACCCGCGCGGGCTACGAGAGTTACTACCACCCGTTCTTCACCCAGAGCGATAACGACTCGGTGCGCGCCTTTCACCACAATGTCTCGTTGCGCCAGCAAAATGTCGACGTCACGGCCAATCCTGACTGGTTCTTCCTCTCCAACTGGGTGGCAAAAAAGCGCTGCGCGCCGCTGCCGGATCCGCGCAGCGGCTACGCCGTAGACTACGCTTATCATTTCGACGCCCGCTTGATTGGCGAATTTCTGCGCACTTGGGCAACCGCCCGTGGGGTGACGCATATCGTCGACACCGTGACCTCGGTACAGCAGCACGAGAACGGCGATATTGCCGGCGTCAGCACACCTAAAAACGGCGTCCTCAGCGCCGATTACTTCATCGACTGCACCGGGTTTGCCAATGTGCTGGCGGGCAAGACGCTGGGCGTGCCCTTTTTAAGCTATCGGCCTTGGTTGTTTAACGACCGCGCGGTCGCGCTGCCCACGCCGCTGGAGGACCCCAACTCGCTGCCTTCTGAAACTGTCTCCGGGGCGCTGAAATATGGTTGGGCCTGGAAAATTCCGCTCACCAATCGCTACGGCAACGGGTATGTGTATGCCTCCGATTTCTTAGACGAAGCCGCCGCCGAGCGCGAGTTACGCGCACACCTAAAGCTGCCCGACGAGAACGTGGCAGCGCGTCATCTCAAAATGCGGGTCGGGCGCCTAGCGCGCACTTGGGAGCGCAACTGTGTGGCGATTGGTCTGGCCCAAGGGTTTATCGAGCCACTGGAAGCCACGGCGCTCATGCTCGTGCAAGACACCATCGAGCAGTTCATCGCCGCTTGGGCTGCGCCGGGGGAGATCCAGGACCAACGGGCTGGCTTCAATCAAAAGGTCAATCTGATTTACGACAGCATTCGCGATTATATTTTCATGCACTACAAACTGAATTCCCGTGACGATACGCCCTACTGGGTGGCCGCCCGCGAGAATGCGCACGCGTCGGATTCCGTCCGCCAAGTGCTAGCAATTTGGGACGAAGGTGGCGACCTCCTCGCGGAGATCCGGCGCCAGCAGGGGCAAATGGCGTATAGCCCCACGTCGTGGTTTTGCATCTTGGCCGGCATGGGGCGCTTTCCGCGTAAACCACGGCGCGCCACCGGCAAACATCAGGCCGTGGATCCGAACGCGGCACGCAAGCAATGCCTCGAACTCCTGCGCTATTTCCCCGACCATCGCCTCTCGGTCAACGCGCTTGCGCACGGCGCGAGCGCCTGAGCAACGGCCGGGTTTAGCCCGGCTTCGCATCGCGAGTCGGCGGATTCAGATTTCGGTCGGCGCGCTTTCCGGGACGGGCCATGGCCATTTACGACCGCGCACCAGCGCCCGCCAGTACAGCGTGGGCATGAAGTATTTTTTCAACAGGTACAGGCTTTTGCGCTCCCGCCCCTGATCGAACGGGAAGGTTTCACAGGGCTGCAGGTCGTAATCGAACTCCGCCAAGATCAGCCGCCCGTACCCGGTAATGAGCGGGCAGGAGGTATACCCGTTGTACACCGCGCGCGGCGTCTGGCCCGCCATCACCGCCCGCAAATTAGCCACCAGCACGGGACTTTGCGCACGGATCGCCGCCGCCGTTTTGGAGGTCGGCAGGCTGCTGGCGTCGCCCAGACTAAACACATTGGCATAGCGCGTGTGCTGTAGGGTGTCGCGCTTGACGTCCACCCAGCCCGCGGCATCCGCCAGCGCGCTTTGTCGGACAAAATCTGGCGGGCCCATCGGCGGGGCCACATGGAGCATGTCGAACTTTTCGACTCGCTCGTTGCCGGACTCGGCATCGCGAAAAACGGCTTCGTGGGTCTCGCCTTTAATCGCGACTAAATCCTGCTTGTAGTTGACCTCCACTGCACGCTTTGCGCAGATTTTAACGAGTTCTGCGGCGTATTTTGGGGCGCGAAAAATAGCACCCACGCCGCACATATACACCACTTGGCACTGCGAACGGCGCCCGCTGCGCCGTAAGTAGTCTTCGGTGAGCAACATTATTTTGAGCGGCGCACCGGCGCATTTGATGGGCGTGGTGGGAAAAGTAAACACTGCCCGACCCGCACTGAAGCGCTGCAAAGTCTCCCACGTTGAATTGACGCTCTCGTAGCTGTAGTTGCTGCACACGCCATTGCGCCCCAGGTTTTCTTTCAAACCCGGGATGGCATGCCAGTTAATCTGGATGCCGGGTGCGACCACCAAGGCATCGTAGCCTAGGGTCTGGCCATCCTGAGTGAGTACTTGGTTGGCCTCGGGGCGGAATTCGGTGACGGCGCTTTGCACCCAACGTGCCCCAGCGGGAATCGCTTCGCTCATTGGCCGGCGACTGCGTTCACGCGGGAAAACACCCCCCCCCACGAAGGTCCACAGGGGCTGATAGAAATGCGCGTCCGCGGGGTCCACGAGCGTCACTTCCCAGCCCCCGGCGGCCTTCAATCGCGCCGCCACGCTGGTGCCTGCGGCGCCCGCGCCTACCACCACCACGCGCTGCTTTAATCCATTCATGCTCGTCGCTAACGCGCCCCTGCGGAGAATCCACGCTGATTTTAGCGCACTCTTACTATAGTGCCATGTGGGCTTTGCACCAACCCGTTAAGCCCCAGGCGGGCCGCCGTACGCCGCACGCTGGCTACTCCCCTGCGTGCACTCGTGCCACACTCGTGGCAGAGACCCACCAAGGCTACCATCCCCCGCGATGCCTGCTCGCCAAGCCACCCCGCCCAACCTGACGCCACGCGCTGAATTTTCCCAGCGCCCACGCGCACGCCGACGGCTAGGCCGGTCTAGCCGTCGGCGTGCGCGTGGGCGGTCAGCCGGCAGCGGGTGGGGTTGCGTGAGCGTCCGCTCGGGGCCTTGAGATGGCCATGGGTCCAAGCCCCAACGGCCAAGGAACCCGGGTGTTGGTGGTGGACGATGGCAAAACCGAACGCCGCCTCATCGCCCTCGCCCTGCGCGGCGTCGCCTGCCAGATAGACAGCGTCGCAAGCGCGCAGGCGGCCCTTCTGGCGCTGGCTCGCAGCCCCTACGACCTGCTGCTCGTCGACCAGCATTTGCCTGACTCGTTGGGCAGCGCACTCATCGGGCTGATTGTGCGGGAATGGCAAGCCCCACCCCCCGCCGTGCTACTGAGCGCCGATCGCTCCGCGCCGACCCGCGCTGCGGCCCTGCACGCCGGGGCGCAGGCGGTATGGCCCAAGCCCGCCCCCAGTGGGCGGCTACGCGCGCTGCTGCGAGCCCATGCCCCATCCTGCAGCGCCACGCCCGCCACGCCACTGCTGGCAGAAGTTCAGGCCCAAGCTTTTTTATTGGGGTTCGAAAAAGGCCTAGAGCGGGCCGAGTGGATAGGCCGATGGGAACGTGAAGTCGCCGCGCACCTCGCCCAACTGCGCGCACTGGCCGCGCTGCGCGGGGCACCAGCGCAGCGGGCAAGCCAACACGAACTGCATCGCCTGCGGGGCAGTGCTGCGCTGGTGGGCGCGGCGCGCTTAGACCTGCTGGCGGCAGCGCTAGAAGCCCGCAGCGACCCGGCGAGCCTCGCCGCCCTGCGAGAGGCGGCCGCCGACACCAGCGCGGCGCTCCGCGCGCGTGCGGGATTTCTACCCCAGAAAAACTAAGCGAGCAGGCGCTGGCGACAGGCCAGCGTGGCGGCCTCATCGACCTTCAGGCTGTGGTCTGCCGCCGCACCGGTGAGCACCACGCCGTACACTTCGCGCGCCCGAGGCAGCGTTTCCCAACGCTCCAGCACATCGCGCAAAACGCGCGCGGGGTCGCGCTCCAGCGGATTGCCATACCCACCACCGCCCGCATCCACCCCCCGAATCCATTCGCCGGGCGCCAACTCGCATTCCACGACGCCGGGGAGTTTTTCTTCATGCCCATCCTGAAAAATCTTGAACGTGGCGGCCGCTGGGCCAGCTTGCCCCCCACGCACCCCTTGGGGCGGAAACACCTGTCCGTCACAGGACACCACCACCATCATGGGATCATGCCGCGGCCCGTAGACGATTTCCGAGCCCGGTGCACCGCGCATCCGGCCCGCCCCACCGCCACCCGCAATCACCCGCAGGTGTTTCACTAAAATGGGATATTTGGACTCATCCACTTCCACGCTGCCGCGATACATCAATCCGGCTGCCACCGGCAGGCCATAATTGAGCCAACCGTCGGTCTCCGGCGTGGCCGGCCCGCCGTTCGTCAACAACCATTCTTGATTGATAAACGGACCGTTGCGCCGCCAGTCCAGTCCCGAGATAACCCCCGCCCCGGCCCCCATGCCGATAGCGCCTTCGGCCATGCCGTGCCCTTCCCCGATCGCAGCAAACGCCGACTGGGTGACGTTCACTAGACGGTCGCCGATATTGGTCGTGGCCATCGAGCAGCTGTGCGGAAACTTGGGGATGCCGGTAATGCAGCCCTCGCGTAGATGCACCCGCACCCGCGCAAAACTGCCGGCGTTATGCGGCACGTCGGGATCCATGCAGTTGAACACGCCGCACATCGCGTTGGAGGTGGCGCAGGCCACCGATTCGTTCAGACCAAAGGCCATGTTGTCGGCGTTATGGGTTAAATCGACGTCGATATAGCCCGCTACCGGATCGACCGTGATATCGACTCTGATCGGTAAACCATTGGGCAACACCGGCGGCAGCGGATCGTAGGTCGTGATGTTGGACAACTTGCCGCCCGGCATCTTGCCGATGGCGTCGACCATCCGGCGTTCGGAATAGGCGAACCACTCTTCGATGAACGCCTGGATAGTCGCCATGCCGTAGCGCCGCGTGAGTTCGATGAGCCGTCGTTCGCCGATGCGAGCGGCGCCGATTTCGGCCAGATAATCGCCGTACCACTGCTCGGGCACACGGATGCGCCGCTTGCACATGCGGATGATGTCCTCGACGTCCCGATAATTTTTTTGCACCCGCACGCAGGGGAAGATCAGCGCACCTTCCTCGTAGATATCGCGCGCGTAGGCGTGATAGGTCGAGGGGATGGCATTACCGCAATCCGCCTGATGCGCTTTCGCACAGGCCGTAAACAGATGCACACCGTCCACGTACACGGGGGCCATCACCATGTGATCGGCGGCGTGGGTGTTGCCTAGATACGGATCGTTGTGCAGAAAAGCATCGCCCGGGGCCAAGTCAGGGTGGAGGTCACACATCGATTGCGACTGCAGGCTGGAGCCAAAAATATGCACCGGCAGGCCTTCGCCAGGACACAACAGACGGTTGTCGCCGGTCACGATGGAGCAGGAAAAATCACGCACAACGGCCAGCACCGCGGAGCGCGCGGTGCGTAGCAGGGTGTTCGACATCTCGCGCACGATCGCGTTGAGGCGGTTGGCCAGCACGGCCATGAGGATGGGGTCGATGTCGCGCAGAGGCGGTGAGGAAATGGGTTCGTTCATGCTTTAAGCCTCCTGAGGGGGCGTGACGATGTAGCGTCCACCCGGACTGACGCGGGCCACGGCGCCGGGGTAGACCACCAGCGTTGAGGTCACTTCTTCGATTACCGCCGGACCGACAATTTCTGCGCCGGCGGGCAGGCGCTCACCGACATAAATGGCGGTGTTCACCCAACCTTGATCGAAATAGGCGGGCCGCACCCGGTCGGGTTGGAGGTCCTTTTGCGCGGCGACTTTGCGCAGTTCCAAGGTGGGCGCCTGCACGTGGGCGATGAGTCGGCCGCGCCAATTGAGGAACTCGACGGCGTTGGCTAAATCTTGGACGGCGAACACCCGCTCGTGCACCCGATGAAATTCGCCCACCAGCGTATCCACCTCGGCCTGACTACCAAAGCGATTGGCCGGCACCGGGACGTCTAGCTCCCACACCTGAAAGCGGTAGCGGGCCTCCACGAAATAGCGCTTCTGCAGTGCCGTAATGCCGCGCGCCTGCAGCCGCTGCGCGAACTCATCCAGCCGTGCGTCAATGCTGGCCAACGCGCTGTTGACGCCGTTGAAGTCGAAGCCATCCGACGCCGTGAGCTTGCTGGCCCCGGCTTCGGTGATGATGTCGGAATACTGCATGCCCGAGGCCGACAGCGCGCCCGCCGTGCGCGGGCACAGCACGGTACGGCACCCAAGCTCTTGGGCGATAGGCACAATGTTGAGCCCACCCGCGCCCCCGCCACCAATCAACACCGACTCGGCCGGGTCGATGCCCTCATTTATCGTCAGTTCTTTGATCGCCTCGATCATGTTTTCGTTGGCGACCGCGATGATGGCCCACGCTGCCCGCTCCACCGTCTGACCCAGCGCCGCCGCGATTTGTTGCACCGCCAAGCGCGCAGCGGGTTCGTCCAGCGTCATGCGGCCACCGAGAAAATGCTTGGGGTCGAAATGTCCCAGCACGACGGCGGCATCGGTCACCGTAGGCTGCTGCCCACCCCGACCGTAACAGGCCGGCCCGGGATCAGAGCCGGCTGATTGCGGCCCCACCCGCAGCAGACCGCCAGCATCCACCCACGCGATAGAACCGCCGCCCGCGCCGATGGAATGGACGGCAACCGACGCCATCCCCAGGTTATCGCCGGTCCAGCGCGGGCCCAGCCAGGTGTCGCGCGAAAACTCCACCGTGCCGTTGCGCACCAGACTGACGTCGAACGTCGTGCCGCCCGCATCGCAGACGATGACGTCGGTGGGCAGGCCTTCGGCCTGGACGTAGGCCAAGCCGGCGATCGGCGCCATGGCCGGCCCGGATTTCACCAAATAAATCGGCCGCTGCACGACGTCGGCCAAATGCATCACGCCCCCAAAGGAGGTGCTGACCAGAATATCGTTGTGATAGCCGGCCGCGCGCAGGTCGGCGGCGAGGTCGGAGAGGTAGCGCTGCGTGAGCGGCTTTAGGGAGGCGTCGATCGCCGTCGAGGAGGCGCGTCGATACTCGCGCAGGATGGGATTGAGCTGGTGCGACAGCGTATAGGGCAGGCCCGGCAAGACTTCCTCGATTAACGCCCCCACCCGACATTCGTGCGCGGGATTCGCTATCGACCACAACAGGCACACGGCGATCGCCTCGATACCGTAGCCCGGCAAACTCGCCAACATCTGGCGCAGGGCGTCCTCCGCCAAGGCCGTTTCAACCCCGCCCTCGGCGTTCATGCGCTCGCGCACCTCGAAGGTGTAGCGCCGCGGCACATAGGGGTCGGGGTACTCCATGCGCAGGTTATGCGGCTCGGCTTTGCCCCCCTCCTTGAGCAAAAGGATGTCGGGAAAGCCCTCGGTGGTCAGAAAAGCGGTGCGGGCGATTTTGCGCTCGACGATCCCGTTGGTCGCGCGAGTCGTGCCGTAGAGAAACATCGAGGTGTCGGCCAGCAACAGGCTAGCGGTGGTGCCCAGTTGTTCAGCGGCAACCGCCAGCCCCGCCGCGATGCCCGCGAACGCGTGGGTGCTGTCGGTCAAGGCCTTTCCGATGGTGAAGCCGCCAGCGCTGTCCGTCACCACGACGTCGGTGAACGTGCCGCCGGTGTCGACTGAAATTCGATAGGTCATGTAGTGCGAGCCTCAAAAACGCAGAGGGGAATGGGTCGTGCTCGCGCGCCCGGAGTCGCCAAGTCATGCTATTTTTGCCGCAACCGGCCGCGGCAGGCAACCACGCACGCCAGCCCACCGTCAAGCGCTGGCCAGCTCAGGCCGCTACAGCAGCTTAGCGCAGCTTTGGGTTGCGCGCCCCCTAGCCCCCGGAGTGCCACCGCCATGACGCGAATCTTCAAATTGCCACCGTTGAACTCACCCACGCTGGAGCAGTTACACAACTACTTCGAAAGTCTGGTGCTCACCGCACTGCACGCACGCGGCTTGAATCTCGACGACGACAGCTTTGTGGATGTGGCTTGCGTGGCGCTCAACGAACTGCCTGCAAAATACATCCGTCACGATGTGGACATGGCGTACTTCACGGACCCCGCCGACCTCGCCGTGATCCACGGCAAGGTCGAGCGCGCGCTAGATTTAGCCTTGGGGCGGGTGCTCAGCAAACGCTGGAACTCGCCCGAACAAGCCTAACCGGATTGCCGCGCGGGTCCTGTGCGACCGATGCTGGCCAACCGCGGTGCCACCCACCGCCGACGCCGCGCAGGTTCGCTTAACGAGGAGACCCAGATGACCGAAACGGAATTTCGCGCAGAAATCGCCGCCAGGGGAGGAGAACCCTACCCCGTGGAACTAGCAGCCGATTATTTTAAAGACTCGCACACCCATGACTTCACCGCTCGGGGCTTGGTCTTGGACGGTGAATTTACCCTGAGTTTTGCCGGTGCCGCGCACCACCTTGTGGCGGGTGCAGACTTTGAACTGACCGCCGGCATCGCCCATACCGAACGTACCGGGGCGGCGGGCGCGCGCTTGCTGGCGGCCCGCTTTACGCCGTAAATTTCAGCGCCCCGGCGCGCCGTCCAGCCCGTCCCCGGCTCACGCCGCCGCTTGGCGATTGAACTGCGGCAAGACCTCTTCCATCAGCGCCTGCTGGGAGTCAGACCAGGCGCTCCATTCGTCTTTAAAATCAAAATTGATCACCAGCAAGGTGCCAAAGCCGCCCGACTCCTCGTGCATCGTCGCGAGCTTCTGGGTCACGGTGCGCGGCGAACCCACCAGCCAGTTGTGCTCGCAGAGGTATTCGGGGGTGACGTCGCTGTCGGCCACGGATTGGTCGTGCTTGAACACCGAGAGCAGCCCAAATTGACCGAACAGCGGCAGCAGATATTCCCGATAGGCGCGCCCTATCATGCCGTTCAAGGCCAGCTTGCGGGCTTGCGCATCGGTCTCGGCGATGTAGACCTCGCGCACCACGCGCCAGTCTTCGCGCCGCGCAACTCGCCCGCCACGCACCGCGCCGCGTTCCACGCTCGCCCAGTGGTCGCGCAGATATTCCCGCGAAAGATTGAGGCTCAACGGCATAAAGCCGTATTCGCCGGCCAGTTCCAAGGTGTCTGAGCGCGGTGACAGACCCGCGATACCAATCGGCGGATAAGGTTTCTGGAAGGGTTTGAAATGGAACTGCAGGGCGCCGCCGAACATGGGTTCGATGCGATTAACCTGCCAGAACTCGCCGCGATGCTCAAAGGGTTCATCCGAGGTCCAGAGTTTGAGGATGAGGTCGAGCGCCTCGCGGGTCATGCGCCGGTTCTCCCCCGCCATCCCGTCCACGTTAAACAGGCGCCAGTCGCTGGGCAGACCGCCGGCCCCGATGCCGAACATCAGCCGCCCCTGTGAGATGTGGTCCATAAACGCCACCCGACAGGCGAGTTCGGCGGGATGGTGGTAGGGCAAGAGGTGCGCGCCCGCGGCGAGGCGTATGCGTTTGGTCTTGAGCAGCGCTTGGGCGATGAGGATGTCTGGGGCCGGATTGGGCTCCCAGGGCGCGGTGAAATGCTCGCCGATCCAGCATTCTGAAAAACCCAATCGGTCGCACAGTTCGATGTGCTGCAGGTCCCACTCAAAGCCATCGCGGAGCGTGCGCTCGGGCGGGTGCGACGGCATCATGAAGATTCCTACTTCCATTGGCTTCCCCTCGTCGGTGTTTTTTTAAGGTCCGGGGACGCTAGCAGACTCCCCGCAGCGCGCGCAACGGCGTGGCCGCGGCGGCCCGCAGAAAACCGCCGCCAGCGCGGCGCCTAGGACTAGCGCACGCCGAGATATTTATGCCATTGGGCGGAGAACTCCCACTGCATGCCCAAGCGGTTGAGCTCATAGACTTTGTCGAGGGTCTCTTGGGTATTGCAGCCGCCGTCGCGCCAGCACGGTTGGAGGTAGTAGTTACTGGCGGAAAATTGCTGGTAATAGTCGGTGAGGACGGCCAGTGACTGACCGGTGAACACCACCTTGAGTTCTTGGGCGAACAGCAATTGTAGCTGGGCCACCGGGGCCTTGGGCGACACTGTGCACCAGTCCCAGGGCGCATTGACGCGCTTAAGCCCCGAGGTCTGCACGTTGATGAACAAATCGGCCTGGCGGCAAGCGATCACCAGTTCATCGAAATCTGACTGCTCTAGCGGTTCGCCGCCGGTAATGGAAACCCAGCCGCGCGGCCCTACCGCCGCCAGCGCGAGCGCCGCGAGTTCGGCCGGGGTGTAGCGCGTGCCACCCTTAAAGCCCAGCGACTCTGGCTGGTCGCAGACTTCGCGGATCGGGCATTTAACGCTGCAACCCTGCGTGCGGATGAAAAACATGGGCTTGCCCGTGAGGTGGCCCTCGCCCTGGATGCTGTGAAAAAGTTCGCTAATGTTCATGGGTTCGAGAATTCGTTAAGGCTAGTCAGTCTTTCGGCGGCGGCGTGGTTGGCGCGCAGTACTGGGCGGCGGCAAGATGCGGGCTTAACACCAGCACCAGCTCAGGCTCGGGGCCGCGCCGGCCCCAAGGGGCTGGCCGCCCTCAGGCTTCGATGCCCTCAAACAAGATGCTGGACAGATAGCGTTCACCGGCGTCGGGCAGAATGACGACGATCGTTTTACCCGCGTACGCCGGTTCGCTGGCGATGCGGGCGGCGACGAAGGCGGCGGCCCCGCAGGAAATGCCGCACAAGATGCCCTCCTCGCAGGCCAAGCGGCGGGCAAAGGCGACGGCGTCCTCGTTGGTGACGCGCTCCACGCGGTCGACGACGGAGAGGTCCAGCGTGCCGGGAATAAACCCGGCGCCGATGCCCTGAATTTTGTGGGGCCCCGGTTGCAAGGGGCTGCCGGCCAGGGTTTGGGTAATCACGGGACTGGCGTCAGGTTCTACCGCGACCGAGAGCACGGCGCGGCCGCGGGTGTGCTTGAGGTAGCGCGAAACCCCGGTAATGGTGCCGCCGGTGCCAACCCCCGCCACGAAGACGTCGACCTGACCATCGGTGGCGTCCCAAATTTCTGGCCCGGTGGTGAGTTGATGGATCTCCGGATTGGCGGGGTTCTCGAACTGCTGCGGCATGAAACAACGGCTGGGATCTGCTGCCACTAATTCTTGCGCCTTCTCGATGGCGCCCCGCATGCCCCGCGCACCTTCGGTGAGCACCAGTTTGGCGCCAAAAGCCTTGAGGACGCGACGCCGCTCGATGCTCATGGAATCGGGCATGGTGAGCGTGATGGCATAGCCTTTCGCCGCACACACAAAGGCTAGGGCGATCCCGGTATTACCGCTGGTGGGCTCGATGACTTCCATGCCCGGCCGCAGCAAACCCCGTTTTTCGGCATCCGCGATCATCGCCGTACCGATGCGGCATTTCACCGAGTAGGCCGGGTTTCTGCCCTCGATTTTGGCGAGCACTAGCGCGTTGCCCCCCACCACTTTGTTCAGGCGCACGAGCGGGGTCTCTCCGATAGACAAGGAGTTGTCGGCAAAAAATTTCATGTTGGGTCTGTCCCTGCGGGCGATGCTTGTCGGCATCCTAACGGGTTTCGGCGCAGGCACGAAAGAGCGCCGCCCCGACCCGGGACGCTAGGATCGCGCAGTGGCGGCGCCACCACCCGCGCGGCTGGCCCGGCGGCGCGCGTGGGCCGAGTTTCGGCGTATAGTGCGGGCGCCCCCGGCGTCCCGAGCGGCTGGCGGCCGCACGAATGTTTGACAGCCGAGGCCTGCTCAATATGACCTCCAAGCCAACACCCTCACAGCGCGTGCTGGCGGCGCTGCTAGGGGCTGTGCTGCTCGGCCCAACGGCGACTCTGGCGCGCGAAAAAATCACCCTAGGCTGGCTGGAACGCATCCGCGTGGACGGCGCTGACCTCCTGCTGCGCGCCAAACTGGATACCGGCGCCAAGACTGCGTCCATCCACGCGACCGACATCGAGCGCTTTGAACGGGGCGGCGAGCGCATGGTGCGCTTCAAGTTGTGGCTAGACCATCGCGACCCCAACAGCCAAACCATCACGGTGGAAAAACCGCTGGCGCGCGACGTGACCATCAAACTGCGCGGCACCGCTAAAAACGCCGAACGGGCCTCCGTCAAACTCCAATTCTGCTTGGGCGGGCGCCGCTACGAGTCCTTATTCACGCTGGTGAATCGAGCCAAGTTTAACTACCCGGTGCTGCTGGGCCGGCGTTTCTTAGCCAAGCTCGCCACCATCGATCCGGCGGCGAAATTCCGCACTGAACCCACCTGTCCCACGGCGAGCCCACCCTAGCGCTATTACCATGCGTTCCTCCGCTATTTTTCTCCTGGCCGCCTTCTGCGCAACGCTGGGCCTATCGATAGCGGGGCTAAAAGTGAGCCGTCTAGCGGTGCCCCTTGATCCTGCCGCCGAAACCATCGTCTGGGACGTGGAGGCCCGGATTGCGTTTGAAGGCCGCGAAAAACCCGCCAAAATCGAATTGACCCTGCCGCGTAAGCCCGCGGGTTTTGCGGTGTTGGACGAAGATTTTGTCTCGCGGGGGTTTGGCCTCGCGGTCCATCCGGGCGACAACGGTAGCGCGCGGCAAGCCGTGTGGACAAGGCGCCGGGCTAAGGGCACACAGGCGCTTTACTACCACGTCAAGCTCTACCCCAAACGAGTCGAGTCGCCGGGCAAAGGCGGCCCGCCACCGGTCTTCCCGGAACCCCCCGAATATGCCGAGCCCCTAAGTTCCGCTGTCCGCACGGTGCTGGAGCAGGTGCGCGCAGAATCTGCCGACGTGGCGACTTATGCCGCGCTCCTGCTGACGACCCTCAACGGCGCGGACAACGAGAACGCGAAAGTTATCCGCAAGGCGGCACCGGGTGAAGCCTGGCCGCGCATGCTGAGCAAAATGTTGGCCGGCGCCCGGATCCCTAGCCGGGTGGTGTATGGCTTGACCCTCGAGAACGAATTTGTCGATGTCCCGCTGTCGCCGTGGCTACAGGTCCACGACGGGGAACGTTGGCGGGGTTTCAATCCAGCCACGGGGGACGAGGGCTACCCCGTTAATTTCCTACTCTGGAGCTATGACGACCCCAAGGTGGCCTTCACCACGGGGGTCCAGGGGGTTGAAGTGGGGTTCTCGGGGGCCAAGAGCCCGTTGCTACAATCCAACGTGACGCCACATGGCGAGTCCCTGCTGGACCGGGTGCTGCTCCGCGTGTCGCTACACGAACTGCCCGTGCGCACGCAGAATGTTTACCGCGTGCTCCTCATGGTGCCGCTGGGTGCGTTTGTCATTCTGCTGATGCGCATGGTGATCGGAGTCCCCACTTTTGGCACCTTCATGCCCGTACTCGTGGCGCTGGCTTTTCGGGAAACCAAGCTCGTCGCCGGCGTCGTGCTATTTCTCATCGTGGTTTCGATAGGCTTGGCAATTCGGGTGGCGCTGGCCCAGTTGCGCCTGCTGCTGATTCCGCGGCTGGCCAGCGTGCTGGTAATCGTGATTGGTCTGATGCTCGCCATCAGCTTGTTCTCGGCCAGCCTTGGCATCGAGCAGGGGCTGTCGGTGGCCCTGTTCCCGATGGTCATCCTCACCATGACCATTGAACGCATGTCGATTGTCTGGGAGGAACGCGGGCCCGCCACGGCGGTCAAGGAGTTTGCCGGCAGCCTGTTCGTGGCCATCGCCGGTTATTTCGCGATGACCGATGAGCATCTGGTTTATCTGATGTCCGTCTTTCCGGAATTGCTGCTGGTGGTGCTGGCCGGTTGCCTCGCATTTGGTGCCTATACCGGCTACCGCCTGAGTGAAATCATCCGCTTCAAAGACCTGACGGGGCGCTGAGCCGGTCATGTTGAACACCCTGCTGGCCCTGCGTGATCACGGCATCCTTGGGCTGAATGCGCGCAATCGCGATTACATCATGCGACACAATCCACGCCGCCGTTACCCCTTGGTCGACGACAAACTGGCCACTAAGCAACTGGCGCTCGCGGCGGGCATCGCCGTCCCCGAGCTGTACTGCGTGTTCGGCACCCAACACGAGGTAAAAACCGTTACCGAGCGGCTCCGCGACCACCCAGACTTCGTGATCAAACCGGCCCACGGCAGCGGTGGCAATGGCGTGCTGGTGATCGATGGTCGCCGCAAAGACTTGGTGGTGAAACCCGATGGGCGGGGCCTAAAACCCGACGAGCTGGCGTTTCACGTCTCCAATATCCTGAGCGGCGTGTACAGTCTGGGCGGTGTACCCGATACCGCCATGGTGGAATACCGCGTGCGGGTCAATCCGATCTTTGATTCGGTGAGCTATCAGGGGGTGCCGGATATCCGCCTGCTGGTCTACCGCGGGGTCCCCACGATGGCCATGGTGCGCCTGCCCACCCGGTTGTCAGACGGCAAAGCAAATCTCCACCAAGGGGCCGTGGGCGTTGGCATCCAGATTGCGACCGGTAGTACCTGCCATGGCGTTTGGCAAAATCGTGCCCTCGAGGAGCATCCCGACTTTGGCGTATCCCTGTCCCACATCGCGATTCCCAACTGGCCCGGGCTGTTGGAATTGGGCGCGCGTTGCTACGAGTTGACGGGGCTGGGTTACTTGGGGGTCGATATCGTCCTTGACCGCGTGCAAGGGCCGCTACTGTTGGAGCTCAACGCGCGACCGGGGCTGGGGATCCAAATCGCCAACCGCCGTGGTCTGCGACCTCGTCTAGAGGCCATCGACCGCCTTGCGTGCATCCCCACGACTGCCGCTGCGCGCGTGGCGCTCGCCGTTGAACTCTTCCGCACGCACTAACTGCACACCGGGTTTAGGAAAGGGCCCCTGCAGCCGTTGCACAGTGGGCACTGGCCTTGCACCCCTATCCTTCCAAAATTGTTATAATGTAACTTTCCGGGATCGAGCACACCGCATTGATTCACGCTCGGTTCCTAATTATTTAAGTTCTATTTATTAAATGATTACGGCTTATAGTTAAATTATTTTTCAGAGATAGAAGATGCAACGCACCACTAAACTCCTCGCCAATACCATGACCGCGGCACTTTGCCTGGGCGCCAACATCGCTCACGCCGAGGACGAAAATCCCTGGTTGTTGGGTAGCTGGGGTGGCCAGCGCGCCACACTGGCCGAGAAAGGGCTGAGCTTTGAGGTCGTCGCCACCGTCGATGTGCTGTCCGACGTCGCGGGCGGTCTGCACCGGCGTACGGCAACACCCGCCGCCCTCGACGCCGTGATGACGCTCGATACGGGTGCGGCTGGTTTGTGGCAGAACGGGACTTTAAATGTCTATCTTTTGGGGACCGCTGGCGCCGACACCAACGACAACGTGGGCGCCCTGCAGGTTGCCAGTAATATCGAGGCGCCGAACACCTTCAAAGTCTATGAGGCATGGTACGAACAGCGTTTTTTTGAAGACAAATTCAGCGTGCTCGTGGGCCTGCACGATTTGAACAGCGAGTTTTACGTCACTGACTTAAGCGGCATGTTTATCAACAGTTCCTTCGGTAACGGTCAGGAAATTGCGCAAGTGGGCCCCTCTATCTTCCCCACCACCGCCGTGGCGGGACGCCTGCGCTTCGCCCCCACGGAAAACACCTACCTCATGGGCGCGGTCTACGACGGCGTGCCTGGCGACCCCAACGACCCCTACGGCACGCACATCCAGTTCAACCGAGGCGACGGCGTGCTGACCATCGGCGAAATCGGCGTCACCGGCGGGGCGGTTGGAACGGCGGGGCCCGAGCGCTACTTCAAAGTCGCCTTTGGGGGTTGGAATCAGACCCAATTCGACAACATGATCACCGGCGCCCGCGGGGACAACACCGGCTTCTACACCGTTGGGGAAATGGATTTATGGCGTGGCGAAGACGGCCGTGGTTTAGGCATCTTTGGCCAGTTGGGCTTTGCGCAAAGCGACCGCACGCAGACCGACTTCTACGGCGGCGGCGGTTTGAACTGGACCGGCCCCTTCGCCAGCCGCCCCGCGGACGTCTTCGGCGTGGGTTATGCGCAAGCTCGCAACGGCGCTGACTTCCTGGACGCCAATCCGGGTTTTGAAAACGCCGAGACCGTGGTCGAGGTGACCTACCAAATACCGGTCATGGCTGGGGTCATGGTGCAGCCTGACCTGCAGTATTTCATCAATCCGGGCACCGACCCGACCATCGACGATGCGGTGGTGCTAGGTATTCGCATCCAGATCGCGCTGTAGGCGCCCGCCTGGCGGCCGTCCGGGTGGCAGCACGCCGCAAGCGTCGGCCCCTAGGCACCTGCGGCGCGTCCCTGCCGCCCCTCGTGCGGCACCCGCCAGCCGCTTAAGGACACTCACACCGCGCAACTGGCAGGCTGTGCGTGGCGAGCCCCCGCCCCGCGCCGGCGCGCCGGCTCAAGCTTGGCGCTCGGGTGCCGACACGCACTGGGCAGGCCCCGGCCCGGGGCCGCTCGGGGAGCCTCAATGGCAGCCATCCACGCGACGACCTTTCCCCATTTCGCGGGCCGAGCGTTCCCCTTCGCTCACCTCGGCGACGAACCTATCCGGCGCGGCCCGGAGCCGGGTAACCCCCACGCCGCCGACCACGGCGAACGCGCCGACCCGACACCCGGCGACCAGCGCCCCGCGCGGCGCGCGACCGCGGGCGTCCCCCCACCACCGACGCGGCCGCCGCAGCCGCCCAACCGGCAGGCCAGCGACTCCAGCCAGACCGCGAGCAGCTTCAGCTATCAGCGCTCGGCGCGCACCACGCTTGTCCTCACCACCCAGGAAGGCGATACGGTGCAAATCAAACTGCGCGCCCACAGCGGCGCGGAACTCGCCGCCGCCGAGTTCGCAAGCGGCGATACGTTGTTATCCGCGTTCGACCTCCAGACCCGTAATACCAGCAGAATGTCGCTGCTCGTCAACGGTAATTTGAACGCCGCGGAGCTGAGCGCCATCCGCAGCGTGGTGGCACAGGTCGGTGCGATCGCGCAAGATTTTTTCGCTGGCGATGTCGCAGCAGCGTTCGCCAGCGCCCAGCACTTCGAGATGGATGGCACGCACCTCGCCCGGGTGGGCATCGCGATGCACGCCGAGGAAGCCTGGACTTACTCGGCGCGACAGGCCTCCTCTGGGCTTGCGCCGCGCGCCGCCCCCCCCCTCGCCGTAGCCGCGCCAGACGCCCCACGCGCGGAGGTTCTGCCGGGCGACCGCGCCACCTCCGTCACGCCGCTCGCCGCGGCGAGCGGCCGCCGCGAGCCGCTGGGTCGGGGCCAGCCGATAGCCGATGCGCTGGCGCAAATCGACCGTTTCTTGAAGGGCCTGCTGGACCAACTGGCGCAACCCACGCCCAGCGAAAAAGCGGCCGGCACGCCGACCCTGAACCTCGCGGTCAAAATCAAGCTGCTAGCCTCCATGCTCACCGAGGCGACCACCCCTGCGACCACCCCTGCGACCACCGACACCGCGCCACCCGACCCCACGGGCACGCCGCTACCCGCGCTCGTCACCCAGACCCTCGAGGCGCTCGCCGCGCAGCACCAGCCGCCCCTGCACACCGAGGTCTAGCCCCCACCAAGGCGCTGCCCGCTGGTTCGCCGTGCACGCGCGGCCGTTGCCGCTGGTCGTGCCACGAGCCCGTTGGGGTCACGAGGAGAGAACAGGTGCCGTCAACGCCCGACGAGCGGCGCTGTTTTTAGCGCATGCGAATGGCCGCAAGCCCGGATCCAATGGGTCGTGGACTGTCGCCAATGGAGCGATGGGTGTCCGGGTTTCCCCCCACTTCGATGGGTGTCCCGGGTTTCCCCGAATGGATTGATGGGTGTCCCGGATTGCCCCTTCGATGGGTGTCCCGGGTTTCCCGAATGGATTGATGGGTGTCCCGGATTGCCGGATTGATGGGTGTCCCGGGTTTCCCGAATGGATTGATGGGTGTCCGCCCCGGTTCGATGGGTGTCCGGGATTGCCGCCGTTCGATGGGTGTCCCGGATTGCCATGGGTGTCCCGGGTTTCCCGAATGGATTGATGGGTGTCCCGGGTTTCCCGCGCGGGTTTCCCGCGAATGGATTGATGGGTGTCCCGGATTGCCGCCCCGGTTCGATGGGTGTCCGCCCCGGTTCGATGGGTGTCCGGGATTGCCGCCGTTCGATGGGTGTCCCGGATTGCCCCGCGGATTGCCCCGCGGATTGCCATGGGTGTCCCGGGTTTCCCGAATGGATTGATGGGTGTCCCGGATTGCCCATGGGTGTCCGGGATTGCCGCAGGCCCGGATCCAATGGGTCGTGGACTGTCGCCAATGGAGCGATGGGTGTCCGGGTTTCCATGGGTGTCCCGGATTGCCGCCATGGGTGTCCCGGATTGCCGCCGCGGATTGCCGCCGATGGGTGTCCCGGGTTTCCGGTTTATGGGTGTCCCGGATTGCCGCCATGGGTGTCCCGGATTGCCGCCGCGGATTGCCGCCGATGGGTGTCCCGGGTTTCCGGTTTCCCCCCGAATGGATTGATGGGTGTCCCGGGTTTCCCCCCGGGTTTCCCCCCGTTCGATGGGTGTCCCGGGTTTCCCCCCGCGGGTTTCCCCCCGGGTTTCCCCCCGTTCGATGGGTGTCCCGGGTTTCCCCCGGGTTTCCCCCGGGGTTTCCCCGCCCTCCACGGGCGCGGACTGTTGAGCCGAGCATCGCTCCCCGCCGAGCGGCCATCGCCAGACTCTCTCCAATGGCCTACTGAGAACCGGTTTCGGGCGTGAACGACGTGGCAGTCCCCCCTAGACAACTGCGGCTCGACCTCCGTGAGGCTCTGCGCGATTTCGCCAGCGCGCGCGACTGGGACCCGTTTCATAGGCCCCGCAACCTCGCCACCGCGTTGTCGGTAGAGGCCCACTCCTTAAAGCATTTTCCGTGGCTACACGATCGAGACGCCGACCACTTTGATGAACTCAAGCGCGCCCGGGTGGGAGAGGAACTGGCCGACGTGCGGCTTTACTTGATAAGGCTCGCGGACAAACTGGATCTCAACCTAATTGCCGAGGCGCGACGCAAGCTCGAATTAAATGCCGCGAAATACCCGATAGAGCTGGCCACGGGCTCCCCCCAAAAATACCCGGATCTCTAGCCCCATTGCCCTGCGATGGGCGGCTTTCGCGACGTCGAAAAGTCACCCCCCCGGGCGCGCCGGCCTGCTGGGGGCTGCCGGCAACCGGTGCCCACCATGACCAGCGAGGCGAGCGCGCTGGCCTTGCGCGCGCCGCTTAGCGTTGCACCAGCGCCTGAGCCTGCAGCGCCACGGCGTCGTCGAGCACGATGGGGCGTGGGATCACGACCCCTCGTTGGCAGGCGGGACGGGCTTCCAGGCGCGCCAACCACGCCTGTAAATCGTCTAGTCCGGCGACGCTAACCCCGCTCCAATGATGGATGCGGGCCCAGCACCAGTTGGCGATGTCGGCGATGGAATACTCGTCGCATAAATAATCGCGCCCTTGCAGTTGGGTATTCAAGACTTCGAACAGGCGCCGGCTCTCATTTTGATAGCGCTGGATCACGGCCGGGATTTTCTCCGCCGAATAGCGATAGAACACGTTGGCCTGACCCATCATGGGACCCAGGCCGCCCATCTGAAACATCAACCACTGCGTCACCCGGGATTCCCCGCGCAGGTCTGCCGGCAATAGTTTTCCGGCCTTACGCGCCAGATACAACAGGATCGCGCCGGACTCAAAAACCGCAAAATCGTGATTTTCACGATCGACGATCGCGGGGATCCGGCCGTTGGGATTGATGCGTAAGAACCCCGCGCTTTTTTGCTCGTGCCGGGTCAGTTCGACCGGGATGACTCGATAGGGCAGGCCCAACTCTTCCAGCAGCACGGTGACCTTCCAGCCGTTGGGTGTTGAGGCGGTATAGCAGTCGATCATGCGGGCGTTCCTCGGCGCTCTCTTAGAGTGTCTCTCCGGCCACCCGCACGTTACCATGACCCTCCCGAAGGAGCGCCTTGTGCATGCCGATTGCAGCGGCTTACCTCGCCATGGTGCTCATTTGGTGTACCACGCCGCTGGCGATCAAATGGAGCGGTGAAGGTCCGGGCTATCTCTTTGCCGCCACCGCGCGCATGACCATCGGCGCGCTCTGCGGGTGGCTGTTGATGCTGGCCACGCGCACTCGTTTACCGCTGGACTATCGCGCCCAGCGGCATTATCTGGCCGGCGCGCTCGGCATTTTTGGCGCCATGCTCCTGTGATACCGGGGTGCGCAGTATGTGCCGTCGGGCTGGGTCTCGGTGTTATTTGGCCTCAGTCCGGTCATGACCGCCGTGCTGTCCACACTATTACTCAAGGAAAGTGCGCTGGGTTTCCAAGCACTCGTGGCGCAGGCCTGCGCGCTGGCCGGCTTAGTCATTATTTACGGCTCGGCCGCCCGCCTCGACGTCCACGCCGCACTGGGCGTCAGCCTTTTGGTCATGGCGACCTTTATTCATTCGTTGTCCAGCGTGCTCATTAAACGCATCGACGCGCCCATGCCCGCACTGGCGTCGGTGGGCGGCAGCATGCTCTACGCCCTGCCTGCGTATGGGCTTTGCTGGGGGCTTGGGGATGGCGTGTGGCCGGCCCACATCGGGCGCGCAGCGGGGTGGTCCATTGTCTATCTGGGGGTGGTGGCGACTACTGCCGGCTTCACGCTTTACTACTATGTGCTGCGCCATCTGCGCGTCACGCAGGTGTCGCTGATTAATTTCATCACCCCGGTGTTCGCGCTCGCAGCGGGTGCGATTTTTAACCACGAAGCGCTCACGCCCCGCATCATCACGGGCGCGGGCCTCATCGCACTGGGTCTATTGCTGCTAGAGGCGCCGTCAGCGGCGGCAAAGCAAGCGGCTTGACGCCGGTACTCGGCTCGTATTTCATGGCGGCTCTAACCCGTCGGAGAGTCCCCATGCATGTGAACAACAACGCCAGCGCGACCCTGCATGAACTGCCGGGGCTGGCCCACCAAACGCTGGCTGGTCATCAGGACGGCCTCAAAAGCTTTGAAATATGGCGTCAGACGTTGGCACCCCACGCTGCCACACCGCTGCATTGCCACGCCTGCGAAGAAGTCATCGTGGTCCTGAGCGGGTCGGGGGTGTGTCGGTTTGAGGACCGCGAGCTCAGCTTCAAGGCCGATCAAACCTTGGTCATCCCCGGTGATGTGGTGCACCAAATCTGCAATACCGGCGCCACCGACTTACACATCATGGCGACCCTCGCCGCCTCACCGGTCGCGGTTAAAACGGCGACCGGCGAACCCATGGCGCTGCCTTGGTAGACCTGGGCACCGCGCCCGAGCAGCACGCTGGCGCGGCGAGCTTCGTGCCCGACGCGCCGCGCATCGCCTATACGCTGAGTGGGGCCGGCCCCACGGTGGTGTTTCTGCACGGGATCGGTGGCAACGCCAGTAACTGGACAGAACAATGCGCGGCCATTAGCGTGCGCTACCGCGCGGTGGCGTGGGATGCACGGGGCTACGGCGACAGCGACGACTACCCCGAGGCGCTCACTTTCCCCCTATTTGCCGCGGATCTACGCCGGCTGCTGGATCATCTGGACGTGGCGCAAGCGCATCTGGTGGGCTTGTCCGTGGGTGGACGCATTGCGCTGGATTTCTACGAAGCGCACCCCACACGGGTCGCCAGCTTGGTGTTGTGTGACACCTTCCCGGGCTACGATGATTCGATCACCGTGGAACAACGCGAGCAGTTCATTCAGTCCCGCCAAGCGCCCCTGCTGGCGGGCAAAGAGCCGCGCGACATTGCACCGCTGGTGGCACCCACGCTGCTCAGCAAGGGCGCCAGCGCCGCCTCGCTGCAGCGTTTGATCCACAGCATCAGTCGCTTGCATAAAGCGTCCTATCTCAAAGCCATCGCCGCCATGGCCCAGTACGCGCAGGTCGCCCGGCTAACGGACATCCAAGTGCCCAGTCTGGTTATTTGCGGTGACGAAGACCACCTCACCCCACCGGCCTTGGCCCGCCACATGGCTAGCCTTATTCCCGCCGCCGAGTTGGTGATATTGGCGCAGGCCGGTCATTTGTCGAACATCGAGCAGCCCGCGGCTTTCAACGCCGCGCTGTTGGCGTTTCTGGACCGCCACTCGGCGCCAGCTGTACTCGCCAAGGCGCAGAATTAAAGCCTGTTGGGCGCGCTGACGCGGCCCTTTATAGCTGTTCTCGTGCGCCCCACTCGGGTGCCAAAGAGGCTAGCTAGCGGGGCGCTTGCGCGCCCGTGCGCCGGCACGTTGCGTGGCGGCGCGGGCCATCGGCGGGGGTATCGCGCGGGGGTTAGCGCTCGCTCGAAACGCGGGTGGCCTAGCTGAGGTGGCCGCGGTGCGGCCGCGCCGGGGCGCAAACCTAAGCCGCCCGCCGGCACCAAGCGCACTGTCCCGCGCGGCCGTATGAGGTTCGCGCACGCCGCCGCGACCCTGCGCTGGGGCGCCCATGCTGGGCAACTGGGCGGGCCTCCTGGGTAATCGATCTGCGCGACCGCGCGTTCTAGACTGCGCCTAACCTTGTGCCACGCGGCGAGCCCGCGCCGGAGTTCATCATGGATCAAACACCGTTCAACGACGGCCTGCTGCGCTATCTGGAAGCCTCGCCCACGCCTTTTCACGCGGTGGCGGAAGCCTGCACCCTGCTCGACACGGCCGGCTTTATGGCGTTAGACGAGCGCAACCCCTGGACGCTGACGCCCGGCGGACGCTACTACGCCACCCGCAATGGGTCGGCCCTGATTGCCTTCACCCTGGGGCACACACCCGCCGCGAACAGCGGGCTGTGCTTGGTGGGCGCCCACACGGACAGCCCCGGGCTACGCATCAAACCCAACGCCGAGATCCTCAGCCACGGCTACTGGCAGCTAGGGGTCGAGGTCTATGGCGGGGCGCTGCTCAAGCCCTGGTTCGATCGCGATTTAGGTCTGGCCGGCCGGCTGAGCCTGCGCTTACCGGACGGTCAGCTCGCCAGTCACCTCATTGATATTCGCGAGCCGGTGGCCTGTATTCCCAGTCTGGCCATTCATCTCGACCGTGAGGCCAACGACAAGCGCAGCATCAACCGGCAAACACAGCTGCCGGCGATCGTGGCGCGGGCCACGGGGGCGGCGTTTAACCTGCGCACCGAACTGCTCACCTATCTCGCAGGTTTTGAGCCCGCGCTCGCCGCGGCCAGCGTGCTGGATTACGAGTTGGCGCTGGTGGATTTACAGCCCCCCGGATTGGTCGGCTGGCGGGGTGAATTCATTGCCTCGGCCCGGCTCGACAACCTGCTCAGTTGCTACACCGCCCTCAACGCGCTGTGCGCCGGCGGCGCGTTGAACAATCGCCTGATCGTGCTCAACGACCATGAGGAGGTGGGCAGCGGTTCGGCCGCCGGCGCCCGCGGCACGTTTTTACGCACGGTGCTGGAGAGAATTTGCGGCTCGGGTGAAGCCTTCGCCCGCGCGATGGCGCACTCCGTGCTGATCTCCACCGATAACGCCCACGGCGTGCATCCCAACCACCCAGAAAAACACGACGCCCAGCACGGCCCACTGTTGAACGCCGGCCCGGTGCTGAAAATCAATCACAACCAAGCCTACGCCTCCAATAGTGAAACCTCAGCGTGGTTGCGTAACGCCTGCGAACTCGCCGAGGTGCCCTTGCAAACCTTTGTCACCCGCGGCGATATGGCTTGCGGCAGCACTATCGGGCCCATCACGGCAGCCCTGCTGGGCGTGCGCACGGTGGATGTGGGCGTACCGACCTTTGCCATGCACTCCGTGCGTGAACTCGCCGGACGCGACGACGCGTGGTCGCTCAAACGCGCGTTGGAGGCGTGTTTCAGCGCGGCGCGCTAGCACTCGGCGCCGCGCGTACCAGAGGCTTGCGGCCGTGCAGCGGCCCAGCTTTGAGGGCTCGCGGGCGGCTAGCCGAACACCGCCTCCACCAAATGCGGGCCGGGTTCGCGGCACATCACGCCAAGCAGGGCATCGAGCTCGCTCACGGTGGTCGCCCGCCCAGCGTTCACGCCCATCCCGCGCGCCAGCGACACCCAGTCCAGTACCGGATCGCCGAGGTCCAGCATCGAGCGTGCCTTGGGACCCTGCGCGCCCCCACCGACCCGGTCGAACTCGAAGTTCAGAATGGCGTAGCTGCGATTCGCATAAACAATCGTGATGATATCCAAGTGCTCGCGGGCCATCGTCCACAGTGCCTGCACGGTATACATGGCGCTGCCATCGCCCTCCAAACAAATGACTTTGCGCCCCGGCGCCGCCAACGCCGCACCCACTGCCAGCGGCAAACCGTTACCAATCGCACCACCGCACAGTTGCAGATAGTCGTGGGGGGCGCTGCCGCTGCTCATTTGCTGCGCAGGCAAAGAGCCGGTGACGGATTCATCCACCACCACCGCATGCTCGGGGATATGGCGCGCCACCACCACCGCGATGGCGAGCGTGCTGAGCGGGCCGGGCACTAAATCAGGCCGCTGCGCCGCTTGCAACAAGGGTTGCTGCGCACGCGCAGACAGCGCGTCTGCCAAGGCCGCCAAGGCTGCTGGCACATCGTCTTGAGGGCCTGCCAGCGGCAGCACGGTGCAGCCCGGAGGCACGAGCACGCTGGGCTTTTCAGGGTAGGCAAAGAACGCGACCGGCCGCTGCGCACCCACCAACACCATGAGGTCGACACCGGCGGTCAGCTCGAGGGCGGCCTCCCCACGGTAGGGCAACGGCACCAGTGCGACGCGCCCGGCACCGCGTTCGATCCGTCGATTGAACGTCTCGGCGTGTACACGCATACCCGCGCCGGCGGCAATCCGGCCAGCGTTCAGCAGCGCCTCGCCGACTAAGGCCTCGCCCCCTAACAGCAACATGGGTTTGCGGGCAGCGCGAATCGCGGCCGCCACGGTTGCGATGTGCTCGGCGCTCACCGCTGGGGGTGCCACCGGCGGGAGCGCGGGCGGCAGCGCGTAGTCCGCGGGCAGTTCGCTCCAGGCGGCGTCGGCCGGCACAATCAGCGTGGTAACCCCGCCCGGCAGGCGCCCCGCCGCGGCCACGGCCTGCACGCCATCGGCGGCGAGGCTGGCGGCATCGCTGCTGGTTCGCACCCAGCGCGATACCGGGCGGGCAATACCCTCGATGTCCGAGGTCAGCGGCGCATCAAAACCCAGATGGTAGGTGGCATGGTCGCCCACCACGTTGATGACCGGCGAGTTTGCCTTGCGGGCGTTATGCAGATTGGCCACCCCGTTGGCGAGACCCGGTCCCAAATGCAGCAAGGTGCAGGCGGGCCTACCCGCTAGTCGGGCGTAGCCGTCAGCGGCTCCGGTAACCACCCCCTCATACAGCGCCAGCACCGGCCGCAGACCGGGGATTTTGTCGACCGCCGCCACCAACTGCATTTCGGAGGTGCCGGGATTGGCCAAGCACAGTTCAACGCCGCTGCGCACCATCACCGTGACCAAGGCTTCAGCGCCGTTCATAAAGACTCTCCTTACTGCGTTAACCGATGGGCCACGTTAAGCGCGGCGGCCTATTGTCGCGAATCGAAACGCATTTGTAGATTGTTATTTCACCCCCCGCGCGCGCTGCGGCGATGGCAGGCGGTGGTGGGCTCGGCTACTGTGCCAATCTTCGTGCCACCCGCTGCTGAGGTCTGTCATTGAGTACATCAACGCTGCCCCCCGCGCGGGTTTTCTACGGTTGGGTAGTGATTGCGGCGGCTTTCTCCGTCTTGTTCCTCTCCTATGGCCTGCAATTCAGTTACGGGGTGTTTGTCACCGGCATGGCGAGCGAACTCGGCTGGAGCCGGGCCGACACCGCGCTGCCCTACTGTTTGTACGTCTTCGGTTACAGCGTGATGAGCGCCGTGACCGGCCGCGCCACCGACCGCTACGGCCCGCGCGCGGTGATTACCACCGGCGCGGTGCTGCTCGGGGCGGGCTGGGGCTTGAGCGCGCTGGTCACCGCCCGTTGGCAGATCAACCTCACGTTGGGCGTGCTGGCGGCGCTGGGGATGAGCGTGGCGTGGGTTCCGTGTAATGCCACCGTGGCCCGCTGGTTTACGCGCCGACGCGGCTTCGCGGTAGCGCTGGCCTCCAGCGGCACCAGCTTCGGCAATTTTTTGGTGCCGGCGCTCGCCGCCATGGCCGTCGCCGCGGCGGGTTGGCGGGTCACGCTGGGCAGCCTTGCGCTCCTGAGTGCCGTGCTGATGCTGGTGGCCGCGCGCTATATGGTTCGCGATCCCGAAACCCTGCGGCTGTGGCCAGACGGCGATGCCACACCGCCATCCGCAGCCGCCCTCGCGTACGGCTCGACCGTGCGGGAGGTCATATGGACCGAGCCTTTTCTGATGCTGATAGCAATTTATCTCCTGACCTGGCTGGCCGTATTCGTCCCCTTCGTGCACGCGGCCGCCTACGCGGAGGATTTGGGGCTGAACAAAGTGGCCGCCGCCTCGGTGATCAGCGCCATCGGCATCGGCGGGGTGTGCGGGCGGCTGATGTGCGGCTTGGCGTCGGACCGCCTCGGGCACTTGCCCACCTTGGTCGCGATCTTCGCCCTGCAGGGCGCTGCGTTCCTCGCCTTCGCCGCGGCCGACGGCCTATACCTGCTGTGGGCGGCCGCCGTGCTTTTCGGCTGTGGTTACGGGGGCGGGGTGACCGTGTTGGCACCGCTGTGCGCAGACCTCTTTGGGCGCGCCCACGTGGCCAGCGTGGTAGGCGCAATTTTCGCCATTGCCGCGTCCCCGGCGGCGGTCGGCCCGTGGGTTGCGGGTTGGATTTACGACTCGACCGGGAGCTACGCCGCCGCCTTTGAGTGGTCAGCCGCGCTCAACGTCGTGGCCATGCTGCTCGCCGTCGTCTTGATCCAACGCCAGCGTCGCCCCGGTCAACCGCGCCTAGCTTGATAACGAATTCGGCGGGGGCAGCGGGGCCTAGCTGGCGGCGGCCGGTTGGGCTTTTGCGCGCCT
Organism: Gammaproteobacteria bacterium; assembly: GCA_009692365.1. GTDB lineage: Bacteria > Pseudomonadota > Gammaproteobacteria. Next base: position 55,930 of record SHZJ01000006.1, read on the forward strand.
GACGCGCGGGCTTGCGCTCGCGGCGGGGGCGGTCTTGCTGGCCCCGACTTCGGCTGCCCGGCGCTTGACGCTCACGACGGCCGGCGCCGGTTCCTCCAGCATCTTAAGCGCGGTGAATTCGCGGCTCGCGAATTTCCATACGCCTTTGAGCTTCACGTAATGGTCCAGATAATACCCGGCCCCCAGCCATTCCATATCACGCCTGGCGCTCCGCAGTTCCAAAGAACAGCGCCCCACCGCATGCCCTTTTTTACCGAGTTCCACCACCTGATTATGGATGTAGGGGCGTGGGGTGATGGCCAGACCACGCACATAAAAGGCCTGCAGATCGGCGTGGCCCTGCGCGGCAAGGGTCTGCGTGGCGGTCGCCAGACTGAAGCGACCGTCGGGTGCAAACAGTTGCACGAGCCCCGCAATATCGTTGCGCCAGACGCAGTCGCAATAGCGTGCCGGGAGTTCCCGAATGGCCTCGCGGTCGAGTAGGTCTTTTAACAGCTTGTCGGCATTTTTCATTGAGCAAGAACCTTTTTGTCTGTGCGTTTACAGCGGCACCGGGTGCGTGCGCCACCGTGAAATAATGTCCCAGCGCCCCCAACCGGCGTGCGCAATGGGTCGCAGTGAGTCCGGGGGCAGAATTACCCATCCCTAAGCTCAAACGCAAGCCAAGGGCCATGGCCAGACTTATTCTTCCGCCCGCCCCCGCAGCGCTTTGGTACGCGCGTGCAGTGCTTTGGTGTCTAGCCGTCGCTGCTGTGAACCCCGGGTTGGGCGCGTGGGCTTACGGGGTTTAGCGATAAAATTAGCCGCGAGGATGAGCTCACGCAGGCGCGCCAGCGCATCCTCCTGGTTACGCTCCTGCGTGCGGTGGCGCTGCGCCTTGATCACCACCACGCCCTCGGTCGTGATGCGCCGATCGCGGTGGGCGAGCAGACGGGCCTTGAGTGCGCTGGGCAACGACGAGGCTTGAATAGCGAAACGCAGATGCACGGCCGAGGCCACTTTATTGACGTTCTGGCCGCCAGCGCCCTGCGCACGGATCGCCTCGATCACGATTTCGTGGTCCGGCAGACTCAGGCGCGGGTTGATCACAAACATGCAAAATCCTCGCGGCACCGACTGCGCTAGCGTTTGCACTACACAGCCCCGATAATTTTCTGCCCCTACTAGGCGTGGAGCAGCGTCATTCCCATGGTCAGCAACTTATTCGATCTTACCGGCAAGGTGGCTTTAATTACCGGCTCCACCAAAGGCATCGGGCGCAGCATCGCCACCGCCATGGCGCACCACGGCGCCAGCGTCGTGATTTGCAGCCGTAAGGCCGACGCCTGCGACCAAGTGGCGGCGTCGATCAACGCCGAACTGGGCGGCGCCGCAGGCAGCGCGCTCGCCATCCCGGCGAATATTGGCGATAAAGCCGCGTTGGAAAGACTGGTCGCGACCACCCTCGAACGACTAGGGCGCATCGATATTCTAGTGTGCAACGCCGCCGTCAATCCCTATTACGGCTCGATGCGCGATTTACCCGACGACGCCTTCGAGAAAATTCTCGGGGTGAACATCATCGCCAATCATTGGCTCACGCAGATGGTCTTGCCGCAGATGATCGCCCGGCGTGACGGCGCGGTGATACTGGTGTCCTCGGTGGGCGGCCTGAAAGGCCACGATAAGCTCGGTGCCTACTGCATCTCCAAAGCGGCCGACCTCCAGTTGGTGCGCAATCTGGCGGTGGAAAATGGCCCGCACAATGTGCGCGTCAACGCGATTTCCCCCGGCCTCATCCGCACCGACTTCGCCCGCACGCTGTGGGAGAATCCAAGCCTGCTGGCCAAGCGCACCGCCAACGACCCGTTGCGCAGGATCGGCGAGCCAGACGAACTGGCCGGCATCGCCGTGTATCTCGCCAGCCGCGCCGGCAGCTTCACCACCGGCCAAAATTTTGTCATCGACGGCGGCAGCACCATTACCTGAGGCACCAGGGTGGGCGGGCCTCAGCGCAGCGCGCGGAAGGCGGTGCGCAGCTCCTCCACAAATATCTCGGGCTGCTCGAAGGCGGCAAAATGGCCGCCTTTCTCCAACACGTTGTAGTGCATGAGGTTGCTGTAGCGTGCCTGCGCCCAACGACGCGAGGGGCGAAAAATCTCGCGGGGGTAGATGCTCACCGCGACCGGCAAATCGATGGGCAGCCGGGGGCTGGCCTTCGCCCCGAAGCTTTCCCAGTACAGCCGCGCCGAGGATGCGGCGGCGGCGGGCAGCCAATACATCATGACGTTGTCCAGTAATTCATCGCGGCTTAGCGCGTTCTCTGGATGCCCGTTGCAGTCCGTCCAAGCCCAAAATTTCTCGACTATCCACGCCGCCTGGCCGCTGGGAGAATCCACCAGCCCGTAACCCACCGTCTGCGGGCGGGTGCTCTGTTGTTTGGAATAACCTGAATCCCATTCCCAATACTGCTTGCCCTGCGCGATGGCGCGCTGTTCGGCGGGCGTGAGGTTGTTGCGCGACTCGGGGGTGGGCGCCACCAACGGCATGTTGACGTGGATGGCAGCGCAGTGTTCGGTTTCGGTGAGGGCCATGCTGTGGGTGACCATCGAGCCCCAATCGCCGCCCTGCGCGACGTAGCGCGGATAGTCCAAGCGGGCCATCAGTTCCCCCCAGGCGCTACCGATGCGCTGGGTGGTCCAGCCAGGCGCCGTGGGTTTGCCGGAAAAGCCAAACCCGGGCAGGCTAGGACACACGATATGAAAGGCATCACGGGGGTCGCCGCCGTGGGCAGCCGGGTCGCTTAACGGCCCGACCACTTTCAAGAACTCGACGACCGAACCCGGCCAGCCGTGGGTCATGACCACCGGCAAGGCGTTGGCCACCGGCGAGCGGACGTGCATAAACTGGATCGCAAGCCCCTGAATTTCGGTGCGGAACTGGGGCCAGTAGTTCAGCCGCGTCTCACAGCGCCGCCAGTCGTAAGCCGCGCCCCAGTAGGCGCAGAGTTCCTGCAGATAGGCCAGCGGGACCCCTTGGCTCCAGTCGTTAGGGGTCTCGCGTTCGGGCCAGCGGGTGTGGGCCAAACGGCTTTTGAGTTCGGTCAGCGCGCGCTCTGGCACGGCAAATCGAAACGGCTGGATCTCGGTCATGGACTCCCCTGTCGAAATTGTGGCGCCGACACCCTGAGGTGGTCAGCTAAATTCGTGGCGCACGGCCGCTAAAAAATCGAAGGTGCGCGCGTAGGCGCCCACCTCAACGGGAATTATCGCGGCGTTGAAATCGGTCACGCCGCTGTCGCGCAAACGCTGCAAGCCCACCCGCAGCGCGGCCTCATCGCCGACCAGCGCAATCTCCGCGGGGTCGGCCAGACCTTCGCGATCGAGCATGCTGCGATAGCTCGGCAGTTGCCCGTACATGGCTAATAGCCGGGCCAGCTGCGCACGCGCTGCGTCCACGCGCGTGGTCAGCACGACGGGAAACCCGCCGATCACCCGTGGCGCGGGACGGCCCGCGGCGAGCGCACCGGCCATGAGTTGCGGCACGATGTGGTTTTTCATCGTCACCGGCCCGACCATCCAGGTGCTGGTGCCGTCCGCCAGTTCACCGGTGAGCCGCAGCATGTGCCGGCCCAACGCCGCCACCACGACCGGTACATCGGGCACGTTCGGCACGCGAAATTGGGCGTTTTTCAGCTGGAATTCGGCGCCCACGTGGCGGCTCACCTCGCCCCGCAGCAGCGGCCGCAGCGCTGCTAGATATTCGCGCATATGGCGCGCCGGTTGCGCGAAAGACAGCCCGAAAAGGTCCTCGATGACGGCCCGGTGCGACACCCCCAGCCCCAGCACGAAGCGATTGCTGCACGCCTGTGCCGTGGTGAGCGCCTGTTGCGCCATGGCAACCGGATGGCGGGGATAGGTTGGCGTGACCGCCGTGCCGAGCTCAATGCGCTGGGTCTCACGCCCCACTAGCCCTAGGGTTGAGATGGCATCGAGCGAGAAAATATTGGCCATCCACAGGCTGTCGAAACCCGCCGCCTCGGCCTGCCGCGCGGTGGCGATTATCTCCTCGAGGTGCAGCCCCTCTAAGCTTGCAGCCGTCATTAAGCCAAACCGCATCGTGCTCTCCTTAAGACGCCCGGCACCCCGCGCGCCGCGCCAGTATAACGACCCGATTTACCCCGAATAGAGCCTGAGTATACTGTGCGGCCAGCCGCCAAGAGGGATCGTTGTGAGACCAATCAAGGGAGTTTTTTTTGACCTCGGCGGGACGCTTTTTAGCTATCGTCAGGTGCCACGACAGCACGCGGAATTACTGACCAGCGCCGCTGCCCGGCTGGGGCTTGCCGACGCCCGCCCCCTCAAAAAGGCCTATGGCGTGGCGCTGGCCGCCCTGAGCGCGAGCTACGGGCAGAAAACCTATTACCTGCACCGCGACCTGTTTCGCGAGGCCTTTGAGCACTGCGTGGAGCTGGTGGGTCAGCGTGCGGACGACGCCTTGACGCACTGGTATCTGGAGGCGCACCAGACCGGCGTCTTTGGCTCGCTGGAACTGAAATCGGATTGTCTGGCGACCCTCAAGGCGCTCCGCGCGCGCGGTCTGTATGTGTCCATCGTCTCCAACATCGACGACGACCTGCTCACCGCCCTCGTCGCCCGCGAGGCCTTAGGCCCGTTGCTCGACCATTGGACCAGCTCCGAGGAGGCGCAGTCCTGCAAGCCCCATCGCGGGTTCTTTGAACACTGCCGGCGCAAGTCTGGGCTGCCAGCCGCCGAGATTTTGTTTGTCGGCGACTCCCCCGAACACGATATCGAAGGTGCCGCGGCCATGGGCATGCAAACCGCGCTCGTCCGCAATGTCGGCATGCCGCCGCCGCTGCAGGCGGGACGCGCAAGCGTGGCGCCCCAGCACACCATCGGCCAGTTGCACGAACTACTCGCCATCGTGGGGCCTTGAAGCGGGTGCCCGCAGGTCTGGCGAGGCCTGACTAGCGTAATGTTAAGGCAGGCTTGATAATCCGCGTCCAAGCCGGCGCCGCAGTCCGCCGGAAGGCCCGTACTACCCAGCAACCACCGCACGCCCGAGCATCGACCATGACGACTTCCAAACCTATCGCACCGCTAGACGCGGTTATCGTTGGCGCCGGTTTTGCCGGACTCTACATGCTGCACCGTCTGCGCCAGCAGGGCTTCAGCGCGCGCATCCTAGAAGCCGGCAGCGGCGCTGGCGGCACCTGGTTCTGGAATCGCTATCCGGGCGCGCGCTGCGACATCGAAAGCATGGAGTACTCCTATAAATTCTCCGCCGCGCTGGCCCAGGAGTGGGATTGGTCGGAGCGTTACGCCACCCAGCCCGAACTCATGCGCTACCTCAATCATGTGATCGCGCGGTTTAATTTGGGCGAGCACATGGTCTACGACACGCGGGTGGCCAGCGCCCACTTCGATGAGACCACGGGCCTGTGGGCGCTCACGAGCACCGCCGGCGACACCACCATCGCGCGTCACTGCATCATGGCCACCGGCTGCCTGTCCGCGGCCAATATGCCCGAGTTTCCCGGCCGCGAATCCTATACCGGCGCCACCTACCACACCGGCAAATGGCCGCACGAGGGCGTGGATTTCACCGGCAAGACGGTCGCGATTATCGGCACGGGGTCGTCGTCCGTTCAGTCCATTCCGTTCATTGCGCAAGAGGCCAAGCACCTGTACGTGCTGCAGCGGACCGCCAGTTACTCCGTGCCGGCGCATAACACCCCACTCGACGCGGCGATGCGCGACGCCACCAAAACCAATTACGACGCACTACGCGCCCGCGGCCTGGCGCAGCCCTTGGCCTTCGACATCCACTTGAACGACAAGGCGGCGAGCGAACTGACCCCCGAGCAGATTCAGGCTGAGATGGACCGCCGCTGGGCCCTCGGCGGATTGCCCATATACGGCGCGTTCGCCGATTTACTGACCAACGCGCAGACCAATCAATTAGCCGCTGAATACGTGCGCGGTAAAATTCGCACGGTGGTCAAGGACGCGGCGGTCGCCGAACTGCTCGCCCCCAAGGGCATGCTGGGCTGCAAGCGTATCTGCGTGGATACCGGCTATTACGAAACCTTCAACCGCGAAAACGTGACCCTGATCGATGTGAGCCAGCAGGGGATTGAAGAAATCACCCCAACCGGGCTGCGCGCCGCCGGTCAGACCTTAACGGTAGACGCCATCATCTACGCCACGGGCTTCGATGCGATGACCGGCTCGCTCGAGCGTATCGACATCCGCGGTCGGGGCGGCAAGACGCTAAAAGAGAAATGGTCGGCCGGCCCAATTACCTACTTGGGTCTGATGTCTGCGGGCTTTCCTAATTTCTTTACCATCAGCGGTCCGGGCAGCCCCTCGGTGCTCACCAATATGGTGATGTCCATCGAGCAGCACGTGGATTTCATCGCCGAGTGTTTAGCGCACCTGCGGGCACAGGACCTGCAGCACATCGAACCGCAGCCTGGCGCCGAGCAGACTTGGGTGGGTCACGTGGACGCCGTCGCCAGCGCCACCCTGCTGTACTCCTGCAACTCTTGGTACCTCGGCGCGAATGTGCCCGGCAAACCGCGGGTTTTCATGCCCTATATTGGCTTTCCCGCCTACGCGGACCAATGTCGAGAGGTGGTGGCGCAGGGCTACGCCGGTTTCCATCTCAGCGCCGCTTAAGGCCCGCGCGGCCAGCGCCCGGTGCGCTTAAGGCTGGCTTACGGCGCAGCCGTGAGCCCGGCGCGGAACTCTTGCAGTTTGTTTTGCACGCGGGCGGCGTTGGCAGGCCCCAGGCGCAAGAGCATTTTGGCCCCCACGCCCTGCGCTTCAAGCGCCGCATCGGCGTAGCGATAGTAGACCCCGGGGCGCACCAAACGCGGTGGACTGGCGGGGATTTTAACCGCCAACAACTGGTCGATGACGGCGATCAGCCGGTTGTTAAACAGCGCACGAGGATCGGCAATTTCGGCGTAGGCCTGTTGAAACAGTGGATACCACTGGCGGTAATGCGCCAGCAACGCGGCCGTATCGAGCTGCGCGAAAGCGTCCACCAGCGGCCCATAGCGTGCGTCATTGCGTGGGCTGCGCCGCGGGGCAGCATCCCCCCCCTCCACCGCAAACTGGCCCGGCACCGCGCGCAGCAGCCGGTCCTTCAGCGCCAGCTTAGGCGCTGGCAGCGCATCCACACTCACCACGATGCGCCGCACGATGCCGGTGGATTCGAAAAACTCAGCAAACAGGGCTGCGCCCAGCGCGGCTTGGCCCAGGTTGGTCAGGGCGGCATCGCGCTCGGCGGCGGCAGGAAGCGCGGGGTCGGCGAGTGCCTCGGGCGGCGGCACAAAAATAACGCCGGCCGGCGCGGGTGGACTGAGCGGGCGCGCGGCCTCGCTCTCCCCGACCGGCGCGGACAGCGGCGCGAGTTTGGGCTGTTCATCCCCAATCCATAAATAAACGCTTAGCCCGGCCAAGCCGATGAAAACCAGCCACAGCAGCGTTTTAGCGAACCTGTTCATATCCCAACTCCAATGCCGTGGCGACTTGGCTGCGACCTTAATCGAGCAGCGCCAAAGCGCTGAGATCAAACTGCGCGTCGGGCACAGGGGGCGGGTTAGACAACCACGTGCCGGTGGGCTCAAGGCTGATCCCAGCGAGGTCGACATAGGGCGGCTCGAGCATCGCGGCCTCGGCCAGCAGCGTGCCCACGGCGGCCACGCGCAGATGGGCGGTATCAATGAGCGGCGCCGGCACCGCAAGCGGCTCAACCAGCAGCACACCAGCGGCGGCAAGGAGCAGGTCGGGTGCGATGGGCGGATGGGTCAATGCGCGCGCAACGGCCGGGGCCGGAGGGGCTAGGGCGGGCGGGGTCGCCAGTGCGGGGGCGGGCGGGGGTTCCGCGTTGGCCCCACGCATTATCGCCACCTCTGCGAGCGCACCGGCCTTGGCCATCGCCGCTTGATATTGCCGGGCGGTGTTTTCGTCCAAGCCTTTGCGGACGACGACCGGCTGACCGGTGAACAGCCCGCCAATTTTGGCGGGCTCGGTCTTAAACAAGCGGGCGAGCGCGCCGCGCACCTCGGTGGGATCCGCGCCGGGCACCAGCCGCCCGGCGAACACCACTTGAAACTGCGATTCGGCCATGGAACTTTCTCCCCTAGCGTGTGCCTGAAGGCGAGTATAAGCGCAGCGGATGACCGGTCTGAACGATTGTTCAGTCAGCGTTCAACGCACCCCTCCCATACTGTGTGGGAAACGGGCACCGGGATCGCGGGCCATCGCGCTACCACCCCCCGCGCTGTCAGTGTGTCGACGCCAGAACGGAGCCACGAACATGAGTAAAAGATTGATCACGACCCTGGCGGCCATCGGCCTGCTCAGCCTTACTGCCGGTACGGTGCTGGCCGGCGGTGGCGGTGGCCATCACGGCGGTGGCGGTGGCGGTGGTGGCGGCGGTGGCGGTGGCGGTGGTGGCGGCGGTGGTGGTGGCCATCACGGCGGTGGCGGTGGCGGTGGTGGCCATCACGGCGGTGGCGGTGGCGGTGGTGGCCATCACGGCGGTCGCGGTGGCGGTGGCCATCACGGCGGTGGCTACTGGGGCGGCGGCTACTGGGGCGGCGGCGGCTACTGGGGCGGCGGCTGGGGCGGGGGTTATCGTGGAGGCTACTACGGTCGCCCCGTCTCGCAGTTTGGCCTGTACTTCGGCGGCCCAGCGTGGGGGTCACCGTGGCCGTACTACCAGCCCTTTTACGACACCCCGCGCACGGTGATCATCGAGAACTCGCCGCCCGTCGTCGTGCAGCAAACGCCCCCGGTGTATGTCCAGCGGGAGGTGCCAGACCCGGTGGAAACGCTCGCCGCGGCGCAGCTGTGGTTCTACTGCCCTAAACCGGCTGGCTACCATCCGTATGTCGCGGAGTGCCAACAGCAGTGGGTGCCGGTAGATCCGCGCAGCCTGCCGCCCGTCGCCGCACGTTGAAAACAGCTGTAATGAGGAGCTATGGAATGAAATCAGGTTTAGGGATTGCGCTCACCGCCCTGGCACTCGGCGGGCTTGCCGGCTGCGCCACCTATCCTAGCGGCCCCAGCGTGATGGCGCTGCCCGGCACCAACGCGAGCTTTGACAAGTTTCAAGCCGACGACCTGAGTTGCCGTTCCTATGCGAACACGCAGAGCGGTACCACCGCGGGCCAGACCGCCGCAGACAGCGGCGTTAACAGTGCAGCGGTCGGTACGCTGGTGGGGGCGGCGGCCGGCGCCCTCTTGGGTGCCGCCTCCGGCGACGCTGCGATGGGTGCCGCCTTGGGCGCGGGCGGTGGTCTACTCATCGGCAGCGCGGCGGGCACCGAGGCCTACGCAAGCTCGGGTAATTCGGCGCAGGCCCGCCTTGATGGTGCTTACGTGCAGTGCATGTACGCGAAGGGTCATCAGGTACCCGTGCCGGCCGGGGCCGTGCCCCGCGTCCAAAGTGTCGCGCCCGCCCCCTACTACGCGCCCTCCCCGCAGGGCGCGGCGGTTCCGCCGCCCGCGGGCGCGCCGACCTATCCCCCGCCCGGCACCTCGCCACCGCCGGGCTACTGACCGGCAGGGCTGGTATAGACGCTGTGGACCCCCTCAATCTCGCTCAACACTGCTGGCGAGAGGGTAACGCTGGCGGCCGCCACCTGCGCCTGCAACTGCGCCACGCTGGTCGCCCCAAGGATGGTCGAGGCAACAAAAAACCGCTGCCGGACAAACGCTAACGCGAGCGCCACGGGGCTAAGCCCATGGCGGCGCGCGAGGCGGTCGTATTCGGCGGCCGCCAGCAACGCACGGGGCCGCTTGTAGCGGTCCCCAAACTTAGGATATTTGCCCAGCCGGGCGTCGGCGATGTCCGCTGCCGGTGCTCGGTCGAAGGGCGCGACTACCCCCTCCGCGGTCATGTATTTACCGCTCAGCAAGCCCATGGCGAGCGGCGAGTAGGCCAGCAGCGGCACCTGCAAACGATGACTGGCCTCGGCCAGATCGCCATCGAAAGTACGAATCACCAAGTTGTAGCCGTTCTGGATCGACGCCGGGGCCGGCAAGCCGTTTTCACGTGCCAGGCGCGCAAACTCGCAGATCCCGAAGCAGGTTTCATTCGATAAGCCATACGCCCGAATCTTGCCCGCCGTGATGGCCGCCGACAGCGCTTGAATTTGCTCCAAGATGGGAGTGGTGTCTTTCTCTTTAGCGACGTCAAACTGCCAAGCACCAAACATCGGCACGTTGCGGTCCGGCCAGTGGATTTGGTACAGGTCAATATGGTCGGTGTGCAGGCGCCGCAGGCTGTCGTCGATCGCCCACGGGATAGTTTTGGCCGAAACTTTAGTGTCCCCATCACGGATCCAATCTCGCCGCCCTGGACCCGCAATTTTCGACGCCAGAATGAATTCCGCGCGCCGTGCGGGGTACTTGGCCAGCCACTCGCCGAGGATGGTTTCGGTGCGTCCTTGGGTTTCCCGGCCGGGCGGCACCGGGTACATCTCGGCGGTGTCGATGAAATTAATGCCCGCTGCCAGGGCGTATTCGATCTGCGCGTGGGCTTCGTGCGCCGAGTTTTGTTCGCCCCAGGTCATCGTGCCCAGGCACAGGTCGGTGACTTCCAGAGCACTATGGCCCAAGCGTTTTTTTTGCATGTAAGAACCCTCTTGGTACGGTGCCGATGGGGGGGAATGTCCGTGGCTCGCAGCGCGCGAGGTGGGTGGCCGGTCGCTCAGTGCGCCGTCGCCGCTTAATAGAGGGAGACCACCCGATCATTGACAAAAGTATAGCGAGGGTACTTGTACCAACCGTAGAGCAAGGACTTGCGTGGCTCCTTGTGAATTTTCTCAGCGTAAACTTTGAGCTCCCCCGTTTGGGGATTCATCCAGAAATCCAGGTCGTAGAGTTTTTTCTCATCGCCCTGCACGTGGAAATCGGTGCAGGCAAAATAAGTGCTGCCGCCGATCACCCGAACCGGGTCGTGGATGACCACGAACTTGAGATGAAGTATCTCCCCGGTTTTCTCATCGCGCAGGTGGAACACGCCTTGCGCATCAGCCCGTTTAGCAATGTGAGCCATCATGGCAGCTTTGATGTCTTCCACAAAAAATCGGGGCTGCTCGGGCGCGCTCCCAAGGCTCGCGCTCGGCGCGGCCGCCGCCAGCGAGCAAGCACACACTAGCGCGCCCAATAGTCCGCCGCGCACCGCCCGGGTGGTGGCGGTGAGAGCGGCTATTGACACCGGATCAGGGTGTCTTGGTGGCCGGCGCACCGGCGTGTTCGGCCGGCGCACCGGCGTGTTCGGCCGGCGCGGCGGCTTTGTCGGCCGGCGCGGCGGCTTTGTCCTTGGTCGCTGCGGCCGTGCCTTTAACTGCGGCGGTGTCTTTGCTGGTGGCCGCTTCACCCGCATGCTCGTCGGCTGTGTTCGCCGGCGACCCGCTGTGCTCAGCAGCGAAAACCGACAGTGGTAGGGCGAGTAGCAGGATGGTGAGGATTTTCATGATAATGCTCCAAGGACTTGTTAGATTTTAGACGTAGGCCGAGGCGCCAAACCCGCGCTCAGTCAGGCACTATGGGACGCGGCTGGAGGCGGCTTAGCGAGAGATTACGCGCCGCCCACGGTTCCGTCACCCACGCCAGCGCAGAGAAGGCCAGAGCGCGCCCCTCGGGTAGGCCTAGGGCGTGCTCTGCGTTGGTGGTAGCACCCCCGTCCGCCGGCCGCGCGTAGCTCCCAAAAAGATGGTCCCAGAAACTAAAAATTGTCGAGAAATTTCGGTTGCCATAGCGCTGGTCCACCGCGTGGTGCGCGGCATGAAACCGTGGGGTGACGAGCACCCACGATAGATAGCGCTCCACTGTCTCCGGAAAATCCACGTTGCTGTGATGAAACTGCGCACACAGGCTGACCAAGGTCTCGAACAAAAACCACGCGACCACGGTCGGGCCCCACACCAAAATCCACACGGCCTTCATACCGGCCGACAACAGCAGTTCTCCCGGGTGGAAACGCAACACCGTGGTTAAGTCCAAGGCCGTATCTGCATGATGGGCTTTATGGAAACGCCAGAAAAAGCGCACGCGGTGATTGGCGCGATGCCAAAAATAATCGAACCCATCGAGCACCACGACCGCAGCGAGGATTTCCAACACCCCCACCAAGCCCCACCAGCGGGCCAGACCATAGCCTTGCTCCTCGACGTACACCGCCCACAGCAGCGAGGGCACATAAATCAGATGGCGGGTCATGACCGTGTTGAAAAAGCTCACCGCGCTATGGAAGCCCAGCCGCCGCCAGCGCGACTGACGCCAGACGCGCGCGGGGGCGTAGGTTTCGAGCGCAAAAAAAACCACGAAGCCGATCACGAACACCAACAGCTTGCCGTGATCAAGGTCGAGATTCATGGCAATGACCCCGCCCAGTGGTTGGCCGCCGCCGCGGCGCTCGGCCGCGCCAGGATTAGACGCCTTAGTTTAATTAGCGAGCGCAATTGCTTTGCCATTTGCCCCAAACCACACCGCGCCGTGGCCCAGCATCGCGCCTTGGTCACGAACGAAAAGATTACGCGGCATCGCCTTGAGGATCGTCGCCCGGAAAGTCTCGGTAAAAATAGCATCGTAATGGCTTAGTAGTTCCGCCGGGGTCTGCAGGCGCAGGCGGCGACCCGCCAAGTTCACCGTGATCGGGTACGCGATTTGCGCCGCGACCACCGGCCGGTCGGCGGCCTTGACCGCCCGCCAGAAGCGCTCCGCGCCGTCGTTGATCAGTTTGTCGTCGCGCACGCCCAACGCCGCGAGGTAACGGTGCTCCAGGCTGCCGGTGACCGCGCTGCTCGTGGTGAGGTACACCGGTAACGCTGGGCCGCCATCGAGTTTTTGCCACGTGCCGGCGATGACATCGCAGGTGAGTAGGCTATCGCCATAGGTGCTGCCGGGGTCGCGCTGCGGGAAATGCGCGACGAAGCGCGCCGTCACGGCACCCGTCGCATCCAGCTCATTGAGGACCAAATCCTGCGCGTTACGCAGCTGCCCTTTGAGTGAAATATCCCGCAACTGGTTGGCGTAAAAATACATGCCTTGAACCTGCTCACCGCTAAACACTAGGGTCATGCGCACGCGCAGTTCAGCCGCCAGCGTGCCCTCGAAATCCCACAGCGTGCCGGGTTCGTCGCGCACGCACACGGCCCCCCCGAGACCCGGGAGCAAGGCCAGTAGCAGCGCTAGCGTGAGGGCTACCCGCCCCCGCGCCGTGGCGCGTTCAGCCGAACCAACAGCGCGCACGCTAGTGCTCCTTAGGCACCTCAGTGGGGGAAGCCTCGATGCGAAACCAAACGGCGTACAGGGCTGGCAGCGATACCAGCGTGAGCACGGTAGCAAAGATCAACCCACCCATGATAGCGACCGCCATCGGTCCGAAAAAAGCGTTGCTGATGAGCGGGACCATCGCCAGCACCGCGGCGGCGGCGGTCAAGACTATCGGTCTGCAACGCCGCACCGTGGCCTCGACTACCGCCTGGAAAGGCGTCTGGCCCAGCGCAATGTCCTGCTCTATCTGGTCGATGAGGATCAAAGAATTACGCATGATCATGCCGCTCAGGGCGATGGTGCCCAGCATCGCAACAAACCCAAACGGCAGATTGAAAATCAACAGGAATACCGTCACCCCAATAAAGCCTAGGGGGGCGCTGGCGACCACCAACAACACGCGTTGGAAACTCTGCAGTTGGAGCATCAGGACCGTGAACACGGTGACCAAAAACAGCGGCGCACCCGCCGCGACTGAGCGCTGGCCGCGCGCGGCTTCCTCCACCGCCCCGCCGATCTCAATGGCATAACCGGGTGGTAAGCGGGCGCGCAGCGGGGCCAACAGCGGGTCAATCTGGGCGGTTACCTGTGGCGCCTGGGCGCTGTCGCGCAGATTGGCGCGCACGCTGATGGTCGGCAGATGGTTGCGGCGCCACACCACGCCAGGCTCGAAGTCGTATTCGACGCGCGCGAATTGCGCGAGCGGCACGCGCTGATGCATCGGCGTGGGAACGGTTAAATCGGACAATAACGAGAGCTTGGCGCGTTCCTCGGCTGGCCCCCGCACCAACACCTCGACCAGCCGATCGCCGTCGCGCTGGTAACTGACCGAGGTACCGTTGAGCGAGTTATGCAGAAATTGCGCGACGTCCTGCGAGGACAATCCCACCAGTCGTGCGCGCTCTTGGTCAACCACTATGCGGGTGACCTTGGAGGGCTCGTCCCAATTGAACTGCACATCGATTAAATGAGGATTGCTGCGCATGATGGCGGCCACCTCGGCCGCGTAGCGCCGTACGGTGGGGATGTCTTCACCGCCCACCCGAAACTGGACGGGGAAACCCACCGGCGGGCCATTTTCCAGCCGAGTGATGTTGGTCCACAGCGCGGGGAATTCGCGCCTGAGCGCTGCCATAAGCCGGGTTCGCACACGCTCTCGTTCTAAGCTACCGCCTGTTAACACGACCACTTGAGCAAAATTATCGGCCGGCAGCTGCTGGTCGAGCGGCAAGTAGAAGCGCGGGCTGCCAACGCCCACATAGCTCACATAGCTTTTGACCTCGGGCTCGACGGCGAGCATTGCCTCCAAACGTCCCACTGCCGCGGCGGTCGCAGCGATCGAGCCACCCTGCGTGAGCCGCAGGTCGATGATGAGTTCGGGGCGGCTCGAGGCCGGGAAAAACTGTTGCGGCACCCAGCGAAAAGCGACCACCGACGCCCCTAACAGCAGCACTGTGGCCACCACCACCTTAATCCGGTGGGTTATACAGGCGCTCACGACCGCGCGGAAGCGCCGATAAAAGCGCGTTTGATAAACCCCCTCAGCGGTCGCGGTACCGTGCGCCTGGCGCTCGGGCAGCAGGTGGTAGCCTAACCAGGGAATAAACACCACCGCCGCAAACCACGACACCAGCAGCGCAATGACGGTGACTTGAAAAATGGCCCGGGTGTACTCCCCGGTAGTGGACTGCGCGGTGGCGATGGGCAAAAAACCGGCGGCGGTCACCAGTGTTCCGGTCAACATGGGGAAGGCCGTTGTGCGATAGGCAAAGCTCGCCGCGCGGACGCGATCCCAGCCCTGTTCCATTTTTACCGCCATCATTTCCACGGCAATGATGGCATCGTCTACCAGCAGGCCCAGCGAGAGTATCAACGCGCCCAGCGAGATTTTGTGGAGGCCGATATCCAGCAGATACATGCACAAGAAGGTGATCGCCAACACGGCGGGTATCGACAGCGCCACGACCAGCCCGGCGCGCCAACCTAGCGACGCCAGACTCACCGCCAAAACGATGAGCACTGCTTCTGCGAGGGAGTGCAGAAATTCTCTGAGCGCTTTTTTTACCGTCACCGGCTGGTCGCACACGGTATTGAGTTCTAAGCCTACCGGCAGGTCGGCGCGGATGGCGCGCAGCGCGACGTCGAGGTCCCGCCCCAGATCAACGATATTGCCGCGCGCGCTCATCGCGATACCCAAGCCCAGGGCCGGACGACCCCCGTAACGCATGCTGGGTGAGGGTGGGTCGGCGTAGCCGCGCCAGACCCGCGCAATATCACCCAAGCGCAGGCTGCGCGCACCCGTGCGCAGCACCAGATCGCGGACCTGCTCGGTGGAGTCAAAACCGCCCGAGACCCGCAGCTGGATTTTATCGGTAGCGGTCTCGAAGGCGCCGGCGGACACCACCGCGTTTTGCTGCTGGATGGCGGCAAATACGGTTTGCGGGTCGAGTCCCAGCGCCGCCAGCCGGACATTAGATATTTCGATCCACAGCTTTTCTTCCTGCGCGCCGATCAATTCAACTTTGGCGATGTTCGGTACTTGCAGCAGGCGCTGGCGAATGCGGTCGGCTTGGGTCTTGAGGTCCGAGTAGAGAAAACCCTCGCCCTGCAGCGCGTAGATATTACCCAGTACATCGCCAAATTCGTCGTTGAAAAACGGGCCTTGGATGCCCGTCGGCAGCGTGGCGCGAATATCGCCAACGCGCTTGCGTACCTGATACCAGGTTTCAGGCACCGCGGAGGCGGGCGCCGAACCCTTCATCTCAAACAAAACGACCGATTCTCCGGGCTTGGAATAACTCACCAGGCGCTCCATGTTGGGCGCCTCCTGCAGCTTTTTCTCGATGCGATCGGTGAGCTGCAGTTCAACTTCCCGGGCGGTAGCGCCCGGCCACAAGGTGCGCACCACCATCACCTTGAAAGTAAAAGGTGGGTCTTCCGACTGGCCCAAACGCTGACAGGCAAACGCTCCTACCACGGTGAGCATGGCGATCAAGTAGAACACCAGCCCGCGATGCGCCAGCGACCACTCCGACAAATTAAAACGGCTCATGGACGTGGCTCAAGGCGCCCCGGGTGCCGTACCCGCCGGCAGCCGCACGTGCTCTCCGGCACGCAACTTGTGCGCCCCAGCCACCACCACCCGCTCACCGGCTTGGACCCCCGCACTCAACGCCACGCCGTCTTCGCGGTATTCCGCGACCTCCACGGCGCGCGGCTGGACCTGGCTGGTCTGGGGATCGACCAGCCACACCACCGGCTGGCCATCGAGTTGCGTGAGGGCGCCCAGCGGCAGAATAAATTTTGCGCGTGCGCCGGGGCTGATCACGCTCGCCGTCATGCCGAGTGCTACCGCCGAGGGGGCGTCGAGAATGGTCACGCGCGCGGCGAAGGTGCGGGTGGCGGGATCCGCGCTCGGCGCCAGTTCGCGCAGCCGCCCACGCAGAACCAAGTCTGGGACAGCCAGTAGCCGCACGCGCAGCTCCCCACCCTCGAGGTCGGCCAGCCGGGTTTCGGGGATATACACCAACACTTCCTTTTCCCCGGGCTGCGCCAGCTGGAGCACAGCTTGACCGGCCGCCACCACCTGCCCGATGTCGGCCAGCACAGCGGTGATAACGCCCTCGTGGTCGGCCACCAGCACGGCATAGTCGACCTGTCGGCGGCTGAGCGCCAATTGCGCTTGAGTTTGCGCCAACAGCGCTTCGCTAGCCTTAAACACCGCCTCACGCTGCTCCAGCAGCGCGGGGCTGATGAAGCCTTTCTCGCGTAATTTGCGATGCCGGGCCAACTCCGCCTCGGCCAGCCTAAAATCTGCCTCCGCGCTGCGCACGGCAGCCTGCGCGGCGTCGCGCGCCAGACGAAAATCGACGTCTTCCAAGCGCCCCAACACGCTCCCCGCCCGAACTACCGTGCCGACGTCCACCTGCCGCGCCACGAGTTTGCCGCCCACCCGAAAAGCAATATCCGCCTCGTGCCGCGCCCGCACGTCGCCCGTATACACCCCGCTGCCGCTTAGCGCATCAGGCCCCACGCCCGCTTGCACCAACGCCGAGAGTACCAACCGCGGCCCCTCGACCGACGGCGCTTCCGGCGCGCAGGCCGGCAGCAGGGCGCAGGCGCATACCAGTGCGATGGCGTGGGGAGGATTGATCATGGTTGCTCAGGCATCCGCGTTCGAGAGGTGAGCACGGCTGGTTAGTGCGGCTATCGCCGCGGGGCAGCGCTGCAGAGGCTAACCGCCCTCGCCAGTCAAATCCAGAGATCCGCCCCCCAACCGGCCTGGCTTGCCGTTTTCGTGAGTGGGCGCCGGCCATTCTTTGGCGCCGCAGCGGGCCTCGTCGCGCGACGGACAAGGACTTATCCGTCGGTACTCGCCGCCCGTAAAAATGGCGAGTTCGAGACTTTTTGCGGCTGTCGCGGCGGGCGGCGGTGGGTGGAAATCATGGCGGAGATCAGGTCGGAGAACATGGGTGTCCCAAGACAGCGGTGTCCCAAGACAGCGGTGGATTTCCCCGCCGGGAGGCTGGCATCGGTGGGTGTACCGGATGTCACAGATTTCAGATTTGGGGTGGAGGATTCGGTGGGTGTCCCAGCTTTCCCCCCTTTGGTGGGTGTCCCAGCTTTCCCCCAGCTTTGCCATCCAGCTTTGCCAGCTTTCGGAGAATTCGATGGGTGTCCCAGATTTCCCCCCCACAGATTTGGGGTGGAGGAATCGGTGGGTGTCCCAGCTTTCCCCCCCAGCTTTCCCCCAGCTTTGGTGGGTGTCCCAGCTTTGCAGCTCAGCTTTCCCCAGCCCCGGATTTCCCCCGGCGGATTCGGTGGGTGTCCCAGATTTCCCAGATTTCCCAGTGGGCGGATTCGGTGGGTGTCCCAAATTTCCCAGTGGGTGTCCCAGATTTCCCAGATTTCCCGCAGATTTCCCGTCCCGGATTTCCCGCATCCCAGATTTCCCGGGGGTGGAGGAATCGGTGGGTGTCCCAGCTTTGCCTTGAGGAATCGGTGGGTGTCCCAGCTTTGCCTTGAGGAATCGGTGGGTGTCCCAGCTTTGCCTGTGGGTGTCCCAGCTTTGCCTTCCAGCTTTGCCTTGGTGGGTGTCCCAGCTTTGCCAAGCTTTGGTGGGCGTCCCAGATTTCCCGCCGGATTTTCCACTGGGCTTCCGCCCTAATTTCGTGCGGGCTTTTCAGCGCCAGTAGCTGGCTACCAGCATGAGCACGCCGTACCGACCACCCTTGGCTAGGGTCACGATCAGCACAAAGCGCCACAGTGGTTCGCGCAGGAGTCCGGCGACCAGGGTGAGCGGGTCGCCGATGATGGGCAGCCAACTCAATAACAGCGACCAGTGGCCGTAGCGCTGATAGCGCCGCTGCGCACTGGCTAGGTGTTGCGGTTTGACAGGGAACCAGCGTTTGTCCTTGTAGTGTTCGAGCGAACGGCCCAACAGCCAGTTCACCACCGAGCCCAGCACGTTGCCGGCGGTCGCGATCCCCAGCAGCGGCCACACGCTATATCGACCGTCGAGCAGCAGGCCCACCAGCACGGCCTCAGATTGCAGGGGCAGCAACGTCGCGGCGCCGAACGCCGCCAGCAACAGGCCTAAATATCCCGCCAGCATCAGCTTGCCAAGTACCCGGCGACCGGCAAACCGTGGTCTTCGCAGCGCGGCTCAATGACGTCCAAAGGGTCGGCCATACCGTCGGCTATTTGGAACATGGGTAAACCCCAGTCGGTTTCGGGTGCGGCGACGCCCAGACAGTCCGGGCGCTTGAGTACCGCCGACGCTGGCTCGGCAGGCAGCCGTTCTTCGCGGCGGCTGGCCATTAATCACGCCGGCGTGGCCGGCGGCCGAACGCGGTGCCGCAGCCCGCTCTTGCGGGACTACCTGCGGCTCGACGCCGGCTCGGCCATTGGATTCGCAACCCGTGCCCGGTGGCGGGCTCAAGCACTTCTCATAGCCGCCACCATTGAGCTCGTGCTGAAGGTCAATGGCGACCTGTTCGCCGGCCTGGGGCGCGCGGCCACGAGCAGGCCCGCAAGCCGGGTCAGAGGCGTTGCAGATTTCATCTGTTGGGGGGGAGCGAAGCCATAAGACGCCGGGCATCCTGGCGAGTCTCGTTGAACGCTCGGCGCCTTGCGCCACTGGGGCGCGGACCCAGCTGCCCACGGGCTTAGTCGCGCGTCATGGGAAGTGTCAGGCTGATCCGCCAGCAACCGGCCAACAGCACCGCGGAGCCGAGGAGGCAGGCGAGCAATCCGCCCCAGCCATACAACAACCCGGACAGCAAAATGCCCACGAAGCGCCCGGCGGCGTTGGCGGCATAGTAGAAGCCCACATCCTCGGCCGCCTTCGCGCTACCCGCATAGGCCAGGACTAGGTAAGAATGCACGCTGGAGTTGACCGCGAAGGCGAAGCCGAAGACGACAAGTCCCACTGTCACTACGAGGTCGGGGCGGGCTAGGTCTGCCAGCAGCGCGCCTGCCAGCAGCGCCGGCACCAGCGTCAGCAATAAAGACCAGCGCCGTGCCGCCGGCACTTCACGGCTTAGGCCATCCGCGCTGGGCCGCACCAGGTGGGGGGCTGCTGCCTGCACCAAGCCGTAGCCGATGGTCCACACGGCCAAAAAGCCGCCCACCATCCCAAAGGTCCAGCCCGAGGCCGCCAAAAAAACCGGCAGACCGATCACAAACCAAACATCGCGTGCGCCGAACAACAACAACCGTGCGGCTGCCAACAGGTTTATGCCGGGGCGTTTGCTGAAGAATTCCTGCATCGACCGCGACGCCTGCGCCCGGCCCAGCAACGGCGGCAGACCCCACAGGACACCGCCCAGGAGGCAGCACAGCGCGCCCGCCATGCCCCACAACGCGCCGCGAAAACCCACGCTCTCCAGCAACAGGCCACCGAGAAAAAATCCCAAACCCTTCAGCGCATTCTTGCTGCCGGTAAACCAGGCGACCCAGCGGAACAATTGACCGGGGTGGTCACTGGCGACCAGCTTGATGGCCGATTTACTCGCGGTTTTAGTTAAGTCTTTCGCCACGCCGCAGATCCCCTGCGCGCCGACCACCCACGCTAGCGAGGCCACGGCCGGCCCTACCGAGTCCACGGCCGAGAGCATCAATAAGCCAAGAATCTGCGTACCCAGCCCCATCGTTAGCATGCGGGTGATGCCGAATCGGGTGGCGAGCCAGCCACCACACAGGTTGGCGCCAACGCCCGCTGCTTCGTAGAGCAAAAACAACGACGCTAGGGCGAACGGCGAATAGCCCAGCGCGAAATAGTGCAGTAACACCAGCATACGCAAGGCACCGTCGGTCAGCGTATAGCCCCAATACGTGGCGGTGACGAGCGCGTAGTGGCGGACCGTGGTAGGCGCCGCGCGTTCGTTCATGGGGCGCTATCTACCTCGCGCACATGGCAGGCCAGATCGACCAAACGGCAGGCGTAGCCCATCTCGTTGTCGTACCAGACGTAGATTTTCAGCGCCGTGCCGTCCGTCACCAGCGTGCTCAGCGCATCGACGATGCCGCTGCGGGTGTCTCGGGCATAGTCAATGGAAACCAGCGGACGTTCTTCAAAACCCAGGATCCCGGCCAGTGAGCCGGCAGCGCTAGCGCGTAAGAGCGCGTTCACCTCGACGGCCGTCGTCTTGCGCTGCAGCTCGAACACACAGTCGGTGAGAGAGGCGTTGAGCGCCGGCACCCGCACGGCATGGCCATCCAGCTTGCCCGTGAGTTCCGGGTAAATCAGGGCAATGGCCGCGGCGCTGCCGGTGGTCGTTGGCTGCAGCGACAGCAGCGCACTGCGGGCGCGCCGCAGGTCCTTATGCGGCGCATCGTGCACCACGTTGGTGTTGGTCGGGTTGTGGAGGGTGGTGATTTGCCCGTGACGGATCCCAATAGCCTCGTGGATCACCCCGACCACGGGGGCCAGACAGTTGGTGGTGCAAGAAGCTGCGGTCAGAATGGGATGCCGCGCGGGGTCGTAGCGCCGGTGATTCACCCCCATCACCACGTTTAGCACGCTGTCGTCTTTGACCGGGGCGGCGACGATGACGCGCTTGGCGCCGCGCTGCAGGTGTCCGGCCAACCGCGCCGGGGTCAGGAACTTACCGGTGCACTCCAGCACGAGGTCAACGCCC
Organism: Gammaproteobacteria bacterium; assembly: GCA_009692365.1. Taxonomy (GTDB): domain Bacteria; phylum Pseudomonadota; class Gammaproteobacteria. The sequence continues at coordinate 77,369 of SHZJ01000006.1, forward strand.
AAGTCGCCCCAAGGGATGTCGGCCGGCTGCGCATGCGCCGAAAAGCTCAGCCGCCGCTCGCCGATGTGCAGCCCATGCGGGCCGTCCGCGGCCACGCGCGTACTCCGCCAACGGCCTTGCACGCTGTCGAATTCCCGCAGGTGCGCGCAGGCCGCAGCCCCACCTTTGATTTCATTGAGGTGCACGACCTCCAGGCGGTTACCCCGCCGCGGGTCGTCGTCCGGCCGCTCGGCCGCCCCCATGGCTGCGCGCAGCGCCAGCCGCCCGATGCGGCCCATGCCACTAATGCCCACTCGCATGCTCATCGACCTCCGCCCGGTTCAGGACCAAACACGGCGCAAATTATGGTGAGGCGAAAAAGACGTTTCCATGACAAGCCCTTAACGACCATGACCAGCGCGGCAAGATTTTCGCGCAGCCGCTGGCGCAAGAATATCCCGCGGGCGCCGACCCGCCGGGGCGGTCAATCTTGGCAGAGGGAATTCGGGGACACCCACGATTCGGACAGGCGATTCCGGCATTCGGGGACACCCACCGATTCCCGCGGCATTCGGGGACACCCACCGATTCCCGCGGCATTCGGGGACACCCACCGATTCCCGCGGGAATTCGGGGACACCCACCGATTCCCGGGAATTCGGGGACACCCACCGGGAATTCGGGGACACCCACCGATTCCCGGGAGCGGCATTCGGGGACACCCACCGATTCCCGTGCCCACCGATTCCCGCGGCATTCGCAAGGGCATTCGGGGACACCCAGGCATTCGGGGAAGGCATTCGGGGACACCCACGATTCGGAAGGAATTCGGGGACACCCACGATTCGGAAGGAATTCGGGGACACCCACGATTCGGACAGGCGATTCGGGAATTCGGGGACGCCCACGATTCCCCGGCATTCGGGGACACCCACCGATTCCCGGGAGCGCGGCATTCGGGGACGCCCACCGATTCCCGCGGCATTCGCAAGGGGGGAGGGAATTCGGCATTCGCAAGGGCATTCGCGGCATTCGGGGACACCCACGATTCCCGCCGGGGACACCCACGATTCCCGCCCGCGGTTGCCGCTCAGCCCCCACCTGCGCGTCCCATGGCCACCAGCCCAAGGCCGTCCACCCGCTAAGCCCACCACGCTTGGCCTTAGGCGCACGGGCCACGGCGGGGCTATCATCGGCCACCAAACTTTACACTCCGAGGCCTCCGTGATCGTCAAACAAATCTGGACCGGCAACGCCTATCGCAACTTCAACTATCTCATCGCCTGTGGCGAAACCGGCGAGGCGTTGGCCATCGACCCCCTAGACAGCGAGAAATGCCTGCAGGCGGCTAAGGCTGAAAATTGGGAAATCACCCAAATCCTGAACACCCACGAACACCACGACCATACGGGGGGCAACGCGGCGATGGTGAAACACACCGGGGCCAAAATTCTTGCGCACAAAAATGCCGGTGACAAAATTCCAGGGCTAGGGCGCGGTCTGAGCGCGGGCGACGTCATCAAGGTGGGCAAGAGCGTGGAACTCGAAGCGCTCGACACCCCCGGCCACACCTTTTGCCATATCTGTCTGCGTTCCCATACCGACCAGCCGGCGCTGTTTTCTGGCGACACGATGTTCAACGCCGGTGCCGGCAACTGCCATAACGGGGGTGCCCCCACAACGCTGTTTGAGACCTTCGCAGCGCAATTGGAACAACTGCCGGCCAACACCCTCATCTATCCCGGTCACGACTACATCGAGAACAACCTGCGCTTCACGTTGGACCGCGAGCCGGACAATCAGGCCGCGCGCGCGCTGCTCGAGCAACTAGCGGGTCAGGACCTCAATCACGCCCACGTAACCACCATGCAGGTGGAGCGCGAAGTGAACACCTTTTTTCGGCTGCAGAATCCCACGGTAATCGCCAAGTTGCGCGAGGCGTTTCCTGACCTCACAGAAAAGCCCGACCCCCGCAGCGTTTTTCTCAAGCTCCGCGAATTGCGCAACACGTGGTGAGCGTGATCAGGCCTTAATGCGTCAAGGCCGCCTCGCTACGTCAACGTGGCTCGGCGGCCCGCCCCAAGATATCTAGGAGCAAATTCGCAAACCACATCAGCGCCGCCTGCCCGCTCGAACGCCGAAGCCACAGCAACTGAATGTGCGCATAAGCCGCGGGGGTCGGTACGGGTGATGGGCGTTGCGCGAGGTGATAGCGCGGCGCGTATTGCTCGGCCATCCGTTTGGGCAAGGTGACGATGAGATCGCTGTTAGCGATGATCGCCGGCACCACGCTGAACTGATTCACCGTCAAGGCGATGCGCCGGGTGAGGCCGTGCTCGGCGAGCGCCAAATCCACAAAACCGGTGGCGTCCCCGCGGGGGGTGATCAGTAAATGCTTCGCCGCGGCATAGCGCACCAAGTCCAGTTTGCCCCGCGTCAAGGGGTGCTGGCTGTCCATCAGGCAGGAAAATTCATTGTCCTCGATGATGGCCACCCCATAGCGTTCGGGGATGGCGCCAAAGCCACCCAGCACAAAATCTACTTCGCGCGCGTCGAGCCGTTGGAAGGCTCGGGAATTGGGGGGCACAACGCGCACGTTGACCCCCGGTGCTAGCGCGGCGAGGCGCTGCATCAACTGCGGCATGGCCGCGCCCACCAAATAATCATTGGTGTCCAGCGTGAAAACCTGGGTCGTGGTGGCGGGCTCAAAAACGGGTTGATCCAAGGCGTGCTCCAGCGCCAGCAGCGCCGCATGGATATGGGGTGCTAGCTCCAAGGCTCGCGGCGTGGGCAACATGCCGGTGGCTTGGCGAATAAACAGATCGTCCTTCAAGTAGTGGCGCAGACGCGCCAACGCATTGCTGAACGCTGGCTGCGACAGCGAGACGCGTCGCGCCGCACGCGTCACATGACGCTCGGCCATCAGCGCATCGAAAATCACCAGCAGGTTAAGGTCGAGTCTTCTTAAATTCATAAATCGAATATATTTTATTATAACTATCCATTTCAAGAATTTTAATTTGCCGCCTAGACTCCTCCCCCAGTCAGGCTACACGGGCCGAGCGGAACTGCATCAAGCCACGAGAAGCTCGCCGCCCGGCCCTGCAAGTGCGCACGAACGCTTGCAGACCACAGGAGCCTAGCCGTATCTTGTGCATCGCAACATATTCATTTTTTTGATGGAAAAGGAGACTTTATGAGTAATCCCAATCAACCCCTCCTAGCGACTCGCAGCGCGGTTGCCACGGCTCATCCGATCGACGCGACCCTGCAAGATCAGATCAACGCCCAGTTGGGCGTGCCGACGACGCCCGCCGCAGCACCGGCTTTGCGCCGCACCGACATCGCCTTTAGCGTGGGTACGGCTTTAACCGCCGTCGGACTGTGGGCTTTTTTTATCTACGAGCTCGGCGCGGCGTTGCAGCCACCCACCCTGTTCTGAACGCGACCAGCGTGAGGGTGGTCGCACGTTTTTGCAGCGGTTTTTCAGTCACTCCCCTTGCCCCCCTCGATCGGTCAGCCGACCCATCGGCGGGGGCTTTTTATTGCGCGCGTTAAAAGTTTCAATACCGCTCCTTATCTCTCAAGCTGGAGTCCACCCATAGCACCCCTGTCCGTGCGCGGCGTTGCCATCCGCCTCCCCTGCCATTACGCCTGGGTCATCGTGGCGGGCGGCGTTGTCACGACCTTCGCGTGTCTGGGGCTAGGCCGCTTCGCCTTGGGCATGCTGCTCCCTTCGATGGGTCACGCGCTGTCTCTCACGCGCGCTGAGATGGGCTGGATATCCACCGCCAATTTTGTCGGCTATTTGGCAGCGGTCAGCTTAGCGGGGCGCATGGTGGCCCGGCTGGGGGCCCGCCGCACCATCGTGGTGGGTCTGCTGTTGGTGGGTGTCTCGATGGCGCTGATCGCGCGGGCCGAAGGCTTTGTGAGCGTGGCCGCGCTGTATGTCCTGACGGGTTACGGCAGTGGCGCCGCCAACGTGCCGGTGATTGTGCTGCTCACCTATTGGTTTGATCGGAGCGCGCGCGGGCGGGCCGCCGGGGTCGTGTTGATGGGTGCCGGCGCCGCCATCATCGCCAGCGGCTGGCTGGTCCCGGCCATGAATAGGCAGTACGGCGTCGCGGGCTGGCGCGGGTCTTGGCTGGTGATGGCGGCTTGCGTGCTGCTGGCGGCGCTGGTGGGCAGTCTGGTGTTGCGCAACCACCCGGCCGAAGTGGGGTTGGCCGCGCTTGGCGCTACGGCACCCTCGCGGGCACCGGTACGCCGCGCGACGACGCCGGTATCACGCGCCCGCATTCTCGCCCACCTCGGGGCGCTGTATGCGGCCTTCGGGTTTACCTACGTGATCTATGCCACGTTCATCGTCACCGCGCTGGTGCAAGAGCGAGGCTTTCCAGAGTCCACGGCCGGCTGGTTCTGGTCGTTGATCGGTTTGCTGTCCTTGGCTTCGGGTCCGGTGTTTGGCGGCTTATCCGACCGCCTCGGCCGCAGCCATGGCATGATGCTGGTGTTCGGATTTCAGGCGAGCGCCTACGCGCTGGTGGCCTTGCCCTTGCCGCCCATTTTTCTGTGGCTCTCGATCGTGCTGTTTGGCCTAGCGATGTGGAGTATCCCCTCCATCATGGCCGCAGCGGTGGGCGACTATCTGGGGCCCGAGCAGACCGCGACGGCTTTCGGCAAAATCACCGTGGCCTTCGCGCTGGGGCAGATTTTGGGCCCCACCCTGGCCGGCCGCTTGGCGGAAGGCGGCAGCGGCTTCGCCGGCAGCTTCGCCATGGCGAGCGCTATCGCCGCCCTGGGCGTAGTGGGTGCGGCCTGTCTGCCGCAGCCACCCCGCACCCCGTCTAGCCACTAAACCGCGACCCACCCCCAGCTGGCTGGGGGGTGAGCCATCCACCCAAGGCGCGGTTAGAAAAGGTCCGCCGCCAGCGCGTCCAGCTCGGCCAGTACATCCGCCTCGTTGTCGCCTTGCAGCCATATCAGCACGTTGTCAGCGCCCGCTGCGGCCAGCGTCTTGACGTCGGCCGACTGGCGGAACATCCCGGCGGGCGCCAAAGCGGTGATGTCCAAAGTGGCAGGATCGCGCCCGGCGGCGCGCGCGTGCTTGGCGATTTCCGCTTTGCCCGCGGTCAGTTCTTTAGGGTCCACCACGAAGGGCAGCCAGCCGTCGCCCCACTGGGCCACGCGCCGATAGACCTTGGGCGACCCAATGCTGCCCAACAGCACGGGTGGGTGCGGGCGGGCGGCGGGTCTGGGCTGACAGATAATGGGCCCGAACTGGCTGTACTTGCCGGCATGCTCAACGTACTCGCCGCTCCACAGCTTCTTCATGACCTCGATGTATTCCTTCACCTGCGACCAGCGATGCGGGAAATCCCCACCCATCACGGTGCATTCGGCCTCATTCCAACCAGCACCAATGCCATAGAGAAAACGCCCACCAGAGTAATGGTCTAGGGTCGCAATTTCCTTGGCCGCCAAAATGGGGTGACGCTCCGGAACGAGCGCGACGCCAGTCCCGAGTTTGATGGTGCGAGTGACCGCCGCAGCGCGCGAGAGCGCGATCAAGGGGTCCGGCATTTTGTACAAATAATCCGGCGGCGGTTCACCGTTGAGACTGCCGGGGTAGACATCCGCAGAACCCTGGGGAATGGCCGCATGTTCTGGCACCCAATAAGACGCAAAACCGAGTTCCTCGGCGCGCTTGGCTACGACCGCCGGGTCGCCGGTGGCGAGATCGGGCATTACCTGAAACACGCCGACACCGATCCCATGTGATTTTTTCATCGTCATTTTTGCTCCTTCTTAGGCGATTTTTGTGACGGCCGACTGCGGCGACAAATGAGGAGGTTGGGTGGGCGGCCGCCACCCGCGAACGGGCTAATCGCCCTGCCCTGCCGCACCCTAAGTGTTCGCGGGTGCGCGCACGTAACGCTGGAAAGACCATGCGCCAACGACGCCCAGCACACACCAGAAAATCGCGCTGCTCAGCAGGGTCGCCTGCGCGAAGCGCTCGCCGAGAACTTGGCTGGCCACCGCCGCCTGCCCCAAGGGCTGCGGGGCGCCCGCCAAATGAGGAATAGCGATGAGCCCTACCCCCACCAGCTTGCCCCCCAGGCTCGGCAAGAACACCAACGCCGCCAAACCCGTGGCGCTCGCCAAGGCCGTGCCGACCCACCACCACTGGCGGGCAGCGAGCGCCGCCACCGCGCTCCCCGGCAGTGCCGCGGGTAAACCTGCCGCCGGGGCGAGCGTCAGCGCGGCAAATCCGCCGAGCCCCCACAGCAAACCTTGCCAGACGTTGATCGGTTGGTCGCGCCAGAGCCACACTGCCGCTAGCAGCAGCGCAAAACCGACCCCCGCCAAGACATCGCTCAGGGCTGTCGCCGCAAGACGCTGGACGCCGGCTTGCGGCGCCCACGCGGGCGTCTCGTGGGTCATCACGTCCGCCACCTCGAAGCGCTCGGCTTCCAGAATGAGCGGTACGGTGAGCACTTGGTGCAGTAAGGTCAGGATGAGGCCAGCGCTGGCGCCGCTCGCCAAGGCCATGCGCAGCAGTCGCTCAAACAGCGAGGTGGGCAAACTCAATGGCAGGGGAATACCAACGAATGACGGGTGTCGTGGGCGGTGTTGTGCAAAATTTGGAGTGGGGAGAAGCCGACCGCCCAGAGTATCGTGAGACCTAACGCGGCAGCGGCACAGGCCGCGCGTGCGCTCGCCCGGGCTTTTGTGAGCGCGCGGTCGGGGGCAGTTAAAACACTGTGCTGCATGGTTCACTCTCCACCGTTAGGGAATCTTGCCGAGGGCTGGCGCGGTGCGCGTGCCGCGTTGCCCGCTGATCTATGCCGGCGAGTTTACTGAATTTAAGGTAGTAGGCAAACAGCGGTGCTTCTCGCCTGCGCCGCAGTTGCTTTATTCTGCGCGCCTGCTCTTTAAGTCATCCATTCACCATGCCCCCAAAGCGCCCGCTGCTGTCCCTAGCCCCGCGCCAACGCCGCTGGCTTGCGCGCGCGCGCACACTCTTGCTGGTCTGCGGCCTGAGCGTTTTGCTGCTGTGGGCGATGCGGGAACGCGCGCTGCTGCGCTGGGATCCGCAGTTGTTGGTGGGCCTGCTGCTGAGCCAGCTGTCGATGGTGGCCTTCAGCCAGCGCTTTCGGGCGGTCATGCGGCTAGCCGGCTTGGCGCTGGGTTGGTTGGAGACCCTGCGCATCTTGTCGCTCGCGGTGTTCTATCACTGTTTTGTGCCACTGTCCGTGGGCTCCGAGTTGACCAAATTTCTCAAGCTGCGCGCCGCCGCCCCCACTCACCGCGCGGGGACGCTCGCCGCCGTGCTGGTGGTCGATCACGCCGTGGGCTTCGTTGCGCTGTTGGGGGTCGCGCTCAGCCTGCTGGTATGGCGCGCGCCGCTGGGCCCCGTGCTCGGGGCCCGACCAGTGCTGCTGGGCGGGGCCGCGCTGGTCCTCGTAACACTGTTGGTCTTGCGCGCGGCGCATCGCCGCGGATGCCTACCTAGGGCTGCGCAGGACGCGCTGCGAGCGCTACCAGCGCGCCGGGCCGCGGGCGTCCACGTCCTGCACGGCCTGGCTTGGTCGCTCGTGACGATCGGCCTGTTGGCCGCGGCGGTGGTGGTAGGCAGTGCCGGCTGGCACCTCCCGATTGCTTACCCCGAAGTGCTGTTTGTGCTGGCCAGCGCCGGCATTTTCCAGCTCTTGCCGCTCAACGTCGCCGGCGTGGGCGCGGGGGACTTGGCCGGGGTCGGGCTGTATCTCGCGCTCGGCTTATCCAGTACGCAAGCCTTGATGTTGGTCTCGCTGTTGTACGGTTATCGCCTAGCGATGGCGATGGTGGGCGCCGCCTGGGCGCTGGCCGCGACCCGGGCAAGGCGGTCTTGAAACTCACTCAGGGCTGCGAAAAACCCGGTGAACGCGGGGCAAGGTGGGCTCCATCGCCCGCGGCACCAACTTCATCAGCCAGTTGAGCAGCGCAAAGCGGCTGCGACACCAGCAGTAAAGTGGTTCTAGTTCTGCACCCATCAGCGATTTGGCCTCATAGGAGCCTAGCCCAAGATTGATGTACTCGCTCTGGCGCTCGATGCCCATCCGCACCGCGGCGTCCAATAACTGAAACCAGATATCGCCCGCCGGCCCGGCCTCACGGCCGAAAGAAGTGGCCACCATATGGGCATCATCGACCAGCACCATGCCGTGACCCATTAGACGCTCGCCCCGCTCGGCCAGCAGCAGCAGGCTGTGCTCGCCCAAGGCGGCGTCGAGATTGCGGTAATAGGCGCTACCCAGCACCTCACGTTTGATGCCGCGGCTGCGCTCATAGGCCAAGTGCACCTGCGCCACACAGCGCGGCGCTAAGTCGCCGAAGGCCGTCGCTACCCGCACATCCTGCCCCTGGGCCGCAGCGCGGCGCAGGCGCCGGCGGAGGTCTTTGCGATAGCGCGAGCGCATGGCGGCGAGATATTCCTCGTAGCTGCGCCAGCGCACGCGAATGCGCGCCTGCGGCAAACTGGACACTCGCTGATAGCCACGGGCCGCCAGCGACGAAAAGCCGGCGAGTTCGTCGGTGCGAAAATCGCGAATGACCACCAGCGGGCTCCCCTCCTCGCGCGCGATCCGCGCAATCGCGCTTTCCAGCGCCTTCAACACCGGCCCGCGCGGCACGCCCTCGCGTAGCGAGAACCCGTGCCCGATGACATGCGGCGAGGCACATTCGGTGATTTTCACCTGCAGGAATCCCGGCCAGCGTTTCCGGATCAGGCGCGCAATCGGGGCCAGCGCGGCGGGCAGAATCTGCGCTAAGTCCGTGGTGATGGTGTACACGCAGCAGTGCCCGAGCATCCGCCCGGCGGCGTCCGTCACGACCGGATAGAAATATCGGCAATCGTTGACGCCCGCCGCCTCGATGGCCCGCAAGTAGGCGTGGGACCGGATCACGACGCGCGTCCCTACCAGTTCGTCCCAGTGGCCGGCGTCGAGCTCCACAATCGAGCGAAAAATCTCGACCCGCAGTTCGCCCACCGCGACCACGGCGGCACTGCCCGCCGATTCGGTAAGCGCAAACCCAGACGGCGCCAGCCCCGCCGTGGCACCGCCTGCTCGTAGGGATTGAGGCAACGACAAAACTTGCGCTAGCTCACTGCCGGGGTCTGGCTGTCCCACCAACGCCGGACCGCGCGATTGACTTCACCGGCGTGGAAACGCGCCGTTTTCAAGCTAGGTTCCAGTGCTTCGGTGTAGAAAAATTCGGGCAGTTCGTCATCGGCCTCGGTGAAGCCCGCGGCGAGATTGAACTGAGTTTCCAGCTGCAGCGTGGCGCGCCCCAAATCTTGAAAAAACGACATCGGCAGGCTGGTGCCCAGCGCGTCATTGAGGGTGTTGACGATGAAGTCGATGTGAGCGTTCGTAACCGAACGACCGAACACGCACAAGCCTAGGGAGTCTTGCGCGGCGCACAGGATCTGCGTTTCCAAACTGACTTTTACCAGTTCGTCGATGCTCTTGCCGGTGCAGTCGTACTTGGGCGCGTTGCCGGTGGTGTGGTCGGCGCCCTGCGCGGTCATCATCATGGAAATCCCGGTGACTTCGATCACGCGCGGGTCGTAGGCGCTAATCGCCTGTTTCTTGATCACCGGTGTGCGGTGCACGTGGTAATGCCCACCCACTCGTGCCGTGCCGCCGGCCCAGAGCCGGCCTTGCGGGGTGCCCGCGCGAATTGCGTCCATCACCGAGTTGAGAAAAGGCACATCCCCGAAGGGGGCGAGCCCGGCGTCGAGCAGTACGCCCATCGTCGCACCGGTCTCGATGGTATCGATCCCCAGATCGTTCGCCTGCCAGTTCAAACGCGCGAGGTCGTCGGGATCGCTCAGGCCGCAGTTAGTGCCCATCAGACCCAGCGTTTCGTACTCCACCGGGGAGACAATCTCGCGGCCCTCGGCGTCCGCGTACACGTTACTGCATTCGATCAGGCAGCCGGGCATACAGGCGTGGGTGGTATTGCCGCCACGCGCCAGATTCTGCTGGCGGATGTAGTCCCCGCCCATTTTCATCACCGTGGTCTGGGGATCGACCTGGCGGCCAGCGGTGAAATTATTCACGGGCAGCCCCCCCACCAGATTGGTGTAGTCGGCCATCGCCGCCGTGCCATAGTCCTGAAACATTTTGATCGCCTCGTCGGCCTGCAGCAGCGCACCGTACTGTTTTATGCCCTGCAGCACTTTCTTGCGGTCGTGAAAAGTGGGCAGGCGATCGAGGTCTAGCACGATGGCCTTGATTTTTTTCATCCCCATCACCGCGCCCACGCCGCCGCGAGCGGCCAAGCGCGAGGGTCGGCGGTCGGTGTCACTGAAAGAAATCCCCGCCAGCAGCCCCTGGTACTCCCCCACCGGGCCGCACAGCGCGAGACTAACCTTTTTGCCGTATTTCTCGTGCAGCCGGCGCGCGCACTCAAACGTACCGAGGCCAAGGTATTCGTTGCCCGACGCAAAAGTGATAGCGCCGTCTTTGGTCATGCGGATAACGGTCCAGTCGGCGGCCGCGCCGTGGAGGGTGAACCCCGCCAAGTGCAGTTGCCCCATCGCCAGACCGAAAGAGCCACCGGCGTTGGCCTCTTTGATCCCGCCCGTGAGCGGGCTTTTGCAACCCACGCTGGTGCGGTTGGCGTTCGACCAGTTGCTCCCCGCGAAGGGGCCGGCCGAAAAAATGAGCGGGTTCTCCGGCGCCAGCGGAGCGACCTCGGCGACACCCATCTCGTTGAGCATTTTGGCGATGAGGTAACGCCCGGCGTGGGCCACTTGCTCGCCGCTAAACTGCTCCTCACGCACGGTGAGCGTGGCTAAGTCGAAATGAAGATATTTACGCATGAGGAACTCCGCGGCGGGGATAAATCCAGAGGACACGGCGCAGTATAAAACGCTAAGCGTGTTGTGGGGCAGCAACTGCGAGAATTAGGCTGACCGCCCGCGTGCTGCCCAGCCCCAGCCCGCGCGGCCCCGGGCTGGGCGATCGCCAACCCGGGGTTGGCGCCCCGCCGGCCGCCCCGCCGGCACCGCCCGCGCTGGCGCACGGTCCGCCGCGAACCTCGCGTGCTTAAGCCGGGTCCCAGCTGAAGATGTCGCCCGAGCGTTCCAGCGGATAGAACGCCCGCTCGAACTGCGGGAACACGCGCTCGGCCACGGTTTCTGGCGTCCAACCGTCTGATGTGTGGGCGGTTTTAAACGGCCGATTGTGCGTGAACAGGAAAATTTCGTTATTGCGAACGCCAAAAATCTGTCCCGACACCCCCGCAGCGGCGTCCGATAGGAGCGCCACGGCACAGGGTGCCACTTTCTCCGCTTTGAGCTTCTTCAGTTTCTCGACCCGCTTGGCTTGCTCGATGTCGGTGATCGGGATGGAGTCGATCATGCGGGTCCAGGCGAAAGGCGCGATGCAGTTGGAGCGCACCCCAAATTTTTGCATATCTAAGGCGATGGATTTCGATAGCGCCACGATGCCGAGTTTGGCGGCCGAATAATTGGCTTGACCAAAATTGCCGATGAGCCCGGAGGTTGAGGTCATGTGGACGTAGGCCCCGCTGTTTTGCGCCTTGAAATAGGTCGCAGCGGCGCGGCTCATATTGAAAGTGCCATACAAATGCACGCTGATCACCGCGTGAAAGTCCTCGGGGGTCATCTTGTGGAAAATCACATCGCGCAGATTGCCGGCGTTGTTGACCACCGCGTCGATCCGGCCCAGCCGCTCGACGGTCTCGGCCACCATTTCCTGCGCATCGTCCCACGAGGCTACGCTTTTGGTCAGTGCAATGGCGCGCCCACCCAGATCTTCAATTTCGCGCACCACCGCGTGGGCCGGACCGGCGTCGGCACCGGCACCATCGCCCGACAGGCCCACCCCCAAGTCATTGACGGCGACGCTGGCCCCCGCCTTCGCCGCTTCCAGCGCGATCGCACGCCCTACACCGCGGCCTGCGCCCGTGACCAAGACAACTTTACCCTTCATCAGCATGACTGAATTCCTTCAATTGTGAGGCCGCATCCCAAGCCGGGCGCGCAGCCGAATTTGTGCCGCGAGAACGATGGCGCCCACGGGCGGGTGCGCGCAGGCGGTGGAGGGCGGGCGCGGTTTCGGCCCCGCGGGGTACCGGACGCCCAGCCGTCCCCCGGCATCCTAGCGTTCGTTGTCGCTTTGAGCCAGTTCCCGCCCGCAACTTGACCCACCGGCGGCCGGCCGGTATGAGATCAGCTGTAATTCTGATGCGCTCCCGCGAGGCCCTACATGCACCCCGACCAGACGCCGGTGATCGTGGCCATTGGCCAATGCGTGGCCCGCCTCCCGGCGCACGCCGCCACCCTACCCTCCCCAACGGATCTGCTGGCGCAAGCGGCCCGCCGCGCGTTGGCGGACAGCGGGGCCGCCAACGCGCTGGCCGCGGCCATCGATACGGTGGCGGTGATCCGCTACTTCGAGCATTCCACCCGCGGGGAGGCGATGGTCGCCCATCCTTTCGGCTGCGCCGACAACGTCCCCGGCGCGCTGGCGCGGCGTCTAGGATTAGCGCCGCAGCGGCTGGTCTATGCCGATGTCGGCGGGCAGACGCCGCAGCGTTTACTCAACCGCTACTGCGCGGAGATTGCCGCTGGCACCACCCGCGGCGCGCTGATCGCCGGGGCGGAAGCCATCGCGAGCATCAAACACGCGCTGCGCAGCGGGCTCACGCCGGACTGGCGCGAAGCGGTCGGTGGCGACTACACCGACGAATGGACGTCCGACAAACTGGCGAACGCCTACGAGCGCGCCCATGGCTTGTATCTGCCGCTACGGGTTTATCCATTGTTTGAAAACGCGGCCCGCGTGCAGGCCGGGCGCACGCTGGCAGCGCACCGCAACTACATGGGGCAAGTCCTGGCACCGCTGAGCGAGGTCGCTGCGGCGAATCCTTTTGCGCAGTTTCCGGTGGCCCGCAGCGCGGCGGACATGGCGGGCGTGAGCGCGGAGAACTTCCTGATTTCCGAACCCTATACGAAATGGATGGTAGCGCAGGATGCGGTCAACCAGGGGGCGGCGGTGGTCGTGACCTCGTTGGGGCTGGCGCGCGAATTGGGCATCCCCCCGTCCCGCTACGCTTACTTACGCAGCTCCGCGGATTTAGACGACCTCAATGTCACCGCGCGGCCAGATCTTGCGCGTTCGGAAGCCCAAGTAGGCGCGCTGCGGCATGCGCTAGCCGCCGCCGGGGTGGACATCCAGGCAATTGCGCATCTGGACCTCTACAGCTGTTTTCCGATCGCCGTCACCACGGCCTGCGCGGCATTAGGGCTGGCACCCATCGGTGGCCCAGCGCTGACCCTCACGGGTGGGCTGCCGTTTTTTGGCGGGCCCGGCAACAATTACAGCCTGCACGCGATCGCCGAAGCCGTCGCGCGCGTGCGCGGCGGCCGGCACTCGCTGGCGCTGGTCGCGGCTAACGGTGGCTATCTGTCCAAACATTCGGTGGGGATTTACGCCGGCGAGCAGCTAGCCCCCTGGCAGCCCGTCGACAACCACGCCCTTGCACGCGACTTTGCCGCGCTCCCCACGGTGGGGCTGGCCGCCCCCAGCACCTCGGCGGCGGTCGTTGAAAGCTATGTGCTGACCCTGCGCAAGGGCGCGCCAGAACTGGGCTACGTCGCCGCGCGTGCGGCGGGACAGCGCTTGCTGGCCCGGCCCGAGGACGGCGATACGGCGACGCTGGCCGCGCTTGGGACGCACGAACCCATCGGACGGCCCATCCAAGTGCGCCACGACGGGGCGGTGCATCGGTTCCGTTTTACCGCCTAAGCCGAGGCTCAGGCTTCACGCGGCAAAAAGGTCTTTGCAATATCGGTGTCCACCCCCTGCGCGGTGGCGGCGGCTAACTCGGCGGCCACCGCGCGCGCAAAGCCCGGGCGTTGCGTAAGCCCCGCCCAATAGGCCTGCACCGCCGGCGGAAAGTCTGCGCTCAGGCCCAGATATTGGGCCAGCAACAGCGCATAGCCCACGGCAATATCCGCAATCGTGAAGCGGCCCGCGCACAACCCGCCGGTGCCCGCCACCGCCTCCACGCCGCGCAGCCGGGCGAGGAACCAGCGGCGATAGTCACTCGCCACCTGCGGGTTACGCCGCGCTGGCGGCTCTAAGCGCTCGTAGCGCAGCACCAAAGTCTGCGGAAAGGTGAGGGTGGCCTCGCCAAAATGCAGCCAGTTGAGATAGCGCCCGTAGTCCGGTTCCTCGGGACTCACCGCAAGCGGCGTCGGGCCGTAGCGGGCTACCAGATACTGGCAAATGGCCACCGATTCCGTCATTCCGAGGGGGCCATCGAAGAAGGCCGGCACGGTGCCCAATGGGTTGATCTGGAGATATTCACGGGCCAGCACGCGCGGCGGGAAAGGCAGTACGTGGAGGGTGTAGGGCAGGCCGAGTTCCTCGAGCGTCCAGAGCGGCCGAAACGAGCGTGCGCTCAGGCAGTGATAGAGCGTGGGCATGGCGGGCTAGTCCTAGAAAAGTCGCGCGCGGTGCGGGGGCCAGGCGGCGGCCGCTGGGTTAGACCAGCCCTTGGTCACGCAACTCGCTCTTGAGGTAGGCGTAGTAAATCGGCGCTGCCACGAGACCCGCCATGCCGAAAGCCGATTCCATCAGCAACATCGCCAGCAACAGTTCCCACGCTTTGGCCCGGATATGCGCGCCGACGATGCGGGCATTCAAGAAATACTCCAGCTTGTGGATGACCACGAGGAACACCAACACCCAAACCGCCACTGCAAACGAGTGGCTCAAGCTGACGATAAAAATCGCGGTGTTGGAGAGCACGTTCCCCGCGATGGGGATTAGTCCCAGGACGAAAGTCAGCACGATGAGCGTTTTGGCGAACGGCAGCTGGATGCCGAAGCGCGGCAAGACCAACTCGAGAAACACCCCCGTACACACGGTGTTGATGGCCGAAATCCAGAGCTGCGCGAACACCACCTGCCGGAACGCCAGGCTCAGCCGTTGCCCGCGCTGCGCGATCGCCTGCGCCAGGGGCTGGCCCACGCGCACGGGCGCGGCCGCTTCCAGTGACAGCAGCCCCCCGATAACCATGCCGATGACCACATGGATCACACCGCGTCCCAGCCCCGTACCCGCGCCCTGAAATAACTGCGCGTGGGCGCGCAGCCAGCGCACCGCGGTCTGGCGCAGTTCTTCGGGATCTGCGGGCAAGTAGTCGACCAGCCAATGCGGTAAGCGTTGGCGCGATTGTTCGATAATCTCTGCCATGCGGGCGATCAGCGCCGGCAGGTTTTCATTGCTCTCGCGCAGCAGCGCCGCCACGGCCGTCGCCACCGCCGCAATCAGGGCAATCACGATCGCGGCGATAATCGATACCGCCAGCAGGCGCGGTCCCTCGCCGCTTAACAGGCGGTTGTTCAACAAGGGTGTGAGTTGGTTGACCAGCACGTAGACCAGTAAAGCGCCAATCAGCGCCGGGAGGATTTTCAGCCACAGGAAGCTCAGCAGAAAAAGGAGCATGACGCCCCAACCCAGCGCGCGCGCGCGCGGCGACGCGGTCATGGCGCGGCGATCCCGCCCACGCAGAGCGTCAGTGCAAGCGGTGCAGATGTGGGCATGTCGGGTTCGACGATACCCTGAGCTCTGCACGCATGCCAGCCCAGCGCGGGGCGGGTTGGTGCCTTGGCGCTCTTAGCCTATGCTCCGGGCCCGTCCAGCAATGCGCCAACCGCACGGAGTGTCTAGCGATGCAGCCCGTTGATATCGACACCGGTAGCGGCCGGATTCAGGGCTTTTGTGATGCCCGCTTCAACGGCGTGCTAGAGGCGTTCCGGCAGAACTTCGCGCAGCGCGATGAAGTCGGCGCAAGCCTTGCGCTGACGCTAGAGGGGGCCACGGTGGTAGACCTCTGGGGCGGCCGCAAAACCCGCGGCGGCGAACCGTGGACCGCCGAGGTGGTGTGCACCGTGTTCTCGGCCACCAAAGGCATGATGGCGCTGTGCGCGCATCTGCTGGCGGACCGCGGGCGGCTGGACATGGACGCCCCGGTAACCCGCTACTGGCCGGAGTTTGGTGCTGGCGGCAAAGCCTCGGCGCGCGTGTCCATGACCCTAGACCACACGGTGGGCGTGCCGCATTTACGCGCGCCAGTGCCGGCGGGGGGCTTCTGGGACTACCCCTATATGGTGGAGCGGGTGGCCGCGGAGGAGGCGTTCTGGACCCCGGGCACGCGCCAGGGTTACCACGGCCTCACCATGGCGTGGACCGTCGGCGAACTCATCCATCGCGCGGACGGCCGCCGTCTGGGGCCGTTTTTCGACCAGGAACTGGCCCAGACCCTGGGCGCGGAATGCTGGATCGGTCTCCCGGCCAGCCACGAGTCGCGGGTGGCGCCCATGATTCCCGCAACCCCCGACGCAGAATGGGTTAAAACTCGTTTCATCGACGCCGCACTCAACGCGCCCGGCTCCCCGGCCAACCTTTTTATGCGCGATTTCGCCCTGTTCGACGTCAACACCACGGCGTGTCACGCCGCCGAAGTCGGCTCCGCCAACGGCATTGCCAACGGCCGCGGGCTGGCCACGCTGTACGCGCCCTTCGCCAACGGCGGCCAGTTGCACGGGCGCCGCTTCATCGGTCGCGACGCCCTGACCCGCATGGCGCGGGTGAGCGCGGCCACGCCCGATGACGCGACCCTGATGGTGCCGGTGCGCTTTGGCTTGGGTTTCATGAAAGCCATGGACAATCGGCGCTTGCCGGGGGTGGTAAACTCCAGCCTGATCCTCTCCGAGGCCGCCTTTGGGCACGTGGGCGCGGGGGGCTCGCTGGGTTTTGCCGATCCGCAGTGTGGGCTGAGTTTTGGCTATGCCATGAACCGCATGGGCACCGGCGTGCTGCTCAATGAACGCGGCCAGTCCTTGGTGGACGCGGCCTACACAGCACTGGGTTATCGGCATGATCAGGGTGGCGTGTGGACGGCGTAAGCGCCCTCGCGACCCTTTAAATTTAGCTTTCTGGAGACTGGTTCATGAGCGAACGCCGAGAGTTCCCTAAAATTACGGCGCAGGCGCTGGATGAATTGCGCGCCCGCCTGGGTCAGCCCATTAGCGCGCAGGTCGAGCCTTGGTGCCACGAAGCCACCCGCGACAACATCCGCCATTACGCCCACGGCATTGGCGATGACAACCCGCTATGGTGCCAGCCCGACTACGCGGCCAAAACGCCCCACGGCGGTCTGCTCGCACTGCCCAGCTTCTTGTTTGCCACCAGCCGCATTATTTCGGGCTATGTCGGCGGTTTACCGGGCGTGCATGCCATGTGGTCGGGCGCCGACTGGCGCTGGCACAAACTGGTTAGGCGCAATGATGCCATCACCAGCGAAGCCGTCCTCCACGACCTCATCGAACATGAAACCCGTTTCGCGGGGCGCGCTGTCCAGCAAATTTACCGCGTGGCTTTTTTCAATCAGGACGGCGACCGGGTGGCCGACGCCGACAGCTGGTGCTTCCGGACCGAACGCGACCACGCGCGTGAACAAGGCACCAAATATGCGGCCCTGAAAACCCGCGCCGCCCGGCGCTACACGCCAGAAGAATTAGCGCAGGCGTATCGGCTGTACGCCGAGGAGGAAGTGCGGGGCGCTAACCCGCGCTGGTTTGAGGGGGTGAACGCGGGCGATGAGCTACCCGTGATGCTCAAGGGGCCGATGACCGTGACCGGCTTTATCGCCTACGCGCAGGGCTGGGGCGGGCTGTATATCCGGGCGAATAAATTGGCGTGGAAGCTGGTGGACCAGCACCCCGGGCTGGGCATTGAGAACCGCTTTGGCATTCCAGATTGTCCCGAGCGCGTGCACTGGGAACCCGAGTTCGCGCTAGAGGTGGGCGCGCCGGGCGCTTATGACTACGGCCCAGAACGCTGCTCTTGGCTGATCCATCAACTCACCAACTGGATGGGCGATGCCGGTTTTCTACGCTCGGCCAGCTGCAAAATCCGGCGTCATAACCCGGAAGGCGACCTCCTCTTCCTGAAGGCCAAGGTGGTGCGGACCTGGGTAGAAGACGGCCAGCATCTGGTGGAGATTGAACAGGCCGCCTACAACCAGGACGACGAACTGTCGGTCTTAGGTAGCGGCGTGGTGGCACTCCCCAGCCGCGCTTAGAAATCCCCGGCGGCGCGCGCGCGCCTCAGTGCGCGCCGCCCGCGTCGCCCGCCGCGGCGGGCACGACCACGCGCTCCGGCCGGGCCAGCCACACAATGCCCACCAGGGCGAGGAACAACACCGCGCAGCCCTGAAAAATCTCGTTGGCCGCCAGCATGAACGCCTGTTGATCGATCAGGCGATTGAGCTGGGCCAGACTCGCCCCATCGCCCGCCGCAAAACCCAGCACCATGGGGTTGGTGGGGTCCAGATGCTCGACCAAACGGGCATGATGAAACGCCGCACGGTCGTCCCACACGGTCGTACACAGCGAGGCGCCAAACGCGCCGGCGGTAATCCGGCAGAAATTGAGCAAGCCCGAGGCGTTGGGAATTCGTTCCGGCGGGATCCCCTGCAGGGCCAAATTAAACAGCGGTATGAAAAACGTGCCGATCGCCGCGCCCTGCAGAATGGTCGGCCACAAAATGGTGTTGAAATCGGCGTTGGTATTGAAATGGCTGCGCATGAGCACCACCAGCGCGAACACCAAAAAGCCGAACGTCGCGAACAAGCGGGCGTCGTAGCGCTGGATGTTTTTGCCGACCCAAGGCGAGATCACCAGCGCCAATAGTCCCACCGGTGCCATCGCCAGCCCCGCCAGCGTTGGCGTGTAGCCCATGTACTGTTGCAGCCACAGGGGCAGGAGGACCAAATTGCCGAAAAACGCGCCGTAGCCGAGGGAAATCGTGAGCGTCGAGGCCCAGAAATTCCGCCGCTTAAATAAGCTGAGATCCACAATCGGGTGGTCTTCGGTCAGTTCCCAAAGCAGAAAAAAACAAAAGCCTGCGGCGGCGATGATCAGCAGCCAAATGATGGTCCAGGACTCGAACCAATCCAGTTCCTTGCCCTTGTCGAGCACGATTTGGAAACAGCCGATCCACAAGACCATCACCGCCAAGCCCACCAGATCGATCGGGCGGCGCATCGTGGGGGCTTCCCGCTCGCGATAGATCCACCAGGCGACGCCTGCGGCCAGTAAACCCACGGGGATGTTGATATAGAAAATCCACGCCCAATGGATGTTGTCGGTAATCCACCCGCCAAGCACCGGGCCCACCACCGGCGCGACCAGGCTCGTCATCGACCAAATGGTGAGCGCCAAACCCGCATTCTCGCGCTTAAAGCTCGCCAGCAGCAGCGACTGCGAGAGGGGAATCATGGGCCCCGCCACCGCCCCCTGCAGCACCCGTAGCGCCACGAGGGTCTCGATGTTGGGGGCTAAGCCACACAGCCACGACACCAGCGTGAACATCAGCACGCTGACGACAAACACCCGCACCGGCCCAAAACGCATGGCGACCCAGCCGGTCAGCGGTAGGCAAATGCCGCTCGCCACCGCAAACGAAGTGATCACCCACGTGCCCTGATTCGCCGACACCCCAAGGTCGCCCGCAATGGCCGGCACCGACACATTGGCGATGGAGATATCCAACACGTTCATGAAGGTCGCGGTGGACAGCGCCACCGAGCCCACGACCAGTCGCCAACCGGTCATCGGCGGCGGGGGATACGGCGCGGGGGCGGGACTGGACTCGGGCGCGCTGGCCGCAGGCTTGGACATGCGGCTTAGGGTCGCGGCGCCGACGCCAGGCGCGCACTCCCCGCCGCTGGGCCGCGATGAGCCGCCACGATTTCGCTAATCCGCGCTTCCGCCGCCTCGCGCTGCCCCTCAAAAATGTCCGTGCTCGTGATATGCGGCTGGTCGCTCGCTGGGCCCAGCGGCACCCCAGTGGGGTTCTGTGTGTTCACTCGGGCGACCATGGAAAGCCCCACCCGCAGCGGGTGAGTGTCCAGTTGCGCCGCTTCCAGATCGATGCGCACCGGCACCCGCTGCACGATTTTGATCCAGTTCCCCGTTGCGTTCTGCGCCGGCAGCAGCGAAAACACCGCGCCCGAACCCGCGCCAAAGCCCGCCACGTGGCCACGGTAGGTGACCGCATCACCGTAGACGTCGGCCTCTAGGGTCACCGGCTGGCCGATGCGCATTTGGCTGAGTTGGATTTCCTTGAAGTTGGCATCGACCCAAACGCGCGCCAGCGGCACTACCGCCAACAGCGGCGTGCCGGGCTGAACGCGCTGCCCAACTTGCACCGAGCGGCGTGCAATATCGCCCGTCACGGGCGCGAGGATTTGGCAGCGGGCCCACGCAAGATAGGCCTCCCGCACCCGACTGGCCGCGCGGGCCACCGCCGGATGCACCTCAATCGTCGTGCCCTGCGTGAGGGCCGCGTTCGCCGCCACCCGTTCAGCCGCAGCGCTAATGGCAGACTCGGCCACCAGCACCGCCGCCTGGGCGGCGGCCAAAGCCGCCTCCGCGTGTTTCGACTCTTCTTTGCCCACCGCCCCGCTGCCGACCAACGCCAACCGGGTGGCGTAATCGTCTGCGGCTTTGGTTTGTTGGGTATGCGCGTGGGCCAGATCGGCGCGGCGCACGGCGACGTCAGCGTTCAGCGTATTGTCGTTGGCGTAGACCGCCCGGATCCCGCGCACCGCCTGTGCGAGGTCGGCCTCGGCGGCCTCCAATTGAATACGCGCGTCGGCATCATCCAACACCACCAGCGGCTGCCCCGCCGCCACGTGGTCGGTGTCACGCACATTGACCGCGCGCACGATGCCGGTGATCTGGGCCGTAATGCCCACCACATTGCCCGCGACGTAGGCATCGTCGGTCTCTTCAACATAACGGGCGACGTACCACCAGTAGAGCCCCCCGGCCGCAGCGCTTAGCCCCAGCAACACAAAGAACAGCACGAGCAGCACGCGCCGCGAACGTCGAAAATTCAGGTCGGGAGCTGGCGTTGCCATGGGCGTGTCCTGTCAGGGGGTGGCAGCGGGAACGGCGGCCTCGAAACCGCCTCCCAGTGCGCGTTTTAGGTCGATGTCCAGCGTGTAAGCCCGGGCGGCCAAGGTCGTCGCCGCACGGCGCTGCCGCAGCACTTCGGTTTCGGTGGCGAGCACCGTGAGGTAACCCGTGAGGCCGGCCCGGAAACGCTGCAGCGCCAAGGCATACGCGCTCTCGGCAGAATCTTGGGCGGCGCGTTGGGTGCGGTCGCGCAGGGCCAAAGCGCGGATAGAAATCACCGCGTGCACCACTTCTTGCAGCGCATCGAGCAGCACTTGGTTGTATTGCGCGATGAGTTCATCGGTTTGCGCGTTCACAAATTTGAGTTTCGCCCGCAGTCGCCCCGCATCGAAAATCGGTAGGCTGACCGCCGGCGCGGCGCCATAAATCAGCGAACCGCCCTCCAGTAAAGCGCCCAGCCCCAGCGCGCTGAAGCCCACGAAAGCCGCCAGATTAACCGTGGGATAGAACTCCGCGCGCACCGCCTCGACGCCGTGCAACACCGAGTCCACGCGGTTACGGGCCGCTGCGATGTCGGGTCGGCGGGCCAACAAGCTAGACGGCACGATGGCCGGGAGAGTGGGCGGCGAGCGGGCGCTCAGCGCCGGACTTAGGTTCGCCGTTGCCGCCAGCGGCACCACCGCCAGTTTGGCGAGCGCGCTGCGCAGCAGCGCGATGCGTTCATCGACTTCAACCAGTTCACCTTCGCCTTGCGGGATAGCGCCCTCGGCCTGGCGTAATTCGACGTTGGAATCCAACCCTTCGGCAACGCGTACTTGCACCAGGCTCAGAATGCGCTGGCGCTGGGTCAGCGTATCCTTGACGACCGTGCGTTCGGCGCAGGCTTGCGCCAAATAAAAATAGGCGCGGGCGATCGCCGAGGCCACGCCCAAACGAACCGTCTGGCTATCGATTTCAATCGCCAGAGTTCGCGCCTGCGCGGCCGCCACTTCGGCGCGGCGCCGCCCAAACAGATCCAGTTCGTAGGCGAGGTCTAGCGCGTAGCGATTATCGGTGCGGCGGTCGCCGGCAATGGAGGGGGGCGCGAGACCATTCTCGGAATAGCGCTGGAGGGTAGTTTCAAACCCCGCGTCGACGTGCGGCGTCAACCGCGCACCCACGAATTCCGTCCCCGCCCGGGCTGCGCGCAAGCGGGCTAGCGCCACCTGCAGGCTGGGGGCATCGCGCAGGCCGTGTTCAATAAGTTCGTCCAGCGCCGGCGCGTGATATTCCCGCCACCACTCGCTGCTTGGCCAGGCGTTAAAGGTTTTGTCGGTCTCCACCATCGCCAAAGTGAGCGGGCTGAGTTGGTGGTCTATCCCAGTCGAGCGCACGCAGCCGGCCAGCAATACCGCGCCCAGATATCCCAGGCAACACGCCGTTAGCCGCCAGGGTGCGGTGCGACCGGGACGCGCTCTAAGGCTCATTCGGGCTGGTTTCCGCGGCGTCCGGATTGCCGTTGGTGATCATCCGGCGCAGGAAATTTTTTAATTGGGCCACTTCACGCTCGGAAAATCCGGCCAAGTGCAGGTTCAGTACTTCGGCAATCGCGAAGGGGACCAGCCCAATGGCGTGCGTTCCTGCTGCCGTGAGATCCAAATGAATGACCCGGCGGTCGCCGGTGCTGCGCCGACGCTGGACGAGGCCCTTGCGCTCTAGCCGGTCGAGCATGCGGGTGACCGACCCGGTGTCGGTGTCTAAATTACGCGCCAGCGCCGCCGCCGTATCCCCTTTGCCTTGGGCCATCAGCAGCAAGGGGCTCCACTGCAGCGCCGTCAGCGCCAGAGTTTGCACCCGGCGCTCAATGTGGCGCTGCAAGGACGCCTGCACGCGGCGCACCAGATAGCCATAGGAATCGTCGACCGCGTAGCGCTCGCCCGTGTAGTGGGCGACCGGCCGCGCCGAGCGCCCCGCGGTCGGCGGCCGGGCGGGGCGCGTACGGGATTTTTCGGAGTCTGTCGGCTTAGGCATCGCCCATTATTTACTGCCTAAACAGTTATTGTCAAAGCAGCTTTGTGGCGGGATAACGTAACGATGGCAGCAGCCGTAAAACCTGCGGGCGAAGGGCCGCGTGGCAGCCGCTGGCAGGAACCGACGAAACCATGAGTCGCTGGAAGCCGCTGCTGAACATGGCCGGCCTGCGCGAGGTGGCGCCAAGACCGCCCACGGGCGCCGGCAAAAATGCTGGAAATGACGGAGCAGCGAGCTAAGAGCCTGCCCAACGATGTGGGCGGTGGCGCGGTCTTAGCCGCGCGGTCGTGGCGGGAAATAAAGCCCTCGCGGCTTGCGTGAGTCGCGGCACGCGCGTGAGCGGCGAGAGCCCCGTGCACAGTGGGTCGAGGTCGCTGCTCGTCGTTACAGGTCAGCCCCACTGCTACCCCAGAAGCTGGGCCACGCGTGGCCCGGCGCTAGCTCAGGCGCTAACGCGCGGCGACACCGGCTGGCTGTGGCGTGATGAGGCGCTCATTCAGGCCCAATTGCGCCCTCGTGGCCCCCGCCGAACACCCGCCCCATCCGCGTTGCCAGCGGCAATAACCCCCCGGCGAGACGGGCCCTGAATAGGGCGGCTACAGCGGTGGCCGCTGGCGGTGGAAGTTAGTTGTCTGCTGCCAAGCATGGCCCGCGCGCACTAAAACCGCCTCATTGAGATGGCCCGCCGCCAGCTGAAAACCAAAGGGTGCGCCCGCTGCGTTAAAGCCCGCAGGCAATGAGATGGTCGGGGTACCCGACACATCGAACGGGCTGGTAAAGCGGATAAATTCGGGCCAGTCCGTGACCTGCTCGCCGAAGTGGTCGAATTCCGCCAGGGTCAGGTTTTGCCGCAGCCACGCGGGCGCCACCACGACATCGACCGCGCTGAACAAGCGCGCCAGTTCGCCCTGAAAATTCTGCCGAATGGCGTGCGCGCGCGCGTAGTCCCCGGCGCTGGCCAGGTGGCCGGCTTCGATCAAAGCGCTTAAGCCGGGACCATATTGGCTGGCCTGCAGTGGAAAATCCTGCGCGTGTGCAACGGCAACCTCACCGGTGCACAGCGGAAACCAAGCGCCTACCACCGCATCGATCGGCGGGAAACTGAGCGCTACTCGAGTGGCCCCGGCGGCTTCTAGCACCGCGACACAGGCCCGCATGGCGTCGGCAATCTGCTCATCCACCCCGGTGCAGGCGAAGTCCTCATCGAACCCTACGCGCAGGCCTCGCAGGTCGCCATCCAAACCGGCGAGATAGTCCGGCACGGCCGCGCGCAAACTTGTTGGATCATCGACATCGACCCCGGCAATGGCGCCGAGGATCGCCCCACAGTCGGCCGCGCTGCGGGCCATCGGGCCGACGTGGTCGAGCGAGGGCGATAAGGGAAACACCCCGGCCCGACTGACGCGCCCCCAAGTGGGCTTGATCCCGGTGATCCCGTTGGCGAAAGAGGGAAAACGAATGGATCCGCCCGTGTCGGAGCCCAGTCCACCAAAGCACAGACCCGCAGCCACCGCGACCCCGGTCCCGGAGGACGACGCCCCGCTCCAGTAGCCGGCGTGATGGGGGTTCACCGGTGGCTTGACGTCGGGGTGATGGTGGGCACAAGCCCCTTCGGTCAGCTGCAGTTTGCCGAGCACGATGGCCCCGGCGGCGCGCAGTCGGGCCACCACCGTGGCGTCGCGCGTGGCCGCTGCCACGGCACCGCGAATGCGTGGCATGCCCGCCTTGGACTGAATCCCGCTGGCGTCGCATAAATCTTTCACCGCCACCGGCACGCCATGGAGCGGCCCGCGATAGCGACCGGCGGCGATTTCGCCGGCGGCAGTGCGCGCGTCGGCGAGCGCGTGATCGGCCATCAGGGTGACATAGCTGCCCAAATTCGCGTCGAGCGCGCCGATGCGGGCCAGCAGGGCCTCGGTGACGGCGACCGGCGAGACTGCGCCGGTTTTCAGCGCGGCGGCGAGTTCTAGGAGGTCCCAATAATGGAGCGGTGCGCTGGACATGACGTCTACCTCATGGTGGCTGGGGTGGCCCATCAAGCCACCCGCTGCCGCGCAGGTCAACTGCCGCAGCGTGGGCGCGCGGCAGCCACCGACGAGCGCCGGCAAGTCTCGGAACACCCCCACGTGGACCCAGCTACCGCGTCTCTGGCGCACGCACGCGGCCCAGCCACCCCGGGGCGTGGACAACCGCACCAGCCCAAGCCTAGACTTCGACGGGGCCGGCCCAAAGCGCACCGCCGGCACCGCCGCGCCCGTTAATCCAGGAACGCCGCATGACGCCAGACCCTTTCGCCAGCTTCAAAGTCGCCCAACGTGAAGGTTGGGCGTTGTTCGCGCCGTTGGAGAGTCTGACCACACCGGCGGCCGCGACCTTAGTCGAATTCGCCGAGATATCTCCCCACCATAGCGTGCTCGACGTGGCCTGCGGGACGGGGGTCGTGGCTGTCAGCGCGGCGCGCCGCGGGGCCCGCGTCAAGGCTTTGGATCTCGCCCCAGCCCTGTTGGAGCGAGCCCGGCATAACGCCGCGCTGGCCGGGGTGGACATCGAGTTCATGGAGGGTGACGTGGAGGCGCTGCCCTACCCCGATGCCGCTTTCGATGTCGTAGTCAGCCAGTTTGGCCATATGTTTGGCCCGCAGCCGGCGCTCACCATCGCCGAAATGCTGCGGGTGTTGAAGCCGGGTGGTCGCATTGCTTTTAGCACTTGGCCACCCGAACTTTTCACGGGTCTGATGTTCTCGCTGGTGGCCAAATACTTGCCGCCGCCACCGGGTCTGCTACCCACGCCCGACTGGGGCAACCCCGATCTGGTGCGCGCGCGCCTGGGCGAGGCGGTCGACGAGCTGGAATTTGACCGCGACTTAATCCTGGCCCCGTGCCTAAGCCCCGCGCACTACCGCACGATGATCGAGGGCACCGCCGCGCCGCTATTAAAACTGGTGGCCAGTCTGGCGGCTGACCCCGCGCGGCTGCGCACTTTCCGCGCTGAACTGGAAGCGCTGGTCGCCCGCTACACGCGCGGTAACCTGGTGCGCCAGCATTTTCTGCTCAGCCGGGCCCGCAAGCGCTAGCGCCCACCCGCGCCCGGAAGCCCTGGCCGGTGAGTGGCCACCGCAGCGCGCTGTAAGCCCCCGCCAGCGGGCCCCACAGGAGACCGCCGGCGCTGCCGATGAGTGGCCGCCGCAGCCTTGCAAGCGCCCGCCCGCCAGCCCGCCACCGCCCCCCGCAAAAACTCCTGCGCGCACCGCTAGGCTCACGCCGCGACCACTCGCCGCCGCCCCGACGCCGGCTGGCTGCGAGCAAAAACTCATCCACTCGTCACGCGGTTTACATGGTGGGCCGTTAGCTTGCGAGGAGTCGCAAACAGTTTAACAGCAGCGCGCGGCCCGCCAGATTGTGCGCTTTGTGCCCCCTGCGTGGGCGGGACCCAGCCCCACGGATGGCTTGCTGCATGCGCATAGCCCTGGTCACCGACGCTTGGCAGCCACAGGTCAACGGGGTGGTGCGGACCCTGCAAACCACGCTGGGCCACCTCGCCGCGATGGGCCACATGGTGCAGGCGATTACACCGCTCGATTTCAACCCCATTGCCTGCCCGACCTACCCCAGCATCCGGTTGGCACTGCGACCGGGACGCGGCGTCGCCAAACGGCTCGCGGCTTTCCAGCCCGACGCCATCCATATCGCCACGGAGGGTCCCCTGGGCCACGCGGCACGCCGCTACTGCCTGCGCCAACGGCGCCCGTTCACGACCTCCTTTCACACCCAGTTCCCGGAATACATTCGGCTGCGCGTCCCTATCCCGCTGCGCTGGACTTACGCCTATCTGCGCTGGTTTCACGGCGCGGCAGTGCGCACGCTGGTGCCCACGCCCACCCAGCGCGACCACCTGTTGGCACGGGGCTTTCAGAATCTTCGCGTGTGGTCGCGCGGGGTGGATCTGGCGCTCTTTAAGCCGGCCGACCCTGTCGATTACAAAATTGAGTACGCGCTGCGATCTCCGGTCGCGATTTATATGGGCCGGGTCGCGGTGGAAAAAAACATCGAGGCCTTTTTAGATCTGGCGAACCGCCACGCTAAGGTGGTCATTGGCGAGGGTCCGGATCTGGCTAGGCTGCGCACAAAATACCCGCACGCGCTCTGCTTGGGTCCGCGCTACGGGAGCGACTTGGCGCAACACTTAGCCGGTGGAGATGTCTTTGTGTTCCCCAGTCGCACCGACACGTTTGGCTTGGTGCTGCTCGAAGCCATGGCCTGTGGGCTCCCGGTCGCCGCCTTCCCCGTCCAAGGCCCGGTGGATGTTGTGGCCCACGGTGAAACTGGTTTCCTCGACGAGGACCTTGGCCGCGCGTGCGACCGGGCGCTGGGGCTGTCACGCGACGCCTGCCGTGCCGTGGCCAGCCGTTATTCGTGGCGCAGTTGCAGCGCCGACTTTGTGGCCTATCTCGCGCCCCGCGAGGCCCCTGTCGCGATGGCCCGGGCCGATTTAAAAGCCGCCTACGACCCGCCGCCGGCGCGACCCCAGGCCTGATCCAGATCGCACGTTGGGCGCAACCTCGACGGCTGGCGAGGCGGGTGCACACCCGCCACAGCCCGGCTGACCGCGCGCGCTGTGGTGGCCCCAGTGGATCGTTTGGTCAGAACTTGACGCGCCGGCGTCGCGCGGCGCAAGTCCGCCCGCAGCCGCCAACCCTAGCGCGCCTCCAAATCCCGGCGCGCGCGGTAGCCGCCTGGCGAAATGCCCTGCCAGCGCTTGAAGGCCGGACCAAAATTCGCCGCGTTATGAAATCCGAGCGCGGCGGCGACTTCCTTGATCTTGAGCCGGTCGTTGCTCAGCAATTCGCAGGCGCGGGCGCGCAGAAATTCGTCCATGATGACTTGATAAGTCGTGCCGAGGTGACGCCACCGACGGATCAAAGTGCGCGCGGCGAGATGCAGTTCGCCGGCCACTTCATCTAGCCGCGGCAAGGCGCGGCGCCGGTCAACCACCTCAAAGGCCCGACATAAATAGTTGCGCGCTTCGCCAAGCGTCGTACGCTGGGTGGAAGACGCCAGATTCGCGCACTGCCGCAGCGCGTGGGACCACGTGGATTCGTGATAGTCCAGATTGCGCAAGCCGCGCCAAGCGTTCGGCAAGACCAGCGCGTTGCGCCCGGCGTTAAATTGTAGCGGCCCCTTGAAATACCGCGCGTAACGCGCAGCGTACAGCGTGGGCGGGTAGTCGAGTTCGACCTGCGCGCTGCGGCAATCCACGTCATACACCGTGTGAAGATATTGCTGCACAATGAGCAGCGGCGTTTCGACCAGCAAGGGCTGTCGCCGCGCCCAGTTCGATCAAGGGGCAAATCTCGGCGATGAAATGCTCGCCCTGACTGCGGCCCTGCAGGTGCATATAGGGAATACGCGCCGGGAAATAACGCAGGAAACAGTCCAGACCATCGCCCAGCGTCGGCGAGCTCATTAGCGCAAAACTCACCGGGCCATGGAAATGATCGGCCAGCATGCTAACCCAAGCCATATACCAGTCCGGCTCTGTGGCCAGGGTCAGGGTGTTGCGGAGGTACTGTAGGGCTGCCGTACCGTGATACGCCGCTCGCGCTCCGCGAAATCGGCGGCCGTCAGACCCGTGCCGGCCAACAGCGCCTCGAGGGGAAACAACCGCGCCAAATGGCGGCCATAAGTGGCCGGCATCAAGAGGTCTTCAATGACCCGAACATCCATGGCGTGACCTCAGGGTGGCTAGGCGTATGTCAGCAAACTAACAGACTTTGGCAGGAGTTCCCCTGTCAGCCGCATGGGCTGCAAGGCTAAGCTTAGGGTGTTATCGAGGTGCTCCAAACCCACCGTCCGGGCGCGGCACCCCGCGCCGGCTGACGCCACCCGCGCGGGGTCGGGCTGGCGTTGGCGGGCACCTTCATGACGCTCGGCAGCGCGCACCGGCGAGGCCCTGCATGACCCAATTCATACGCCACCACTATGACGACGCGCCCTTTGCCGAGAAGGTATGCTCAGTGTTCGGCATCAAGCAGCTGGCGTGGCGCTCGGTCATTCAACCCTCTGCCATGCCCAAGCCCAATCTGCTGCCCTTGACGGGTGGCTACCGCCGCACCCCGGTGCTCGAAATCGGCGCGGATAGCTTCTGCGATACCCAGCTCAGCGTCGCTGAAATTGCGCGTCGGCAGCCGCTGCCAACACTCTTTCCCGACGCTAACCCGGGCTTGGGCTACGCGTTGGGCAGTTGGGCCCACGGGCCTTATGCGGTGGGCACGGTGGCGATCTATCTGGGCGCCGATGACCCCTACGCCGGTGACCTCAGCCTGCCGCAGCATTTCCCCGACGACCGCAAAAAACTGTGGCTGACGCAGTTCGACACCGACCCGCTCAAACCCCGGCTCGCCGGCTAGCGCAGCCGCCTGCGCGCTCATCCCGAGTTCCTCCGCCTCCAACTCGCCGACGGGCGTCCCTTCCATGACCGGCGAGCAGCCGGGGCTGGTCGACCTCCGCGCTGGAACCCCTGATTCCTGCGCCGCTTCGCGCCGGCCGAAGCCCAGTGGGCCTACGACCCCTACCCCGAAATCGCCGCTCGGGAGGCGCGCTTGGCGGCGCTAGGTCACGGCCAGCGGACGGCAATGACGCCCGCCGAGGCGCTGTCCTGCGCGCGCGCCGCCGCACCCGTCATCTGGGGATCGACCCCGACGACCCGCTGAACCTCCCGCCCGGCACCCGGGTCACGGTCTCGCCCAGCGACTACGCCGAAGTGCCGGTGGCGGGCAAACTGGTAGCGACCACCGTGCAGTCGCTCTCCCAGCGGCGTCACGACCCAGGCGTTGACACCGTGGTGGTTCACTTGCCTAAAATCGGTTACGAAATCACCGTGGCCTGAGCGCCACCCTATCGGCTACCCACCACAGCACTCGGGGGACATTTAATGACGGAAGAAGAAAAAATCGCGCGCAATGTGTTCAAAGTGCGGCTGTTCATCGACGCTTGGGAGGCGATCGATCCCGACGTCGCGATGGCCTGCCTGTCGCACGACATCGTCTATATCAATCAGCCGCTCGCGCCGGTGGTCGGTCAGGCCGATGTGCGCAAAATCGTCGCGGGCATCATGCAGCTGTCCAAGGCCGTGCACTGGGAGCTGCGCAACTGTTTTGGCCGCGGCAATACCGTGGTCACCGAGCGCCTCGACTGCTGGGACTTCAACGGCCAGGGCTGGGGTCTCAAACTACCCTGCATCGGCATGTTCGATTTAAATGACGCGGGCAAAATCTGCGGCTGGCGGGATTATTTCGATAACCGCCTGTGGTTCGAGAACGGCGGCCCAACCCTGCATCTCGACTGAGTAACCATTGGCTGACGCCAACACCCGCAACCCACGCCGCGCCCAGTGCACGACCCGCCCCCGCCAGTCGCTGCTGAGTGCCAACATCGGCGGCGAGCCACCAGGAGGACGCGGTGGTCGATTGGCGCCTAGGGGGCAGGTCTACCGGCCGCCCCGAAGCGTGCGACGAGACAGTGATGACGACGCACCACCGGTGCGATATTGGCGGCAATAGTGCGGCTTTTTAGCCGCCCTTATAATCCCAGCGCCAGCAGCGCGCTGCCTAAGCGAGAGCATTCAATACCATGACCAACGAACAAAAAATCGCGCGCAACGAAGGCGTGGTACGCGCCTTCTTAAAGGGTTGGGACGAACGCAACGTCGATATCTGCATGGCGCAGTGCACCGAGGACATGTGTTACCTCAACCAACCGCTGGAAGCGATCCGGGGCAAAGAAAAAGTCCGGCAGATGATCGCGTCCATTTTTTTGCCCGCCAAAAAAGTGGAGTTCAAACTGATCCACTGCTTCGGCCACGAAAACAAAGTGATCACCGAGCGCGTGGACCAATGGGACTGGAACGGCAGTGGCGTGTGGCAGCTGGCCCTCAAGGTTTGCGGTCTGTTCGAGCTCACCGAAAACGGCAAAATAATCGAGTGGCGCGAGTACTACGACAACGACGAGTGGACCCGCTGCGGCGGCCCGAGTCTGATTGCGTGAGGTCTTTTTAAGGCTGCGCACACCCCCGGCGGGGCGCGGGTCCGGGGGCTAATCAGACCCCCGCCAACACGCTGCCCCCGGCGTGCGGGGCCACGCGCCGGCTGAGCGCCCGCGCGAGCGTGTGCGGGTCATCAAAAATACAGGCGGCTGGCACCTCCCCGTGGCCCATCAGGCGCGCGCGCGTATCAAAGCCGTAGCTGCCGATCAGACAGTCGTAGCCGGCGGCGACGCCCGCCGTATAGTCCCCGATCTCGTCCGCCCCCAGCAGCAAATCGAGGTAGCGCGAACTGCGCATGCCCGCCAGCACCTCGCCCTTTTTGACACCCGCCGGCAAAGGAATGACAAAATCCAGTTCCGCTTCGGCCACGCCGCTACGCCGCAACACGGCGCGAATCACCGGGCCAGGGTCCAGCGCATAGTTACGGCTTAAGATGCCGCAGTGAATTCTGGGGTTGGCGATCAGGGCGTTTATCAGCGTCGTGTACGGGGGGTAAACCTGCGCCTCCTCGGCGTAGCATTCGGTCAAACGCTGGCGCAGCTTGCGGGTTTTCGGCCGGGAAAATCCCACCAAATTAGTCAGCACTTCTCTGCCGCCACCGAAGTACTTGAGAAATTTTCGGCGGTTCTTGAAGCGTAATTCGTCGCCTATATCCAAGCCGAAGCTCCCCATCGTGGCGTTGATCACGGCGTAGGAATTCACCAGAAAACCATCAAAATCCAGCACCACCAGCAGGCTTTTTGACATCGCCGACACTCATCAATTTAGGGCGTGGCGAGCTTCGCAAACGGCTGTTACGGGCGCGTGACAAAAACATGACCACACCGTGACGATGGGTTTTGTCATGTCCGTGTCACCCATTTTTCGTGGTCTTGTCATCTGCCCGGCCCATCGTTGCTGTCACTAGTGGCCACCCTGCGGCCAATGACGAGGAGCTCCCTCTGGTTACGCCGCTGACCCTGCACGAGCGCATCGATCAAAAACTCTTCGACGCCATTTACGCCCGTTCGCTGGTCTACAACACCTGCTGGGAAGACCCTGCCGTCGACCGCCTAGCGCTAACACTCACCGGCCGCGATAACCTGCTGGTGATTACCAGCGCCGGGTGCAACGTCTTGGATTACGCGCTGGCAGGCCCCGCGAGCATCGCTGCGGTGGACGCCAATCCGCGCCAGACCGCGCTGCTGGAATTAAAGCTCGCCGGGATAAAAACGCTAGCGCACGCAGATTTTTTTCAGATCTTTGGCGCCGGTCGCCATCCGCATTTTGCTGAGATTTATCACGACTGCCTCCGGCCCGCGCTCAGCGCAGCGGCGCGCCAGTTCTGGGACCCCCGCGGCGCGTGGTTCAGCGCGCGCGGGGGCGGCTTTTACTTTCACGGCCTGGCGGGCACGGTGGCGCGGGTCTTCCGGGCATATCTGCGTTGTCGGCCCCGCTTGGCGGGGCATATCGAGGCGCTGTTCAACGCCACGACGCTCGCTCAACAGCGCGAACTCTATGACTCGCGGGTCGCACCGCTGCTCTGGACGCGCAGCCTCAACTGGGCGCTGTCGCGCCAGATCACGCTCTCGATGCTGGGAGTCCCGCATCCCCAGCGCCGCGAAGTCCAAGCCCAGCACCACGCGGGGGTGGCCGGCTTCGTGCGCGAGCCCCTAACTTTTCTGGCGCACCACCTGCCCTTTCGTGACAATTATTTCTACGCCGTCTATGTGCGCGGCCAATATCAGCCCGACTGCTGCCCCGAATATTTAAAGCCCGCCCAGTTCGCCCGCCTTAAGGCGGGTCTCGCGGCGCGCATCGTACCGCACACCTGCACGGTGACGGACTTTCTCCAGCGCGTGCGCGCGCCAATTTCTCGCTTTGTGCTGCTCGACCACATGGACTGGATGAGTTCCTACGAGCCGCAGGCGCTGGCGGAAGAATGGGCGGCGATTTTTGCCCGCGCCACGCCGGACGCCCGCATCATTTTTCGCAGCGCCCACGCCGAGCCGCGCTATCTGGACCAGGTGCGCCTGCCCCACAGCGGCCTGGCCTTGCGCGACCTCCTGCGTTTTGACCCCCTGCGGGCAGCGGCGCTCACGGGGCAGGACCGCGTGCACACCTACGCCGGCTTCCACATCGCGCACGTGATGACCTGAGCGATGTTCGCGGCCGAACTGCGGGTCTTAGGCCAACTCTTGCGAGGACTCCCCGGAAGCGGCACGCACGCGCAGCGGCTGGAAGCTTTCTACGGGCCACAGGCGGGGCGCTACGACGCCTTCCGCGAACGCGTGCTCCACGGCCGCCAGGCCCTGGTAGAGAAACTGGCGCTCGCCCCCGGCGAGCGCGTGATCGAGTTAGGCGCGGGCACCGGCCGCACTGCCGAGTACTTTGCCGAGCGGATCCCCACACTGGACTCACTGACGTTAGTCGACCTGTGCCCGGCGCTGCTCGCGCTGGCCCGCACCCGGACGCAGCACTGGCCGCACACCCAGATAGTGGCAGCCGACGTCACGCAGTACCGCCCACCCGCCGTGATGGACAAAGCCTATTTTTCCTACGCGCTCACCATGATCCCCGAGTGGTTTCTAGCTATCGACAACGCCATCGCGCTGTGGCGGCCCGGTGGGGTACTGGGGGTGGTCGATTTTTACGTCTCGCGCGCGCGCCCCACGCTGGGCCTGCGCCGCCACTCGGCCTGGCAGCGCACGCTGTGGCCGGCATGGTTTGGCCACGACGGCGTGAACCTGTCGGCCGACCATCTGCCCTATCTTTGCGCGCGCTCAGAGACCCTGCACTTGGACGAGCAGCTAGGGTCGATTCCTTACCTGCCGGGTCTGCAGGTACCCTACTACCTGTTTGTCGGCCGCAAGCCTGC
Source organism: Gammaproteobacteria bacterium (assembly GCA_009692365.1). GTDB lineage: Bacteria > Pseudomonadota > Gammaproteobacteria. The sequence continues at coordinate 111,271 of SHZJ01000006.1, forward strand.
GGACCCCTGAGTGACGCCCGGTGGCGCGATTTTCGGGTCCGACATCCACCTCGGCACCCGTGCCTGCCAAGCCGATCAGCGACTCGCGTTTGTGCGCGAATATGCCGCCCCGACGGTCTACCTGGCGGGTGACCTCAGCGACTTCTGGGCGCTGCAACGCGGGGTCAGTTGAGCAGGCGAGCAGCACACCGTGGTGCAGAAAATACGCCAGCGGGCCCGTCAAGGCGCGCCCGTCATACTGGTGCCGGGCAATCACGATGAGGCCCTGCGCGCGCGTAGGGCTTAGTTTCGGCAACGTTGAGCTGCTGGCAGATACCGAGCCCCTGAGTGCTACGGAGCACCGCTACGGCGTGCGCCACGGTGACATTTTTGACCCAGCCACCCGTTACCCGCGGGCGCTAGCAGCCCTCGGTGTCCCTGGGGATGAGGTGATGGTCCGCGTGCAGACGCTGCTGACGGCCGGCCGTCGACTGGTGGGCCGCCGCGCCCACCGCTCGCTGGTGACCTGTCGCAAAAACAACCTGGCGAACGTGCCACGCTTCATCAGCGATTTTGAGCACGCCGCCGCGGGTGGCTACGCGGGGCTACTCTGCGGCCACCTTCACCTCCCCGCCGGTCACCACATTGAGGGCGTCCACTACCTTAACTGTGGCGATTGGGTCGCTAGCTGCGCGGCCCTCCTTGCACATTTCGATGGCCGCTTTGCCCTCATCACGCCCGCCACTGGCCGCTAGTGCCGGGCTAATTTGGCTGCTGCGCGACTGGGCCTCGCCGCTGCTGGGCGGCGCCAGAGCGGCGGCCCGACGAGCGGCTGGTGGCAACATTCTAGCGCCGCCGCCGGCCCGCTCAATTACCGCCGCGCGCCGCCAAATCCATCTGCCACTGCCACCTCCAGCAGCGTTGGACCGGTGCGCGCGAGCGCAGTTGCCAGCGCCGGGGCAATTTGCTCGGCATCGGTTATCCGCAAGGCCGGCACACCCATCGACTCCGCAAGCGCGACAAAATTGATTTCGGGATCGCGAAAGTCCATGCCGAGAAAGCGCTCGCTGCCGCGCATCGATTTCATGCGCTCCTTGATGATGCGGTAGCCGCGGTTATTCGCAATGACGTAGACGATCGGCAGGCGCATATTCGCCGCGGTCCAGAGCGCCTGAATGCTGTACATCGCGCTGCCATCGCCGATGATAGCGACCACCGGGCGCGGCCGCAGCGCGAGGCTGATGCCGATGGCGCCCGCAATGGCAAAACCAATGCCGCCGCTGGCAAGACCGTAATAGCCCTGTGGGTCACGATAGGGCAGAACATTGAGCAAGCTGGCGGTACTGGTCAGGCCTTCATCGACCACCACCACCTCACGGGGTAAACACTCAACGAGCCGCAGCATCAGAAAACGCGGATCGAGTGGACGCACGCTGGCCAGTTGGCTGCCATCGTCTACCGCGCGCCGCCGCCGTGCCGCCCAGTTGTCGTCGGCGAGCGCGCGCAGACGCCCCGCCGCAGCGTCCCGCGTGGCCGCCGTCTGCGTGCGGGTCAGCGCCGCGTTCAGCGCGCGCAGGGTCTCTTTTACGTTCGCCAGCACGGCCAGTTCTGTGGGGTAGTTCTTGCCTAGCTCCCAGTCACGTTCGGAGACCTGCACAATGCGCAGCCCGGCCGGTAGTGCATCGATGCGATTGAACACCGACATGCGCAGTTGCTCGGCGCCGAGCAGCAACAACAGATCGTGGCGCTCGAGGACCGCCCGAACCTGCAGTTGACTGCGCGAAATCCAGCCCATATAGGCCGGATGTTCGGACGGAAAGTGGGCCGCCGTGGGGACCGTCTGCTGATAGACGGGGATCCCCAGCAGGCTGGCCAGTTCACTCGCTTCGGCAAAAGCCTCGCGCGTCGCAAGCTCATGGCCGGCGATCATGACCGGACGCTGCGCGCCTTGGAGCGCCGCTACGAGCTGCGCGATGGTGTCGTCGCTCGGGCGATTCGCAGCCACGACCCGCGTGGGCGCGCCCAGATCGAGTTCGGCGCTGGCGTCCAGAATGTCGCCGGGCAGGCTCAGAAATACCGGGCCGGTGGGCGGGGTTAGCGCCACCTTGGCCGCGCGCCGCACGATCCGCGGCAGGTCCTGCACCCGCGTCACCTCCACCGCCCATTTCACATAAGGCGCGGCCATCGGCACCAGAGCGTCGTACAGCATGGGCTCGGTGAGGCCGAAGCCTTGTTCTTGTTGACCGGCGGTCACCAACACCGGCGAGCCATAGAACTTGGCGTTATAGAGCGCGCCCAGCGCGTTGCCGAGTCCTGGGGCCACGTGCACGTTGCAGGCTGCCAGGCGTCCAGAGGCGCGCGCATACCCGTCGGCCATGCCGACGACGATCGATTCTTGCAGCCCCAGCACGTAGCCAATCTGCGACTGCTCTGTGAGCGCCTGCATGATCGCAAGTTCGGTCGTGCCGGGGTTGCCGAACAGGACATCTACCCCTTCCGAGGCCAGCAGCGAAACAAAGGCGGTGCGGCCAGCGAGCGTAGCGGGATTAACCGGCAGAGGTTCGTTCATTGCTTGGACTCCAAAAAAAGGGCGGGGCTCGGGGCACCTTCGCATGGTGGCTGGGCGAATTCAAAGGCGACGCCGCGACGAGTGGCGCGCAGTTGCGCGGTCGCCGGGCGGCGCCGCCGAGGATGGCGGCCCCGGCGCACGGGGTGTGCGTGCCCAGCGGGCGGGCGCGCGCACCTGTCCGGCGGCTGGGGCGGGACTGCGGACACCGCTGGCTGGGACTGCACTCGGCCGAGGTCGTCTTGGGCCGCTCGCTTGCCTGACCCAACTGGCCGCGTCGGTGCCGCGACCCTAAGTCAATCGCACGCGCTCGCGCGGCGCCTTTGCGCTCGGCGCTGCGATGAGGTTCCACCACCACCGACCCCCTAGGCGCTGGGCCTGAACACGCCCGCCGCGGCGTGTGCTAGACGGCCCGACCTGAGCAGACAGTCCCGGATCATGACACTACACTGCTGGCGAGGATGTTCTGGTCACGTCACCCGCAACGCGGCAACGCGAAACATCCCCCCGACCACCGCTCTGGAGCCCCTTAGGAGGCAACGATGAAGCTCGCTCTCTACCTACCCAATTTCCGCGATCACGTCACCGTCAAGGAACTCGAGGACCTCACAAACCTCGCCGAGGCGCTCGATTTCGACTCGGTGTGGACGCTCGACCGGGTCGTCGTGCCGGAAGCCTCCGACGAGCAGAGGCTGCAGCACCCGTTCGGCATGATGACCCAGTTCCCCAAGGCGCTGCCGGTTGCCGCCCGCGGCCAGTGGCTGCACGGCATGCCGCTCATCCCGTGGCTGGCAGCCAAGACCACCAAGCTGCGCATCGGTATGAGCATCATCGACACGCCGTACCGCGCGCCCGGCGTGCTGGCCGGCGAAATCGCGACCGTGGACCACCTATCGAATGGCCGGGTGAACGTGGGCCTGGGTTCCGGCTGGATGCCCGAGGAATTCGCGGCCGCGAGCGCCACCCACATCTTTCCCAAACGGCACCAGCACGTGCGCGAGACGATCGAGATACTCCAGGGGATATGGACCAACGACCTCTTTGAGTACCACGGCGAGTTCGCCGACTTCGAGCGCTGCGGCTTCGGCGCCAAGCCGCTGCAAAAGCCCTGCCCGCCGATCTACTTCAGTGGCCTGAAGGATGCGAAACGCTCGGCGCGCCGCATTGCGAAATACGGTCTCGCGGGCTGGATCGGCATTCAGGACACCCCCGAGGAAATCGTCCGCTGGCGCAGCGCAATCCAGCGCGAGCTCGATGAGATGGGCAGCGGCCGTGCGCTGGCAAACGGCTTCGATATGTGCAGCATGATTTGGTTCACCATCACCGACGAGCCCAGCGACCAGACGCCGAATGGCAAGCTCAGCAATCTGCTGGTGGGCACCGCCGCGCAGATCACCGACAACCTGAAGCGCTTCAAGGATGCCGGCTTGGATATGCCCCTGCTATGGCCGCCCTTCAGCGGCGTGCCGGTCGCGAAGACGCTCAATGACATGCAGCGGCTGGTCGAAGAGATCATGCCGAAGGTCAACGCCAGCTGAGAGACCCAATGACTGCGCCTCAATAGCGCTCAAGCTGCCGTGTTGGACGCGAGAATAAATAACCTAAAATTAAATAGGGTCAGACTCGATTTAATCTGTAAAATTAAATAGGGTCAGACTCGATTTAATCTGATATTCTCATCCCATCACAACCTCTCCAAGGAGTTGGATGCTGGCTCGCCTTCCCCGTTTCTATCTACCCGGTCAAGCTTCGATGATTAAATAGCGATGATTAAATAGGGTCAGACTCGATTTAATCTGATATTCTCATCCCATCACAACCTCTCCAAGGAGTTGGATGATGGCTCGCCTTCCCCGTTTCTATCTACCCGGTCAAGCTTTGCACGTTATCCAGCGCGGCAATAACCGCGAGCCCATCTTTGCTGCGGCGGCGGATTACCGGTTTTATCTGCGGTGCTTACAGGAGGCGGCCGAAACGCATTCCCTCACCGTTCATGCCTATGTGCTGATGACGAATCATGTGCATTTGCTGGTTACGCCTGAGACGCAGGTGAGTCTGTCCAAAACCTTGCAGTCGCTGGGGCGGCGTTATGTGCAGTATTTTAATTTCACGTATCAGCGCACGGGGACGCTGTGGGAGGGGCGCTATAAAAGTACGCTGATTGATAGTGAGCGGTATCTACTGACGTGTATGCGTTACATTGAGATGAACCCTGTGCGGGCAGATATGGTGGCGCATCCGAGTGATTATCCGTGGTCGAGTTATCGTGCCAATGCGCAAGGGGGTGCGGGTGGGTTGATTGCCCGGCACGAGTTGTATCAACGACTCGGTCGAACGGATGAGGAGCGCCAATCTGCCTATCGGCAGTTGTTCCGCGCACAGGTTTCCAAGGCGGATGTGCATGCTATCCGCGATGCAACGAATAAGGGCTGGGCGTTGGGGGATAGTCGTTTCTGCGCGAAGGTAGAGGCGCTGACGGAAAGGCGGGCGACTCCTCTGCCGCGCGGTAGACCGAAACGAGCGGCGGCGAATTAATTCGAGTCTGACCCTAATTTATATATGTACGAATTCGAGTCTGACCCTAATTTATAAATTCGAGTCTGACCCTAATTTATAGAGTCTGACCCTAATTTATAAATTTAGAGGCCGGGGTCTGGGGTGTAATCTGCCATGCTTGTAACACCTCGAGCAGCCACGCCGTGCGGTCCTCGCGCAGCGCCAGATCGCGCAGGCTGGGGGCTAGATAAGCGGCGTACTCTTCGAGGGACCACACCTGTTTGATACGCAAGGGCTGCGGGTTTCCGGTAACGGGCAGGTCGCGCTCGGTGTCGATCACCTGACCACTCTGGTCGCGGCGCCGCGCCAGCGCCAGCGCCGTGCACAGATGGCGAAACACCTCCCCCCCCACCGCGACCTGTGCCTGCGCCCAACGCAACCAGTAAGCCACCGCCCCATGCCGCAAGAGCGCAGTGTGTACCTGCGCCGCCACCGCGATTTGGTCCGGGGTTAACAACACCCGCAACGCGTCCTGCTGGGGCCAAAAACGCTGCTCGCCCATCGCCACCAGCGCGCCAAACGCCGCGCCGGGATTGGCAATCCCGCCGTGCTTGAGGAGTTCGCCCAGTTCGCTGAGCGCGTGTGACGCCCCGTTCTCTAACCAAGGTGAGTGGGCGATGAAATCGATGGTGGCGGCGGTGACCACTTGCGCCACGGGATCTTTTACCACGATGGGCAGCAGGACCACCGCGTGCACCGAGGCATCTTGAACATAACCCGCCAGCTCTAGCACCAGTTGGGTGCGCTGGTCGGCGCTCGTGAGCGGCACGGCGTAGCCATACAGTGCGGCCAGTGGCGCAATATCGTGCGCGTTGACCTCCCGGCCGTAGAGCATCAGGCAGTGGCGCAGGACATTGAGCAGTTCATCACCCGCCAAGTCGCGCCACGCGCCGCCGTGGAGCCGCTGCCTGACTTCCTGCGCCGACGCCGGCGACCAGGCGGCGGCCGGCGGGGCGTGGTCGGACGGCGGCTCGGGCCACCACACACTGGCCACTAGGGTGTCGGTCAGAAACGTCTGCAGGGCTTCTACCGGGAGCACGACCGGGAGCACCGAGACTTCGCTGGCGGTCTGCCAAGCTTGCAGCAGTGCGTTGAGCGTGGGCCAGACGTGGGCCGCCGACAGTGCCTGCCCGGCGAGTTCACGCGCCTGCGCCGGGGCATGACCAAAGTGCGCGAACAGGCTGGCCGCCACCTCGCTGCGTTGTTCAACGCTCACCATCTCCCCCAGGAGTACCAACGCGGGCGAGGCCTCACCCACGCGGGCCACTAGGGGCTGGAATACCTGCAGGGGGTTCCAGACCTCGCCCACGCTAAACCACCCCGTCTGCTGCACCCGTTGGCCAAAAGGGTCGAGCGTGACCGCCAGCAAAGGCTGGGCTGCACCCGCCTGCGACGCCCCTAGGGTGGCGACGAACGACAAGCTAGGGCGGGTGGAATCCAGCGTGCCCAGCGCAAAAAAAACGGCCAGACGGGCATTACGAATAGCCTCGAAGCTAAGGTCTAAGGGCTCCTCCAGCAGTTCCAGCGGGCAGTGAACGGGCATTCCAATTTTTCTCCTGAGGGTCGCTGCGGCAAACAATCCTGGCGGGTATTATCGGCGGCAACAGCGACCACCACGACCCCCCCGGGGCGGCCGGCGCTGAGACTCACCCGGGCTGGCCAACTGCTACTACTGGAGCGACCGGCATAACGGCCTTGGTGGCATATGGTGTTCGCAAATACTGCCCTTCAGGGACATCGGATCCGATCCCGGCGATGTCAATTTCGAGGGCACGGTGTATCGACATTTACGCACGACCTGACGCCCGCATTAACGGCTGGACGTGGGCGACTGGCTCGGCCGACACGTTACGATTCCAAATTGGGAGGTGGCGATGAAAAATATTGTAATTCTGGGTGGCGGCTTCGCTGGCCTCTGGGCCGCCCTCACTGCGGCGCGGGAAGTCGCCCACGCCAATGCTACGGCCACCATCGGCATCACGCTGGTTTCGCGCGATCCATTTCTCACCGTGCGACCACGGCTCTACGAAGCTTTTCATGCAGGCCTGCGCGCGCCGCTGGCCCCCACGCTGGCACCCTTGAACGTCCAACTGGTGACCGGCGAGGTGTTGGCGGTGGCGCCGGCGGCACAGCGCGTCAGCCTGCGCCATGCCGATGGCCGCGAGGA
>SHZJ01000029.1 GCA_009692365.1 Gammaproteobacteria bacterium
TTGGGTGCAACGCTGGGCCAGCGCGATCACGCTGGCGACCGGGAACAAGGCGGTCTGGCGGGCTTCTTCCAGCGGCAGATTCATTTTGACGCTGGCGGCGCAATGAATGATGTGGGTGCAGTGCTGGGTTAAATCTTGTTGATCGTGGGTGCTCAAACCCAGCGCCGGCGCGGTGATTTCACCGCTCACGGCGTGCACCCGCGCGTTGAGATCGGCGGCGTCTAACTGGGGATAGTGCGCCAGCCAAAAGGCTTTGAGCTCGTCCAGCCGTGCTGCCAAATCCTGCCCTGTTTTGGGCCGCATGAGCACTTGGAGGGTAACGTCGGGATAGGCCAACAAGGGCGGCACGATGGCGCTGCCCACCACCCCTGAAGCCCCGGTGACGAGATAGTGGGTCATGTGTCTTCCTCAGGCCGTGATCATCAGGGTGTCTGGGCCAAGCGCCTCGCAAAAGCTCGCCGCAGCGGCCTGCTCAAGGCGTTCAAACAGGCGATTAAGGGCCGCCGCGTGCTGTTCTTCAATGATTTTACGGCGCAGCTTGAGGTTGCTGGTGAGTTCGCCCGTATCGATAGTGAAAGCCCGACGGTGGACCAGCAACGCGGCGGGCCGCAGATAGTCCGGCTCCTCTTGCATGACTGCGGCCACGGCGGCCGCCACCCGCGTCGCGTAGGCCGCAAAAGCGCCGGCCTCCTGCAGGACCGGCAAGGCTTCTAAGGCCGGGGTAATCAGCGCGACCACCGCTTTGCGACCCGCCCCAAACGCCACGGCTTGGTCCACTCCGGGGATGCCTTTCAAGCGGGCCTCCACCGCGGCGGGGGCAACCTTGCGACCGGTGGAGGTTTTGAAAATCTCGGACTTGCGGCCGACCAGCCGCAACCGTCCATCCGCACCCAATACGCCCGTATCGCCGGTGGCCAGAAAGCCCTCGTCGTCCACCGGGGGGGTGGACGGATCGGCGTGCAAATAGCCTTGGAAAACCCCAGCGCCACGCACTAAGACCTCGCCATCCTCCGCGATGCGCACCTCGTTACCCGCCAGCACCCGCCCCACCGAGCCAAATTCAAAATCGCGGACTCGGTTAACGGCAATGGGCACGACGTTTTCGCTCAGGCCGTAGGCCTCCAACACCAGCAGGCCCAAGCCGTGGAAACGCGCCAGCAGCCAGCGTGGACACGGTGCCGAACCGCTCACCATGAAACGAATTTCACCCCCCATGATGGCGCGCAGACGCCGCAGCACCAGACGCTCGGCCAGCCAGTGCGCAACCTGCCCCGCCGGCGTGAGTGCACGGCCCGCACGCGCAGCGGCCGCCGTGCGTTCGCCGACGGCCATCGCCCAGTGCGCCAAGCGGCGCAGCGGCGCGGGCTGCCGGGCCAAATTTTGCGTAATACCGTCGTTGAGTTTCTCAAAAAAGCGCGGCACTGCGATAAAAACCTGCGGTCGAATGGCGGGCAGGTGGGTCATGACGGTGCGCGGATCGGCCACAAAATAAGTTTGTGCGCCGCGCCCGGCCGCGCAAAAATTGATCATGCGCTGAAATAAATTAGACAACGGCAGCCAGCACACCAAGCGGTCTTCGCCGGTGATTTCGGGAAACGCGGCCAGAATGCTGGCCACCGCCAAGCTCACCTGCGCATGCGTGTAAGCAATGCCTTTAGGCGCGCCGGTGCTGCCGGACGTAAACACCAGCGTGGCAATACTCTGCGGCGTCGGCGGCACGGGCGTGACCGACGGCTGCGTGGCGAGTGTGGCAAGCGTCCACCAAGCGCCGGTCCACGCCACCGGCGCGGCGTCACCACTCAGACACAGCACCCGGGGCACAGCATCGCGCGCGGCGAGGGGAATTCGCAGAAAGCTGGCAGCATCCCCCACCACCAACAGCCTGATGCCGCTCGCAGCTAGGAGGTCGGCTAGGCGCGCCGGTTGCTCGTGCGCATCCAGGCCCACCACCGCCGCCCCCGCCAAGAGTGCTGCCACTTGGGTTAACTCCCACGCCAAGCCCGTGGGCGCCATGATGCCCACGCGCTCGGCATTCGCCAGCCCAAGCCCGCATAACAGCCCGGCGCGCGCGTGGGCTTGGGTCATGAAATCGGCCCACGCGACCGCCTGCCAGTGGCCCTCCACTAGCGAATGAAACGCGGGCGCCGTGGGGGCAACGGCGGCCCGCTCTGCGTAATAGTGTGTGAGTACTGCTGACAACGGATGGTGAACCCAATGGGTGCTTTGGGAGCGCGCGTTAAGTGGGCAGAATGGGGTCGTAGGCACCCTGCGGCAGCGTGATTTGGAGCTCGGCGGCGGTCATTTCTAGCCACTCGAGGTGCTCGGTGACGTGCCGTCCGAGGAACCAGCGGCGTTTGATCATGAGATCGACCAACGGCCCCATCACCCGCCATTGCGCGAGCTTCGCTTTACCCTCGCGGATAAGGGTGGCGAATTCCGGTGCGTAGGGGTTGTAACCAAAATGCAGCAGATCCGAATACATCAGCAGCCAGTTGATGGGGTAGTTGCTAAAAATTGGGCTGGCGTTACGCGCGCTGGCAATGAGCTGCTGTTCCACGACGATTTTCATGGCGAGATCTTGGTCGTATTGCCAAGCGTGGAACGGTGCGAGATAGCGTGGAAACTGCGTGCCGGGCGCGTAGCTGGCGGGATTAAAAAAACGGCTGAGCTCGGCCGGGCTGAACTGACCGCAGCGCTGGAGCTCCGGGGGGGTCCAATCGGTTTGCTCGATCAGCGGGCGGGAAAACTCGTACAGCATGCGTTCGGGTTCTGGCTGGCCAGGCGAGTAACCGGCCAGCACCAGCGGAATGTCTTTCTCTATGGCCAGCTTGATGGCGTCGCCCTCAAACAGCGGGGCGTAGACATAAGACACCGTATAAACCGCACCGCGCGCCTCTTGGTGCCGCAGCAGATAGGCGAAAATGCGGCGATAAAACTCGCCGGGTGGCGCAAAAGTGAGGTGGTCGATGTTGAGCTTGGCCAAGGTCTGGCGAATGTTTTTCCACGCCACCGGTGGAATGTTCACGTCGACCGTGAACGCCAACACCCGCAGCTTGTACTCCACCACCAGTTTGTAGAGCAGCCAAGCGCTGTCTTTGCCGCCGCTGAAGGGCACGAGGCAGTCGTACTGGCCGCGCCCGCGACAATCTTCCAAAGCGGCTTCTAAATCTGCTTCGTAAACGACGCGTTGCGCGTCGGTGATTTCGGCCGCCTTGGGCGAATATTCACGGCACGCCACGCACACCCCGGTGGCGTCAATGCCAGCCCCTGCCACACTTGCCGGCAGCAGACAGCGTTTACAACGTTGCATCGGCCTATTCTCCTGTGGTGGGTAAAAGCCCCCGCATAGGGCGCGATAATACGCCGACTGCTGCGCCCTTAGCGCGTCATTTTTCGATTACGCGGGCCAGCAGCGTGGATAAAGTGTGTTCTGCGCTTGCCAGTTCGCTGTAGCGCATGCGAAAGGCCTCAACGTGGTTGGTCAGCGCGCCCAGCATCTGGAAGGCCTGCCGCCCCAGCAGCGCCTAGTTGAAACAATTATGGGCAAGGTCGGTAAAACATTCCGCCGGCGGCACTGCGGTGAGCGTGGTGGCGCTGCCGCGCTCGTAGGTGGGGAACACCACCAAGCGTGGCCGAGCGGGTTCGTGCATGGCTTGTATGTGCTCGCCGCCGGGGCGCAGGTGGGCCACGGTGCCCCGGCGACTGCCGGGAATACGGGGCCCCAATTGGGCCTGCGGCACGGCGTCCTGAATGACGTCGATGGCGTCGTTTTTGAGGGAATCAGCCGCGGGAAAGCGTGCAAGTCCAACGCCTGATTGCGCATCAGGGTGAACTCGTCTGATAACCACCGCCAGCCACGGTGAATGAGATAAGCGCTCAGGGTGCTTTGACCGGCCCCCGGCACGCCCGGCATCAGCACGGCATGTCCCTGCTTTGCCACCCCTGCCGCGTGCAACATTACCTATTGATTGGCGTGGGTGGCCACACACCAGTTGAAGCTCCATTCTAGGTTGGCGAGCAGCGCTTCAAGGGGGAAGTCGGTGAAGGCCAGACCATCTTCAAGGCCAATTTGCCGCGCTCGGTCGCGCCAACGGTCAACCCAAGCCTGCGGCTTGAGGGTGAGCTGCGCGTCGGCAAAGCTGCCCTCGGCAGCGAGCGGGTAATTCGGGTAGTAGGCATGCAGACAATCGGCGAGTACGGGATCGGCACCCTGAATCCGCAGCACGCAAGGGCCCGCTTGGAGGCTTAGTCCCGCCGCGCAGCGCGCGCCCCGTGCGGCACGCGAGAGTTGGCGCAACGTGGTGCCGCTCATGAGGGCACGCGCTGGATCAAGCCCCGCCGGTCGAGCATCCGCAGAGTGTCAACGATGCCCGTCAACAATTGCGTGTCGTCATCCACTTCGTAGCGGGCCAGCATCGCCTCATACCGTGCGGCTGGGGTCAAGGTGCGGGTTGCCGGCACCGCCAACACCGCCGCCGCGATCTCATTGAGAAAATGGGTTTGCCCCGAGCGCGCATCGAAGGCGAAATGCGCTCCACCCCAGTGCTGCCATTCGAGGGCGGCGGTAGCATCGGCAGCTCAGCGCTGCGGGCCTCCTGGAGGCGGTACCGGCGGCCGTGACCCGGCATCTGGGGTCCGACCACCTCACTGCTGCCAGCTACGTGCGTGCCGCACGCCGGGAGCTCGACCGCCTGACGCACGTATTTGCCCCGGCGGGCGTGGCCTGGACGCTGCTCAAAGGGCGGCCTACATCGCCGCCGAACTCCCGCCCGGCGCAAGCCGGCTACTGTCGGATGTGGACATTCTGGTGCCCGAGGCCTCCTTGGACCTAGTAGCAACCCTGTTGCTGGACTGCGACTGGCATAGCCCGCCGCACGCTGAGTACGACGACCACTATTACCGCGCGTGGATGCACGAACTCCCCCCGCTGCAGCACCGTCTACGCGCTACGGTACTCGACGTCCACCACAACATTTTGCCGCGCACCAGCCCGCGTTGCCCAGACGCCGCGCAGTTGCTCGCCCGCCGCGTGCCGTTGCCGGGTGGCCTGTTGATGCTGGCCCCGGCCGATGCGGTGTTACACCGCGTGCTGCACGGCTTTGGGGGCGGCGAACTGACGAATTGTCTGCGCGATGTGTTGGCTGTGCACGAGCTAGGGCAAGCGTTTGGGCAGCGTTTAGGCGAGCCTTTTTGGTTGGACCTGCTGCTCCGGGCGCAGGCTCCGCCAGCCGTGCGACCCCCTGCTACTGGCGCTGCATCAAGCGGAGCAAAATTTTGGCACCGCGCTGCCGCCAGATTTCAAACGCAAGCTCCAACGCAGCGACCAAGCGTGGGTGCCGCGTGCGCTGACCCCGGCGCTGGTGGAGGCCGTTTTCTTGCCCGGACTACCGCCCGACCGCCGCACGCGGCTCGCCCTAAAAGCGCTCCTGCTCCGCTCACACCTGCTGAAAATGCCCTTGCGGCTGCTGCTGCCCCATTTGAATTACAAGCTGGGACAGCGGCTGGCGGCGCGCGCGCGGCGCCGGCGAAAAGCTGCCCGGCAGGCCGCGCTGGCGAAGCAGCAGAAAACCGACGAGAACCCGCCCGGCTAATCCGGACGGCTGTGCCCAAGACGCGCCAAATCGCCTTGGATGATCTCCAGCAAGCCGCCCAGTTGGGGCGACAAATTGGCCCCGAAGCCGCCACCTTCCAGACAATAAGGGGCACGCAGACCGTGGTGCTCCACCGCCTCGCCGATTTTATCGAACACGATGCCGTAGGCCCGGAGGCGGCGCGCGAGTTTGGGTTCCATCAGGGCGAACACCCGCTCTAAGCCCCGCAGGGTGCCCATGACCGCCGCGCCGAGATATAGGCCAACCGCAATGTGGGGGAAGCCACGTCGCTCGGGCCGCGTTGACTGGCTGTCGTCGTCGACATCGGTCACGGCCGCGCCCCGTTCACCTGTGCGGCGCCGAAAATCGCTGATCACCGCCACCCGAGAGATTTCCCCGGCCAGCGCGCGCCAGTTGGCCCCGTAACGGGTGGCGAGTTCTGCGGCCGGGACCTGCGCGGCGACTTCAAACGGAAAAGGTGCTTGGGAGTCTTCTGGTTCTGCCATGACCAAACGCACGCAGCCGATATAGCGTTGACTCGGGCGATGCCGCAACAGGCAAAACGCGGAACGCCCGTCGTTGGGGTCGGTTTCCTCGCCATCCGGGAACTGGGCTTCCTGCTCCCAGCCCAACTCTTGCGCATACACCTGATAGCGCAGCCGGAATACCTCGCGACGTAACGCCGGCGTAACCGCCGACACGATCTCGAAATACCGTTGGAAATCGCCCGCCAATTCATCCATCGTAAAAACTGCTTCCCGTGTTGGCAAACCGTGGTGTTGCTTCGCCCTGCTTGCCCGTTACTGCTCATCCGGTAAGGTGGTGGCACGGCGCTTAGCACCCGCCCACTCCTAAGCCCGCGTCAGGAAGCCCGCATGACCGCCATCTATCGACCCCAACGAGACCTCACGGAGGCGCCGACCTTGTCCCGCGACGAGGACCTATTCGCTACTCGACGCGCCATGGCGCCAGCGGTTCTCGTGCCACCGCCCGACGCGCCAGCCAAGCCGCCCACCTACGCCGAGGCGCTGCGAAAACTGCTGCGCGCCACCACTTGTCGCGACCACGGCCCGGCTGGGCCCAGTGCCGGCGTCTACGCAGTTGTTCCAACTGGGGCGCCGTGCCGAGCTGGGGAGTAGCCACACCGCGCGGCGCGAATTTTAAGCCGCGGCCACCGCGCTGGGGGGGGCGAGCGGCAAACTGATGCGGAAGGTTGTCCCTAGCCCCGGCTCGCTGGTGACCGAGAGGCGGCCACCCACGGCCCCCACTACCTGCAGGCTTTCGTACACCCCAATGCCCATGCCGGCCCGGCCTTTGGTGGTTTCGAAGGGCCTGAACAACTGATTTTGCACAAAGTCTTGGGTCATGCCGCAACCGGTATCCGCAATTTCCAGCACCGCCCGATCGCTGCTGGCCAGCAAGGTTAGCGCCACTGTGCCGGTCGCCGCAGTGGCGTCCTGAGCGTTTTGTACCAGATGCTCAACTACCGCCGTCAGGCGTTCGCGGTGGGCCAGAATAGTCAGTCTCGGCGCGCCCGGCGTCAACGTCGGTCGGGGTTCACGCTCGGCACTCAAACGCAGGGCCGCGACCACGATAGCGCCAAAATCACAGGGCTGCAGGTGGCGCTCATCAGGGGGCTGCCGCAAGGCGGCGAGCATGCGATTAGTTTTTGCGACGGCATCCCCAATCGTGGTGAAGGCATCGTCGATAAATTCCGGATTGCCGCGGTGCTTCTCGGCGTTGCGGACCACCAGGGAAAGCTGTGCGACGATGTTTTTCAGGTCGTGCACCAGAAACGCCGACAGCCGATTGAAGGCATCGAACTGACGGGCATCCGCCAGCGCATCGCCCGCGCGCAGCAGGGCGAGGTAGCCCGCGACCTGACGGGCCATCGTGCGCAGCAGTTGCCGGTCCTCCCACGTGAGCGTGTTGGCGGTGCGGCGCTCGCCCAACACCAAAAACGCCAGCAGCTCCCCGCGGTGGATGATGGGCACCACCAGCCACGCGCGCGGCAGGTGCAACAACCACCCCGGCACCACCACTGCCGCATCGATCGTCGCGTTAGCCGCCGTGGTTTTCAAATCGATGGCTGAATCATCTGCCGCCAAACGCCGCAGTAGTGGATGATCCTCCTCGAAGGCGGGTGGGTTGGGCAAGGGCAGGCTCCACTGTGCCACCGCCCTAAGCTCGCCCGTTGCGCCCTTCTGCCACAGCAGTCCACCGCTGGCGTCCATGACCTCGGCGAACGCCCGCAAAATGCTGTCCCGCATTTCTGCCTGGCTATCCCCGCTGTGCGCTAGGCGTCCTGTAAAGGACCACCAAGCGTCCTGATAATCGTATTGATTGGGGTAGAAATGCTCGGCCACGAAATTTCTTAAGCGTGATCGCAGCGTCGCTGAAGCCAACACTGAGGTTAAAAACACCACCGAAACACTCGCCAACAGGATGCGCAGCACCTCGCCCCAGCTGCCGCCAAACGTCTGCATGTAATACCCGGCGGCCGCCATCAGCAGCAGATAGCCGCCCGCCGCACTGAGCACCGTCGCGTGGAACGCGACCTTGCGCGAGACAAAAAGATTGGGGCGCAGCGTGCGCGTGCGACTAGCGACGATGACCATCAAGGGTACCAATAGGCTGTTTACCCCCGCCCGTGCACGCCACAGATCGGCCCTTAACTGACCAAATAACGCGCCGTCGGCATACAGATAGAAGTCGTATAAAAACACCAAGCCCAAGCCCACGCACAGATGTTTGATAAACCAGCGGGCGTCCGGATGAGCCTGGCGATACAACTGCTCCACGAGCATCAGGCAGAGCACCGACTGCACCAACAGGCCGGGATAGATCACAAACAGCGAAATGCGGTCTTGGAACTGGCTAAGCCCAGCCCCGGTGGAGGCCAGCATTGCCCCCCCGATGATGCAGGCGCTAACCCCGAGGGCCCGTTGCAGCGCGCGCGCGCGCGCGCCGTAGCCCGCGTCGGCGGCCAACTTGATCGCCACCGCCAAGACCCAGCCCCAAGCGCTGTTGCGCACCAGTTCGGCCACTATCAGCCCGCCCGCCGTCCACGATGCTGGCGTCGTCTGTGCTTGCGCCGCTAGCAGCGCCAGCCACCCAGCGTTGCTGGTCGCGGCCGCCACCAGCGCCACCCACAGCGGCGAACTGCGATACCAGGCCAGGACGAGCAGCCCGACCAGGCTAAACGCCAGCGCGCCGCCGGTCGCTAAAATGAGGGGGGGATTATCAAGCGGCAGCACGGCTGGCTAGTCGCAACGCGCGCGTTGGGGCCTCGGGCAGCGTGGCTCAACGCGCACCCTTGCCCCACGCAATCACTTGGATGGTCTGAAAGATGATGGTGAGGTCGAGAAACAGGCTGTAGTTTTTAAGATAATAGAGGTCGTATTGCAGTTTCTCGCGGGCGTCGTTGATCGACGACCCATAGGGGTAACAAATCTGCGCCCAGCCGGTGATCCCCGGTTTCACGTGATGACGCAGTTCGTAATAGGCAATGGCCCGCGAGAGTTCCTCGACAAACCCGGGGCGCTCGGGGCGTGGCCCCACGAAGCTCATTTCACCCTTGAGCACGTTAAACAGCTGCGGCAGTTCATCGATGCGGGTCTGACGCAGGAAATTTCCCACCCGCGTGACGCGACTATCCGCCTCGGCCGCCCACACCGCCTGCCCATCGGCTTCTGCATCTTGGCGCATGCTGCGAAATTTATAGACCCGAAACACTTTCCCGCGCAGGCCCACCCGCTCCTGCACATAAATGATGGGGCCGTCGCTCTCCAGCAAAACTGCGACCGCTGCCAGCAACATCAAAGGCAGCGCAACCACCAGCAGCGCCGTGGCGATGGCGATATCGAGCAAGCGTTTCTCGGTGAGACGTATCATCGCCGGCGTATAACCATCCGCAAAAATAAGCCCGCTAGGATGGAGAGAGTCGAGTCGAATTTTGCCGAGTTGACGCTCGAGGAACGAAGCCTCATCGAGGATGCGAATACCGTGCATTTTACATTCGAGGATTTCAGCGACCGGCAGTCCTTTGCGCCGATCGTCGATGGCGACCACTAATTCCTCCACCGCGAATCTCTCGACCAGCACCCGCAGACTCACGTTAGGTCGGATGATGCGCGACTCGCTGACCACCGGCGGATCGCTACCGATGTCGATGAAACCGACCAAGGTAATCCCGGTGCGATCCGAAGCGCGCCGCAGGTTTTCAATTTGGCGCGCCCGTTCACCGACACCCAACACCAGCACCCGGCGGGAAAACAGCGCGTCGGTGCGGGCCGCGCACACCAGACGGGAGGTCGCAATGCCGATGAGGGAGAAAGCCAAGGCGATGGCAATCACGGGCGGGCCCAGCTTCAAGACCGGCCACGCTAGACAGGCCACGCCGAACAACAGCAGTCCCACCGCAAAACTGAGCAGCAAGCGCACCAGGGTTTCGATGGGCGCAGCGCGCTGGTCGCGCTGATATGAACCCATGGCCAACATGCCACTGAGCACGGCCAGAGTGAAAATAACCGCCCTTAGCGGTAGCCCAGCAGCGCTGAACGTGCCGTGCGCGGCCAGTATGAGCGCCGCACCCACGTAGGTTGAGACCACTAAAATCATGAGTTCGGCAAAGCCGAGCAGGATTAACGTGGTGGGAATGTAGTGTCCAAAAATCTTCATCAAGGGGATGTACCTGCTGAATTCACGACGTCTTGCCCTTGCAATCCGTTCCTTTGGCTAGGTGCTAGCGATCTGCGCCCACGTGCTCGCGGCTTGCGTATGTTGATAGATAGCGGCCAATAGCACCTGCTTCCTGATGGGTTTGGTGAGATGCGCCGAACAACCAGCCGCCAGGCTCTTGTCTTCGTCTTCTTTTACCGCATGCGCCGTCAAGGCGATGATGGGCACGGGCGGGCGGCCTCGTTCCCGTTCCCAGCGGCGAATTTCACGGGTGGCGGTCAGCCCGTCCATCACCGGCATTTGGATATCCATTAAAATTAAATCGTAGCGTCGTGCTTGCACGCAAGCCAGCGCCGCCGCGCCGTCCTGGGCTTCTTCCAACTCTAACGCTTCGTCGCGCAAAAAGGCGCTAATCAAGAGGCGGTTGTCGAGGTTATCCTCCACCAGCAACACGCGCAGCCTAGCGTCCCCTGCGGCGCCGGAGAGCCTGCTGGGGGGCCGGGCTACGGGCGCTGCGCCGGCGAGTTCCTCGCGCCACTGCGACGGGGCTGGCGCGAACACCAAGCTGAACCAAAACTCGCTGCCCTGATTCTCGGTGCTGCGAACCAGCAGTTGCCCTCCCATCAACTCCACCAGCCGGCGAGCAATCGTCAGGCCTAAACCCGTGCCGCCGTACTTGCGCGTCACGGAAGCATCGGCTTGGGTAAAGCTTTGGAAAACCGCTTCCAACCGGGCCGCCGGAATACCGATGCCGCTGTCGCGCACGCAAATCGTGACGGCCCCCGGGGGCTCCTCCGCACGGGCCAGACGGGCCTCGATCCGCAGGTAGCCGTGTTCGGTGAACTTAAGCGCGTTGCCGATCAGGTTCAACAGAATTTGGCGCAGCCGGGAGGGGTCACCCACCACCCCCGCGGGCAGATCGGCACTCAGAATCACCGCCAGGTCCAGCCCCTTACTCGCCGCTTGCACCGCATGCATCGCCGCCGCGCCGGTGATGAGCGCCGCCAAATCAAACGCAATGGCGTCGAGCTTCAGCTGGAGCGCGTCCATCTTCGCCAGGTCCAGCGTGTCGTTGACGATGTCCAACAGGGCCACACCCGCGTGCCCCAAGACGGCGACATAGCGGCTTTGGTCGGGGACCAGACTGGTTTGCCCGAGCAATTCCGCCATGCCCAGAATGGCGTTCAGGGGGGTCCGAATCTCGTGACTCATCGCCGCGAGAAAATCGGACTTCACCCGCGAGACAGCGATTGCCTCATCGCGCGCTGCTGCCAATTGGTGGGTCTGCCGCGCCACCTGTTCCTCCACCAAGCGCGCCCGGCTGGCAAGCTCAAAGGCCTGCCGCGCGCGCGCGCGGGCGAGGGCTATCAGCAGCAACGTCACGCCCAGCCCCAACACGGTGGCCGTGAACAGCTGAGACTGGCTGAGGTCGTGCCAGAATAAATTGCGATGGCTGAGCAGTCGCATCGAGTAACGCTCAAAACGAATGTGCGCGGTGTCATCGAGCTCGCGCACGCGCAAAAAACCTGGGCTCGCCGTCCGCCCGGGTCGCGCCAACAAGAGGGTACGACCCGCGATTCCTTCGCTTTCGAGATACAGGCGCAAATCTAGCGTGGCCTGTGCCGTGGGTTCGCCCAACAGCGATTGCACGTCGATCTCCGCCACCACCCAATTCTCGCCGCCCGGTGCGCGCACCGCCGAGGGTACGGCGCGCACCAGCCAATAGTAGCCAAGTTGCGATTGGGCCGGCGGCAACAAGCGCGGCATCACCGCAGCATCGTCCGGCGGGGTGCCAACATCGGACTCCCAAGACAGCAGCGCGCGGCGCGCCAGCAGTGCTGGAAATTGCACGCCCACCGCGCTGGATTGCCCCATCAGGTGCAGTTCGCCGGCGTTGCGGTGGTCGCTTTGGTACCAGACCAGCCCGGTCACAAAGGGATTGCTGGCGCGCAGCCGGGCTGCAAAGGCGTTAAACCCACTGGCGGCAGACCCCGGCGGCACCTCGGCAAGAAACGCCGCTGCAGCCTCGAGCCCAGCATGGACTGCGCGCAGGTTTTGGTGCGCGCTCTGATTGACCCTCAGCGCGTCAAGGGTAAAAGCGCGGGTGCCATCCTGAATCGCATTACTCCAAGCCAGCAGCAGGAGCACCAGGGAAAAGGACAACCCCAGCACCACCGCAACGAAATAAAAAAATGCGTCCGAGAAGTCCCGCGCGGCACCGCGAACCCCCGGCGGGGGTGGCGCGGGTGGCGGCGCCGCCGATGCTGCGGTGTCCATCAATTGTCCGGCTGCAGTTGGACCCGCGCGAGGTAGTCGCCGAGTGCTGCCGCCACCTCGCGCAGCACCGCTGCCTGCCCGGCCAGCGCCGCGCGCTCGATGCAGGCCCCAAACCCACTGATGGCATCAAACCCATAGCTACCGCCCGAGCCTTTCATGCCGTGGCCCAGCAGCACCAGCGCGGCCCAGTCGGCGCGGTCGATCAAGCCCGGCAAGTTGGCCAGGTCGAGGCGCCGGTTAGCGAGGTAGCCGGGAATCAGCGCCCACAGCTCCGGATCGATCCGCACGACGATCGAGGTCGTCATAACGCCCCCGCGCAGCCAGCGCGCCACGGGGTCCGCCCAGCCCTGGCGCGCCGACCCCGCGGGCGCCCAGCCGCCGCAAACCAGACCACCCGGCCAGCGCGCGCCAACTGCGGCGCGCCCCGCGCGCGCGATATTGCCGGTTTTCGCACGCTGCCTCGCACGGGTTTGGGCTTATTCCACCGTCACAGATTTCGCCAGATTGCGCGGCTGATCGACATCAGCCCCCTTGAGCACCGCCACATGGTAAGCCAGAAGTTGCAGCGGCACGGCATACAAAATGGGCGCGATGGCGTCGTGCACCACCGGGATCGCGGTCACGTGAATCGCTGAATTAGCGCCCACCGTTACCCGGCTGTCGGCAAAAATGAAAAGCTGCCCGCCGCGCGCGCGAACTTCTTCCAGATTGGATTTCAGTTTTTCCAGTAACTCGTTGTTGGGTGCCACCGCGATCACGGGCATTTGCTCATCCACCAAGGCTAGCGGGCCGTGTTTGAGTTCACCGGCGGGGTAGGCCTCGGCATGGATATAGGAGATTTCCTTTAATTTGAGCGCACCTTCCATCGCGATGGGGAACATGGAACCGCGGCCGAGATAGAGCGCGTGCTCTTTGTTGACAAATTGCTCAGCCAACGTGGCGATGGGGTCATTGAGTTCCAACACGGCGTTCACTTTGCCGGGCAAACCCGCCAGCGCCGCGACCAGTTCGGCTTGCCGGTCGGGCGGCATGCCATGCGCTTGACCCAAAGCGATCGTCAACAACATCAGCGCCACCAGTTGGGTGGTGAAAGCTTTGGTGGAGGCGACCCCAATCTCGGGGCCGGCCCGCGTCATCAAGACGAGCTCGGATTCACGGATGAGCGAGCTTTCAGGCACGTTACAGATGGCCAGAGTATGCGCAAAACCCAAGCGCCGAGCCTCGCGCAGCGCCGCCAGGGTGTCGGCGGTCTCACCCGACTGTGAGATGGCGACGAACAGCGTGTGCTCGCGCACCACGGGATTGCGATAGCGGAATTCGCTCGCCACCTCGACGGTGCACGGGATCCCGGCTAAGCCTTCCAACCAGTACTTGGCCACCGTCCCGGCGTGAAAGCTCGTGCCACAGGCCACGATATTTACCGCCCGCACGCCGGCCAATAACGCATCGGCCTGCGGCCCCAGCAGGTCGGCGCTGAGCCGGCCGTTTGCGATCCGCCCTTCCAGCGTATCGGCGATCGCACGCGGCTGGGTAAAAATTTCCTTCAGCATGAAATGGCGGTAGCCCGATTTTTCCGCGGCATCCGCGCTCAGGCGCGACACCGATTCGGGTCGCACCACGGGTTGCTGGTTGGCGTCATAGATGACGATGCGGGTGCGGGTGATGTCGGCCGTATCGCCGTCTTCCAGAAAAATGAAACGCTGCGTGACCGGCAGCAAGGCAAAAACGTCCGAGGCGATGAAGTTCTCGCCGATCCCCAGCCCGATGACCAAAGGACTGCCGCGCCGAGCGGCAACCAGCCGCTCTGGCTCGGCGCGTGAAATCACCCCAAAGGCGAACGCGCCCTCCAGTTTCGCCGCCGTGGCCTGGACGGCTTGCAGCAGGCCTTGACCGGCGCTCAAAAATGCGTGCACCTGATTCACCGCGACCTCGGTGTCGGTTTCAGAGGTGAACTCGTAACCCGCGGCGGTGAGTTCAGTGCGCAGGGGGGCATGGTTTTCAATGATGCCGTTATGCACCAGCGCCACCGCCTCACGACTGATGTGCGGGTGGGCATTACGGATGCTGGGCTCGCCGTGGGTGGCCCAGCGGGTGTGGGCAATGCCCACCCCACCGCTGAGCGGGGTGTCGCGCAGAAAATCGTCCAAGCCGGCCACTTTTCCTTTGACCCGCAGCCGCTGGATCGACTGCTGGTGACTCATAACGGCCAAACCGGCCGAATCATAGCCGCGATATTCCAGGCGCTTCAGGCCTTCCAGCAAAATCGCAGCGACGTCTCGCTGGGCCGCCGCGCCGACAATTCCGCACATAGTTTTCTGGCCATGTTTTGACAGTGAGTAAGGATAATTCAACCGTGTGGCGGCGCCCCTCTGGAGGGGTCGTGGCGGCCGGTGTCTTTCATCTTAGCGGCTATCCGCAGCGATCATGGAGAAGCCGGTAGGCGGGCGTTGCCTGCGCGGTGGGGAGCCCAGCCCAGGACCGGGCGGCGCTCGCAGCGGGCCCGCCTCGCACCGCCGGGGGTGACCGGCCGGCGGGGCTTGGTGTTCTTGGCGGGAGTGTTTGGATGTCTGATTGGTCGGGGCGGCGAGATTCGAACTCGCGACCCCCGCAACCCCATTGCGGTGCGCTACCAGGCTGCGCTACGCCCCGACTACAGACAACTCGTGGTCTCCGCGCCGTTGCCTCGGCGGGGAGAGATTTTGCTTTGGCGCACTAGCCTGACGGGTCGACGCACCAACGATGTTAACGGCGGAGGATGTCGAGCACCTCTTCGAGTTCAACCCGCAGTTGGCGAACAATTTGTTGACTCATGCTGGAATCGGCCTTGACCTCATCGCCAGCCAAGCGTTGCCGGGCACCGCCAATAGTGAACCCGTGCTCGTACAAGAAGCTCCGAATTTGGCGGATAAGGATAACATCCTGGCGTTGATAATAGCGCCGGTTGCCGCGCCGCTTAATCGGTTTTAGCTGGGGGAATTCCTGCTCCCAGTAACGCAGCACGTGCGGTTTGACCGCGCACAGTTCGCTGACCTCGCCAATCGTGAAGTAGCGCTTGCCCGGGATCGCGGGCAACTCGTTGTTATTCGATGCTTCCAGCATACGCTTCCACTCGCGCCTTCAGTTTTTGCCCCGGCTTGAAGGTCACAACTCGGCGTGCGGAAATCGGTATTCCCTCGCCAGTTTTAGGGTTGCGACCCGGCCGCTGGTTCTTGTTGCGCAAATCGAAGTTGCCGAACCCGGACAGCTTGGCCTGCTCTCCTTGTTCTAGCGAGGCGCGGATTTCTTCAAAAAACGCCTCAACCAGCTCCTTCGCCTCTCGCTTATTCAGTCCTAATTCGTCGAACAGCCGTTCGGCCATGTCCGCTTTGGTCAACGCCATCGTTAATTCCTCAACGCCGCGTGCAGTTGGCGGGTTAGTTCTGCCACGATTTTGGCGAGGGATTGTTCAATCTCGGCGTCCACAAGAGTGCTGGATGGGGCTTGGAAAAGCAAGCCTAGCGCGAGACTTTTTTTGCCCAGATCAATACCTTGCCCCTGATACACATCAAACAACGCAAGGTCGCGCAGGAAGGGCTGGCCGGCGTCTCGCACGACCTCGAGGACCGCCGCGGCGGGCACTTCAGCAGCCACCACTATCGCCAGATCGCGCCTGAGCGCCGGAAATTTCGACACGGGCTTGAAGCCACTCCGCGCCGCCGAGGGCAGCGCGGCCAGATTGATTTCAAACACTAGCGGCGTGACGTCTAAGTCCAGCAGCCGGCTGAAATGGGGGTGCACGCGACCCATGATCCCCACCACCGTGTCGCCGGCCAGCAGGCTAGCACATTGCCCCGGATGCAGGGCGGGATGCACGCAAGGCGCCACGGCCAGCGCGCTGTGGCCTAGCGCATGCAGCACGGCGAACACTTCTTCTTTGAGGTCAAAAAAGTCCACTGCCCGGCTGGCCGCGCCCCATTGCTCGGGCAGCGCCCGTCCCCACGCCACCCCGGCGAGCGCGAGGTCCTGCAAGAGTTCCCCGGCGGGCCGCAAAAAACGCATGCCAATTTCAAACAGGCGCACATCGTCGTGGCGGCGATTTAAATTAGCCCGCAAAGACAGCAGCAAACCCGGCAGCAGGCTGGGCCGCATGACGGCCATATCTTGGGCGATGGGGTTCGTCAGGCGCACGGGTTCGCTCAGGGGTGAAAACGCGGCGGCCGGCGCGGCGGCAATAAAGCTGAACGTGATGCCCTCGAAATAGCCTCTTTCGACCAAGGCCATGCGCGCTTGGGCGTAGTGCTCGCTGGGTGCGGGGAGTGATAGCTGCAGGGTTGCGCTGGGCAAAGTGCTCGGCAGCTGGTCATAACCCACGATGCGCGCGACCTCCTCCAGTAAATCCACCTCCAGACTGAGATCGCAGCGCCACGGCGGCACCTGTACCTGCCAGGTTTCCGGCCCGTGGGTCACGCTCAAGCCCAGGCGTTCAAAAATCGCGCGCACCCGCTCAGGCTCCACCGTCAGCCCCAGCAGCCCCAAAATTCTGGCGGGACGAAAAACAATCGTGCCCCGGCCGGTAGGATGGCGGGCGTCGCTTTGGTCACTGGTAGGCCCGGCCACACCGCCGCAAATAGCGAGCAGCAGCGCGGTGGCCCGTTCAATCGCACGGGCTTGGCCGCTGGGGTCGACACCGCGCTCGAAGCGGTGCGCAGCATCCGTCTGCAGCTTGAAATGGCGCGCGGTACGGGCTAATTGGATCGGCTCGAAATACGCGCTTTCCAGAAAAATATCGACGGTGGCATCGCTGACGCTGCTGTCTAAGCCGCCCATGACGCCCGCGAGAGCGAGCGCTTGGGTGTCGTCGGCGATGACCAGCGCCAAATCGTCGAGCACGACGAGGGAACCATCCAGCAGGGTGATGGGCTCTGCCGGCCGCGCACAGCGCACGGTGATGTTGCCGCGGATCTTGGCGAGGTCGAAGGCATGCAGCGGCTGGCCCAATTCCAGCATCACATAGTGGGTGACATCCACGACCGCATTGATGGCACGCAGCCCACAGCGCCGCAAACGCTCGGCCATCCACAGCGGCGTCGGGGCGGCTATCGACACCCCCCGGATAATCCGGCCCGCGTAGCGCGAACAAGCCGCCGGCGCCGCCAAGGCTATCGTTTTTTCAGCCGCGTGCCCGGCGGTCTGCAGCGGCACCTCGGGGTTTAATAAGGGTTGGTCGAGCAGCACCGAGACTTCGCGGGCGACCCCTAAGAGCGACAGGCAATCGCCGCGATTGGGGGTTAAGGTCAGTTCCAACACCCAGTCGTCGAGGTGGAGATAGCTTTGCAACGCCGCCCCGAGCGGGGCGTCGTCCGGCAACTCGAGTAAGCCTGCGCCCGCTTCCCCAAGGCCCAATTCCAGCGCGGAGCACAGCATCCCGGCCGATTTGACCCCCCGAATCTCGGTCTCGTTGATGTCACGACCATCGGGCAAACGGCTGCCCGGCCCCACGTAGGGGCAACACAGACCCACCCGGGCGTTGGGCGCGCCGCACACCACTGCTACCACCTGCTCGGCGCTGATGCGCACCCGACACACGGCTAACTGGTCCGCCGCGGGATGTGCGGCGACCGCCTCGATGCGCGCGACCAGCGCCGTCACGGGCGCCGCCACCCGCGCCACCGACTCCACCTCCAGCCCCGCCATGGTCAGTTTTTCCGCCAAAGCGGCGGGGTCGATGCCCAGCGCCAGCCATTCGCCCAGCCAGTGCGTGGTGAATTTCATCGGGCAGCGGCGGGTGGGCGGGGCGCGAGCGGACTCATCATCAGGCGAACTGGCGCAGGAATTTAAGGTCGTTGTCGTAGAACAAGCGCAGGTCGTGCACGCCAAAACGCAGCATCGCCATCCGCTCTACGCCCAGACCAAAGGCAAATCCCTGAAAGCGGTGAGGGTCGATGCCCACGTTGGTTAGGACGTTGGGATGCACCATGCCGCAGCCCAGCACCTCCAGCCAATCCGAAAAACCGTGGGCAGAGGGCAGTTTGATGTCGACCTCCGCCGAGGGCTCGGTGAACGGAAAATACGAGGGACGAAACCGGATCTGCAGGTCGTCCTGGGCAAAAAACAGCCGCAAAAATTCGTGTAGCAGCCCTTTCAGATCGCTCATCGTGGCGCGCTCGTCGATGAACAGGCCTTCGATCTGGTGGAACATGGGGGAATGCGTTTGGTCGTAATCGCAGCGATAGACCCGGCCCGGGACAATGATGCGCAACGGTGGGGCGCGCTCCAGCATGGTCCTGATTTGCACCGGCGAGGTGTGGGTGCGCAGCAACAGTCCATCGGGGAAATAGAACGTGTCGTGCATCGCGCGCGCCGGGTGGTGGCGCGGGATGTTGAGCGCTTCAAAATTATAGAAGTCGTTCTCGATTTCAGGCCCGGTGGCCACTTCAAAGCCAGCGCGGCGGAAGATCCCCACCATGCGCTCGAGCGCCAAGGTCACCGGATGCAGACCACCGGCGCGCTGGCCCCGCCCGGGTAGCGTGATATCCACCGCGCTCGCGTTCAAAGCGCTGGTCATGGCGGCCTCGGCCAACGCTTCGCGGCGCAGGGCAATGGCGGCGTTGAGCGTATCCCGCGTTACATTCAGTGCCAGCCCGGCCTCGCGACGCAGCGACTCGCTCAGTGTCCCCAGGGTTTTGAGCGCCTCGGTGACTAAACCTTTTTTGCCCAGCAACTTAACCCGCACGGCGTCGAGCGCCGGCAAGTCGCTGGCCCCCTCGATGTCGGCAAGTCCGGTTGCTTGCAATGCCTGGGCTGTGCTCATGTGGCCAACTAGTGGTGATGGATAGAAAGACAAACGGGGTCGTAGCGACCCCGTCTGCACCCGCTCACGCGGGGTGAGCGTCGCGGCGTTAGGCCGCTAGCGCCGCTTTTGCTTGCACCGCCAATTCCGCAAACGCGGCCGGCTGATGGACTGCCAAATCTGCCAGCACTTTGCGGTCGATCTGGATCGAGGCCCGCAACAGCCCGTTGATAAACCGGGCGTAGTTCAAGCCGTTTAAACGCGCCGCGGCGTTAATTCGGACGATCCACAGCGAGCGGAACTCGCGCTTGCGCTGCTTGCGATCCCGATAGGCGTACTGGCCAGCTTTGGTGACCGCTTGGATCGCCACCCGATAGACATTTTTCCGGCGACCGTAATAACCCTTTGCGCGGGCTAAGACCTTTTTGTGGCGTGCGTGCGCAATCGTTCCACGTTTTACTCGAGCCATTGTATTTAAATCCGGCTATGTTTCATTTAGAGCGACGGGAGCATGCGTTCGACACTGTATTGGTCGACTGCCGCCACCATGGAGTTGCCGCGCAACTGACGTTTACGTTTGGCACTTTTTTTGGTCAGGATGTGATTCTTAAACGAATGACGACGTTTGAATCGGCCTGAACCGGTTTTGGCGAAGCGTTTGGCGGCCCCGCGATTGGTACGTAACTTAGGCATTTAACCTGTCCTTTAACTAAATCAGTGACGCTTCGGCGCCACCAGCATGACCATTTGCCGGCCTTCCAGTCGCGGGTACTGTTCGATCACCGCAAGAATGCCAATATCGGCTTCTACCCGTTTCAACATGTGCGAGCCGAGTTCTTGATGGGCCATTTCCCGCCCTCTGAAGCGCAAGGTAATTTTTACTTTGTCGCCTTCTTCGAGGAATCGTTTGATGTTTCGCATCTTGATATCGTAATCGCCGTCGTCGGTCCCAGGGCGCAGCTTGATCTCCTTGATTTGGATCTGCTTCTGCTTGCGCTTGGCTGCGTGGCGCTTCTTGCTCTGTTCAAACAAAAACTTGCCAACATCCATCACTCGCACGACCGGTGGATCGGCGTTAGGCACGATCTCGACCAGATCCATTTCGTTCTCGACCGCTTGACGTTTGGCTTCTGAGATCGGCACCACGCCGACGTTTTGACCGTCAGCAGCGATTAAACGAACCTCAGTGGCCGTAATTTCGTCGTTGACGCGATTCTTCTTCTCGGCAGTAGTGATCGGTTAGTCCTCCATCAAGTGTTTGAGCGCGCGGCAACCTGTTCCGCGAGCGTGCGGGTGAAGGCCTCTAGGGACATAGCCCCGAGGTCTTCGCCTCGCCGCGTTCGCACGGCCACGGTGTTGTTTTCGGCCTCCCGATCCCCCACGACGAGAAGAAAGGGCGCCCGCTGTAAAGTGTGGTCGCGGATCTTAAGTCCGATTTTCTCGTTTCTCAAGTCCGATGCCACTCGGAATCCTTGATTTTGCAGGATTTCTGCAACCTCAGTGGCATAAGTTGCCTGCCGCTCCGAGATATTCAAGACCACCGCTTGGCAGGGCGCCAGCCAAACGGGCAGATAGCCGCTGTAGTGTTCGATCAAAATACCGATGAAGCGCTCCAGCGAACCCAGAATCGCTCGATGCAGCATGACCGGGGTGCGGCGGCTGTTGTCGTGCGCGACGTACTGCGCCCCCAGACGTTCGGGCATGGAGAAGTCGAGTTGGATGGTGCCGCATTGCCACACTCTGCCGATGCTGTCGCGCAGCGAGAATTCCACTTTCGGCCCGTAGAAGGCGCCCTCCCCCGGCTGTAACTCCCACGCGACGCCGCGCCCATCGAGTGCCTGACGCAACGCGCTCTCGGCCTTGTCCCACGTCTGCTCGCTGCCCACCCGTTTCGCGGGCCGCGTGGAGAGCTTGATCTGGAGGTCTTCGAAGCCGAAGTCGCGATAGACCTCCTGCAGCAAATCGATGAAGGAAGTCACTTCCGCCTGGATTTGCTCTGCGGTGCAAAAGATATGGCCATCGTCCTGCGTAAAGGCCCGCACCCGCATTAAACCGTGCAACGCGCCGGAAGGTTCATTGCGGTGACAGGCGCCAAATTCCGCCAGGCGCAGCGGTAAATCGCGATAACTCTTGATGCCCTGATTGTAGATTTGGACATGACCGGGGCAGTTCATCGGCTTGACGGCGTATTCGCGGGATTCGGACTCCGTCGTGAACATGCTCTCGTGGAAGTTTTCCCAGTGGCCCGACTGGCGCCACAGATTGGCGTCGAGGATGAGCGGGCAGCGCACTTCCTGATAGCCTTTGCGCTCGAGCAGCGCGCGCAGATAGCGCTCGATCTGCTGCCACACGATCCAGCCGCGCGGATGCCAGAACGCCATGCCGGGCGCCTCTTCCTGAAAATGGAAGAGGTCCAGCTGCCGGCCTAAACGCCGGTGGTCGCGCTTCTCTGCCTCTTGCAACCGCAAGAGGTAGGCGGCCAGCGCTTTTTGATCGGGCCAGGCCGTGCCGTAGATTCTTTGCAACATTTCGTTGCGCGAGTCGCCACGCCAGTAGGCACCGGCGATTTTCATCAATTTGAAGGCGCGCAAATGTCCGGTGCTCGGCACGTGGGGGCCGCGGCAAAGATCAGTGAAATCACCCTGCGAATACAGCGAGATGTCCTCTTGCGAGGGAATGCTTTCGATGATTTCCGCTTTGTAGTGCTCGCCTAGCCCACGGAAATAGTCGACCGCCGCGCTGCGCGCCAACAGCCGCCGCGTCACGACTTGGTCGGCGCTCGCCAACGCCAGCATGTGGCGCTCGATGCGCTCGAGGTCGTCTGGGGTGAACGGGCGCTCAAAGGAGAAGTCATAAAAAAAACCGTCTTCGATGACCGGCCCGATCGTGACTTGCGCTGCAGGAAAGAGCGCTTTTACCGCCTGCGCCAGCAGGTGGGCGGTGCTGTGCCGGATGATTTCCAGCCCCTGTGCATCGCGGACGGTGATAATACTGAGGCTAGCGTCGCTGGTGATTTCGGTGGCGGTATCCACCAGGCGGCCGTTGACGCAGCCGCCGAGGGCCGCGCGCGCCAAACCCGCGCCGATGGACTGCGCCACCTGCAGCACGGTGACCGGCTGGTCGAAGGATTTGGTTGCGCCGTCTGGGAGGGTCACCACCAGCATTTAAACTACTCCGTGGCCTCTACGAGCGGCCAGTCGGACTCACGCTGATTTGAGCAAGACTGCTCGCGAGAGACAAACAAAAATGTGTGATTGGTAGGCGCGATTGGACTCGAACCAACGACCCCCACCATGTCAAGGTGGTGCTCTAACCAGCTGAGCTACGCGCCTACGGGTCCGAAGGGCTGAGAGAGTAGCCCAATCGCCCGCCATCTTCCAGCGGCGGCCCGCAAAAAAACTAGCTCGTCCGCATTTCCAAGTAGCGACTCTTGATAAACGAGATCTCATCGCGAATTCGGGCGGCTTCCTCGAACTCCAGATTGCGCGCCCGCGCGTGCATGTCCTGCTCTAATTTTTTAATTTTGCCGCCCAACTGCGCCACCGACAGCCCGCCGTACTCGGGGGCGGATTCGGCGACGCGCCGGAGGCCGCGGGTCTTACCGGCACCCGCGCTATAAGCACCCTCCATGATGTCGCTGACGGCTTTTTCGATCCCGCGCGGGGTGATCCCGTGCTGCTCGTTATAGGCCACTTGGACCGTCCGGCGGCGCGCCATCTCGTCGAGCGCGCGCTGCATGGAGCCGGTCATGCGGTCGGCGTATAAAATAGCTCGCCCGGCAATGTTGCGGGCCGCGCGGCCCACCGTTTGGATGAGCGAGCGATCGGAGCGCAGAAAACCCTCTTTATCGGCATCTAGAATCGCCACCAGCGAGACTTCGGGCAGGTCGAGACCTTCACGCAGCAGGTTGATGCCGACCAACACATCAAAGGCGCCCAGCCGCAGGTCGCGCAGAATCTCCACCCGCTCCACGGTGTCGATGTCCGAATGCAGATAGCGGACCCGCACGCCGTGTTCACTCAGGTAGTCGGTCAGGTCTTCGGCCATCCGTTTGGTGAGGGTGGTCACGAGGACGCGCTCGGCACGTTGGACGGTGAGCACGATTTCCGACAGCAGGTCGTCCACCTGCGTGGCCGCAGGCCTAATTTCGACCTGCGGGTCGATGAGCCCGGTAGGCCGCACGACTTGCTCCACGATTTGGCCCGCGTGGTCGGCTTCGTAGTGACCCGGCGTGGCCGAGACAAAAATCATCTGCGGCGCTAAACGCTCCCATTCGTCGAAACGCAGCGGGCGGTTATCTAGCGCACACGGCAACCTAAAGCCGTAATTCACTAAATTTTCTTTACGCGCACGGTCGCCCTTGTACATGCCGCCGAGCTGCGGAATGGTCACATGGCTTTCATCTACCACCAGCAGCGCGTCGGGTGGCAGATAATCAAACAAGGTCGGCGGTGGTTCGCCGGGCGCACGCCCCGAGAGATGCCGCGAGTAGTTCTCGATGCCGTTGCAGTAGCCAATTTCGATCATCATTTCGATGTCGTAACGGGTGCGCTGTTCGAGTCGCTGCACCTCGACTAATTTATCTAATTTCCGCAGTTCTGCCAGGCGTTCTCTGAGTTCAATTTTTAGCGCCTCGACCGCCGCCAGTACCCGCTCGCGGGTGGTGACATAGTGCGATTTGGGATACACCGTCAGCCGCGGCACTTGGCGCAATTGTTCGCCCGTGAGGGGGTCGAAATAGGATAGGGCCTCGATTTCGTCGTCAAATAGCTGTACCCGTACCGCGTCCCGCTCAGACTCTGCCGGGAAAATATCGATCACCTCGCCCCGCACCCGGTAGTTGCCGCGCGCCAGTTCGACGTCGTTACGCACGTATTGCAGTTCCGCTAAGCGGCGCAGCACTTGGCGCTGGTCGATGCGGTCGCCACGCTTGAGATGCAGCACCATGGCGTGGTACTCGGTGGGGTCGCCCAAGCCGTAAATCGCCGACACGGTCGCCACAATGATGGTGTCGCGGCGCTCCAGCAGCGCTTTGGTCGCCGACAGGCGCATTTGCTCGATGTGGTCGTTGATCGAGGAGTCTTTCTCGATGTAGGTGTCGGAGGACGGCACGTAGGCTTCGGGCTGGTAGTAATCGTAGTACGACACGAAATACTCCACCGCGTTGTGGGGGAAGAACTCCCGCATTTCGCCGTAGAGCTGCGCGGCCAGGGTCTTGTTGGGGGCGAGCAGGATCGTTGGCCGCTGAATTTCAGCAATGATATTAGCGATGGTAAAAGTCTTGCCCGAACCGGTGACGCCCAAGAGTGTCTGGTGGGCCAGACCATCGTTGATCCCCGCCAGCAGTTGGGCAATTGCCTGCGGCTGACCACCCGCCGGTTGGAAGGGCGACAGCAGCCTAAAACGGGATTCCAGGGGATTTAGCATGTGCGGGTGGTCTCGACTTCTCTGAGCGGTCACCCGCGAGGCTAGATGGATTAGGGGGTGCGCCCGCGACCGCGAGCGCACACTCGCGGCGTTCTTTGGGATGTTTATGCGGCCCGCGCGCAGGCCTGCTGGCGCGCGTTCATTGACCACCCTATTGCGCGAAAGTAGTATACCCCGCGCTTAGGCAATTCCCCGGTAGCTCAGTCGGTAGAGCAAGTGACTGTTAATCACTGGGTCGGCGGTTCGAGTCCGTCCCGGGGAGCCATTTCAAGCTGCCGCGCACCTCGCCCAAGCGGGCCCCGCCGGCGCCAATTTATTTCAACCGCGGCTCTGGTGGGGCCGAGCGCAACAGCACCTCGTGCTGGGGGCGGGGAATCTCAATGCCCTGTTCGGCAAACGCGCGATAAATCCGCGTGTTCAGTTCGTGCCGCAAGTCGACCCGCTGATTAAGCTCCTTCGCGTAAACCTGCAATTCGAGCAGTAAAGCGCTCTCACCAAAACTCTGGAACACCGCGCAAGGGGCCGGCTCCTGCAGCACCGTTGGGTGGGCGTGGGCGATGTCGAGCAGCAGGTTGAGCGCCCGGTCGGTGTTTGACCCATAGGCAACTCGCACCGGGATCACGACGCGGGTCACGGTATCGGTGAGCGTCCAGTTGACGAAGCGGTCGGTAATAAAGCTCTTATTGGGCACGACGATTTCGCGGTTGTCCGCATCACAAATGGTCGTCGCCCGGATTTGGATGCGGGTGACCCGCCCGCTCATCTCACCCATCGTGACAAAGTCGCCCACCCGCACGGGTCGCTCAAACAACAAGATTAGGCCGGAGATGAAATTCCCAAAAATCTCCTGGAGGCCAAAGCCCAGACCAACGCCCAGCGCAGCGATCAACCACTGCACTTGCCCCCAGCGCAAGCCGAGCGTGCTGAGGGTGATGCTGAACCCGACCGCCGCGATCGCGTACTGCACCAACATGTTGACGGCGTAGCGGCTACCCCGGTGCATCGGGAGCCGTTGCAGTAGGGCAATTTCGAGCAGACCCGGCACATTCCGCGCCGCCAGCACGCTGATGGCGGCAATCAACGCGGCCAGCGCGACGTTCGCGAGGGTGATGGCCGCGACGTGCGCCGTACCTTCAGCGTCCTTGATCGCCACATTCCACAGGTTCACTTGATCTAACACGCCCAGCGCCGGCATGACCTCGCGCCAGATCCAGAACAGCGCGCAGGCGGCCGACCACCCAATGAAATTGCGGAAAATCAGGCGGGCCCGCGCGTTCATCAGCGCAAAATCTGGCGCGACATCATCCATTTCTAGCCGTCTTGTAGCCGCGCCCGCCAGCCCGCCGTCGCCGGCGGCCGTGATCCGGTTCTGGGCGATCTGCAACCAGCGCAGCGCGAGGCTGTAGAGCAGCACCGCCAGCAGCAGCAGCAGCAGGGTCTGCAGATAGCACACGCTCAGTTCGACCGCAGCGTAGTGGTAACCACCCACCGAGAGCACCGCCAATACCAACGGCGCCCCGATCCCGACCAAGGTCCACAGCGGGCGCGCGCGGCACGCCCAGGAGCTTGGCAAGCGCTGGCATAACTCGTGGTGGAGCACGCCATCGCGACGGGTCAGCCACGCCATTAAAATGAGCGCACTCGTCATCGCAAGCCAAAAGAAGCACCGCCGCACGCTGTCCTGGAAGTTCAGGTTGCCGTCCCACTCCAACAGCGTTGCCAGCGCATAGCAGGGCACGAAAAGTCGGCCCAGCCGCAGCCAGCGCAGGCGCACGGCCGCGGCCGCCGCAGGTGGGCACGCAAAATGCGCGACCGCCACGCCGTGCGGCGTCAGAAGTTCGCCCCACCAGTGCAGCGCCCACAATAAACACGCACTGCGGGCCAGCACCTGCCCGAGCGCACTCGTGAATTCGCTATTGGCATCCCCCGCGCTTAACAAAAGCGACCCCAGCAGCAGCAGCAAGGCCCACGGCAGCGCCAAAACCCCGGCAATTAGCAGCGCGTGCGAGGTGATCATCAAGCTGTCGCGTGCGGGGTCGTTGACCTTGCTGGCGAGTTCTGCGAGCCGGCGGCGCAGCGGTTTGCGGGCGCGGGTTGTGACGACCACCAACAGCGCCAGCACGCTGCCGCGCAGCCACCCGCGCGCCGCGCCGCGCCGCAGGTCGCCGAGCGTGTCCTGCCAATTTGCCGGGCTCAATAACCAGTGGCTAGCGGCCACCAAGTCCCGAAAAAACTGGGGCGCCACCGGTGGCGTATTGGGCAACCACAGCAGGCGCTCATCCAGAAACCGGCGATAGGCCACCACCACCGCCGTCAGCTCTTGCAGTTCGAGATCAGCACTGTCCAGCGCCCGCAGGCAGCTGGTCTGGGTTTCATCCAGCGTTTCCAACAACTGGCGCGCGTCGCTGCGCAGGGCGTTCAGTTGCAGCAATGCCACGGCGTCCAGCGGCGGTGGGTCGACGCTGCTGGCTGGCGTCCGGTCGGGGGTTGCGGTCGGACTCGCGTGGGCCGCCCGCAGCTGCTCGTCGATTTCAATCCGCTGCAAGCCCACGCGCCCCAGCGCGGCTTCGCTGAGCCCGGCGAGACGTTGCAAGGATTTTATCTGGGGCAGATTACGCCGCTGCTCGACTAACACTCGCCCCAAGTCGGCCGAAGTACCCACCAATTGCGTGCGCTGCCGCGCCCGGTCGAACGCCGCCGCGATGCCGCGCCGGCGCTCGCTGTACTGCGCGCGCGCCTGCACCGCGCGCGACTGTTCCATCAACAGGACCGCCAGCATTTCCCCTAAGCGGACATTCTCCAGCGCCGCCGCGAGGCGCAACGGGTCGACCGCGGCCGGCTCGTGCAGCACCCGCGCCGCGTCCTCTTGCATGCGCCGCAGTTGGTCGGTTTGCCGCGCCAGCAGCAGCTCCTCAAATTGGCTGACTCGCCCGGCGGCGATCGCCAGACGCTGCTCGGCGATGCGACGCCGTGCGGTGCTGATCTCCAGCCGCAGACTGTGGCTGCGTTGTTCCTCGTTGAGGGCTCGGATCTCGAGTTCTCGCGCGCCGAGTTCAGCCTCCAGCATGGCGCGCCGTGCTCTCGTGAGTTCGGCGTCGTCGCCCGGGCTTAGGCTTGAGAGCTCGCTCTCGAGGGTACTAATCCGGGCGAACACTTCGGCTTTAAGTTGGGTGATTTCCGCTGGGCGGGCCACCAGGCTACGCTCGCTGAAGTCCAGCGCATTGAGTTTGTTTTCGAGCGCGGCCCGCTCGTTGACGGCGGTTTCCGCCCGCCGCTGGAGGTCTGCCGCAGGGGTCTCACCCAAGCTCTGCGCCAGCTCATCGCGCGGCTCCGCGTGGCTAATGCGCGCGTACTCCGCCGCCAGCTTGCGCAGGGTCGCGGGGCCGCTGGTGAGGGTGTGCGTGGCGCGTTCAAGCTCAGCCTGCTGCGCTGCTTGCGCCTCCTGCATGGCTTGGGCTTGGGTGTAGAGCGGCAACAGCGCGACCCGCCCGGGGTCGCCCACGGGACGCTGCGCCAACTCCGCCACCCGCGTGCTCACATCCGACGTCGTCAGGGTGCCGAGGGCGGCGAGTGGTAGCCAACAGGCCAGTGCGAGGCAAAATCGATACCGTGGCGTCATAGTCCCCAACATAGTCCTAGATTTAAGCGCGGCTTGAGTCTAGCAGAGGCATCCTTAACCCGGCCTGCATGGCGGGTTTCCAGCGTGCGGATTCAGATGGCAATTTATACCCAAGCCCTCTAGCATCCTGACCATGCGCGTGCTCTTGTTGGTCGCCCTGCTGGCTGGCTTGCCAGGGATCATTCTGGCCGGGGAATTCATTCGCTTCGAGCCACCCATTTTTCTGCTTGGGCCCACCATTTCGCGCTCGGCGCTGGGCGCCACTTACGCCTATCGGGGCCGGGGGGAGTGGCTCGATAGCGAACTGCAAATCACCGTCGTCGCGCCGTCTGGTCCCGGCGCGCCACCCCTAGCCACTGCCCCCCCCGCCTGTGTGGAGATGTTTCTGGACGAACTGCGCACGCGGGCCCCCGAACTGTTTGTCATGCCCAGCGCGGAGCGCCTCCGGGTGGGGGTGCTGGACCTACCCCAGGTGCGCTGGACCCGCCGCGCCAACACCGGGCTCACCATCGGGGTCACCGCGTGTGGCAGCTATCGCCACCGCTTGGTGGCGGTCAATTTCGCCACCTCCACCGCCCACGCGCTCACCGCCCTCCCGGCCATGCGCGAGCAGCTGCGGCAGCTTCAACTCGACTTCTAGCGTTCAATTTTTGAACCCGCGTCGAGGCGGCCAGCGGGCGGTCCGGGTGGGTGGGCACGGGCACCGCCAGCTCCCGCGGGGCCACCCCCCTGCGCCGTGGCCCCTTAGGGCTGGCCGGCCGCACGTTGGGCGCTGTCCTGCACGGCCCATGCGGCCGCCAGCGGGGGTCGCAGGGCGTAGCGGGTGCCCGCTTGGGCTACCCGCAGGCCGGCCCGCTCGATGGCCGCCCCCGCCGCGGCAGACTCGTAGTGATAGGCGATGAGCCGGGCCCGCAGCGCCGGGGAATAATCGCGCAGGACATCCTCCAGCCCGGTGTGCGCGGGCGAGGCGTGCAGCCCACAGTCATGAAAAATAGGCTCTTCATGCGCGGCAAATTGCGCCAGAATTTCCGGGATGGGGCGGGTGTCGCTGCTATAGAAAAACGCGCCTGGCAATGCCAGCCCGAAGGCCGCGCGATAGCCGCTGTGGCGCACCGGGAAGACGTTGAACAGCAGTTGGTCGCACCAAAACCAGTCGCCCACCGGGACCAGCGTGAAAGCGTCCCAAAAATTAGCGCCGCCTTCACTCAGAATAAACGGTGCGTTGGCCAACTTAGCGTGCAGCCCAGCGATAAGGTCCGCCGGGACATACACACGAATGGCACCGCGACAGCTGAAATAGGCGCGATAGAACAGTTGCTCGAGGCCACCGATGTGGTCCATGTGCAAGTGGGTGATAAACACCGCCGGCGGCACTTCCAGGCCGTAGGCGGCTTGAAAATCGTCTAGAGTCCGCGGCCCACAATCGATTAAAAGCCGCGGCGCGTGCGCGCGCTCCAACACCGCCGAAGCGCTGCCGAGCGCGGTCGCGCGGGCATTGCCCACCCCCAGAAAACACAGGGATAAATCCGTGGGTATCGCCGTGGAAGGGTTCATCACGAGTGCCTCGCAGCAGGTTAATTTGGGCCACCGGAGGGCGCATTGTCAGGCGGCACCCGCCGCGGTAGGGCGCTGGTTACGCTGGGCACCATGGCTCAGCCAAAGCGGTATTTAACCAGATACCAGAGTGCTTTCAGGCCATCTTGCCAGTTGATCTTCTTGCCTTCCTGGTAGGTCCGTCCGTAATAGCTAATGCCCAATTCGTAGATGCGCCAGCGCCGGGCGCGCGCGACCTGGGCGCTGAACTGGACCTCGAAGCCAAAATCGTTAGCCGTGATGCGCAGGCTTTCCAGCACCTCACGCGTGAACATTTTGTAGCAGACCTCGATGTCGGTCAGGGTTTGGTTGTACAGCAAGTTGAACAAGAAGGAGATCAGCCGATTGGCCATGTAGTGATGAAAATACAGCGCCCGATGCGGGCGCGAC
The DNA here is from genome assembly GCA_009692365.1 of Gammaproteobacteria bacterium. Taxonomy (GTDB): domain Bacteria; phylum Pseudomonadota; class Gammaproteobacteria. The sequence continues at coordinate 30,347 of SHZJ01000029.1, forward strand.
GAAAAACGCGAGCCAAAAACCACATCGGCCACCCGCCGCCGCACGATGAGGTCCAGCATGGGTGCCCACTCTTCCGGGTCGTATTCGAGGTCGGCGTCTTGAATCACCACCACCGCCCCGCTGAGCGCACGCAAGCCCGTCTGTAAGGCCCCACCCTTGCCACGGTTGTGCTCGTGAAACAGGGCCTTGAGGTGCACCCGCACCGCGGCACCGGGGACCAGCAACAGGTCGCCTTGGGGATCGATGCTGAGCGCGCAGTGGTGTCCCTCCAGATTGCACACATTGCGGGCCAACCATTCGCGCGTGCCGTCGGTGGAACAATCGTCAACAATAATAATTTCTTTCTCAACCGCGGGGAGTGCGGCCACTACCCGGGTGAGGCATTCCGCCAGCAGCGAGCGTTCGTTGTAGACGGGAATAAGGACTGACAGCTTCATAGTAGTGAGGACCTCGACTGGGGGGCAACGTTCATGGGGCCGATTTTGCGGTGGGGGGCTTTGGCAAGCAATCGCCCCAGCCCCCGGCCACCCTCCCCGCTAAAAAACAACGGGCGCCAGTGGCGCCCGTTGCTGGCCCCGGAGTGGCAGCTAGATCGCGTAAGCGCGCGCACCGTGTTGCGCAGTGTCCAGACCTGCGCGCTCTTGCTCCTCGTTGACCCGCAAGCCCACCAGTAGGTCGACTATTTTGAAGGCCGCGAAGGACACCACTGCCGACCAGACCACGGTGGTACCCACCGCCCAGACCTGCGAGGTCAGCTGGCCCACCAAGCTGAACTCACCCGCTGCGTTGGCGACGTAGTCATACCAGCTTTGACCACCGAGAGCCGGGTCCGCAAACACCCCCGTCAGCAGGGCGCCCACGATACCACCCACGCCGTGCACGCCGAACACGTCCAGCGAATCGTCGTAGCCCAACCGACGTTTGAGCCCGGTCACCGCCCATAAACACACCAGCCCCGCCACTAGCCCGATAACGATCGAACCCATGGGACCGACGTAACCACACGCCGGCGTAATCGCCACCAAGCCGGCGATCGCCCCAGACGCGCCGCCCACCATCGTGGGGATCCCTCGGAGCACCCACTCGGCGAAACTCCAAGCGCACGCTGCGGCCGCCGTGGCCACAAAGGTATTGACGAACACCATCGCCGCCAACCCCGTGGCCTCCAAATTAGACCCCACATTAAAGCCAAACCAGCCCACCCACAGCAGCGCCGTACCCATCATCACCATGGGCACATCGTGCGGCGCCATGGGGGTGGTGCCAAAGCCAACGCGCTTGCCGAGCATCAGAGCGCCCACTAGACCGGCGATGCCAGCATTGATGTGCACCACCGTACCACCCGCAAAGTCGAGCGCGCCTTTCTGGAACAAAAACCCCGCCGTCGCGGTGGCGGCAGCACCCGCTTCGGCATCCGTGTAGGCATCGGGGCCGGCCCAGAACCACACCATATGGGCGATGGGCAGGTAGGAGAAGGTAAACCACAACACCATGAACAACAGCACCGCACTAAATTTCATGCGTTCAGCGAACGCGCCCACGATTAAACAGGGGGTGATCGCGGCGAACGTGCATTGAAAGGCGAGGTAGGCGAATTCGGGGATGACGACCCCCTTACTCCAGGTCGCCACGTTCGACGCGGTGGTCACGCCGGTGAGGAATAGTCGGTCAAAACCGCCTAAAAATGCGTTACCGCCGGTGAATGCAAGGCTGTAGCCATACACACACCACAGGAGGCTCATCAAACAGAAAGTCGTAAAAATTTGCATGCACACGGAGACCACATTCTTCGAGCGCACCATGCCGCCGTAGAACAACCCGAGTCCGGGCACGGCCATCATCAGCACGAGGGCCGTAGAAATCATCATCCACGCCGTATCGCCCTTATCGGGCGTGAGCGGGGCGACCTCCTGAGCAAACGCGATACCTGAGGTCAGGGTTAGCAGGGCACCGAGCAGCGCCAGTCCCCCAGCAAGTCTGCGGGGCCGGGGCGCGCCGGTGGTTAGCGGGCTCAAAAACATGGGCCGTCTCCTTCAGTGTGGTCAATCGCGGGTTTGAAGCTGACTCAACGGCGCGTGCCGCCAAATTTAAAACCCCTCAAGCGGCCCTCTCGGGTGGCATCGGCTGGGGGGCGATTGCCTGCTGAAGCAGGATTTGTGCCACGCAGCGCTTAAAGGGCGTTTCCCGCAGCGCAACCGCTGGTCGGCAGCGACACCTGGCACTTTCTGGGCGGGCTTGCGGGCATTACGTTCCTGACCAGTGCGCTCCCCACTGGCGCGCACCACGATGGTCCGTTTTGTTATCCCACGGCGGTGCCGGGCGCAGCCTGGCGGCGCTCAGGTACCGTCGGGAGTCGGCTGCAGGCGGCGCCGATCGGCGGGGCGCAAATCGACACCGGCCTCGGTGAGCGCGACATAGATGGCGGAATTTACGGCGTGACGAGTCTGAAAATAGCGCCCGCTCGGGGCCCAATAGCGATAGGTGATGGCGATAGTCTCCGGCCCAAAGCTCTCGATCCCCGCTTGCGCTGGGTGCTCCATCGACACCTCGGCTTGGGTGCTCAGCGCGCCGAGTATCAACCCCACCGCGCGTTGGGGGTCACTCCCGTAACGCACCCCAATGCTGCCGGTCACCACTCGGTGGTGATAAGAATTGCTGTGGACTTCCCCGACTATTTTGCGATTAGGGATGATCACGCTGGCCCCATCGTCGGTTTTGAGGCGGGTGGTCGACAACGTGATTTCTTCGACTATGCCGGCGCAATCCATCACCTTGATGGTGTCACCGAGGCGGAAAAGCCGGCCCAAAATGATCGACAAACCAGCCCCGTAGTTGGACGCCAGGCCCTGCAGCGCGAACCCCGCCCCCACCGCCATCCCGCCGACAGCGGCCAGCATCGGCGCGATGCTGATCCCCAGATTAGACAGCGCGATGAGCGCAAACAGCGTCAGGACCACTAGCCTTGCGGCACTCGCAATGAACTGGCTGAGGGTCGGGTCCATCTGGCGGCGCGCCTGGGTGCGCAACAGCGCGCGTTGCGCCATCCCGGCAACCAACAGACCCACCAACAAGACCACCGCCGCGCCTAGCACCTGCAGGGCGTACTTCACGACAAAATCCGTGAGTACGACGTAAACCTGCGACAGCGTGTTTAACTGTTCCAAGCGAAGCTCCTCCAAAACAACATCGTGGATACGCCACGCCGACCCGTCAGCGCGGCTCAGAGTAACAGTCCTGACCACAGATTAGACCGCAGTCGCAGCACCGCTGGGCGCCGCCGCGCGGCTCGGCGCGTCTCACCCTTGGCCGCGGTCGCGCGCCGAGCCGCGCGGCGGCGCGTGCTAGAGTCTGGCCTGTCCTCCAACGGCCACCCGCCAGCGTCGCGATGCCCACTGTGATCCCTCCTGCAACGACCGACGCCACGCCCGCCGTGCCCACCCCACTGGTCGTCGCGCGGGGGGTGGTGATGCGTTATGGCGCGGGCGCACTGACGACGGGCGTTTTGCAGGGACTCAATTTTACCGCTCACGCGGGAGAGTTTGTGGTGGTCGTGGGTCGCAGCGGCTCCGGCAAGTCAACGCTGCTCAATCTTTTAGGCGGCATGGACCAACCGCTGGCGGGCGAAATTCGCGTCGGACTAGCGCGGCTCACCGAGATGAGCGAAGAACAGCGCGCGCGTTTTCGACGGCGCACGGTGGGCTTCGTCTTTCAGTCCTTTAACCTGCTTCCCACCTTGAGCGTGGCAGAAAATCTGGCTTTGCCGCTGGCGCTCAACGGTCGGGCCAGCGCGCTACGCATCACGGAAATGCTGGCGCGCCTGGGCCTGAGCGACCGCGCCGCGCGCTATCCGGACCAACTCTCGGGTGGCGAACAGCAACGGGTGGCCATCGGGCGCGCCCTGATCCACGCCCCGCCGCTGGTGTTGGCGGACGAACCCACCGGCAATCTGGATGAGGACACCGCCCGGCAGGTCTTGGTCCTGCTGTGCGAGATGGTGCGTGAAACGGGCAGCACTTTGATTATGGCCACCCATAGCCACGAGCCGCGCGCGCTGGCCGACCGGGTGCTGCGCCTGCAGCACGGCCAACTGCGCACCGAGCAGTGAAGTTGCTGCTGTTGCGGGCCAGCGCGCGGGTGCTCTGGCAGCACCCTTGGCAGTTGGCGCTGGCGCTCATGGGGATCGCCACCGGCGTGGGGGTGGTGGCGGCGGTCCAACTCACCCAGCGCAGCGCGCAAGTAGCGATGGCGGACGCCCAGCGCTCGTTGGTCGGCCCGGCCACCCATCGTATTGAAGCCCGTCAGGGTTGGCTGGACGAAGCACTTTATGTGCGCATCGCGCGCGCCCTGCCCGCGCTGAGTCTGGCCCCGGTGGTGCACGGCGCGGTGCAAGTGGGGCCGGCCGCGGGCGAATTTCTCTCGCTTGTGGGGATCGACCCGCTGGCCCTGAGTGCCGCGGCCGACGGCGCCGAGGAGGGGACCGTGGGCGGCCAATGGACGGCTCTGGTCGGGCGCTCCGACACCGTGGTAATGGCGCGGCGGACCGCGCACCGGCTGGGGCTGCGACGCGGCGAGCGCCTGCACATTCGCAGCGCGGCGGGCCGGCGTTCGCTGGAAATTATCGATCTCCTCGATAGCGCTGCGCTCACCGACACCCTGCTGGTGGACCTCGCAAGCGCGCAGGAAATCCTGCATCGCCCGGGCGTGCTCAGCGCCATCGAAGTCGCGGTGCCCACGGGCGCGGCGGGCGCAAAGCTGGCGGCGCAAGTCGCCGCGCTGCTGCCCGCCAACGCCCAGTTAGATTCCATTGCCGGGCGCATCACGACCAATCAGGAGTTGACCCGCGCGTTTAACACCAACCTCACCGCGCTGAGCTTGCTGGCGCTGATGGTGGGCATGTTTCTCATCTACAACACAGAAATTTTTCTGCTGCTCCAGCGGCAGGCGCTATTTGCCCAACTGCGCGCCTTGGGCGTGAGCGGGCGGGAGTTAACCGTGTTGCTGCTGGGCGAAGCCGCGTTGCTGGGACTGGTGGGCAGCGTGCTGGGCTTGGTGCTGGGCCTCGGGCTGGCGCACGCGCTGCTGCGGCTGGTGGCCCAAACGGTCAACGACCTCTACGCCCCCACCGCGATTAGCGCGGTCGCGTTACCGCCGGCACTGCTGTGCGGGGTGCTTGTGCTCGGGATCCTAACAACCGTGCTCGCGGCCGCGCTGCCGGTCCTGGAGGCGCTGCGCAGTACGGTTCGGCGCGGCTTGGTGGTGCGCCCGGATGAGCCGCACGAGGCCGCCCAACGGCACAGCTTCCGGCGTCTGGCATACGCTGCGCTGGCCCTCGGCGGCGGCTTTTTGCTGTGGCCCTCGCGCAGCCTGATCCCGGGATTTGCGGCGCTGTGGTGTGCCTTATTGGCCGGCGCGCTCCTGTTGCCCTGGGCGCTAAGCACGGTGGCCCAGCGCCTAGTGCGGGCGCTGGCGCTGGCGCGCCATCCCGCGGCCGGCTTGGGGGTGCGGCTGGTGGCGCGACACGGGCGCCGTCAGGGTCTGGCGGCCGCCGCGCTCATGGCCGCGAGCGCCACGGCCATCGCGATGACCATCATGATCGCGAGCTTCAGAATTTCGGTCAGCGACTGGCTGAGCCAATTGCTGCGCGCGGACTATTATGTGGGCCTATTGGAGCCGCAGGCTGACGCCCTGCCGAGCCTCAGCGCGGTGCGTCAGCGCCTGGCGCAACTGCCAACGGTGGGCGCCACCAGCGCGGTGAGCCGCACGCGGCAGCGCGCCGCCCACGGGGAAGTCCAAGTGCTGGCCTACGACCTGCCGCGCGCCGCGCAGGCGGGCTTTCGCTTTATCGCCGGGAGTGCACAGGACCTCTGGTCACACTGGGAGCGCGACCCGGTGGTGATGATCAGCGAACCCTACGCTTGGCGGCACGGGCTGGCCCCGGGCGAGAGCGTCCAATTGCACACCCTGAACGGGCTTGTCCGCTTTAGGGTGGCGGCGGTCTTTCGCGACTACGCCAGCGAACAGGGCAGCATTGCGCTAAGTCGTCGCCTGTATACCCAGCACTTTGGCGCCGCGCCGCTCGACGGGCTGGGCATTTATGCGGCCCCCGGGGTGAGCGCGGATGCCTTGGGCGAGAGCGTGCGGCGCGCCACGGCGGGGCTGCCGCTGCGCGTGCAGCGCACGACCGAAGTCGTGGGGCAATCGATGCAAATTTTTGAACGGACCTTCGCCATTACCGAGGTCCTGCGGCTCATTGCGCTGGGGGTGGCCATCATCGGCATCATCGCCGCGCTGCTGGCCCAGCAGTTCGAGCGGCTGCGCGAGTACGGCGTGCTGCGGGCGCTGGGGTTTGCGGCCGGTGAGATAGCCCGGGTCGTGCTCGCGCAGACCCTGCTCCTGGGGGTGGTGGCAGCTACCTGCGCGTTGCCCTTGGGCTATGGGCTGGCCCTCGTGCTCGTCGAGGTGATTAACGTGCGTTCGTTTGGCTGGACGATGCCCATCGTAGTGCCGTGGCCCGCGCTGGGTGCCGCCTGGCTGCTGGCGGTATTGGCCGCCCTGAGCGCCGGTCTCTACCCCGCCTGGCGGGCGACGCAGGTCGCTCCTGCGGCCGCCCTGCGCGATGAATAATCGCCGCTGGGCCGCCCTCCTGGTGGTCCTGCTGGGGCCGTTGCTGGCGCTGTGCGGGGCGGCTCGGCGCGACCACCGAGGCGCCGCACGGGCGGCGCCGGCGGTACTCGCAGGCGCGCGACCCCATGCTTAGGCGGCGCTGGGCACGCCTGTGGCTGGGCCTGCTCGGATTGGGCCTGGCGGGTTTGCCGGCGTGGTCACCGCCCGCGCCGCCCGTGGCGCCCGACAACATCGCACGCGTCCTGCGCGAGGACGCCAGCAACGCCGGCTTTACCCGCGTGCTCGGCCCACGGGCTTTTGCGTTTCCGCGCGACCACGCCGCCCATCCCGACTATCGCCACGAATGGTGGTACGTGACGGGTCATCTGGAGGCCTCGGATGGCACTCGGCAGGGCTTCCAACTGACGTTCTTCCGCTACGCGCTAAGCCCGCGCGCCGTTGCCTCCGCGTCGCGGTGGCGTGCCCAGCAGGTGCTGCTGGCGCATTTCGCACTGACCGACGAGGTGAGCGTGCGCTTCATTCACCACGAGCGGCGTGCCCGGGTGGCGCTGGGTTTGGCTGGCGCGAGTGACACGGTGGGGCAAATCTGGCTGCACGACTGGCGGCTCGAGCAGACCGGCGCGGCCGGTGGCTGGCACCTCCAGGCGAGCGCTCCCGACGCCACGCTCACCCTCGACCTGCAGCCCCGCAAGCCGGTGGTGCCCCAAGGCGAACAAGGCTACTCCCGCAAGAGCGCGACCCCCGGCAACGCCTCGTTTTACTACTCCCTGCCCCGCCTCGCGGTGACCGGCACACTGCAGCGCGGTGATCGCCGGGTCAGCGTGCACGGCACGGCGTGGTTGGACCATGAGTGGGGCACCAGCGCGCTCGGCGCGAGCCAGGCCGGCTGGGACTGGTTTGCGCTGCAACTCCACGATGGGCGGGAGTTGAGTTTTTATCGGCTGCGCGAAGTCGCCGGCAGCGCCGACCCGCACAGCCGTGGGGTCCTCGTCCACCCTCGCGGCGAGGCCCGCCCGCTCGACCTCGCAGCCCTGCAAATGACCCCGCTGCGTTGGTGGCGCAGCCCGGTCACCGGCATCCGCTATCCGGTGGCCTGGCGGGTTGTGTGCGCAGCGGAAGGCCTCGACCTGCGGTTGGAAGCGGTGCTGGACGCCCAAGAGTGGCCGGGATCCCTGCGTTACTGGGAAGGCGCAGTGCGCGTGAGCGACTACGCCTCGCCCACCCAAAACCGGGGCGCTGGCTATCTCGAACTCACCGGCTACACCCGCTGAGGGCGCCCCGCACTCAACACCGTAGGCGGTAGCAAGGCAGGTAGGGTCGACCCTCGAGACGCATGCGTCCTTGGGCGGCAAACGCGCGCAGCAGTTGGTCCAACTCCGCCATTAACTGGGGGTCGCCACGCAGTTCAAAAGGCCCATGGGTCGCAATGGCCCGCATGCCTTCCTCCTTCACGTTGCCGCTGACCAAGCCCGAAAATGCCCGGCGCAAATTGCTGACCAGGACATGCATGGGGAGATCGCGGCTCAACTCCAGCCCCGCCATGGCCTCGTGGGTGGGGCTAAAGGCGGCTTGAAATCGCTCGTCGATCCGCAGCGACCAATTGAAATACGTCGCATCGTCGTGGACTTCCCGAAAGTCCAACACCCGGTCTACCCCGCGGCGCATCGCCGCCGCCACGCCCGGCGGGTCATCGAGAATAATCTGGTAGCGCTGGGCGAAGCGCTCGCCGAGGGTGCGTCGAATGTAGCCGTCCAGGTGACCAAAATAGCCGGCGCTGTCCGCCGGGCCGGTGAAAATAAGCGGAAACGGAAACTCGGCGTTATCCGGATGTGCCAGCACCCCCAAGGCAAACAAGATTTCCTCCGCCGTCCCGACCCCGCCGGGGAAAACCACCACCCCGTGCCCCAGTCGCATAAAACCCTCGAGACGTTTTTCAACGTCCGGCAGGATCACCAGATCGCTCACGATGGGATTTGGCGCCTCGGCGGCAATGATCCCAGGCTCGGTGAGCCCGATGTAGCGGGCCTGCGTGATCCGCTGTTTGGCGTGGGCAATCGTCGCGCCTTTCATCGGGCCCTTCATCGCGCCCGGACCACACCCGGTACAAATCTCTAGGCCCCGCAAGCCCATTTGGTAGCCGACCGCCTTGCAATAGTCGTACTCCGGGCGAGTAATCGAATGGCCACCCCAACACACCGCCACGCCCCGCTGCGGGCCGGGCACCAACAAGGAAGCTTGCCGCAGAATCTGGAATACGGTGTGGGTAATACCGCTGGGGCCCGCGTCTTGGACACCACCCGCGGTCCCGCTTTGGCGGTTGATATAGACGATGTCGCGCAGCACTGCCGACAAATGCTCCCGGATCCCACGAATCATCCTACCGTCAACAAACGCATGCGCTGGGGCGTTAAACAGATGCAGTCGCAGACCATGCGCGGCTTGTTCAAATTTGACGTCAAAGTCAGCATAAACGGCTAAAAGCTCCAGTGCGCTGTCGACTTCCATCCCGCAGGTCAACGCCGCCAGGGCGCAGCGACGAAACATGTCGTACAGCGGACCCCGGGTCGTGACACACAGATCATTCACCTCGGCCTGCGAGAGGACCGCCAGGCTGCCCTCCGGGATCACCGAGGAGCGTTCAACAATGTTGCGCGTGAGGGTCATCTGTATCAGGTCCTTGAGAAAAAGTGTGGATGACTTTCATCAAGTTGTCTGGAGTAGTTGATGTGATTTGATCGAATAATATAGTATCGGCCGAAAGATCAGTGTTTTAATTCGGAAAAAAGATAAAGCTGATCCGATTAAGAGGCTAAACCTCAAATTATTTCTGCGGGAGAGCAAGACATGGCAACAGGCATGGTGTCGGACGGCTGGAGCGCGTTGGTGGAAGAACTGAAAGAACTGGAAGCGTTCTTTCCGTTATTGGCCTCGGGCGCGGAGCACGAAGATGTGCTGGAAGAAATTGCTGAGCTAGAGGACTTAATCGCCGCCGCGGGCTACCCCGACGACGAACATTCCTTACGTGCGCTGCAGTTCTTGGAGACCGAACTCGCCAAGAAACGCAGCCTCCTCGAGCGCATCCTGTAGGGGCGAGCGCCCCTTACCGCGCCCCCTTAAAGAGCGGGCAGACGGGCCTTGAGGTACGCCCTGAAAGGTGCTTGCAGCTCAGGATGCTGGAGCGCCAGTTCGACGGTGGCCTGGAGATAGCCGAGCTTCGAGCCGCAGTCGTAACGCGTGCCTTCAAATTCATAAGCCAGCACCTGTTGGCGGGCTAACAAGGTCGCGATGCCGTCGGTGAGCTGGATCTCCCCGCCCGCGCCGCGCGGCGTTTGCTCCAGAATATCCAGGATTTCCGGCGGCAAAATGTAGCGCCCTACCACCCCCAAGTTGGACGGTGCGACCGCCGGCTTAGGCTTCTCCACGATGCTGTGGATTTTGGCGATGCGGCTATCGATGGCTTTGACCTCGACGATGCCGTACTTGTCGGTATCCGTGGCCGGCACCGGCTGCACGGCAACCACCCCGCTGTTGTAGTGGGTGTAGACGTCCACCATTTGCGCCAAACACCCGCGCGCGCCCCCGTCGATCAAGTCGTCGGCCAACAACACCGCGAAGGGTTCACCACCAATCGCCGGCTTGGCACATAACACCGCATGACCTAAGCCCAAGGGCTCGGCCTGCCGAATATAAATGCAGGAAACCCCGGCCGGCAAAATGTTGCGCACGATGTCCAGCATCTGCTGCTTTTGCTGTTTTTCGAGTTCTGCTTCGAGTTCGTAGGCCTTGTCGAAATGGTCTTCGATGGAGCGCTTCGAGCGCCCGGTCACGAAAATCAGCTCTTTGATACCGGCCGCTACCGCTTCTTCGGCGGCGTACTGGATCAGTGGTTTGTCGACCACCGGCAGCATTTCCTTCGGGTTCGCTTTGGTGGCGGGCAGGAAGCGGGTACCTAGCCCCGCGACGGGGAACACAGCCTTGCGCACTTTAATAGACACAGCTAACTCCGCTTGAAGGTTAGAACGGTTTGGTCAGCCGCCAGCGGTGGGGGCTGCCCCTGAATAAAATCGGGCACCAGATCTCTCAGCAAATCGTGGAGCCGGTCTTCGTCATACTCCTCGCAGGCGCGCGCCAGTTGCACACACAGCGCCTCGAGCCGCGGCCCGTCGAGCGCACGCTGGGCGGCCAACAGCAATTTAGGGTGTTGGGTCGCCCGCAGGTCTTCTGCCGAGTGGAATAATTCTTCGTGCAGTTTCTCACCCGCCCGCAGGCCGGTATAGACAATTTGGATATCACCGCCCGGCACTTTGCCCGACAGCCGGATCATCTGCTGCGCCAGATAGGTGATGTTCACCGGCGTACCCATCTCGAGCACCAAAATATCGCCCCCTTGGCCCTGTGTCGCCGCCTGCAAAATCAGCTGGGCCGCTTCGGGGATGGTCATAAAATATCGGGTGACCTCAGGATGGGTCACCGTCACCGGCCCACCGCGCGCGATTTGGTCGCGGAATAGCGGTACGACGCTGCCGGCGGAGCCCAGCACATTACCAAAGCGCACGGTCACAAAGCGGGTGCTGGCGCTGCGCTGGTTTTGCCACTCACAGACCATTTCTGCCAGACGCTTGGTCGCCCCCATCACGCTGCTGGGACGCACCGCCTTGTCGGTGGAAATGAGCACCACGCTCGCCGTGCCATACCGCACGGCCGCGGCGGCGACCGCGGCTGTCCCCAGTACATTGTTGCGCACGCCCTCGCGAATCTGCGCTTCGACCATCGTCACGTGTTTATAGGCGGCGGCATGGAACACCAAACTTGGGCAATAGGTCTGAAAAACGTAGCGCAGCGCCGCGTCATCGCAGACATCCCCCAGCACGCGCGCGCGCGTCAGCGCCGGAAAACGTTCGCCGAGTTCCCGGTCGATGAGATACAAATTGTGCTCGTTGCGCTCGAAGATGACCAACCGTGCCACCCCCAGCCCGGCCAGTTGCCGACACAGTTCCGCCCCGATCGAGCCGCCACCGCCGGTCACCAAGACCGTCTGTCCCGCCAGTTGCTGGCGCACCCCATCCAGCGCCAGCGCCACCGCGCTGCGCCCCAGCAGATCCTCGATCGCCACTGCACGCAGCGCGCGGAAATCGGCCGGCCCGCTCTCAAAATCCTGCAGCCGTGGCAAGGTTCTAAACGGCACGCTGGTGAGTTCGCACAGTTCCACCACGCGTTGCATTTGCGCGTTGGTCGCCGCGGGAATGGCAATGAGGATAAGTTTTATCTGCAGGTCAATCGTCAGCGCCGGCAGACGCTCGATCGAACCTAGCACGGGCACGCCGTGGATGCGCTGGCGGAGCAGACTGGTGTTGTCGTCCAACAGACCGACGGGGCTGTAGCTGCCCTGCCGTAAAATATCCCGCAAGAGGATTTCAGCCGCCGTGCCCGCCCCAATAATGAGTACCCGCTCGGCCGCGCCTAGCCGCCCCAAGTTCAGCGTGTGGTCTTTGAGCAGGCGGTAAAACAGCCTGGGACCACCCAGCAAAACGATCAGAAAGATGGGATAGAGAACAAAGATCGTGCGCGGCACGCCATCCAGACGGGTGAGCGCGAACAGCGCGAGCAGCAGACACAGGGCGCCGAGCGCCGCGCTGAGCACAATATTGCCTAAATCCCGCAGACTCGCGAACCGCCATAGCCCGCGATACAGGCGGAAATACCACGCGATCGCGCCCTGCACTAGCACCACCACCGGCCAGGCGGCTAGAAAGGCGTCCCAGTTCGTTGGCGGCAGCGCCTGAAAATTAAAGCGCACCCACCACGCCAGCCCCCAGGCCAGCGCGATCATGCCAAGGTCGTGCAGCACCACGAGGCTGCGAATACTCGCCATTCGTTTCACCATTAGGACTTCGGTCGCGTTGGGTAGCGGATGCTAAGCCATAGCACCACGGTTAGCCCATAGGCGAGGGTGGTGACCAAGCCTGCCTTGGCGGGCCACTGTTGGGCCGACCAAGCCAGTGGGCTGAGGGCCAACACCAGCATCAAACAGCCCCGGGCGAGCTGGGCATGGGAGGCCCCTGCCAAAATCGCACGCTGGTAGGCATGCGAGCGATGGGCCTGCCACCAGCG
>SHZJ01000030.1 GCA_009692365.1 Gammaproteobacteria bacterium
AGCCGCGCCGGCTAAAGCCGCGCCGGCTAAAGCTGCGCCGGCTAAAGCCGCGCCGGCTAAAGCCGCGCCGGCTAAAGCTGCGCCGGCTAAAGCCGCGCCGGCTAAAGCCGCGCCGGCCACAGCCGCGCCGGCTAAAGCTGCGCCGGCTAAAGCCGCGCCGGCCACAGCCGCGCCGGCCAAGGCCGCGCCGGCTAAAGCTGCGCCGGCTAAAGCTGCGCCGGCCACAGCCGCGCCGGCCAAGGCCGCGCCGGCTAAAGTCGCGCCGGCTAAAGCCGCGCCGGCCACAGCCGCGCCGGCCAAGGCCGCGCCGGCTAAAGCCGCGCCGGCTAAAGCCGCGCCGGCTAAAGCCGCGCCGGCCACAGCCGCGCCGGCCAAGGCCGCGCCGGCCACAGCCGCGCCGGCCAAGGCCGCGCCGGCCAAGGCCGCGCCGGCCAAGGCTGCGCCGGCCACAGCCGCGCCGGCTAAAGCTGCGCCGGCCACAGCTGCGCCGGCCAAAGCTGCGCCGGCCAAAGCTGCGCCGGCCACAGCTGCGCCGGCGCCCAAGCCAGCAGAACTTGCCACTCAGTCGGCATCGCCACCTAAGCACCCCCAGCCCACGAGCACCAGGACGCAGCCGCCAAAAGCGACCGGTACCAAAGCGGTCGTAGCCACCACCTCGGGACCGCAGAACCCAACACCAAAGCTGGTCGCGGCACCGGCGGCGGACAGTCAAAAACCCAAAACCAAGCTAGACTCGCCGCCCAAAGCCAGTCCCGCTAGTCAAGACAAGGCAGTATTTCGGAAGGTGACAAATTTAGACGAAGTCGAACTCCCGGCGGGTTACGTACCGACCCCCACCGAGGAATATATGAGTCCGCTCCAGTTGGCCTACTTCCGGAACAAACTGGAAACCATGCGGCGCGAAAAAATCCACGATGCGCAGGGAACCCTAGAACACCTGCGGACCGAAACCCGCGATGTGGGCGACGAAGCGGAGCGTGCCAGCCGCGAAGCCGACAACATTCTGGAACTGCGCGCTCGCGATCGGGAGCGCAAGCTGCTGAAAAAAATTGGTGAATCCCTCCGCCGCATCGAAGATGGCTCGTATGGTTTTTGCGAAGAAACCGGCGAAGAAATCGGTCTTGGCAGACTGGAGGCGCGACCCACGGCCCATTTGACGGTTGATGCGCAGGAGCGGCGGGAAATGTTTCAGAAACAATTCCGTGACGACCGCTGAACGAGCGAGCCAACCAGCAGCCGCGGCGGTTTGAGATGTTCCGTGAACACGCAGCAAACCGCAGTACGCTCACCCGCTGCGCCCTCAGCCCCGCGGTAGGGTTGCGCGCGGGCTGGCCACACGACCTGCGCGCCGCCCGGCCGCGCGGATAAGCCCAGATGGCCGGTGAACAAATCTTGGTGGTCGAGGACCAACGTGCAGCAGCCGGTGCGCTAAAGATGCGCTTGCGCGGGCTAGGTTATGACGTGGTCGCCATCGCCAGAGATGGCGCCGAGGCCATTGAGAAGGCCTCCGAACTCCAGCCCGCCCTGATCCTGATGGATATCCGGCTCGGCGAGGGCATGGACGGTATTGAAGCCGCCCGCCGCATTCGCATTAAATCCAACATCCCGTTGGTGTACCTGTCGGCGCACGCCGATCAAAAACTGCTCGCGCGCGCACGCGCCACCCGCCCGGCAGGTTTCATCAACAAGCCCTTTACAACCAAAGACCTGCTGACCGCGATCGACTTCGCCTTGAATGGCAATCCCATCACAGCCGGCGCGATAGTGGTGCCCATCCCGGAGGAGAGGCCGCAGCCCGACGACACCGACGGCCTCGTGACCACGGACGGCGAAGGCAGAATCAGTTTTGCCAACCGTGCCGCCGAACGTTTGATCGGCGTTAGCCGCCGCCAGTTGATCGACCGTCCCATCGCCGAACTGCTGGCCAAGCTTTACGACGCCGGCGAGGGGGAGGCCACGCGGTGGGTACACAAAGCGATGCAGGGCGACGGTGAGCAAAGCCTGCGCCGCAGCGTGTCCCGAGGCGATACGTCACGGCAACAACTGGACCTCCTAACGCCCCTGTTTGACGCTCGTGGCCAGAGCTACGGGGTGGCGCTGCGCCTGGTGACCCACGCCCGAGCGCGCGTTGAACGCCGAGTCGGCAACGGCTTGGAAGCCGCCTTGGTGCAGGCGCTGGACGCAACGCCCAACGGCGTGCTGAGCGTCAACGCCGAACTGCGGATCGAACACCTAAACCGCAGCGCGCGCGAGATTCTGGCCCGCAACCGGGGCCTGGAAATTCGCAATGGCGCACTGTTTCTGTTGGATAAGCTGCTGGACCAGCGCTTACGCGAGTTCGTTCGGGTCGCCATCCAGCGCGGGCGAGAGCAGACCAGCGCGGCCACCGGTGCCATGTTTGTGCGGGCCCCGATGTCGGGCGAACACGTTGAACTGATCGTCGCCCCCGTGCCCTCCCAGACGCTCGCGGAACAACAGGCGCGGGTGGTCATCTATCTCTTCGATGCCAATAGCCCTCGCAATGTTTCACACGACCTTCTGACTGGGCTTTATGGTTTAACCCAAACCGAAGCCAAGCTGGTGCAGTTGATGAGCAACGGGATGACGCTGGACGAGGTCGGCCAGGAGTTGGAGATCTCGGTCAACACGGTGCGCACGCATCTCAAGCACGTTTTTCACAAAACCGGCCTGAACCGGCAAACCGAGCTCATCCAACGCATCGGCTGCGGCCCCGCGTCACTGCTCGTCGGTCTTTCCCCACCGCCACGCCACTAGGCCGCTCCCACCCAAAAAACCTGTCTTAGCCTGAGTTCGCTAACGCGCCGTTGCGCGGCTCATACGCCCATTCTCGCCAGCCATCGAGTAGGGGGAAATACAACGCTAAATAGATGGGCTGGGGGCCCAATTGGCTGAGCAGGTCGGCGTAACGCGTGAGTTGGGGCCGATAGCGCACCACCTCCGAATCCATAAACGCCTCTGGCGAACCGCCGAGGTGCTCGCCGGTCTTGAAATCGATGATCCAGCGAACGCCCTGCGCCGTCACGAAAGTGCGGTCCAGCACGGCCTGCGTCAGGGCGCCGTCCAGCACGCCGGCGAGCGGGTACTCGCTGGCCGCCGCGCCATGCTCGGCGCTTAAAATCCAGCGCCCGCGCGCGCTGCGCAGGGTGGTGGTCAAGGCGTCTAAACAGCGCGCGCTCGCCGCCGGCAGCGCGGCCTGTGCGAGCCCACGCGCCCGCAGCTCGCCTTCGATAAATCCCCGACTGGCCGCAACCTTAGCGGCATCCCAAGCGCTCGCCCCCTCGTGTGCTATCAGTTGCAGCAGCAGATGGGTGACCGTCCCAATATGTTTGGCCGCCGGGGTTGCCCAATCAAAGACGAGTTCCGGATCCCCGCCGGTAAGCCCTGCGCCCCAATCGCCCGGCTGGGGCAGACTGAGCGGCGATAGCCGCCGCCTAGCCACCGGCGGCACACCCTGCGTGGGGGGGCTTGCCAAGGGCACGCTGGCGGCAAAATCATCCCCTATCTGGCGCCACAACAAGCTGAGAAAACTGTGTTTGATAGGAGTCATCTGCGCCCCCGCTGTAGCGCGGAGTTGACGCCCGCACAGGTGCAGTTCGGCGCGCGCGCGGGTCATCGCGACGTAGAGCAAACGACGGTCCTCGGCCTGCTGTTCCGCCCGCTCCAAGCCGCGCACAAACTCATAGGCGCCCCCGTGGTCGGCGCCGGCGGCCGGCAGCGGCGCCATCAGCAAGCGGGGGTCGGGCAGGCGCTCGTGTTCATGCCACACCACCGGGGCGCGCCGCTCAACGTGCACTTTCCGGTCGAGGCCCGGCAGAATGACCACGTCGAACTCCAGCCCTTTGGCGCGGTGGATGGTCATCAGGCTCACCGGCGTGCCCTCGGTGCGTGGCACGGGCGCAAACCGCCGGCTCACAAAGTCCTGCAGCGCCGTGGGCGAGAAATTGGGCGTGCGTTGCTCAAACTCTGCCAGCAGCTCGAAATAACGCCCGACGCTGCGCAAGTCGTCGGCGTCGGCCACGGCGGGACCGTGGAGGTCCAGCCACACGCGCTCCACCAGCCACGCCCACGGCACGCGGCGTGCCTGGGCCATGCCGGGCGCCAGCACCGCGCTGAGCGCCACGATCCGGGCACAGTCGTCAGGGCTTAGTTGGGCTAGCACTGCGGCGTCGCGCAGCACCGTCCACAGCGGCGCGCGCGCGGCGGCCGTGACCAGCGTTAGCAAGGCCGTCAACGACACGCCGCACCACGGCGCCCGCAGCACGGCCAGCCACGCGGTGCTATCGCTGGCGTGCATCAGGGCGCGCGTTAGCACCAGCAAATCGTTGACGACCGGCACGTTGAGCAGCGCCGTTACGTCCGCCGCCGCCACCGGAATGTCGCTGGCTGCCAGCAGCGCCGGCAAGCTGCCCAGATGCGCGCGACTGCGCACTAGCACCCCGATGGTGGCGTCCGGCCACCGCGCACGGGTTGTGCGAATGATCGCGAGAACTTGACGGGCCTCCGCGCCGGCTTCGGTAGGCGACACGCCGTACACCCTCACCGCCTCCCCGCCGCCGGCCGCGCGGGTCGCCACTAAGCCGGTGAACACGGGTAAGCGCAGGGCCGCCCCGGCAAACACCCCGGGCAGGGCTGAGTTTAGCCAGTCGATGAGTGGCTCGACCGTGCGAAAGTTAGCGCGCAAGGCTAAGCGTTCAAGCGGCACCTCGCCGAAACGTTGCGCGTGATGTAACGACCGAAACAGCCCCACCTCGGCCTGCCGAAAGCGGTAGATCGACTGCAGCGGATCACCCACCAAAAATAGGGTCCGGCCATCGCTGCCGGTCCAGCCAGCCACCAGCGCCTTAAAAAAATCGAACTGACTGCGCGAGGTATCCTGAAACTCATCCACCAGCAAGTGCTCCAGCTGGTAGTCAAAGGCGAGCGCGAAATCGCTGGGCGCGCCCGGCGCCCCCAACGCCCGCTGCGCGGCGGCGGCCACGGCGGTGAAGTCGCAGCGCCGATGCTCTAAAAACACGAGATCCAGCGTTGCAGCGGCGAGCTTGAGGAGTTTTAACAAGGCCTCGATGGCCGCCCATTCCTCGTCCTTGAAACGCCCTGCAGGCAGCGCGCGGAGCCCGTGTAGGTGGGCGCAGAATGCCGGCGCCTCGCGCAGCAAGTCACGCAAGTCCGCAAACCAGGCTTTAAATTCGCGCGCGCCAACCTCCGGCACGCCCTGGTTGATGGTGACGCTCGCCCGGAGCTCGCCTTTTTGGGTCAGCAGCAGTTCGGCCAAGCCACGCGCGGCCGCAGCATCCAGTTGCGCTAAATCGAACCCGGCCAGTGCCGCGATAGCGCACAGCGGGTCCCGCCCCTGCATCAGGTTGCCGGCGCGGCGGGCGAACGCTGTGAGCGAGGCGTGGTAGGCGCCCGCCAACTGGCTGGGCAGCAAACTCAGTTCAACCGCCATGGCCGCGCCGATCGCCAGTTCGCTCGCGTCCCGCGAGGGCCCGTTCACCACCCGGCGCAGCCACTGCTCGCGTCTGGGGAGCAGTTCTTTGAGCAGCGCCTCGGCGTGCGGCCAGTGGTTGTCCAGCACCGCCAAGGCGGGCGCCACCAGCGCGCCGTACTGCGCGTCGTCTAGGCTTGCAAGGGTTTCGCGCGCGGCTTGGGTATATAGGTCGTCGTTGTCTTCGGTGGCGATCAAGCTGGCGGCGGCGCCCACGCTGACCGGCAGTCGGCCCACTAAACTGCCCGCGAGCGCATCGATCGTCTGAATGCGCAGCCGCCCTGGTCGCGCCAGTAGCTGCCAATCCAGAGCCGCATCGCGGGCCCGCACGGCGGCGGCCAAGTGCCAAGTCAGCGCCGCGTGGGGCGCCAAGGGAACGGGCTCATCAACGCTGGCCAATGCCTCCAACACCCGGCCCCGTAATTCTTCTACCGCTTTGCGAGTGAACGTTACCGCCAACACGCTTTCCGGTTGCGCGACCCGCGCCAGCAGCACCAGCAGACGCTGGGTCAGGAGGGAGGTCTTGCCGGATCCCGCCAAGGCTTCAACCAAAAAAGAGCGGCCCGGATCGAGCGCGCGCGCGCGCGCTGCGGCGTCGTCTTTAAGCATCGTCATCCTCACCCTCGGTCTCCCCACTCAGGTCCCCGGCCGTGCGTTCGTCGATCCGACACAGGCTTTTGAAATTACAGTGCCGGCAGGTCGGCGCGCCGCGCACCGGATCCACCCGCGCGTCGCCGGCCATAAAGTTACCGGCCAGCGCCTCCAACACGCCCCGCCACTGCGCCACTTGCGCCTCCAAGAACACCCCCGTGGTGGTGTCGAGCAGCCCTTTGGGCTCGGTAATAAAGCCGCACTTGCCGCGCTGAACGCCCGCAATAGCGATGCCCGCCAACGCGGCCGGATGCTCTGCTAGCGCGTAGAGCAGCAGTTGCGGCGCGCTGGGACGCGGCCCTAGCCAATCGCTGCGCTTGCTGTCACCGGTTTTGTAATCGATGACCAACACGCGCCCGTCGGCCAGGAGGTCGAGGCGATCGATACGGATCTGCAGGCGTAAGCCGCCCAGCGCAAGCTCGTGCGGGCTCTCCCATGCCAGCACCTCAAAGGGCGGCCGGGCTGAATCGTGCACCAGCCACTCGCGCACCAGCGCCCCCAGCCGGACGCTTTCCAGCGCCGCCAGCGGCGGGGTCATGCCCGGCCAGGCGGCCAGGGTGTGGTCCACCGCGCGGCCGATTTTCTGCTGCAGCTCGCCCTCGCTTAGCGCCCGTAGCGCTGCCTGCGTGCGCACCGTGGCCCACAGCGCCGCCAGCGTTGCATGCACCAAATCGCCGCGCTCACGCGCGTCCAGCCCCGGGGTACGGGCTTCGATGATGCCGGCCCGCAGGCGATGCTGGGCAAACGCCCGGAAGGGACAGGCCGCCTGATCGCGCAGTACGCTCACCCCGCCGGCCAGCTCGCCCGCCGCCAAGGGCGGGACCGGGGTCGTGTCGCGGGGCACCAGCGCGACGCCCACGCTGCGTGCTTGCCACAAGGTGAAAAGGCTGCGGGCAAGGGCCGGCGCCCGCGGCAAGCCGGCCAGTGCGGGGCTGGGCCGCAGCGGGGTATCTCGAGCGCTCGTGGCGTAGCTCCACACGCAGGTGTGCGCTTGCGCCACCAACGCCGACAGGCACGCGTTTTGATAGAGCCCGTCGCGGGCCGGCACGCAGCCCGGCACCCCGGCTTGGCGCAGCGCCACGAGCGACAACAGGGGATTAGGCCGCGGCACTGCAGGAAACATCCCGTCGCTCAGGCTCAACACCCAAGCCGCACTCGGCGCCACCACGGCGGCTTCTTCGATGGTCAAAATCTCGATGGCGTCCAGCGCGGCCGGCAGCGTCAGACCACTGCGCCCGGCGATCGCGCTTAAATGTCCCCACGCCCCCGCAGCGCTCTGGGCGGGCAGTACCGCATCCAACCCGGCAACCGTCTCGAAGGCGCGCCGCAAACCTTCAACGGCGGCCTGTTCCATGGGCGCCAGCGCGCCATCACCCGGCCAGCCAACGGCCAGCAGGCGTTGCTGGGCGCTCAGCATCCAAGCCTGCAGGGACTGCCGGCGAGGTGCGCTGGCCGCGAGGGCCAGCACGGCGCTTAGCCGCCGCGCGAACGCCGGCACCGCCGTACGGGCGAGCGCCTGCAGTGCGTGCGCATCGATCCCGCCCGTGCGCCCTGCCAGCAGGCGCGCTGCGAACTCGGCGTGCGCGCCGAGTTGCCCCTCAGCCGTGGCCCAGTAGGGACTTTGCAGCAATGCGGCCGCCTCGGCGTCGGTCAAGCGCGCCGGTAAGCGCAACACCAGCAGGGCATGGGCCACGACCGCGCTACCGGCGAGCCTAGCCGGCGGGGCGCCGCACCACGGTTCGGGTTGCCGGTCGCTCGTGCGCGGCAGGTGCAGCGCGAGTCGGCGCCGGGCCGCGTGGGCCGCAAACGCTGTGGCGACTTCGGCATTGGGACACACCACCGCCACCGTCCACCCGTCGGCTGCGGCCCGCCGGGCCAGAGCCCAGTCGCTCGCCGCGCCAAATTCATCTTCTTGATCGACAAACACTCGAACCTCGGGCGGGGTGGCGCGCGGGCCAAAAACAGGCGCCCGAACCCCCAGCGCGACCAGCGCGGGACCGGCCGGACCAAAGCCCCGGAACTCGCTCGGGTGCTGCGGCTGGAAGCCAGCCGCCACACAGGCGCGCAGCAATTCGGGCGGGGCGGCTGCGCGCAATTGCGCGCAGCGCGCCTCAAACCACTCGTGCCAGGTGTGAAACGCCGCCTGCTCGGGCGAACTCAAGCTGCTGGCCACGGGCCGGCGATCGAGCTGCCACACGTGGGTCTTCAGGTGGGCGTCCAAGGCCAAGCTGGCGAGCAGTTCGCCCTGGGCAGGATCGGTGCCGGGCGCTGCTCGGATGGCTTCCAACCACAGCGCCCGGGTCTGGGCGGCGGAGAGTATGAAATCTGCCGCGAGCGGTAAGCGCCGTTGGAGCCGGGCTGTCCGAGTGGCATTTTCTAGCCACGGGTCGAAAGCCAGACACTCGGCGCTGACCCACGCACTGAGCCCCGCGGCGCACGCGCGGCGCGCGGCATCCCGGCGCCACGCCGCGGCGAGGCGTGCGCTCGGCACGACGCACGTGGGATGGACAAAATTGCCGGCGAGTGTTGCGGTCACTGGGTTGCCCCGAAATTTTTGGTTTTTTACCCAGCCCGTGCGCCGCCGCTAAGCGCCGCGTGCGCAGGCGGATGATGCGGGGTAGAGTGCGCCGCAGTAAATTCACCAGAGCAGAACGCCGCCATGAGGAAAACTGACCCCAGCGCTCGGCATCCCCGTCTGGGTACCCGCAAGATGATCGACGACATGCTGGAACAGCGCCAGCGGATGCTGGCCCTGTTATGGGATTTATCGCAAATGGGCCTCGCGCAGACCGACGAGCACAGCCGCGAGACCCTCGACGAATTCCTCAGCATCCTCGTCGACTACATCGCCGCCGGCCACTTTGGACTCTACGGTCGCATTGCTGCCGGTAACGAACGGCGCACCCCGGTGACGCAAACGGCGGGGGAAATTTATCCTCGCATCGCCGACAGCACCGCACTGGCGGTCGATTTTGCCGAACGCTATGAGCGCGCCGATGAGCAAACGCTGTGTGCCAAGCTCACCACCGACCTCTCTGAGTTAGGCGAAGCCCTCAGCGACCGCATCGAGCTGGAAGACCGCCTGATCCGCGCCTTACTAGGCGCAGACGAACGAGCTGCCTAGGGGCGGTCACGAACCTAAAACGGCTAGTTTCGCCTGAATAAAATCGTGGTGCGAAAGATAGAGCAGGTCGCATAGTTTGCGCAGGTAGTACTCCTCGTAACGGTCGATACGACCATCCGCCTGCGCCACCTGCCACATCGCAACCAAACACCGGCGCTTGGCAGCGAGTGTGAGATTTTGGTTCAGCACGCCCGTGAATTGTGCCAAAGACACCGAGTCTTCAACCAGTTGCGCGGCGGCACCCAGTAGTTCCATGGACTGCGCCTCGGAGACGTTCAACACTGTGCACGCCGCACTCAGCACCGTGGCGCGCTCCGCCGCCGAGATGGACTCGTCGGCGCGCCCAATCTCCAGCAGCAACGCCACCACGGCCAATTCCAGCGTCGGCCCCGAGGGGGCATCCTCTGCGCCCAAACCACGGAGCAAGTCTTTGAGTATCGTCAGCATCGTCATAGAACAATTAGTCCTGTCGGCCACAATGATTGATCTAGGCGCCCGCCGCACACCGCATGCTGCCCCGCCTGTATAGCCCCACGCCGCTCACCCCCGGGAGCGTGATTGTCCTCGACCCCGTGGGAGCTCGCCACCTGCGCGAAGGCTTGCGTCTGCGGCTGGGCGAGGCGCTGCTGTTGTTCGATGGCCGCGGCGGGGAGTTCGCGGCCAATCTCACCGCTATCGACCGCCAACAGGTGCGGGTGAGGGTGGGCGAACATTACCCCGTGCGGCGGGAATCTGCGCTGGACATCACCCTCGCGCAGGGCATTTCCCGCAGCGAGCGGATGGACTATACGATTCAAAAAGCCGTTGAACTGGGGGTCTCACGGCTAGTGCCGCTCGCCACCGAGCGCAGCACCGTCCGCTTGGACGCCGAGCGTGCGCGCAAACGCGCCGAGCATTGGGCGGGCATCGTGCGCCACGCCGCCGAGCAGAGCGGCCGCACCGAAGTCCCGCCGATCGCCGAGGTGGTCGACCTCGCAGGCTACATCGAACAGGAACGCGCCCCGCTGCGCTTGCTGCTCGACCCCAGCGCGGGCGTGAGCCTGACGCGCGTGACGCTGGGTGCGGAGATCAGTCTGGCGATCGGTCCTG
This sequence comes from Gammaproteobacteria bacterium, assembly GCA_009692365.1. GTDB lineage: Bacteria > Pseudomonadota > Gammaproteobacteria. The sequence goes on from SHZJ01000030.1 coordinate 10,371, forward strand.
AGGGCGGCTTTAGTCCCGCGGAGCGCGCGCTGCTGCTCGCCGCCGGCTATCAGGGCGCAAGCCTAGGCCCGCGCGTGCTGCGCACCGAAACCGCCGCACTGGTCGCCTTGAGCATCCTGCAGAGCCGCGGTGGCGATTTGGCCTGAGGCGGGCCTACCGCAGCCGCCGTCGCACTTCCGGCAGCAAGCGCCGGCTCACCGGCAGCCGGTCCAAGACCTCCCGCAACTCGATGTGCGCATTGCCGAGACGGTCTCGCTGCAAGCCCACGACGTGTGCCAAGGCCACCAACGTGTGGCGGTGAATGCGCAGAAAAGTCGCGCTAAATTCCTCCTCCAACGCGCGCAGCGAATCTTCGATGAGCAGCTCGCCGCCCGCATGGACCACCGCCACATAGCCTTGCGTCGCCTGCAGGTAGCGCACCGCCGCCAGTGGTACGAGCCGCAGGTTGCCGGCCACTAGGGCGCTGAAATGGGTGCGCGGCGCCGGCTGTAGTCGCGCCTCAGCGGCCGCCGTGGCCCGTGCGGCAGTCCACGTGCCGGCGCGGGCTAAAGCGGCCTGCAGACGCTCACGCCGAATGGGCTTGAGCAGATAACCGACCGCGTTCGCGTCAAAAGCGGCGAGCGCGTGTTGCTCGAAGGCGGTGGTAAAAATGACCGCCGGTGGACGGGCCATGCGCGCCAGATGACGCGCGGCTTCCAAACCATCCATGCCCGGCAGGCGAATATCCAGCAACACCACATCGACCTCGGTGCTGGCGACCAGCGCCAACGCCTCGGGGCCGCCGGCCGCCTCGCCCACGATATCGCCCAGCGCAAGCTCCTCGAGCAAGCCCCGCAGACGCGCGCGCGCCAACGGCTCATCGTCAACGATCGCGATGCGCATCGGGGGACTCGGCGGCCGGCAAGCGCATGGTGGCACAATAGCGGTTGGGTGTTTGCTCGATGCGAAGCTCCCCTGCGGGGCCAAAATGAGCCGCCAAACGCTGGCGCAAATTATCCTGCGCCAGATGATTGCCGCGCGCGCTCAGGCGCCCCTGGGGTGGCACCGGGTTGGCGACGCCCAGTTCCAAAATTTGGTCGGTCACGCGGCCGTGGATGCGAATAACCCCACCAGCCGCCAGCAGCTCGATGCCGTGGGTAATCGCGTTTTCCACGAGTGGTTGCAGACTCAGTTGGGGGATGGCGAGGTGCTGCGGCAGGGCGTCGATATCCCACACCACCTGCAGGCGCTCGCCCAAGCGCAGGGCCTCGATGGCGAGGTAGCGATGCACGAGTTCAAACTCCTCCGCGAGCGTCACGAACTGACCGGCGTCCGCGAGGCTGGCGCGCAGCAGGTCCGATAAATCTTCCACCGCCCGCTCAGCGCGCCGGGGGTCGACCCGGATGAGGCTGGCAATGGTGTTCATGCAGTTGAACAGAAAATGCGGCCGGATCCGCGCCTGCAGAGCCTGCAGGCGCGCTGCCGCGGCGGCCGCCGTGCGCTCCTGCCAGTGGTGTTGGACATAGAAGTACCGCAGCACCACGGCCGCCACGATGGCAGAAATACTGAGCGTGCGGGCGGCAAACTCGCCATGATCGATGGTCAACAGCGTGGCCTCGCCCTCGCGGGGTGCCAGCACCTGCCAGGCCAATTCAGCCACCACCGCGGCCACCAACAACACCAAAACATAGGCCAGCAGGCTCTCCCAGAGCGCTGGCAGGCGCGCCAGCGTGCGCCGCGTCAGGCACAACATTGCGGCCGCGGCCATGGCGATCCACTGCACGTACATCGACATCAGCGCCAGCTCCGGCCACGCCAGCGGCCCAAACCCCGCGCGCGCGACGCTGAGCATAAAAGCCAACAGCTGGGCCACGCTGACCACCGCGAATAAGGCCCGCAAACCGCAGAGGTCCGGCACGAAAGAGGCGCGTTGGGGCAAGCTCATAGACTGACCGTCGTCGTCTCAAAAGCGGGTTGGTAGTGTGTTGAGTGTCGGGGGGCTAGTAATGCCCGTCAATCACTGACGCGCCCCTAAGATATACTGCACCCCCCCCCCAGCCAGAGTCGCCTTGATGACCCCACCTGATGCCGTGTCCCCGCCCCCTGAACAGGCTGCCGACAAGCCTTGGGGTGGTCGCTTCGAGACTCCTACCGATGTGTTCGTCGAGGCATTCACCGCCTCCGTGCAGTTTGATCGACGGCTCTACGCGCAGGACATCCAGGGCTCGATCGCCCACGCCACGATGCTGGCCGCCACCGGCGTGCTGCAGCAGTCCGAGCGCGACCAAATCGTCGCGGGGCTGGAGGCGATTCGGGTCGATATCGAAGCGGGCAATTTCAGCTGGTCGGTCGCGCTGGAAGACGTCCATATGAACATCGAAAGCGCGCTCACTGCGCGACTCGGGGAGGTCGGCAAAAAGCTCCACACCGCGCGTTCTCGTAACGACCAAGTGGCGACCGATATTCGGCTTTATTTACGCGCTCAAATTGATTTTCTAACCCGCTCGCTAGAGCGCCTGCTGGGCGCATTGGTCGACCTCGCCGAACGCGAAGCCGACACCATCCTGCCCGGTTTCACGCATCTGCAAGCAGCCCAGCCGATTTCATTCGGCCATCACTTATTGGCTTGGTTTGAAATGTTGCTGCGCGATCGCGAGCGCCTCGCCGACTGCCGTAAGCGGGTCGACAGCCTCCCCCTAGGGGCCGGTGCACTGGCCGGCACCACGTTCCCCATCGACCGCGAACTCACCGCCCAGCTGTTGGGCTTTACGCGCATTTGCGAGAACTCTCTGGATGCGGTCGCGGATCGCGATTTTGCCATCGAGTTTTGCGCCTGCGCGGCCCTGATGATGGTGCATTTCTCCCGGATGGCGGAAGAAATGGTGCTGTGGAGTTCCCAGCAGTTTGGTTTCATCGAACTGGCAGACGCTTTCTGTACCGGTTCTAGCATGATGCCGCAAAAGAAAAATCCCGATGTGCCAGAGCTGGTGCGCGGCAAATCGGGGCGCGTCGTGGGCCATCTCATGGCGCTCATCACCCTGATGAAGAGCCAGCCGCTGGCCTACAACAAGGACAACCAAGAAGACAAAGAACCGCTGTTCGATACCGTGGACACGCTGGCTGGGTGTCTGCGGGCGTTTGGCGATCTGGTCCCAACGATCAGCGTGCGCCGGGAGCGCATGCGCGAGGCGACCCGCGCGGGCTTCACCACGGCCACCGATTTTGCGGACTACCTCGTGCGGCTGGGGGTGCCGTTCCGCGATGCCCACGCCGTGGTGGGCGCGGCCGTGCGCCAGGCCATCGCGCGCGGCATTGAGCTGGGCGATCTGAGCCTCGAAGAACTGCAAGCATTAGAACCGCGCATCAACGCCGAGGTCTATGCGGCGCTGGATCTCGACACGGCGCTCGCGGCCCGCGACCACCGGGGTGGAACGGCGCCGGGGCGGGTGCGCGCCGCCTGTGCGGCGGCCCGCATCCGCCTGCAAACCGTAGGCTGCTAAGTAGCCCACTGGCCCGTATGAAAATCCTCCAGCGTGTACTCCTCATTGGCGGACTCTTGCTGCTCGTGGGTGTGGGCGGGCTCGTGGCGGTTCTGGCGACCCTCGATCCCAACGCCTACAAAGCCGAAATTGAAACCGTCTTCGCCCGTCAAACGGGGCGCAAGCTCACCCTAGAAGGACCACTCGAACTGGCCTGGTGGCCACGGGTCAGATTGCGCGTGGGCGTGCTGTCGCTGGCGAACGCGCAGGGCTTCGAACCCCCGAATATGATGGAGGTACGCGACCTCGAACTCGCCGTGCCCACGCTGTCGCTGCTGCGCGGACGCATCACCATGGACACCGCCAAGATTCATGGCCTGACCCTGCAATTGACGCGCAACGCCGCCGGGCTAAGCAATTGGGAGGGGCTGCTGGAAGACCCGCAAAAATCACCCCCCTCGGGGGCCGGCGCGCTGGCGGCGTTGGCCTGGAGCGGCGTGGCCCTAGGCGGCGTTGACATCGAACAGGCCACGCTGCGCTGGCAGGACCTCCAGACCGGCCGCGACCTGCTGCTCGGTGCCGTGCAGGCTAAGACCGGGCCGCTGGCGTTCGACACGCCGGTGGACTTCGCAGTGCAGGCCCAGGTGCGCTCGAGCCTGCCCGCCGTGGTCGGCGACACCACCCTCACCGGCACCGTCACCTTCCAGCCCCGCCAACAGCGCTATCTCATCACGCCGCTGGAGATTGGGGTCACGCTGCATGGGAAAGACCTGCCCGGAGGCCAGTCGACCATCTCCCTGCGGGCGAATAGCGACCTGAATTTCGGCGCCGGAACGGCCCAGTTCACCGCCATCAAGGGGCAGGGACTGGGCGTGACAGCCGCGGGTACGCTGGCGCTCGACCATCTAGACACCCCCCACAGCGGCGGCCGGGGCGAGCTGACGCTCCAAGCACCCGACCTCGCCGTGGTGTTCAAGGCGTTTGATCTGCCGGGTGCGGCGCGGCTCGCCGGGGTGAAAAATCGCGCATTGTCGCTCCAAACGCAAATCAGCGTCGCGGGTAAACGCGGCGAAATCCACTGTCCGCAATTCACGGCCCAGCTACTCGGCGGGGAGCTTAACGGCGAACTCAACGCCACGGGTCTCAACACCTCACAGCCAGTGATCCAAGGGCGGCTCGCGGCCCACAGCGCGCAAATGAGCGACTTACTGCTCATTGCCCATGAATGGGCGGGGGGGGACGCCCAAGCGGCGCGGGTGTTGGGCAAAGCACTGGCAGGCACCACCGCGCGCGACTTCCAGCTGGCCGCGGTGATGGATGTCGATGTCAGCGTCGGCCGGGTGAGCGTGCCAACGCTGCACGCGACCCTGTTCGACAACACCTTGACCGGCAACGTGACGCCCACCGGTGGTCAGCCCGGGAAGCCAGCCTTCAGCGCCACGCTCGCCGCCAGCGGCCCCAATCTGCCGCTGCTGCTGCTCGTCACAGAACTGCTGCGCGGCACCCCGAGCGCCGCGCTGGAGCCGCGTCTGGCGAACCTGCAAGCCAGCGCAGATCGCAGCTATCGGGTGTCGGCGCAGCTGGCGGCAGACTTTGGCGCAGACCGCCTCTCTCTCACCCAGTTCAGCGGCAGGCTGCTCGGCAATCAGGCCGAATTGAGCCTGAACGCCCGCAATCTGAGCGGCGGTAGCCCCGCCATCACCGGGACACTGCAAGCCGCCGGCCCCAATTTGGCGGCCCTGTTGGCACTCACGCAGGACCTCCCCGCCACGCAGACCCTGCTGGATGCGCTGCCGGAGCCCAGCGCCAAAGCCTACACCTTGGCCGCGCACTTCGCGGCGGATTGGGCCACAGGGCAGGCCCAGGTGGCGGCGCTGGCAGCCAGTTTTTTGGGTCTGAATCTGGCCGCCGAGGTGCAGGTCGAGCAATTCATCCGACCCGACCGAACCCTGCACGGGCAGGCGCGCCTGGTCAGTCTGGCACCCAACGCGCTGCTGGCCGCCAGTGGCTATCCGGTGCTCGCTGCGGGGCTGCAAGAATTGGCGGTGGAAACAGACTTTAGCGCCACCGCGAGCGAGCTGACGTTCGCACCCATCGACGCACAAGGCGACTGGCGAGGCTCGAAAGGGCAAGCGCCCCTGAGCGTTACCTTGCACACCGACAGCGCCAAAGTGAACCTCGAGCGCGCCACCGCGTGGGTGAAAAGTCTCACCCTGAGCGCGCCGGGTCTGTCGCTCACCGCCTCACTAGACGCCGAACAGCTGCGAACGGCGCCGACTTGGAGCGGCCAAATCAACCTCCCACCGTTCAATTTGCGGGCGCTGATTGGCCGCCTGGGACTGGCCATGCCCACGCTCGCCGATGCGCAAACTTGGACCCGGGTCGGGGTAGAGGCGGTGTTCAAGGGCACGCCCAGCAGCCTAAGCCTAGACCAACTGCGGGCGCGGATAGACGATACCAGCCTCAACGGGGAGGTGGCGCTGACCGATTTCCAGCGCCCGGACGTGCGCTTTGACCTCCGACTGGACCAACTCAATCTAGCGCGCTATCTGGCGCCGCGGGAGAACGCGGGGAAGGCGCGCCCGGTCACGCCCGAAACCCTCGCGATCGCCGTCGCGACGCTGCCGGTGGAAGGCCTGCAGGCGTTGGTTCTAGAGGGCGCGTTAGGGCTCGAAACCCTGACGCTGTCGGGTGCGCGGCTCAGTCAGGTCAAAATTAACGCCCACGCGCGCGACGGACTACTGGCCATAGACCCGGCCACCGCCGACCTGTATCAGGGCAAATACAGCGGCGTGGCAAGCCTGAACGTGCAGGGGCCACAGCCCGAACTCAGCATCAACACCAACCTCGCCAAAGTGGCTATCGAGCCTCTACTCGCCGACCTCACCGACACCCGCCGGCTGGGTGGCAATCTCAACCTGGAAGCGCGCCTCACCGCCAGTGGACACAGCGCCCAGGAGCTGTTTAAAACCCTGAGCGGGCAAGCCACTTTTGCACTCCAGAAAGGCCGGCTTCGCGGCGCCGATCTACCCGGGCTCCTCAGCGCCGCGCAGACGCTAATCAAAGGCCACGCCCCCCCCCTGTCGATGGGTGGGGAAACACGGTTCGATGCGCTGACCGGCACCTTAGAAATTCGCGACGGCGCCGTGTTCAACGACGACCTCCGCATGGACGGCGAGGGTTTTAAACTCACCGGGGAAGGCATGCTCGTTAAGCTCAAAGACGCCACCATCCGCTATGACGCCAGTCTGGCCATGACCCCCGGCCGCGTACCGGCGAGCGGCGTGGCCCTGAGCCGCTATGCAATTCCAATCCGCTGCCGCGGGGTCCTCTCCGCGACCAGCTGTAAGCCTGATCTGAAGAACCTCAAGGGCGTCAAGCACGGCCTGCACAGCTTGGAGGACGGCTTGAGAAAGCTTGGTCGAGGAAAACCGCGCACACCGGGGAAACCCCCTAAAGACGGCGGCAACGCGGGCGGGGAAAACTGAAAACTCGGCCGGGAAAACTCACCACCGTCCCGGAATTGTCGCCCCCAGAGGGACCCGCTGGGGACCGCCATCGACCGGGCCATCACCGTGGGAAGTCTTGGGGGGAAGAAATCTTGCGACACGCAGGCAACACCAGCCCCAGTAGCCAGCCGGGTGCGACCTTGAAGAAGAAGCTGACATTCTGACCCAGTCGAAAAATCTGCGCCTCACGAGCGGCCTGCTGCTGGCCTGTTGGTGGGGACTGACGGCAGCTAGCACGCTGGAGAGCGTGACCTTCGAAGTCCACGACAATCAGTACCAGTATCGCTTTAGTGCACGCCTCGAGGCGCCGGTGGATGCGGTGCGCGCCGTGGTCACCGACATCGAGCGACTGACCCGAATCAACGACCACATCACCTCGTCGCGGGTGTTGTTCTACTATCAGGATGGCTCGTATCGGCGCCAACTGCGCCTGATCGAGTGCGTCTTGGTGTTCTGTTTCAAAATCGATTTCGTCGAACGCGTCGTGCTGCAGACCAACGGCGATATCCACACCACCATCATTCCGGGCGCGGGTAATTTTCGCGACGGCGAGACGCTGTGGGAAATTGTAGCCCTGCCCGATGGTGCCACCCGGATTGTGATGAGCGCCACCCAGCGCCCCGATTTCTGGATTCCGCCGGTGCTGGGGCCGCTGCTGCTCAAACGGGCTTTGGTGAGTGAAGTCGTCGAAACCATGACCAAAATTGAGCAAATCGCGCATGCTGCCAGCCTTCTGTGAACGCTTGCTGAGCTGGTTTGACCAGCATGGCAGACGCGACCTGCCCTGGCAGCAGGAACGCTCGGCCTACCGCGTTTGGGTCTCGGAAATCATGCTCCAGCAAACCCAGGTCGGCACCGTCATCCCCTACTTTGAGGCGTTCATGGCGCGCTTCCCCACGCTGGCGACGCTGGCCGGCGCCCCTTTAGATGCGGTGCTGCAGAGTTGGTCGGGGTTGGGTTATTACGCCCGCGCCCGCAACCTCCAGCGGGCCGCCAAGCTACTGATCGACACGCACGGCGGGCAGTTTCCCGCTGACCTAGCGGCACTCGCCGCGCTGCCCGGCATTGGACGCTCCACGGCCGGCGCTATCTTGGCCCTCAGCCTAGGCCAACGCGCACCCATTTTGGATGGCAATGTTAAGCGGGTGCTGGCCCGGTATCGCTGCATTGAGGGCCTGCCGACCCTGCCTGCCACCGCGCGCGCACTGTGGCAGCTAGCCGAGGAACTCATGCCCAGCACGCGCTGCGCGGACTACACCCAAGCCATGATGGATCTTGGTGCCACGCTGTGTGGGCGCACGCAGCCGGCCTGCGGTCGCTGCCCGGTACAAACCGACTGTCTGGCCCAAGCCCGCGGGACGCAGCTGAACTATCCCGCGCGCAAGCCCCGCAAAACCCTCCCGCGGCGAGCCACCTGTATGCTGGTGTTGGCACGCGTGGACCAGGCCGATCTGCTGCTGGAACGCCGCGCACCGACCGGGATCTGGGGCGGCCTGTGGGCTTTCCCGGAGGTCAGCGATGCCACCGCCGCATCAAGGTGGTGTGACGAGCACGGCCTTGCACGCTGCGGCGCGGTCCAGCAACTGGCCGAAATCACCCACACGTTTACCCACTTCCAGCTAAAAATTACCCCGCTGCTGCTCTGGGTTACCGAATCGGGCACGCACTGCATGGATTCGGATCAGCTGCTTTGGTATAACGCAGCGGCCCCTGCCGCGGTGGGTTTGCCCCAGCCCGTGCGGGATCTTGTTCGTTCAATCAGCCTCACGGCGAAGGAATTTTCATCATGAGAACCGTTCAATGCATCAAGCTCGGACGAGAAGCCGAAGGCCTGCGGGCGCCACCCTACCCGGGGGAGCTTGGCCGGCGGATCTACACAGCCGTGTCGCAGGAAGCGTGGGGCGGCTGGCTCAAGCACCAAACGATGCTCATCAACGAATATCGCCTCACGCCCATTGAACCCAAAAATCGAAAATTCTTGGAAGAAGAAATGGAGAAGTATTTTTTCGGCGCCGGCTCCGCGCCGCCGGCGGACTTTCGCCCCACGCCGCCAGATTAAATCTGGCTCAGCCCAGCGCCAGCGCAACTCCCGCCGCCAGCAACACCGCGCCGGGCAGCGCATAGCTCCAAGGGCCGGCGGGTAATACCCGTTCCAGCAGCATCGTGGCCGCGAGGAGCGCCATGGCCACCACGCTCATCACCCCGCCCACGAACATCAGCAGCATCAGCGCCCAACAGCAGCCCAAGCAATAGGACCCGTGCGTAGCCCCCATCCGAAAGGCGCCCCACCGGCCGGTTCGCCAATGATTGAGCAAGAACGCCAGCGGGCTTTGACAATGTCGCAGGCAGGCGCGCTTAACGGGCGTGAATTGATAAAGACCCGCGACAATGAGCAGCCCGGCGGCGAGCGTAGGCCCCGCCTGCAGCAGCATGCCGTGCAGCAGCGAGGCGCGGTGCAGCAGCCACTGCACTGCGCTGAGCGCGCACCCAAACAGGCTCCAAGCGCCCAAATAACCGGCCACGAAGGCCGGTGTGCGCCCGGGTGTCGCCTCACGGGTGCGCTGGAATAACAACACGACCGGCAGCACGACGGGCGTCATCATGGCGACCATCATCACCACCCACATCAGCGCGGATATCGACAGGTAGATCAGCGCGCTCGCGGGCTGCATCATGGCCACGGCGACCTGCCAGCGCAGGTCTTGGAGCACCAGCGTGCCGACCGGAGCACGCAGCGGCGCTGCCCGCCCCATGTCCAGCATGGTCTGCCACTCCGCCGTCAGCAACCACCAAGCGGCGGCGGCGAGCAGCGCCAGCGCCCCACCACTCACCAGCCGCGGCAAACGCCCCGCCGCCGTCACGATCCTCAGGGCGCGGCGCCCTGCCAGGCGAAAGCCGCGAAATGGCCATTGGTGCGGCCGGCCGGGGCATCCCATTCGATGCCGAAACAGCGGATGAAGTTTTTGAGCGCCAGGGCGAGGTTCAGGCGGGGATTAGCCGGGTGCAGGGTGTTATCGATGGCCACACACTGGCCCGGCACCGACACGCTGGGCACGCCCACGACGGATTGCTCTAATTGCCCGGCGATACTCACCGAGCGCTGATGCTCGTGGGCGCTGAACTCGATCCGGGCCCGCGTCATGCCGCGAAACTCCGACACTAGCGCGGCGAAACCCAGCATAGGCCCGCCCGCTTGCCCACTCGCGATGGCGGCAATGGCATCGGCCTGGGCCGCCGTGGCGCGCTCGTCAACAATGACGCCCAGCGCCCAGTCGCCCTGCGACATAATGGCCTTGGACTGCGCCACCACCGCAAACACCACGCCCGCAAGCGGGGTCTCGCCAAAATGGCCAGTGGTGACCGCGTAAGTCATCGCCAGTTTGCAAAAATCGTGGGTCGCGGGGGTGGTGGTGTTCTGTGTGATACACGGACAGAGAAAATCGCAGCTGCAGGCTTCTAAGTATTCGCCGACGACTTGCCATGGAGTGCTCATTAGGATCTCCTGCGCACAGTGGGTTTGAATCAAATTATCATCGCGCTCGGGGCAGCGCGATGCAAGCCCGCAGGTTGACTGCCCCCGGCCCGCCGCTTACAGTTCCGCTCCCGTTCGGCACCGTCCGCACGGGCCTCGTTTACGGCCATGGCCAAGTAGCTCAGTTGGTAGAGCAGCGGACTGAAAATCCGCGTGTCGTTGGTTCGATTCCGACCTTGGCCACCAAATCCTGCTGGTGTTTGACCCGCGCCCGACAGCCGGTGGCCGTGGCGCACTCGCGCCAGCTCAGGACTCGTGCTGGCGGCCGCGGGTCTGGCGCGCCGCCGCGTATCGTGGAGACCCAGACGGCCCCCGATAGCTTAGGCAAGCACCTCTAGCCCCCTCGCGGCACCACCCTCGGCGCCCGCCGCTGCCACTCAGCGCAACACGCTGTCGGGGGCGTTACTGGCGCGCCTACTTAGACAGGCCACCGCGGGGCCAGCTTGACCTGGTCGCCAAAGGCTAGGCCCCAAGACGGCGTGAGGTGCGTCCTCGCCGCCCTTTGCGCGGCGCTAGGCAGTCGCGCCACGCGAGATCCCGGGCTCGCGCCGGGGATGCTCGGCGGCTCGGCAGCTCGCCCAGCGCCGGTAGAGTTTGCGGGAATCAGCACGGCTGCTAGCCGCGGCAAAATCCTTGCCGCCGCGACCGGCGGCGCGGCCTCGGCGCCAGGGTGCCCGTGGCTAACCTTGCGCACAGCGCCGACAGCGTTCGCACTGCCGAGCGCGTGGCCGCGCTGCTTACTCGAAGGATAGGCGCTAACGGCGCAGCGCGGGTCGCCAAAAACAAGCGCGCGAGCTCATTCCGGTAATGCCATGAAAACACAGCGCAAAGCCCCGGCCGAGCAAAGGCGATTGCCGCGGCGTCGCTAGACTTTTCATTTTGTTGCCGCCTGCTTGCCACCACGGACACGAACCGTAGAGACTGTGCCTGGTGCTGGCTTGCCCCAGCGCCGACACGGCTCGCGGCGACCGATACCCACCAAGTTCCCGCCGACAGGCCGAGGGTTTGAACCCCGCACGCCGCAGTCAGCCACGCACGCTCCACAGGAGGTCTGCATGCTGGAGATTAAAACCCCCGTGTTGATCATCGGCACCGGCCCTGCCGGCGCCGCAACGGCGGCCCTATTGTCCAGCTACGGCGTGGAGAACATCGTCGTCAACCGTCACCGCTGGCTCGCCAATACGCCCCGCGCGCACATCACCAACCAGCGCACGATGGAAGTGTTGCGCGATCTGGGCCGGGAAGTAGAAGCCGAAGCCTATCTGCACGCCACTCCCCAAGAGCTGATGGGTAACAACGTGTTCTGTACTTCGCTGGCGGGCGAGGAAATTGGCCGGCTGCAGACCTGGGGCACGCAGCCGCTTTCCAAAGCCGAACATTTGCTTTCCTCGCCTACTTTCATGAACGACTTGCCGCAGACTTTGATGGAGCCGCTGTTGTTCAAAACGGCCTGTGCGCGCGGCACGCATGCGCGTTTGTATACCGAATACCTCAGTCACCAACAAGATGCTGACGGCGTCACCACCACCCTGCTCGACCGCCTCTCCGGCCAGTCCTACCTAGTTCGCTCGCAATATCTGATTGGCGCGGATGGCGGCAATTCCAAAGTGGCGGAACATGCCAACTTGCCGTTTAGCGGCAGCATGGGCCTCGGCGGGTCCATCAACATCCTGTTCAAAGCGGATTTGACGAAGTACGTCGCACACCGCCCCTCGGTGCTCTACTGGGTGCTCCAGCCCGGCTCTAACGTGGGCGGCATCGGCATGGGACTGGTGCGCATGATTCGCCCCTGGAACGAGTGGCTGATCGTGTGGGGCTACGACATCAATCAACCAGCGCCCGTGGTGGATACCGACTTCGCGCTGCGGGTGGTGCGGGGGCTGGTGGGTGACGCCACGCTGGCCGTTGAAATTCAGTCGGTGTCCACGTGGACGGTGAACAATCTCTACGCCACCCAACTCGCCACCGGCCGGGTGTTCTGCATGGGTGATGCAACGCATCGTCATCCCCCCTCCAATGGGCTAGGGTCGAATACCTCGATTCAAGATGCCTTTAACTTGGCGTGGAAACTGGCGTTCGTCCTCAAAGGACAGGCGGGCCGCGAACTGCTGGCCAGCTACAACGCCGAGCGCGCGCCCGTCGCCCAGCAAATTGTGACCCGCGCCAATCGCTCGATCGAAGAATTTGGGCCGATTTTCAAAGCGCTGGGGCTGCTGGCGTCGGTGGACCCGGTCACCATGCAGCGCAACATGGACGCGCGCTGCGCAGACACGCCGGAGGCGGCCCAACAGCGCGCCGAGATTTGCAGGGCAATTGCTCTGAAGGCCTATGAGTTCGATGCGCATGGGGTGGAGATGAACCAGCGCTATCGCTCCACGGCCGTCCTCCCCGATGGCAGCCCAGAACCGGTGTTCGCCCGCGACCCCGAACTGCACTACCAGTGGACCACTTGGCCCGGCGCTCGCCTGCCGCACGTGTGGCTGCACGCCGCCGATGGCCGCAAAGTCTCCACGCTCGATTTGGCGGGCAAGGGTTGTTTTACCTTGTTCACCGGTATCGGTGGTGCCGCGTGGGCGACGGCGGCGGCACTGATTGCCGCCGAGTTTGCGCTGCCCCTCGTGGTGCACCTCATTGGTCCCCGCCACGAATGGCAGGACTTTACGGGGGACTGGGCGCGCGTGCGGGAAATCGACGACGACGGCGCCATCCTAGTGCGACCCGATCACCATGTGGCGTGGCGCGCGCAAGCGCGTTCGGACGACGCGTTGGCACAACTGCGAGCGGTGTTTACCCAGCTCCTAGCCCGCTAACTGCGGCCGCCCCCAGCGCCGGTAACGCGGCCGCGTCGCGCGGCTGCCGCGCTGCGTCGAGGCTGGCGCAGCCCCCTAAGAGGCTGGGTCTTTCGCCAATTCGGCCACGGCCTCCAGCACCAAAGGGTCCAGCCCCGCACCGCCGGTCAGCGCAAAATGGGCCAGTAATTTCTGCCGCATGCGCGGTTCCCAAAAACGGCGCAAATGCTGGTGCACTGCGTCGCGCGCCCGTGCGTGATTTTTATCGCTCACGAAATAAGCGCCAATGTCGTTGGCCATTTCCAGCAGGTGTTGATTGCTCATTTTTGTTTACTCGGCACCCACCGCTGGGTGGTCGCTTAATCGCGAGGGATGGCTATAGGCCACGTAATGCCCGTCGCGCGCCAGGCCCAGCAGCGTGACTCGGGCCTGCTCGGCCACCGCGATTGCCAGCGCCGTGGGGGCAGACACCGCCACCACGATCCCCATCCCCAGCCACGCCGCTTTTTGGACCAATTCATAGCTGGCACGGCTGGTCAGCAGCAAGATGCCATCGGCCGAGCGCAGGCCCGCGTGCGTCATCGCGCCGATGAGTTTATCCAGAGCGTTGTGGCGGCCCACGTCTTCGCGCAACAGGCAAACCTCACCCGCCGGCGTACACCAGGCGGCCGCGTGGGTTGCGCCGGTGGCCAGAAACATCGGCTGCCGGCTTTTGAGATCTGCCAAGGCCCGCGTCAAGGCGGCGTTGCTTAGACGCACCGGCGCGTGCACCGGCGGGGGCCAGCGCACCACGTCTTCGAGTTGGCGGGTGCCGCATAGCCCGCAACCGCTATTGCCCACGAGGCTGCGTGCGTTGGGGACCAGTTTGGCGGCGTTGGCGGGCGGAATGCGCAGCGCCAGCGTAATCCCCGCCAGATCCGTCTCCAACTGTAAATCCAGTAATTCCGCCGGCGTCGCGATAATGCCTTCGCTTAAGGAAAATCCCAGCGCGAAATCGGCCAGATCCGCCGGCGAGGCGAGCATCACGGCATACGCCTGACCGTTGTAGGTCAGCGCCACCGGCACTTCTTCTGCCACTTGGTCAAACGCCGACTGGAAACCCTCCGCACCGCAGCGGTCCACCCGCTTTAACGGACTGACGCCCGGCACTCGCGGCGCGGCCGGCAGGCTCATGACTCGCTGCGGGCGGGCTGGCGCGCCGCCAGCAAACGCACTTGCTCCTCGTCAAACTCCCGATAGCGACGCTGCCAAGCCGAGCGCTGGGCGACCTTCGTGAGTTGCACCGCAGTGACCTTGTACTCCGGGCAGTTGGTCGCCCAGTCTGAGTGGTCGGTGGTGATGACATTCGCGCCGGACTCTGGAAAGTGGAAGGTGGTGTAGACCACGCCGGGTTGCACGCGCGGCGTGACGTGGGCCCGCAACACGGTTTCGCCCACGCGGCTCGCCACCCCCGCCCAATCGCCATCGTTGAGGCCGCGTTCTTCGGCATCGTGCGGGTGGATTTCGATCACATCTTCCTGATGCCACACGCTGTTGGCGGTGCGCCGGGTCTGGGCGCCCACGTTGTATTGCGACAGCGCCCGCCCAGTGGTGAGCAGCAGCGGGAATTTACGCGAGGCCCGCTCGCGCGTGGGCACATAGCCGGTCAGCATAAAGCGGCCTTTACCGCGCACGAATTCCGTCACGTGCATGGTGGGCGTGCCGTGCGGATGCGGCTCGTTGCACGGCCATTGAATGCTCCCCAAGCGGTCGAGTTTCGCGTAGCTAACCCCGGCAAACGTGGGCGTTAGGCTGGCTATCTCGGCCATGATGTCGGCGGGATGGGCGTACGCCATGGGATAACCCAGTGCGTTGGCAAGCCGACAGGTGATTTCCCAATCGGCCAGTCCGGCGGTGGGCGTCATCACGCGGCGAATGCGCGAAATGCGTCGCTCGGCGTTGGTGAACGTGCCGTCCTTCTCCAAGAAAGAACTGCCCGGCAGAAACACATGCGCGAACTTGGCGGTTTCGTTGAGAAACAAATCCTGCACGATGATGCATTCCATCGCCTCCAGCGCCGCCGACACGTGTTGGGTGTTGGGATCGCTTTGCGCGATGTCTTCGCCTTGCACATAAAGCGCTTTAAATTCGCCGTCCAGCGCGGCTTCAAACATATTGGGGATGCGTAAGCCGGGTTCCGGATCGAGCGTCACCTGCCACGCTTGTTCAAACTGCGCGCGCGTGGTGCTATCTGAAATATGGCGATAACCCGGCAGTTCGTGCGGGAACGAGCCCATGTCGCAGGCGCCCTGCACATTGTTTTGGCCGCGCAACGGGTTCACGCCCACACCCTCGCGGCCCAGATTCCCGGTGGCCATGGCAAGGTTCGCAATGCCCATGACCATGGTGGAGCCTTGGCTGTGCTCGGTCACGCCCAGACCATAGTAGATCGCCCCGTTGCCGGCAGTGGCGTAGAGCCGTGCGGCCGCCCGCAAGTCCGCGGCAGGCACGCCGGTAATGCTGGCCATCGCCTCAGGAGAATTGCCGGCTTCGGCGATGAATTCCCGCCATTCGGTAAAGCTCTCGGCGTCGCAGCGCGCACTCACAAAGGCTTCATCGACCAAACCCTCGGTGACCACCACGTGGGCCAGCGCGTTGATCAGGGCCACATTGGTGCCGGGGCGCAGTTTGAGGTGGTAGTCGGCAACAACGTGCGGCCCGCGCACCAAACCAATAGTGCGGGGATCCGCCACGATGAGCTTGGCGCCCGCGCGCAGGCGGCGTTTTAGCTGCGAGGCGAACACCGGGTGACCCTCGGTAGGATTGGCGCCGATGACGAAAATCACGTCTGCTCGATTCACCGAATCAAAATTCTGGGTGCCAGCCGATTCGCCCAAAGTCTGTTTGAGTCCGTAGCCGGTGGGCGAATGACACACCCGCGCGCAGGTATCCACGTTGTTATTGCCAAAGCCGGCCCGCACCAGTTTTTGCACAAGATAGGTTTCTTCATTGGAGCAACGCGAGGAGGTAATGCCGCCTAAGGCATTGCGACCGTAGCGGGCCGCGATGCGCTGGAGTTCGGCGGCGGCGTGCGCAATCGCCCCCTCCCAAGTGGTTTCCGTCCACGCGTCGTGAATGCTCTGGCGGATCATCGGCGTGGTGATGCGGTCGGCATGGGTCGCATAGCCAAAAGCGAAGCGACCCTTCACGCAGGAATGTCCATGATTAGCATGCCCATCCTGATGGGGCACCATGCGCACGACTTCCTCACCTTTCATTTCAGCCTTGAACGAGCAGCCCACGCCGCAGTAGGCGCAAGTCGTGACGACGCTGTGTGAGGGTTGGCCTTTTTCGATCAGCGATTTTTCGGTCAGGGTGGCGGTGGGGCAAGCCTGCACGCACGCGCCGCACGACACGCACTCGGAGGTCAAAAAACTTTCGCCCGCGCTGGCGGCCACCCGCGACTCGAAGCCACGTCCGGAAATCGTGAGCGCAAAAGTACCCTGCACCTCTTCGCAGGCGCGCACACAGCGCGAGCACACGATGCACTTGCTGCTGTCGAAGGTGAAATACGGATTGCTCTCGTCTTTTTTGAGGTCCAGATGATGTTCGCCCGCATAGCCATAGCGCACTTCGCGCAACCCCACGGCACCGGCCATATCTTGCAGTTCGCAGTGGCCGTTGGTGGGGCAGGTGAGGCAATCCAGCGGGTGATCGGAGATATAAAGCTCCATCGTGTTGCGCCGAAGTTTGGCGAGGGCCGGGGTTTGGGTGCGGATTTTCATCCCCGCGGCGACCGGCGTCGTGCACGCCGCTGGATAGCCCCGCTGACCCTCTATTTCCACCAGACACAGGCGACACGAGCCAAAAGGCTCCAGCTTTTCGGTGGCGCAGAGCTTGGGGATGGCGATGCCGGCCTCGGCGGCGGCGCGCAGGACGGAGGTGCCGAGCGGGACTTGGCATACGCGGCCGTCGATCTCAACGCCGAGGGTTTCGGTTGCGGCGCTGGCGGGCGTGCCGTAGTCGTGGTCAGTTATCGATAACATGGGCTAAGTCCTCTCATAAATCGTCGACTCGGTCTTGTGCCGCGCCAGCCACCTCAGGCGCGCCGGATCAGGCTGTCGGACGGCGATAGGCCAAAATCCTCTGGAAAATGCGCAATCGCGCTTTGCACCGGCAGCGGGGTCAAGCCACCCAAGGCGCACAGCGAGCCGTGCTGCAGGGTCTCGCAGAGATCGTTCAGCAACTCGAGTTCGCGTGCCTTGTGGCGGGCGGCCAACAATCGGTCAATGACCTCCACCCCGCGGGTAGAACCAATGCGGCAGGGCGTGCACTTACCGCAGCTTTCTAGCGCACAAAACTCAAACGCGTAGCGGGCCATGCTCGCCATATTGACGGTGTCATCGAACGCCACCAGCCCGCCGTGGCCCAGCATCGCGCCGCGCGCGGCAAAGGCTTCGTAATCCAGTACGGTGTCAAACTGCGCCGCCGGCAGATAGGCGCCCAGCGGTCCCCCCGCCTGCACGGTGCGCAGCGCCCGCCCGCTCGCACTCCCGCCGCCATACTCGTAGAGGAGTTCGTCGAGGCGCAGCCCGAACGCTTTTTCAACCAGGCCACCCCGCGCCACATTGCCGGCCAGTTGGATGGGTAAGGTGCCACGCGAGCGGCCCACCCCGAAGTCGCGGTAGAAATCGGCGCCGCGCGCCAGAATGACCGGCACGGTGGCCAGGGAAATGACGTTGTTGATGGCGGTAGGTTGGCCAAACAAACCCGCTATCGCCGGCAGCGGCGGCTTGAAACGAATTTGACCGCGCCGCCCTTCCAGACTTTCCAACAGCGAGGTTTCTTCGCCGCAGATATAAGCGCCAGCACCTAGCCGCACTTCCAAATCGAAGCGCCGCCCGCTGCCCAGCACGCTGGCGCCCAACACGCCGGCGGCGTAGGCGGTGCTAATGGCCTCGTTGAGCACCTGCCAAGCGTCAGGATATTCAAACCGCAGATAGATATAACCTTGGGTGGCACCCACCGCCAAGCCCGCGATGACCATGCCTTCGATCAAGGTGTAGGGGTCGTCTTCCATGAGCATGCGGTCGGAGAACGTGCCAGAGTCGCCTTCGTCGGCGTTGCAGACCACGTATTTCTGCGCGGCCTGCGTGTTAAGAACCGTGCGCCACTTGATGCCGGTGGGAAACGCGGCACCGCCGCGGCCGCGCAGTCCCGCGGTAGTGACGGCGTCCACGATGGCGCTGGGCGTCATTTCGAGGGCGCGCTGGAGGCCGACCAGCCCTTCGTGGGCGCGGTAGTCGGCCAGCGAGAGCGGGTCGATCAAGCCCACGCGCGCGAAGGTCAGGCGTTCCTGATTTTTTAGATAGGAAATCTCCTGCGTGTAGCCCTGCGCCAAGGGGTGCGCGGCGCCCTGCAAAAAATGGCCGTCGAACAGGCTGGGAAGATCAGCCACCGTCACCGGGCCATACGCGCGGCGCCCGCCCGGGGTGACCACTTCGACCAGCGGCTCCAGCCAAAACAGACCCCACGAGCCGTTCCGCACCAGTTGCACGGGGAGGTTGCGGCGGGCCGCTTCTTGGGTTATCGCCAGCGCGACTTCGTCCGCGCCCACCGAGCGCGCCGCCGAGTCGCGCGGCACATACACGGTAATCACGGCCCAACCTCAGCGCTCACGAGGGCATCGAAACGCGCCGCGTCGAGGCGCCCGTAGAGGCGCTCATCGATGAGCATCGCCGGCGCGCAGGCGCAGTTACCCAAGCAATACACCGGTTCCAACGTGACCGCGCCGTTGGCCGTAGTTTGGTGAAAATCAATGCCCAAACGGGATTTGGCGTGGGCCGAGAGCGCCGCGCTACCCATGGCTTGGCAGGCCTCGGCCTGACAGATTCGCACGATGCGCTGGCCCGGCGGGGTGGTGCGAAAGAAATCGTAAAAAGTGATCACGCCATGCACTTCGGCCCGCGACAAATTGAGCTCAGTGGCCAGTAATTGCACCGCCTGCGCCGGCACATAACCGAAATGCCCCTGTAAGGCGTGCAGCGCGGGCAACAGCGGCCCGGGGCGAGCCGCGCTGGCCCGCACCAGCGCCAAGGCCACGCTTTCGCGCCAGTCCGGATGGCTGGCTTGGGGGGCGCCGGCAGCGCTCATAGGGTAGGTGCCTCGAACTGGCCGCGTTGGCATCCCTTACAGGGCACCTGCCGCTGCCGGCCACGTCCAGCGCTGCCAGCACGCGGTGGCGCACCACCTGCCCCGTTGGCGGGGGGCTGATGGAACTGGCGGTTGGCGCCGGGGGTACCGGGTATTGAGCTATCCATCGGGTGCTCCCCCGTGAGGATCCAACACGGGTGTGGCGCGCCTTCGTTGTCGAGGTCCACCGCAGAGGCTGCGCCGCTCGGCCGCATTGCCAAGGATGGGGCGCGTGGCCAGTTGCGCAACGCGTCCCCGCCGTAAGCGGGTGGGCTGCGCGAATGGTCGTATCGCGGGGGAGGAGTAAAGTCCGGCAACTGGGCTTGGGTGGCGGATGACCGGGAACTAGGTTCCGCGCGGGCGTAGTGCCCTTTTTTGTGCGCGCCCCACCCCGGTGGGCAGGAGGTTAGTTCCGCAGTCTCCAAAGGCCGCCACGCGATCTGTGGCCGGCGCGAGGTCCACCAGACTAGCCAGCAGACCGAGTCCAAAGGATAGCGATTCTGGCGGCACCATTCAAACGGCAGTCTTTGCCAACAGGGTAGGAGTCCGAAAGCTGATCAAGGGACTGGTCATCCAAGGCTTGGTGGTCGACCTGAACGGCGTGCGATTCCCGCCCGACATCGCCCGCTCGGCCCGCCGTTTGACCGGCTTCGGGATCTGTTTTGCGCACCGTTCGGCGGCCAGAGTTCACCTTCTTTGGGGCCACAAAGCCCGCTTAAATAGGGCGCAAACTCGGGCGTCGCGAAGGTGTTCACGCAGCGTGATCACGCGCGGGTAGCTGCGAAGAAAAATCGCGACAAGCTGGCTAGCCTTATCGCGCCCTCGCTAGCGGCTAGGATCGTCGCTCGCTCAGGACCCTTGATAAAACAATCGAGTCTGACCCCATTGATATTCTTGGCATCACCAGTAAGTAGGATGGTAGTCCTTAAAGAACTGACCCCAGGCGTGCTCGCCGGTGGCGAGGCCGGCAAAGATTGGGTCGACGATACGGGCGGCGCCGTCCACCACGTCGAGTGGCGGCGCAAACCGGTGCATGTCGATCTTGTCCTGGGCGAGGTGGGCGGGATCCTCGTCGGTGATCCATCCGGTATCGACGGAATTCATGTGGATGCCGTCGCGCACGTACTCCTGGGCCGAGGTGCGCGTCAGCATGTTGAGCGCGGCCTTGGCCATGTTGGTGTGCGGATGCTTGGCCGTCTTGTTGCGATTGAACTGCCCCTCCATCGCACTGACCTGCACGATGTGCTTGTCACGCGTCGAGGTGCGCAGCAGCAGCGGCTTTAGGTGCCCCGACAGCACGAACGGCCCGACCGCATTCACCAACAACACCTCCAGCAACTCGCGCGTGGGGACCTCATCGAGACTGAGGCGCCAGGAATTTTGACCGCGCAGGTCAACCTGCTGCAGATCGGCGTCGAGCACGCCACGCGGGAACAAATCGACGAGGCCGTTGCCGGCGTCTGCGAGCACCTCTGGCCCAGTCGGTGCAAGCTGCGAGAGCTGCGCCGGCGCCGCCAGACCGGCGTTCCTCGAGGCGTGCCGCAGCACTTCGTAGTCCGCCACTAGCGCCGCCTCGGCCGCCGGCAGCAGCGCCATCGCGGCCACCTCGCCCACGATCAGGTGCGTGTAAAACTCGGGCGGACGCCGCACCGTCTGACAGGCATTCTGGATCAGGAAGTCGAGTTGCGGCAGCGCCTCGCTGATATGCCGGGCAAAGGCCTCGACTGAGGGCGTATGGCGCAGGTCGAGGCCGTAGATACTCAGTCGGTCACGCCAGCTGTCGAAGTCCGGCTCGCGCGCGTAGCGCGCCGCGCAGTCGCGTGGAAAGCGCGTCGTGACCACGACACGGCAGCCGTTACGCAGCAGCAGAATGGCCGCGTGATAGCCGATCTTTACTCGCGCCCCGGTGATGATCGCCACCCGGCCGCGCAGATCGTGGACGGGCGCGCGCTTGTTGAAGTTGAGGTCGCCGCACGCAAGGCACAGTTGATCGTAGAACGTGTGCAGCGTCGTGTATTCGGTCTTGCAGGTGTAGCAAACGCGCGGTTTGCGCAGATTCTCTTGCCGGGCAGCGGCTTGCTGGCTGGCTGCCTCGTCTAAGACTGGCGTGTCGCGTGAGGTCAGCAAGGGCGGCAGGGGTGGTGTGAGAAAAACCGGCTTTGCACGCAACGCACGGATACCGGTGCCGGCGCGCAGGACTTCGTCGGCATCGCGCCGCTCGTTCAGATCGCGCTGGCGCAGTCGGCGCCGCAGGCGCAGCTTGGCGGCCGGATCGGGCATGGCGACCTGACCTGCCAGCCGCAGCAAACGGGCACGCTCCGCGCTATCGCAGACGACGAGCACGGCGCGGTCACTGACGATGGCCTCGAGCACGCGCAGTGCGGTGGCGAGTTCGTCGGCGGAGAACGTTGGGGGGGTAGACATGGGCACTGCGGGCTTGCGCTGCGTTTTTTTGGCGGGAGGAACCCTACCACGCATCCGTGGGACGCGTATGGGTGCAGACTCCATTGAGCAGCTCCCACGCAAACAGACCTTAAACTGGCGATTCCCGCCCCCTGCCGTCTGCTCGGGGCGCTCTTTTACCGCCGCTGGGCGGCGGTTTTCGAAGCCCTCAGCGGCCAACATCCAAGCCCGGTTCGCCGTCAAGACGAGTTAGCTTCAGCGCTAATTGTCTTAGCCCGATGGTCGCCACACACAATGCCCTGACGTGAGCCACTCAGAATAAAGAATCGCGGCAAGCGGACCATCAGTGAGGCAGCTGATTTGGAGCCCCACCCCGAGCGATCAGGACAGCACCGTAATCAATCGAGTCTGACCCCATTGATTTTGCCCACCCCGAGCGATCAGGACAGCACCGTAATCAATCGAGTCTGACCCCATTGATTTTGCCATCGAGTCTGACCCCATTGATCCCAGATCTTCCGATAATCAATCGAGTCTGACCCCATTGATCTTGATCACCCATCGAGTCTGACCCCATTGATCCCATGACCCCATTGATCCCACATTGATCCCATTGATCTCGCCATTGATCTTTTCGCTGCGGTTTCGACCGAATGATCGCTTAGACCGCGGCGATTTCTCGCTGATTCAGCTCTTCACGCCGAGCATGTGCAGAGCGCACGCATGCGGCTCATTGCGGTTGAGCAGCGTGCTGTCGCGCAAGCCGTTGGCGCGGAACCAGTGCTCGCACACGGCCTCGGGGATGGTCCAATTGTAGAAGGTGTTCAGCATGTCGAGCAGATTGATGGCGTTCTCGGGACGATCGGCAATCGCGTAGGCGAAAGCGAGGCGTTCTTCGAAAGTGCGGCACTCGCGGTGGTAACGCGCGCGCCACTCGAGGACCGGCGGGGAGGTGTGGTACGTGGGCGCGTACACCATCAGATAGAGCGAGCCGCCGGGTTTGACGGGGGACGCGACAGCATCGAAGGCTGCGCGTGGATCGTGTGTGCACATCACAACGCCCCAACAAAGGGTGAAGTCGAACGCGTGCGCGAGATTGGTGCGGGCGGGAATGCCGAAGATGCTGCATTCTTCAACCTCTTCGTTGAAGCGCTTGGTGGACTCGAGCCCGTGTCGCGAAACATCGATGGACTTCACCCGGGCGCCGAGGGAATTCAGGGTCTTAGTCCAGCGACCTGCGCCGCAGCCGGCGTCGAGACAGCGCTTGCCCTGAAAGTAGTCGATGGCGAACTTAGGCTCCAGCCAGAGGCGACCGCCAATTCCGCGGCGTTCCTGGCGTGCCGCGCGACCAGACAGGCGCGACATCAACGCAGCGAGCGCGCCCCACTTTCACCGCTGCAGCACATCGTGCACACCAGTGAGCTCCGCGATGCGATCGTCGATGTACTCATCGCCGGTCTCAACGCCAGTGTGATCGCAGAAGCCAGTCTTGCGCTCGAGGAACAGTCGCCACTGGTCGTCGAACTGCTGGTCGTAGGCCTCGGGCTGATAGGCACCGGAGTACTCGTCGTCCCACACGACACGCTGGTCGTCGAAGTGCGGATTACGCAGGAGAGGGGGAGCTGCGTCGATGGCGGAAGTCTCGGCGTTCACGTTCATGAGTGCAGGGGTTCGGCGGGCGGGACGCTTGTTCAGCAGTCTGCAAAAGCCGCCACGCGACCTGTGGCCTGCGAGGGCTCGGCCGGGCTCGCCGGCACATCAAGTCAAGAGGAGAGCGATTTTGGCGGCCCCATTCAAACGGCAGCGCGCCGGGCAGGAGGAGCGTGGCGTACGCCACATCGAACGCTACGCGGGTCGCTCAGGGGCCTTGGGTGCTGACAAATTTATCGCAGCGAATGCGCGAGCTAAACATGCCTTGGATTTTCAACACGGCAGCGGCCGCATCGACCATCCCCGGCGGGCCGCATAAATAAGCCTCAGCGCCGCGCAAATTGCCGCCGTCACGCGCGAGGGCCGCCGTGACGAGGCCGGTCTCACCCGCCCAAGGCGCCGCCACCATGGGCTCCGAAATAGTCGGAATGTACCGAAAGGCGGGTAGCTGGGCGGCGAGCGCGGCGAGTTCGGGGCCGCAGATGAGGTCGGCGGCCGTGCGCGCGCCGTAGTAGAAAACAATCTCTCGCGCACAAGCCTGCGCGGCGAGCGCGCGCAGCATGGAAAGAATTGGCGCCATGCCCGAGCCACCGGCCACCATCACGATGGGAGCGCTACCCACCTGCACGTTAAATTGACCATAAGGCCCGCGCACGGCCACCCGCGTCCCCTCGGGCAGCGCGTGCGGCAGCAGCCCTGAAAAACACCCACCCGGGATTTTCTTGATCAGCAGCTCGATTAAATGACGGTCGCTGGGTGCGTTCGCCATCGAGTAGGCACGCCATTCGTCGGTCCCGGGGACATTCACTTCGACAAACTGGCCAGCATCGAAGTCCAAGCCCTCCCCACCCTCCAAGGCGAGCAGGAGTTGCCAGATGTCCGGCGAACAGGGGGTGCAGGCGACCACCCGCCCCGTGCGGGCCACGGTGGGGCGGGCCGCGTGCAGTTCGGTTTCGGTGTAATCCTCGAGCTGTACCACGATGTCGTCGAGCGGATAGGCCGAGCACAGCAGCGCCAGACCGGCGTCGCGTTCGTAGCCCATCAGGGCAAAGCCCGAAGCCTGCGCCAGATCAACCTCGCCCTCTACAATGCGCGCCTTGCAGCTGCCACACGCACCGTGCTTGCAGCCGTAACGCAGCCCGATGCCTTGGCGCAGGGCGGCGGCGAGGATGGTTTCTTCCGCGGCGCACTCGAACTGCAGGCCGAACGGTGCGAGCGTGATGGAGAAGCTCAAGCCGCCTCGACCAGCGGCGGCGGCGGTGGCTTCTTCACCACATAATCGCACCGCTTGATGTCGTCCAGCGTCCACAGACGCTGGGAGGCCAACGTTGGCTGCGCGATGAGTGTTTTGCCGTCTTCGCGCACAAAGCCCATATCGCGCGTGACCTCGGATAGTTCGAAGCCCTCATAGCGGTCGAGAAATCCTTGAAAACCTTGGTAGTGCTCCGGCTCGTTGAAGAAAATCTCTTGGCAGCCGGTCGAACAAAAAATAAAACGCTGACCGCCATGCAGACACGAACGGCCACTATTGGCGCCCGGCAAGGGGAAGATCGTTGGCAATTGGCAAACCTGACAAAAATTAGGCAGCCCGCCCAATTCTTTGAGGATCAGGGCCTGATCAGAAGGGTCCGTGCAGCGGTTATAGGCTTCCCAAAAACTGCCATAGTTGGCGTACCAGCCCGGATATTTTTTCTCGAACCACTCCATGTCGGCGGGCGTCATGCCGTCGTAGCGGTGAAAAAACACCGGCCACGCGCCAAACAGGTAAATCGCCGCGGAGTGCGATAAATAATCTTGATCGGAAATCATGCGGTCCAGATGCTTGGGCGCTTTGATGCCGTATTTTTCGAGCTTCTGATAAAACCCGCCGTAGAATTCATCGAATACCCAGCGCAGGTTCATTTCTTTGGCAGATTCCTGGCGCTTGGTGACGAAATAATCCGTGAACAAATTAACCGCCACACTAAAGCTCGTGTGGGTTCGCCACGACCATTTGTCGAGCGCTTGCTGGATGAGCGGGATGTTGCGGTCGTTCTGGAGCAGGGTGGCGAGAGTCGCCCAACCGTTAGCCATATGACGGGCTTCATCCGACTGAATAGTCAGCATCGTGGAGGCCATCATTTTATCGCCATGCGCGGCGGCGGCGCTCGACAGGCCCACAAAAAAAACGTTCGTATACGCAGTTTCGACGAACATCTGCAGACCGAGCGAAGTCTCTACCGGGTCGCAGGTCAGCAGGTCCTCGAGCATGGCGCGAAAAATCCCCCCGCCGACGCTGGTGCCCGCCGCCTTCAGTGCAACATCGTAGCCCGCGGGGTCGCGCCAACTGCGCAAGTGATGGCGCAGCGTATTGAGTTCAAGCTGACAATGCCGCACTTCGTCGAGGCCTTGCATCATGTAGCCTTGGCGCAGCTCCATCGGCGCCACGCTGCGTACCATGCGACCCATTTGCCGCGCGGCGGCGTACTCCACCCCCGGCAGATTAGACAGCCCAAACTTCATCCCCTCCATCCAGCGCGCATCGGGCGTGCTATCACTCAGGCGGCTCGACGCCTCTAAAATCGCATAATGGCGATTGTCCTTCTCGTGCTCTACTTTGAAGTAATCCCGCACGAAGGTTTTGAACGGGTCGACCGGTTTTAAGCCTTCGAGATGGAAACGCGTCTTGTGCACCAGCTTCTGCTCCGGCTGGATATAGCTGGGCTCCCAGTCGATGGACTTGACGCGGTCGTAGGCTAGTGTTTGCGGGTCATTCATGGCTAGATATCTCTTACTTTGCGCCGCCCGAACCTTAGTTCGCGAGCGCCTCCTTGATGGATAAACACGTCGGGCCCAACTCTACCTGGCCGGTATAACTCGCCAGCACCACCAGCAAAGCGGACACCTCGTACGGGCGACCGAGTTCTTCTACGATGGTTGGAATATTGAGGTCGAGCCGCAGCTCATTGCTGATGCTCAGATAGCTGCCGTAGTCTTCGACGTGCGCGCCGGGGTTGTCCACGCAGGCCGCCGCCGCAATCGCTGAAGCTTCTTCGCCTGCGATAAATTTGGCTGTGACCCGATGATTTTCGGGAATTAACCGCGAGTTCATACCGCAACCACCGGCCCACTCAGCCCCAACTCCAACATTAACGCCCGCCAGTCACGCACCACGACTTGGCGCGCCGACTCGAAGGGCTGGGCGGACAGGCCCACAAACAGCGGCGCGATGTGCTGCACCGCCGCCAGCACCAGCGGCGTCCATTGGGCCAGCCAGGCGTTTAACACCAGCGCATTGTGGGCGTCTTGCGCCATAACAAACCGCACCAGCGCCAGGGCCGCCGACTGCCGGTAGGTGCGATCTTTCTCGTTGCCAGCCGCGATGACGGCGGCGACCGCATCGCCATGACGGGCGGCGCAACGCAACAGCAATTCGCGATTAAACAGCGTGGCGAACAGCGGCTCGTAAATGAGGTTGATGACAAAATTGATTTCCCCCCAATCGCGCGCGGCCATGAGGTATTCGATGACCAGCCGAGTGGGTTGCCACACGGGAGAGTCCAGCCATAGAGCTTTGCACTCGGCATCGCTAAAGCCGGGCAGCGCGGCCTCGAGTTCCATCGTGTAGAGCGCGATGTCCTGCGCATGGCGCGCTTTTTCCAGGCTCTGAAACAGCAATGGCCCGGCGACCACGTCCGACAGCGCTTCGCGTTGCGCGTAGCTTAGGGCCATGAATAGCCCATACTCTGGGAACCGGTAGGCGGCGTAGTGGGTGGCCAGAAAGGCACGCCAGGGCGGGGTTAAATCGGCAAAAAGCCCGGCCTGTTTTGCGCCCTCGGTGGCTAAGGTGATCGCGCTGCCAAGTGCTGCCTGACGGGCGACATAGGGGCGAAACCATTCTTCCGCCGGGTCCCGATAGGCCCACCAGTCGTGGGCCTTGAGCGCAGTTGAGTGCCTGTCCCACGCCGGTCGGCCGTCGAGATCGCGATTGAACCACCCTTGGGCAGCAAAATTCTGTGGGTCCCACTGGGTGTGCAGCGTCACTTCTTCGTATTGCGTAGCCCGCCGTTTGGCGGGTTCGAAATAGCGCAAGGACACGACTTTGCTACGGGGCGGTAAGGTGTCGGAGTTCATACCCAAAGGTCCTCTTGGTCGATCGCGTCAACGAGCGCAGCAGTCGATTTGTTCACCGCGCAGTGTGCGTGGGGCGGCCGATAGCAGCGCCAAAACAATCCGCGACCCGCCCACTAATGACAAATCACTCCGATAAAAAGTAAATCTTGCTGTGTAGACTGTCAATACCCGTAAAACGAAATGGCTATGCCGCCCAAACCTACTTCGCCGCGACCGCGCACCCGTCTGAGCCCCGCCCAGCGCATCGCCCAATTGCTGGCGTGCGCGGTCCGCGTTTTTGCGCGCACGGGGCTGGCGAGCGGCGTGCACGCACAGGTGGCCAGCGCCGCCGGCGTCGCCGTCTCAACGGTTTTTGTGTACTTTCCGACGCGCGTCGCGCTGGTGCAGGCGGTCGTCACCGAGGTGGACCGCTATTTGGTGGATCTGGTGGCAGGTATCGCGGGCACGGAAAAATCGGCGACCGATAAGCTGCTGACCATCTTGTACGAGTTCTCAGTGACGGTAGATACGGCCCCCGACTACATCAAAATTTGGCTGAACTGGAGCACCGATGTCGCTGACGCCACGTGGGCGCACTACGTCGATTTCCAAGACCGGATCATCGCAGCCTTCGGTGACATTATCGTCGCCGGCAAAGCGGCGGGTGAAATTCCCAAAGACGTCAATCCGCTGCTCGGCGCCCATTTGGTGATGAGTGCGGGACACATGATCGCGCAGATGAAGTTCCGGGGGCGCGACCAGCGCGAGGTCGATGAATTTTTGCGGGAGCTCATCCGCGGCGCGGTCTTACCAAAGGGCTAAGCGTGGCGTGGCGCCCAGGCTCGGCGCGCACAGGCCCGGGCTACAGGTCGCCAGCGCGCCGTTCACGGCCCTTATCCACCGCCAATTACCGGCAGGAAATGGACTTCACTGTCGGGGCCTACGGCCTGCAACAGCGGGGTTGGAAAAATCTCGCCGTCGATCGCAACCGCCATCCCCACGCCTAAGCTGACCGCTAAACCCGGGTAGCGCCGGTCCAGCACTGCCAACAGCGACCCGTAGTCGCTGGCGTTCACCTCGAGCGTGGTTTGCCCGCCGGTGTGCCGGCGGGCAAAGTCACTTTGGAGGATCACCACCGCCATGTGCAGGTCAGCTCGCCGTTTTAGCTCGGTCGAGTTGCGCCAACACGTGGGGCGGGGACATTGGCAGATCCGTCATGCGCACCCCGGTGGCTCGCGACACCGCGTTGGCAACCGCGGCTAGCGGCGGCACGATAGGCACTTCGCCCACCCCCCGCACGCCAAAAGGATGTCCCGGATTGGGCACTTCCACCAGCACGGTGTCGATCATCGGCAGATCGGACGCCACCGGCATACGGTAGTCGAGGAACCCAGAATTGAGCAGACAGCCCTGCGCATCGTAAAGGTAGGCCTCGTTCAGCGCCCAACCAATACCCTGCACCGCCCCGCCCTGCAGTTGTCCTTCCACATAGGCCGGGTGGATGGCCCGGCCCACGTCTTGGATCGCCGTATAGCGGATAATTTTCACCGCGCCGGTTTCCGGATCGACTTCAACATCGCACAGATGCGTGCCAAAACCCGGCCCGGCGCCCGCGGCGTTGATCGAGACATTGCCGCTGATGGGGCCGCCGGTGCGGCCGGCCTGATGGGCAATCTGCGCCAGCGTGAACGGCGCCCGAGTGGTCTCGTCGACCCGCGTGCAATGCGCCAAGCCCTCGCGCCAAACCACTTCGTTGGGCTCGACCTTCCACATCTTGGCGGCCCGACCGCGCAGCTGCGCTACCGTGGCTTCCGCCGCTTCGATCACGGCCTTGCCGGTGGCAAACGTCACGCGGCTACCGCCGGTCATAAAGCTATAGGCGATTTGCGCGGTGTCCCCGATGGTCGGTTTAACGTGGGCCAGATCGATGCCCAGCACCTCGGCCGCCATCATCGCCATGGAGGCCCGGGAACCGCCGATATCGGGATTACCGGTGACGACTTCCACCGTGCCGTCCTCGTTGACGTGGATGGCCGCACTCGAGGGGCCGCCGATATTGAACCAGAAACCCGAGGCAACGCCGCGGCCTTGGTTAGGCCCCAACGGGGCCGAATAATGGGGATGGGCTTTAGCCGCTTCGAGGGTTTCTACATAGCCCACGACCGGCAGTTTGACCCCGTAAAGGGTCCGCGTGCCGGCGGTCGCGGCGTTCTTCAACCGCAGTTCCAGCGGGTCGATGTTGAGCTGTTGGGCCAACTCGTCGATGGCCGATTCCACCCCAAAGGCCGCCATGGGCGCACCCGGCGCGCGATAGGCCGCACTCTTGGGCCGGTTCGACACCACGTCGTAGCAAGTCGCTTTGGCGTGCTCGAAGACATAGGGCGTAAAGCCGGTCATACCGCCCAAAAAGGCGGGCGAACCAGGAAAGGCCCCGGCCTGATATTTCAGCGTCATTTCGCCGGCGGTAAAGGTGCCGTCGCGTTTGGCGCCCAGTTTAATTTTGACGTGGGTACCAGAAGTCGGCCCGGTCGCTTTGAACTCATCGCCCCGCGACATCACCATTTTGACCGGACGCCCGGACTGGCGCGACAGCGCCAGCGCCAAGGGCTCGAGGTAGACGGTGGTCTTGCCACCAAAGCCACCGCCGATTTCCGCGGGGATGACCCGGATTTGGCCGATGTCCATGCCCAGCAGCTTGGCGCAGTACTCGCGCACCATGAACTGCCCTTGGCTGCTGCACCACACCGACGCCGTGCCGTCGGCACCGAATGTCGCCGCGACAGCGTGGGGTTCGATGTAGCCCTGATGCACCGGCTGGGTGGTGTACTCGCGCTCGATAATGACCTCGGCTTCGGCGAATCCTTGGGCCAAATCGCCCAGCGAAAACTCGGTCACGCCGGCCACGTTAGAGGCGGCGGCCGGTGCCGGCGCCACGCCCGTGGTGAACAGGTCAGGGTGGAGCAAAGGCGCGCCCTCGCGCATCGCCTCCAGCACGTCGATGACGTGGGGCAGCACTTCGTAATCCACTTTGATGAGCGCGGCGGCGGCGGCGGCGATCGCGGTCGACGTCGCGGCCAACGCCGCCACCGCGTGCCCTTCATACAGCGCTTTGTCGCGGGCGATGACGTTGAGCGAGACGTGCCGAAAATTGATCGGCGCCTCACCGCCCGACGACACCTCTGAGGGCAAGTCGACCAAATCAGCCGCCGTTACCACCGCCTGCACGCCCGGTAGGGCGCGGGCTGCGCTGACGTCGATGGACTTGATGCGCGCGTGCGCATGCGGGCTGCGGACCACCACGCCGACGAGCATGCCCGGCAGCTGGTAGTCCGCGCCGAAGGCCGCACGCCCCGTGACTTTGTCTACGCCATCCGGCCGGACTGGCCGCGTGCCCACTACCCTAAACGTCGCTTGTTCGTTACCCATGACTAGCTTCCTCCCGCATTTGTGCGGCGCAGTTCATGACTGCCCGGACGATTTTGTCGTAACCCGTGCACCGGCACAGATTGCCTGCCAGCCAATACCGCACGTCGGTTTCTGTGGGATTGAGATTGCGCTCTAGCAAGGCCTTGCCCGCGACAATGAAGCCCGGGGTGCAGATGCCGCATTGCAGCGCTGCTTCGTCGAGGAAGGCTTGCTGCAGCGGATGCAGCACATTGCCCTGCGCCACGCCCTCAATGGTAGTGACTGCGCGCCCGGCGGCCTCGACGCCCAGGACGAGGCACGCGCACACCAAGCGGCCATCCAACAGCACGCTGCACGCGCCGCAGTCGCCGGTGCCGCAGCCTTCTTTGCTGCCGGTGAGGTCGAGTTCGTCGCGGAGGACGTCCAGCAGGGTTTGCTGGGTTTCGCACAAAAATTCTGTCGGCTCACCGTTGATGGTGGTCTGGATATGATGCTTAGCCATTAGGTCCCCCGGGCGCGTTGCAGCGCTATCGATGCCGCACGGCGGGCGAGGACGCCCGCGACGCGAGTTCTAAATTCAATCGTGCCGCGTTTGTCGTCGATGGGTGCACAAGCGGCGCTAGCAGCGGCGGCGAGGTTCGCCAAGGCCGCCGCGTCGACCAAAGTGCCCACCAGCGCCGCGCCACCGGCAGCTACCAGCAGCGGCCTCGGTGCGACGGCGCACAGCGCTAAGCGGGCCGCGGTGCAGCGCCCGCCGGCGTCCAGCACCAGGCTCACGGCGGCACCCACGACGGCGATGTCCATCTCGGTGCGCGGAATAAAGCGCAAATACGCGTCACCCGAGTGGGCTTGGCGAACCGGCAAGAGGAAATTAACAATGAATTCGCCGGCCCCGAGTGAGGTCTTGCCCGGTGCGAGGACCACATCCTCGACGTTGACGACGCGCCGACCGTTAGGACCGGCGACCGTGCAACGCGCACCGGCCGCAATCAGCGCCGACACGCTGTCGGCGGCGGGGGAAGCGTTGCAAAGATTGCCGCCGAGGCTCGCTCGACCCTGAATTTGGGTGGAGCCGATGAGGTGCATGGCTTCCACCACGCCCGGCCAATGCCGCACGACCTCCGGATGCTCGCCCACTTCCGAGCTCGTTGCCGCGGCGCCGATCTGGATGCCCGCAGCACTGACTTCGATGGCGCGCAGTTCCGCAATACCCTTGATGTCGACGATCACCTGTGGGGTACGGATGCCCAAGCGCAGCTGCACTAAAAGATCGGTGCCACCGGCAAGTACTCGGCCACCGCCGCCTGCCGCCGCAAGAGTTTTGACGGCCTCCGGCACGGTTGCTGGCCGTGCGTACTGAATAGCTTCCATTAGGCTCCCCTTGGTTCTGATTAGACGGGTTTTATAACACCACTACCGTTCGTCCGAAAGGCAGCCATG
>SHZJ01000031.1:0-37500 GCA_009692365.1 Gammaproteobacteria bacterium
GCTCTGGCTTTTCGAACATCGCTATCGGTGGAGAAAATTAAGCATGGGTACAGTCAACCAAATTGTCGACAGACCGATTATTTCGGCCGATTCTCACGTCATGGAGCCGCCCGGCACCTACATCGACCGGATCGCACACAAATATCGAGCCACTGCGCCACGGGTAGAGTCCGATCCCGCGCGGGGCGACACCTACGTCATCCACGGCATGAAAGAGACCATTCCAATGGGCCTCGTGGCGGCCGCCGGTAAATCTGCGCAGGAGCTTGGGCAAGCGGCGCGCATGGCGAAGTTCGAAGACTTGCATCGCGGTGGCTGGGACCCCCAGGCCCGCATTGGCGACCAAGATCTGGACGGCGTGGCGGCTGAAATTATCTACCCCAGCGTCGGCATGGTGTTATGTAACCATCCCGATCCGGATTACAAAAAGGCCTGCTTCGACGCTTATAACCTTTGGATTACCGAGTACTGCGATCCGCATCGCGAGCGCCTGCTCGGCGTCGGGCAGACCGCCATGCGAACCCCGACAGAGGGCATCAAGGACTTACAAGAAATCAAACGCCTCGGCTTGCGCGGCGTGATGATGCCGGGCTTTCCGGTGCTCGAAGATTATGAACACGAAATCTACGATGAGTTCTGGGCGGCGGCCAGCGAACTCGGGTTACCGCTCAGCTTTCATATTTTGACCGCCAAAGACGGCGTGCCGGGCTCCAACGGCGCGCAGCGCTCACGTGGCCCAAAACTCAACGGCTTCATGACCATCATCCGCGGTTGTCAGGACATCATGGGCACCATGATTTTTGGTGGCGTTTTCGAGCGCCATCCAAAATTGAAAATCGTGTGTGTGGAGGCCGATGCCGGCTGGGTGCCGCACTACATGTACCGGATGGACCACGCCTACGACCGGCACCGTTATTGGCTGACGGCCGGCCAGCTATCGAAAATGCCGAGCGAGTACTTCCGCGAAAACATCTACGTGACTTTCCAAGACGACTGGGTCGCGTTCAAGACCATGGATTTGTGCAATCCGCGCCGCCTGATGTGGGCCAACGATTTCCCGCACAGCGACTCTACTTGGCCGAACTCACAGGCGCTGCTCGCCACCCACACGGCGGACTTGTCCACCCAAAGCAAGCAGTGGCTGCTGCACGACAACGTGGCGGAGCTCTACAACCTCACGCACTAAGTGGGTGGTGCAGGGGGGGCCCCAACAGCTACGACCCACAAAAAGGCGCGGGAGGGCGCGCCCGCAACGCCACCCCACCGGTCTGCGGGGCAGCGGCAAGCCAGTCCGATGGCGGCCGCCCTTGCCGCGCAGGCAGGTGGCCGGCAAGCTGGCGCCGCCTGACTACCGCCACTCGTGGCAACGACCGGTATGCTCGATCCCGACCCGGCAAAACAGCGCCCTTCGACGGGGGGCTGGGTCGCCTCAGGCGTCGCGCAGCCAGCGCGCAACCCGTGGAGCGAAGTAGGTCAGTACGCCGTCGGCGCCCGCGCGCTTGAACCCCAGCAGGGACTCCAAAACCACGGCCTGCTCGTCCAGCCAGCCGGCTTGGGCGGCTGCCATCAACATCGCGTATTCGCCGCTGACCTGATAAACGAAGGTCGGCATGGCGAACGCCTCTTTTACGCGCCGCACGATATCCAGATAAGGCATGCCGGGTTTGACCATCACCATGTCGGCGCCTTCGGCGATGTCGAGCGCGACTTCCCGCATGGCCTCCGCGGTGTTGCCGGGATCCATCTGGTAACCGTGTTTGCCAGATTTGCCCAGATTAGCTGACGAGCCTACGGCGTCGCGAAACGGGCCATAAAACGCCGAGGCATATTTGGCGGCGTAGGCGAGCAGGCGGGTGTTCACGTAGCCGTGCTGTTCCAACGCGTCGCGAATCGCCCCGATGCGGCCATCCATCATGTCGGAGGGGGCGATGATATCAACCCCCGCTTGGGCCTGAGACAGCGCTTGGCGCACAAGAATTTCGAGACTCGCGTCGTTCATCACATCGCCGTGTGCATCCACGATGCCGTCGTGGCCGTGGGTGGTGTAGGGGTCGAGGGCCACATCGCTCATCACGCCCATCTCCGGCACGGCGTCTTTGATGGCGCGCACGGCCCGTTGGGTCAAGCCCTGCGGGTTGTAGGCTTCGCGGCCGTCCGGGGTTTTAAGCGCCGGCGGCGTGACCGGAAACAGCGCAATCGCGGGAATGCCCAAGGCCGCCAATTCGCGCACCTCTTGGACCAATAAATCGATGCTCAGCCGTGCTACACCCGGCAGGCTGTTGATGGGCTCCCGCACCTGTACGCCTTCGGTCACAAACAAGGGGCAGATGAGGTCGTCAACGGTGAGCGTGGACTCGCGCATGAGACGCCGAGAAAAAGCATCGGCGCGCATTCGGCGCGGGCGGGTGCGTGGATATTGCTGAAAAATCCGATTGTTCATGGGCAATGGCCTCCGAGCTTAATTGAGCGCCGCGTGCGTTGGCAGTTCGGTGCAGCGGGCCTCGATCCAGCGCTCTACTTCCGCGTTGAGGTCCGCCGCCTTGCGGCCGGTCGTGGCAATGGGTGGGCCGACCACCACATCGATCGTGCCCGCTTCTTTGCGCAAGGAGTTGCGCGACCAGAACACGCCGGCATTGTGCGCCACGGGCACGATTGGGCACCCCGCCTGCACTGCGAGGCCCGCGCCCCCCGAGGAATAGCGGCCCTGTTGGCCGGGCGGTATGCGTGTGCCTTCGGGGAAAATCAGCACACACCAGCCATCGCTGATCCTTTGCTTGCCTTCGCTGAGCATATGCCGCACCGCCTTGGCGCCGGCTTTGCGGTCGATCGCGATAGGGTTGAGGCTGGCCATGCCCCAGCCGAAAAACGGCAGCCACAGGATCTCTCGCTTCAACACCTGCGATTGCCGCGGAAAAATTAACTGCAGGGCGATGGTTTCCCACGCCGATTGGTGTTTACACAGGATGACGCAAGGCGTGCTGGGCACGTGCTCCCAACCGCTCACTCGCCAGCCCAGCCCGCAGACCACGCGCAGCCAGAACAGGGTAAAGACCGACCACCGGGTGATCACAAAATATCGCCAGGGGCGCGGCAGCGGGAGGATTAAAATCCCCACGAGACCAAAAAACATCGTGACCGGCAGCACGCCCAAATAAAACACTAGCGAACGCAGGGTAGTGATGCCTGCTCTCCTTTACTTCAGACGCTTGACCACGGCCGCGAGGTCGGGGTAGACGTTCAGCCGCTCGTGCGCCGGCAATTTGTTTAAGGTATCCAAGCCGTGTCCTGTTTCAACTAACACGGCGTGCGCGCCGACCGCCCGCGCGGCCTCCAAATCGCTTAAGCGGTCGCCGACGAAGATCGCATCGTGCAGCGGCGCGCCCGTGCGTTGGGCGATCGCCTCCAGCATCCCGGGTTGTGGCTTGCGGCAATGGCAGTTGTCCTCGGGCGCATGCGGGCAATAAAGAATGGCCTCGATGCGACCGCCCAAACGCTGTACTTCACTGACCAAGCGGCTGTGGATGCGCTGGAGTTGGCCGATGTCGATGAGACCACGGGCCACCCCCGACTGATTCGACACGACAAACACCCGCAGACCCATCTGGCTGGCCATCGCCAGCGCCTCCAGGCTGCCGGGCAGGGGATGCCATTCCTCCGGCGTTTTAATGTAGTCCGGAGACTCTTGGTTGATCACGCCGTCGCGGTCGACGATGAGTAGGCGCATCGGCGGGCTCAGGCGGCGATGAGGTGGCTGATATCAGCCACGCGCAAAAACAAAGCCTGCAGCGAACTCAGTAGCTGCAATCGATTGCGCCGTAGCGCCTCGTCTTCCGCCATGACCAGCACTTCGTCGAAAAAGGCGTCGACCGGCGCATGGAGCTCGGCCAGCTGCGCCAGATACCCCGCGTAGTCACCGTCGCGCCACAGTTCGGCCGCCCGCTGGGAGGCCTGTTCCAACGCGCGCGCCAGCACTACCTCCGCGGGTTCGACCCACAGCGCCGGGTCCGGGTTTCCGGGGGTGAAGTCGGGTGCTTTACGCAGGATATTGCCGATGCGCTTATTGGCGGCGGCCAGCGACAGCGCGGCGGGTAGCTGCAAGAACGCCTCCACTGCCAGAATGCGGCGACGCAGTTCGCGCGGGCGCGTGGGTCGCGTGGACAGCACAGATTCCACGACGTCTGCGCGGCTGCCGCGCTCATGAAAATAGCCCCGCGCGCGCTCGAGCATGAAATCGAAGACCACCATTGCCGTGCCGGCGACAATGCGTTCGGCGTGGCCGCTCGCCGCGGCGTCCAGGGCGGCCAGCAGGTCGATGGGGGAATCGCTCTCCATGCAAATACGCAGGCAACCCAGCGCTGCGCGACGCAGCGCGTAGGGATCTTTGTCGCCGGTGGGCGCGCCACCCACGCCAAAAATGCCCGTCAAGGTGTCGAGTTTGTCGGCAATGGCAAGGCATTGTCCGCTCGCCGAGGCGGGGATGGCGTCACCTGCGTAGCGTGGCTGATAGAACTCTCGCAGCGCGAGTGCGACCGCCGCCGGCTCGCCGTCGTGGGCTGCGTAGTAGGCGCCCATCGTGCCCTGCAGTTCGGGAAATTCGCCCACCATCTCGCACAGGAGGTCGCAGCGCGATAGGAGGGCGGCGCGCGCCGGGTGGTCCACCGCCACCTCGAACAGCGGCGCTAAGTGGCGCGTCAACAACGCAACGCGCTCGCTTTTTTCCAACAGCGAGCCAAGGCGGCGCTCAAAAACCATGGCGGCCAGCCGCGGTAGCCGGGCCGCCAGCGGGGTGGCACGGTCTTTGTTCCAGAAAAACGCCGCATCGCTTAAACGCGGTCGAATGACGCGCTCGTTGCCCTGGCGGATGAGTTCGGGTTGTGGGCTATCGAGGTTGGCTATGGTCACAAATTGGTTGCGCAGTTGCCCGTTTGAATCTTCGACCGGAAAGTATTTTTGATGGCCCTGCATGCTGGCGATCAGCGCCTCGCGCGGCACCGCGAGAAAATGGGCGTCAAAACTGCCGGTGATGGCGCAAGGCCATTCCACCAGCGCGGTGACTTCATCGAGCAGTTGGGGGTCGACGATGGGACAGCCGCCCACCGCCACGCCGGCTTGGGCCACCAGCGCGCGCACGCGCTCGCGGCGTATGGCAAAGTCTGCGATTACTCGGCCCTCGGTGGTCAGCAGGCGTTCGTAATCGCCCGGCTGCGCCAAGGCGATGGATTGCACACCGAGGTGACGATGACCGCGCGACACGGCGCCGCTGCGCACGCCAAAAATTTCCGCCGGGATCACCTGCGTGCCGTGCAGCAGCACCAGCCAATGCACCGGGCGCACGAACTGGTAATCGGCGCTGCCCCAGCGCATGCGCTTGGGAATGGGCAGCGCGGCGAGCGCCTCTTCCAGCATGCCGGGCAGCAGCGCCGCGAGGGTCAGACCCGGCGCGAGGCTGCGGAATATCAGCCATTCGCCTTTGTCGGTGGCCTGCCGCTCCAGCGCCGTCATCGCCACCCCGCAGGAGCGCGCGAAGCCCAGCGCCGCGCCGGTCGGTGCGCCCACGGCGTCGAAGGCCGCCGCGACCGCTGGGCCGCGCCGTTCAATTTGCTGGTCTGGCTGGTGCAACGGTACTTGTTCGATGTGCAGCGCAAGACGGCGCGGCGTGGCGAACGCCCGGCACGGCCCGTAGTGCAGGCCGGCCTGCGTGAAGCGGCGCAGGACCTCTGTTTGCAAGTGGCTCGACAGCGCTAACAGCGCCTTGGGCGGTAGTTCTTCCGTGCCCAGTTCGATGAGTAAATCTGCCGCCTGCGTCATGCCAGATTACTCGCCGCCGCGGCCCGCGCCACCAACGGGAAACCGAGCGCTTCGCGTGCTGCGTAGTAGGTTTGCGCGATGCTGCGGGCCAGCGTGCGCACCCGTAGGATGTAGCGCTGGCGCTCCGTGACGGAGATCGCCCGCCGAGCATCCAACAAATTAAACGTGTGGGATGCCTTGACCATCATTTCATAGGCCGGCAGGGGCAGCTTGGCCTCGATCAATCGCGCGGCCTCTGCCTCGCACTGATTAAACCAAGCGAACAAAATTTCGGTGTTCGCCTGCTCAAAATTGTAGGTGGACATCTCTACCTCGTTTTGGTGGTAAATATCGCCGTAAGTCACCACCTGCCCCGCGTGACTCGCCCACACCAAATCAAAGACCGAATCCACCCCCTGCAAATACATGGCGATGCGTTCAAGGCCATAGGTAATTTCGCCCGCGACGGGTCTGCAATCCAGCCCACCCACCTGCTGAAAATAGGTGAACTGGGTAATTTCCATGCCGTTTAACCAAACCTCCCAACCCAAGCCCCAGGCCCCCAGCGTCGGCGATTCCCAGTTGTCTTCAACAAAGCGGATATCGTGCACGCGAGTGTCCACGCCCAAGGTGGCCAGTGAGGCCAGATACAGGTCTTGTAAATCGCTGGGCGAGGGTTTGAGGATTACCTGAAACTGGTAGTAGTGCTGGAGGCGGTTAGGGTTCTCCCCGTAGCGACCGTCCGTGGGACGCCGCGAGGGTTGCACATAGGCTGCCCGCCAGGGTTCCGGGCCGATGGCCCGTAAAAATGTCGCGGGATGAAAGGTCCCTGCGCCCATCTCCATATCGTAGGGCTGGGCGATCACGCAGCCGCGTTCGCTCCAGAAGGTTTGCAGCCGGAAGATGAGTTCTTGGAAGGTGCTCGGGGGCGCTTGAAGGTCAATCATTCGCGTGCTGCTGCCAGTTCGCCGGACGGCTTTACGGGGGGCGTTGAAGTATAGCCGCTGCCCTGCGCACTGCCTATGAAATGGCGGGTGACTCAAGGCAA
Organism: Gammaproteobacteria bacterium; assembly: GCA_009692365.1. GTDB lineage: Bacteria > Pseudomonadota > Gammaproteobacteria. The sequence continues at coordinate 6,836 of SHZJ01000031.1, forward strand.
GTGGGTGGTGGTCGATAGCTCTCTCACACGAAAGAGTGGGAGATAGGCCCGTGATGATAGACCTGCAGCTTGCCGAAGCCGCCGGCTGGCGAGCCCTGATGACGCTCGCTCAGCAGAACGCCCAGATTTTTCTATCCGACGCCATCGAGCAGTACGCAGTGTCGCTGCTGTATCGCAGTCTCGGCACGGCGGCCAGCGGCAGGGGTCCGCAAGTCACTCGTTTCACCAAGAATTTGCTTGCCGCGCGGCACCACCCAGTGGCAAATTTACCCGCGGTGGGCGATCACTGCCTGCTGTTCGCCGGTTTGCTGACCGAGCAGGCGATGCTTCAGGGGATCCCGGTCGCCTACTTCGCGCAGGTTGGTCAGCAGGCTTATCACGACCATGCTGCCCGCACGCCCGGCGAGGATGGCTTGCTGTATCGCGAACTGGCCCAGCACTTCGTCGGGTTGCTCGATGTGTTCCTGACCATGCGCGAACTCACCGCTGCTGCCCCCAGCCTCGATGGTCTCAACGCCTACCAACTATGGTGCGAGACCGGGAGCCACCATGGGTGGCAGGTGTTGCGGGCGCTAACCCCGGCGCTACCCGCGCTCGCAACCCACGCCAGACATTAGGGCCCGCGGCTATTCCGGCATCGAGGTCGTGGGCTCCAGGCCTTTAGGCTTGAGCAAATCTTCGAGTGTTTTATCCAAAGCCTGCTTTTTGTACGCCGGCAACTGGTAGACCCAGGGCTGGGTTCGCGCGGTGAGTAACGCGACCTCAGCGGCGACATCGGGCGCCGTGACCGCCGTGGTTGGGGGCGGCGGCACACTGCCCGGGGGGAGCGTGGTGTCGTTCGCGGGGGGCGGGCTAACCGGGGTTGGCGCGCTTACTGGGGCTAGGTAGGCGAAGGAAAACGCAACCAGACTCTGGCCGTTCACCTCGTAGCGCTGCAGGGTTGCGACCAAGCCATCGAAGGTTTCAATTTCCGCACTGTTTTGTGGGCTCAGCCCTGCCACCTTGCTGGCCGCGGCGACATCGTCGAAACGCAGATCCAACAACAGCCCACCCACGCTGGACACTACCGCCACCGAACGCGGCTCGCTCCCCTTGGGTATTTTCTGCAGCGTGAACAATTGCACTTGCGGGTTCGCTTTAGCGACTACCACCGGTGGTTTGCCGGGCCGCAGCAGGCTGACTTTTTTCACCCGTTCGACCGGGATATCGACCACGCTGGTGTCCAACCAATCGTTGCGTTCGGCTTTCAAGACCAATTCGCCTTCCACCAGCCAGGTCGTGGGTTCGCCTTGCCGGCGCACATAATGCCCCGGGGCGTCCGCGCCCTGCGTTTTACGGGCTTTACCGATTAGCAAGTCTGCCAGCGGCGCGGCACCCTTGGCACTCACCACGACTTCGCGCGACGCCGCCTTAGGCGCGTCGATAGGCTCAACCCCGAGGGTGGCATACAGGGCCGGGGTGGCGGTTTTAGCTTCTCGAATCTTCAGGCTGGCCAATTGCAGCAGCAGTTCTTTTACCGCCCCCGTGCTCACCGCAAAGTTGTCGCGCGCCGGCACAACCCAGCCAGCCTCTAGGCGTTGTAGCGTCAGGCGTTCCTGACCTTCGCTGAGGTCAATTTTTTCGACCTCGTTGACTTGCGCCAACAGCCCGGGATAGAGCAGGGCGCTCGCGATTTCCTGCGCGGGCGCCCGTTTTTCAGCCACGTAGTAGGCGGCGTAGGCCAACCCCAACGTCAGGGCTATCAGCAGCAGCGTGCGGCGCTTCATGGCCGTGTGCCGGTGGCTGCCCGCCGCTGGCGGAAGAAGCTGGCGACCACCGCGAAGATGGCCAGTAACAGCGCAATAAGCCCGATATTGATTGCCTTCAGCCAAGTGCCCAACTGCTCGATATTACGGCCCAAGTCGTGTTGCACGGCGCGTAATTCCTTGCGCGTCTTGATTTGCTCGCTGCGAAATCGCTCAATTTCCGCGCGCTGCTCGGCGGATAACAAGGCGTCACCACCCGCCTCTGGGCGCAGCCTGAGTTCTTTCAATTTGGCGTCGGCTTCCTTGAGCTTGGTCTGCAGCGCTTTCTCGCGGTCGCGGAAACGGGTTTCGGCGTCCCGCTTGAGCCGGTTTACCACCTCAAACGGCCGCGCGTATTCGCCCCGGCTGCGCAGGCTGATGAGGTCGTCATTGCCACCCAGACTATCGATGGCGTTGATGAGGAAATCGCCGTTATTGGCGAACGGATTTGGCACTTGCGTGCCCAGCACGCGTTCCATCCTGACCCAGAATCGATCGGCGAGCACATCGGTGTCGGCGACCACGATGACTTGGATGCCATTAAGCGCGCTTTTCAACGGTGCGACGCTCACCGGGGTGGTTTTCTGTTTCTCATCGGCCGGCGGGCCGTCGGGAAACGCGCTGTCCGCCGGGCCCGTTATGCGCGCTGCCACAATGAGATTGCCGCGGTCCGGCTTGAAGCCTTCGCGCAGCGCATTAGGGTCGCGCACCGTCACCACCGCTTCGCGCGTCAGCAGGCCGCTATTGGGCCCCGAGGACAGCAGGGGCGTGAGCTGGGTTTTCGCGCCTTTAAGCGCTTCGATAAAACCCGCCGTGCCCACATTGACGCCTTGCAGGTGGTTAGTGATGAAATCCTCCTGATTGAGGCGATCGCCGTGCAGTTGCAACCACGGCAGGTAGTCGACCTCATGCGGGCCGCGCGCGCTGTTGAAATTCACCCGGACGGCGGAATCGGGATCACCTATTACCTGTTCGGCGTCGACTTTGATGCCCCATGCGGCAAACAACGGCTCGAGATTCGAATCGGTTTTCGGCACGGCCATCGGGTTTTGCTGGTCACGCTCCGGGTGGTCTTCTTCTGCCAGTGGGTCGACAAAGATCAGCGCCTTGCCGCCCCGGAGCACGAATTGGTCGATGGCAAATAGGGTTTTGACGGGGAGCGCTTTAGGGTGCACGACCAGCAGGGTGTCGATTTTGGACTCGATGCTGGTGACGTCGCGCGTCAGCGGTGTCAGCTCAAAAAACTCCTTGAGCATATTGATGCTCGCCCAGGGGGCGGCGGTCGGACCGCGCTCGTCGCGCTGGCCGCCTTGGATGGGGAGATCAGAAATGACCCCAATCACGCGTTTCTGGGTGTGGATAAGGGTAAAGATTAATTTCGTAATTTCGTACTCGAGGGCGTCGGCGCGGTCGGGATTGAGAAAAGGAATAGGCGCTTCGTCGTCGGTGCTGTTAGACCCCACCAAGCCTAAATAGCCCACCTCGCCGGCGGCGTTGATGGGCAGTTGTTCGATGCCAAAACCTACCGCCTGATCCTCGGCTTCCGAGAACGGCTCCGGCTCGATCACCTCTAAAATGATCTTGCCCTTGGCGGCGGCGACGTACTCTTGCAGGAGATCCCGCACCCGCCGGCCATAGCTCTGAAACTCAGGCGTCGCCGCGAACTGGCGCGCGGAGTAGTAGAAACGCAGGGTGATGGGCTCCTCGATCTGCGCCAGAATTTGGCGGCTGCCGGGTGCCAGCGTGTAGAGGCGGTTTTGCGTTAAATCCAGTCGCTGTGACGTCAGGACGCCGTTGGCGATGATGTTGACGCTGAGGAAGAGGGCCAGCGCTATCAGGAGGCTGGCGAGGCCGCGGGTTCTGGTATTCATGGTGGCGCTCCGTGCACGCTCAATTGCTTTTCTTGGCTTCGATCGCGAGCATGTTGGCATATAGCCAAAAAGCGATCAGAGAGACAAAGAAGATGATGTCGCGCAGGTCGATGACCCCTTTCTGGATAGAGTTGAAATGCGTCAAGAAGCTGAAAGAGCCGATGACTTCCACGATAAATGGGGGCGCCCAGCCGCGGAAGAAATCCATCACGACCGGAAATCCGCTTAAATTGAAGGCGAAACAGATCACAAAGCTGATGACAAAAGCCACGACCTGATTGCTAGTGAGCGCAGAAATGCAGGAGCCGATGGCGAGAAATCCGCCGGCCATGAACAAGCTGCCCAAGTAACCGGCGGCGATGATCGTGTTGTCCGGTTGCCCGAGATAATTGACGCTCAGCCAGACCGGGAAGGTGAGCGCGAGCGCGATCGCCGTAAAGGCCCAGGCGGCGAGAAATTTGCCGATCACCGCTTCAAACAACGAAATTGGCAGCGTCATCAGCAGTTCCAATGTGCCGCTTTTACGTTCCTCGGACCACAGACGCATCGAAATGGCGGGAATCAACAACATGTACAGCCACGGGTGGTAGCGGAAGAAGGGTTCGAGGTCGGCTTGGCCGCGCTCGTAAAACGAGCCGATGTAAAACGTGAACAGGCCGGTGAGAAACAGAAAAATAACGATGAACACATAGGCCACCGGCGTCGCGAAATAGCCGCGGAACTCGCGCTGAAAAATAGTGAGCGTGCGATTCATGAGTGAGCCACCTCGCCGAGATCGCCGGCGGTCGTTGTGATGCTGCGGAAGACTTCATCGAGATGGCCCGACTCCACGTACAGCTCGTCGACCTGCCAACCGTGTTGTCGCACCAGCGCTTGCACCGGCTCAAACACCCGCGCGCCATCGCGGGCTAAAACGGTGATTTGTTGCTGGCCGGCATGGGGTGGCTTGCGCTCCACGCGGGCCACCCCGGTCACCGTGCTCAGCGCCGCGGCGATCGTCGCGGCCTGCTCGCTGGCCACGCTCAGGCAGACCGCGTTATGCCAAGCCGACTTCGCCTCTAATTCAGCTGGCGTACCCAGAAATAACAGGCGGCCGCGGGCGATGATCGCCGCGCGCGTACACACCGCGTCTACTTCTTCCAAGATATGCGTGGAAATTATGATGGCTTTAGTGGGCGCCATCTCTTTGATCAATGCGCGGACTTCGTGCTTTTGATTGGGGTCGAGGCCGTCGGTGGGTTCGTCCAGAATGAGCACTTGTGGGTCGTGCAGGATGGCCTGCGCGAAACCCACCCGTCGTTTGAAACCTTTGGACAGGGTCTCGATGCTTTGCTGCAAAACCCCGCCCAAGTTGATTTTTTCAACCACTTCGCGGATGCGGCTGGCTTTGTGCTGACCCTTGAGCCCCCGGATGTCGGCGATAAAGTTCAGAAAGCTGGCCGGGGTCATTTCGCCGTAAGCCGGCGCGCCTTCGGGCAGGTAACCGATGCATTTTTTGGCGGCGAGGGGCGCGCCCGCCACATCGTGTCCGCACACGGTGACCGCACCGCCGGTGGGCGCCATGAAACCGGTGATCATTTTCATCGTAGTCGACTTGCCGGCGCCGTTAGGCCCCAGAAAACCGAGCACTTCGCCCCGCTGGATGGTCAATGAGACGCCGTCGACGGCCACTAGCGAGCCGAAGTGCTTACGCAAATCCCTGATGTCGATCAGGTTTTCCATAGATAGGTTCCTTGGCGAAAAAATTTCGCGGCTACGGCGCCAGAGGCTCGAGGTTGCCGCATTCAAAGGGGGTAACCGCACCGCTGCGCTGGCGATGGCCGGTGCCCGAGCGCGCGCCACTGTTCCACAGGGCTCTTAGCCCGTCAACGTAATGAAAGACCGCGCGCGCCGGCAAAAGTTTCCGCGCTGATGTGCGCGCCGCGCTTGGGTGCGGCCGGCGATTAGGATTATTCTGCCGCATCTAGCCCACGCCTCGCACAACGGAACCCGCTCTCGCCATGCAGCACCCCCAACATTATGACGTTATCGTGGTGGGCGGCGGCCACGCGGGCACCGAGGCTGCGCTCGCCAGCGCCCGCCTGGGGGCCCGTACCCTGCTGCTCACCCACAGCATCGAAACCTTGGGCGCGATGTCCTGTAATCCGGCGATCGGCGGGATCGGGAAGGGGCACCTGGTGCGTGAAATCGATGCGCTGGGCGGCATCATGGGGGTGGCGGCCGACCACTGCGGCATCCATTTCCGGCGCCTCAACGCCAGCAAAGGCCCGGCAGTTCGGGCCACCCGGGCGCAGATCGACCGGGCGCTGTATCGGGCTTTTATCCGTCAACGCCTAGAGAGTCAGGCCAATCTCGACTTATTCCAGCAGGCCGTGGACGACCTGATCCTCGAGCACGGACAGGTTACCGGGGTCCTTACCCAAATGGGTCTGCGCTTCCACGCCCAGACCGTCGTGCTGACGGTGGGGACTTTTCTCGCCGGTTTGGTCCACATCGGCGCCGCGCAGTATCAGGCGGGGCGGGCCGGCGACCCGCCGTCCAATCGCCTGTCGGCCAGCCTACGGGCGCTGGCGCTGCCCGTTGGGCGCCTGAAAACCGGCACCCCGCCGCGCATCGACGGCAACTCCATCGATTTTTCCCGTCTGGCCAGCCAGCCCGGCGACGATCCCGCGCCAGTTTTCTCTTTTATGGGGTCGGCCGCGCAGCATCCACAGCAGACCGTTTGTCACATCACGCATACCAACGAGCGAACGCACGCCATTATCCGGGCGGCGATCGACCGTTCGCCGATGTACAACGGGCAAATTGAAAGTACCGGGCCGCGCTATTGCCCCTCGATCGAAGACAAAGTCATGCGCTTTGCCGAGCGCACGGCGCATCAGATTTTTATCGAGCCCGAAGGCCTTTCGACGGCAGAAATCTACCCGAACGGGATCTCCACCAGCCTGCCATTCGATGTGCAATTGGCCCTCGTGCGCTCGATCGCGGGCTTTGAGCAGGCGCTGATTACCCGCCCGGGCTATGCCATTGAATATGATTATTTCGACCCGCGGGCCATCCATCCTTGGCTGGAGGCCCGCCAGATCCCCAACCTCTTTTTTGCGGGTCAAATCAACGGCACGACCGGCTATGAGGAGGCCGCCGCGCAAGGCTTGGTGGCGGGCATTAACGCCGCCCTGCGTACCTTGGGGCGCCCGAATTGGTATCCGCGTCGAGATGAGGCTTATATCGGGGTGTTGATCGACGATTTGGTCACCCGCGGCACCAGCGAGCCCTATCGCATGTTCACCAGCCGCGCGGAATACCGTTTGCTTTTGCGCGAAGACAACGCCGACCTGCGGCTCACTCCCATTGGGCGTGAACTCGGACTGGTGGAAGACGCCCGCTGGCAGCACTTTGAACGCAAGCAAACGGCCTTCCACGCCGAACGCGCCCGGCTCGCGACGCGCTGGCTGTCGCCCGACCGGCTGGACCCCACGCTCGCTACCGCCATTCTTGGCCAGCCCTTGCGTAAAGAGCAGAGCCTCGCCGACTTGTTGCGGCGGCCGGAAATGGACTATTCCACCCTGATGACCTTGCCCGACGCGGGGCCGGGGCTTGGCGATCTGGAAGTCATCGAGCAATTGGAAATCGATGCGCGCTACAGCGGTTATTTGGCCCGGCAACAGGCGGAAATCGACCGCAGCAAACGGCACGCCGATAGCACCTTCCCGGCGAATTTTGATTATCACGCGGTCTGTGGGCTGTCTAACGAACTGGTGGCCAAGCTGTCTAGCTACCGGCCCCATACGCTGGGCCAGGCGGCGCGTATCTCAGGGGTGACGCCGGCGGCCGTAGCGCTTTTACTGGTGCACCTGAAACGGCACGCGGGCCAGCACGGGCTGCGTGATGTTGGCTGATGATGCGCGGCCGCAGGGCGGGCCCACTGCAGGATGAGTGCTGGCGAGACCATCGCTGGGGTGGCCGCCGCCCTGGGACAGACCCTGGCAGCAGGAACGCTCGAGCAGCTCGCCGCCTACGCCGACCTCGTGGTCCGCTGGAACCGCCACGCGAACTTAACGGGCGCCCGGACGGCGGCGGAGTTTGCGGGTAAATTTATCGCCGATGCGCTGGCCGTTGCGCCCCACGTAGGCGGACCGTTGATCGCCGATTTGGGCAGCGGCAACGGGGTCCCCGGCGTAGTACTGGCCATCCTCAAGCCTGCCCACCAAGTAGTTCTCATCGAAGCCCGGTCGCGCCGGGCCCGTTTTCTCGAACAGGTTCGCATCGAACTGGGGCTGGCGAATATCGCGGTGGTGCACGACCGCATTGAACACTGGCAGCCGCCAACGCGGCCCGATGTGGTGGTCTGTCAGGCGGTGGGCAGCCTTGAGTTCTTGCTCCTCGCGACCGCCGCGCTGCACTCCGAGCGCTGTCAGTTGCTGGCCCTGAAAGGGCGTGCTCCCGCACTCGAGGTAGCCGCTTTGGGGGCGGCCGCGGCGGCTTGCCAAGTGCTGCGGCTGGCGGTTCCCGGCTGGCAGGAGCGCCATTTGGTGATTATCGATTGCGGCAAGCTGCCGCGACCGATTGCCGGCGCCGGGCCGGTGACGGCGGTATGAGCGCTTTGTGCCATACTCGCCCACCCTCGCACTGGCGCAGGGCAAGCCCCCGCACGCCCGTCGCGGTAATCGAATATCGGCAAATACTATGGCGATAATCCTCGCGGTCGCAAATCAAAAAGGTGGCGTCGGTAAGACCACCACTAGCGTCAATCTCACCGCGTCGCTGGCGGCGGCGCGGCGCCGGGTGTTGCTCGTCGATTTGGACCCGCAGGGCAATGCGACGATGGGCAGCGGAGTGGAAAAACGAACCCTTAAACTGTCTACCTACGATGTGCTCATGGGTCACGCCAGCATCGCCGAAGCCATCGTGCGCCCACCTGAAATGGCCTACGACTTACTGCCGGCCAATGGCGACCTGACCGGCGCGGAGGTAGGCTTGCTGGAGGAGCTGGCGCGCGAAATGCGCCTGAAGACGGCGCTGGAAACGGTGCGCGGCGACTACACCCATGTGCTGATCGATTGCCCGCCTTCACTGAGTATGTTGACCGTCAACGCGCTGGTGGCGGCCGATGCGGTCGTGATCCCGACGCAGTGCGAGTACTACGCCTTGGAGGGTATTTCTGCTTTGCTCCAGACCATCGAAAAAATTCGCCGCATTCTTAATCCCAAGCTCACTATTGATGGTTTTCTCCGTACCATGTACGACCCTCGCAACAATCTGGCCACTCAAGTGTCGCAACAACTGCTCCAGCATTTTGGTGACAAGGTCTACCGCACCGTCATTCCGCGCAATGTGCGCTTAGCCGAAGCCCCCAGCCATGGCCTGCCGGCGCTGCTGTACGACAAATCATCGGCTGGAGCGTTGGCTTATTTGGCCTTGGCCGGCGAAATGCTCAGACGCGATGAGGCCGCGCAGGCGGCGGCGGGCGGCACAGGGATGACGCCGTGAGCCGCAAAAAAGCGCTAGGACGCGGGCTGGACGCTTTGCTGGGGGTGGGCCGCGATGAGCCGACTCTCGGGGCCGAGGCCGCCAACGGCGACCGCCTACTCAATATTCCTATCGATCTCATCCAACGCGGGCGCTATCAGCCGCGCTTGGACCTCAAGCCCGAAGCACTGCAAGAACTCGCGGCCTCGATTCGCGCGCAGGGCGTGGTGCAGCCGGTGGTGGTGCGAGCGCTGCCCGACTCCTCGCGCTATGAGCTCGTGGCCGGGGAACGCCGTTGGCGTGCGGCGCAGCTTGCCGGTCTGCACGAACTGCCCGCGCTGGTTAAAACACTCTCAGATAAGGCGGTCATGAGCATTGCGCTCATTGAGAACATTCAGCGTGAGCAGCTCAATCCCATTGAGGAGGCGCTCGCGCTGCAGCGCCTGATCAACGAATTTGAAATGACCCATCAAGAGGTGGCGGACGCCATCGGACGCTCGCGCGCCGCCGTTACCAATCTTCTGCGCTTACTTGACCTCGGGGTGCAGGCGCGCGCGTTGCTGGCGGCCGGCGCGCTGGAAATGGGCCACGCCCGTGCGCTCTTGGGGCTGGCAGCCCCTGCGCAGGGCTTGCTGGCGGCGCGCGTCGCCAGTGAAGGGCTATCGGTACGCGCCACCGAAAATCTGGTGCGAGCGCTGGCAAAACCCGCCCCGACTTCACCGCCGGTGCCGCGCGCAGACCCTAATGTGGCCGAACTCGAAACCAGCCTCGCCGAGCGCTTGGGTGCTGCGGTGTCGATCCGGCCGGGGCGCGCGGGTCGGGGCACGTTGGTCATCCACTACGGTTCGCTGGATGAACTCGATGGCATTCTCGCGCACATCCAATGAAGTCACGGATCCGAGGTCCAAGAGCGAAATGCCGTCAATTTTCAATTGACGGGCCCCGCAAAAACTTCTTACAATCCGCGCGATCACTGAAATGGTGCGCTGCGGGGGCAGACCCGAGCGGCTCGTGAAGTCCGGCGCCGGCGTGTGGTTCGCAGTACTAACCAAAACCCTCGCTTTGCAGATATTCGTGGTCGGCGCGCTGGCCGGAGCCTGCGCGCTAGGCGCGAACCCCCGGGCCGGTTGGGCCTGTGTGATGGGCGGGGCTGCCATCGCGATACCTAACTTAATGGTGGGTTGCGCGCTGCTGGTGCGCTCCCAAGCGGCGGGGCAGGTGAGCGCCGCAGCGCTCCTCGGCGCCGAAATGGGCAAGCTCCTACTGATTGGCACGGCTTTTTATCTCAGTGCCCGCGGCTTGGGGCCGAAAGGAGTCTGGCTCGCCTTCTTGGGCGGGGTGCTCGTGGCACTGAAAGCGCAATGGCTGGCACTCTGGTTCACCAGAAATTCCTGAAGGCTTCAGGGCCTCAACCGCGCAACGGAAACGACTAGACGATATCGAGTATGGCAGCAGAACACGCAGAACACGCGCTAACCCCCTCCGGCTACATCCAGCACCATCTGTCTTTCATGACGCGCTCGGTGGGGGACCACCCCTTCTTGAGTGTGAATCTCGATTCACTCACGACGTCGGTGCTGTTGGGGATCTTGGGTTTCGGGTTCATGTGGCTGGTGGTGCGTCGCGCAACTGCGGGCGTGCCCGGTAAGCGTCAAGCGGTCGTCGAAATCGCGATTGAGTTTGTGAACGACCAAGTCAAAAGCGTTTTCCACGGGAATATCGCCACCATCGCGCCGCTGGCGCTCACGGTTTTCGTGTGGGTGCTGCTGATGAACTCGATGGATTTACTGCCCATAGACCTCATGGGGCGCTACATTTACACCGGTATCTTTGGGCTCAACGAATGGCGGCATGTGCCCACCGCCGACGTCAACACCACCTTCGCTTTGGCACTCGCGGTGTGGACGCTAATGATTTACTACACCATCAAGGTCAAGGGCCTTGGGGGTTGGATCCACGAGCTCTTCTGTTCGCCGTTTGGCAGCAATCCGCTGCTTTGGCTGCCCAATTTTCTGTTTAACCTCGTGGAATATCTGTCGAAGCCCTTGTCGCACAGTCTGCGACTCTACGGCAACATGTTCGCGGGAGAGATTATCTTTCTCCTACTCGGATTGTGGGCGGCGACCGGTTTGGTCGGCACCCTCTTCGGGGCAATCTTGTCGACCGGCTGGGCGATTTTTCACATTCTAATCGTCGCATTACAGGCCTACATCTTCATGATGCTTACCATCGTGTACGTGGCGATGGCCCACGAAAGCCACTAACTCGCCCGCTTCCACCAATCGATCTGCCAGACATTAAGTAAGGAAAGTGACATGGAAAAATTGCAACTTCTAGCCCAAATTCAGGCCTCCACCGGCATTGGTATCGGTCTCATTATCGGCTTAGGAGCGCTCGGCGCCTGCGTCGGCGTGGGGATCATGTGCTCGCGCTTCTTGGAAGGCGCCGCGCGTCAGCCAGAGCTGATGCCGCAGCTGCAGGCCAAGGTGTTTTTGCTGCTGGGCCTGATCGACGCCTCCTTTATTATTGGCGTGGGCTTGGCCATGTTGTTCGCCTTCGGCAACCCGCTGCTTGCAGTGGTTCAAGCTGGCTAAGCTAGCGGTCAGCGCCACGCCTAGCCACGGAAAACGCTCAACATGAATATCAACCTGACCCTTATCGCCCAGTTCCTGTGGTTCTTCGCGTTTCTTTGGTTTACCTCGAGATTTGTCTGGCCGCCCTTGATGCGCGCGATCGACGAGCGCCAGAAGAAAATCGCTGAGGGTCTGGCTGCCGCAGAAAAAGGTCAGCTGGAACTCGTGAGCGCGAAGGGGCGGGTCGATCAACTTCTCACCGGCGCCAAGCAGCAAAGCCACGAGCTATTGGCGAACGCGCAGAAGCGTGCGGACGAGATGATCGAGGCCGCCAAGGCGACGGCGAAAACCGAAGGTGAGCGGCAAATTACCGCTGCCCGGGCCAGCATCGAGCAAGAGATTCAACAGGCTCGCGAGCAGCTTAGGGTTCAAGTTGTGCAGTTGGTGCTCACAGGCGCCGAGCAAATCCTCATGCGTGAGATCGACCCCGCGAAGCATCAGGCAGTCTTAGACAAGCTAAGCGCGCAGTTCTAAGGCGGCGCAGCGGCTATGCAAGAAAATCTGACCATCGCTCGGCCCTACGCCCAGGCGGCTTTCGATACGGCACAAGAGGCTGGCGAAGTCGCCCAGTGGGACGCTGCCCTGCAGCTGCTCAGTCGCATCGTTCGCGACCCCGACATGCGGCGGGTAACGCTGGACCCGGGCGTCGCGCGCGAACAGATACTAGCGCTAATCTTCGCCGTCATCGGCCCCACGGTTCCGCCTGGCTTTCGCAATTTCGTGAATGTCGTCGCGCAAGCACGGCGCCTGCCGATGGTGCCGGAAATGGCCACTGTGTTCACCGCCCAGCGGGCGCGGCAAGACAACATCGCTGACGTCGAAATCGTCACGGCCTACGAGCTGGACGCCGCTACCGAGCAACGGATCGTGCAAGCAATGCGAACGCGGCTGGGTAAGGAAATTCGAATCTCGCAGACCATCGACGCCAATCTGATTGGTGGCGCCCGAGTCAAGGTAGGCGACCTGGTGTTTGACGCCTCCTTGAAGGGCGCGCTGAGCCAGTTGGCTAACGTATTCAATATTAAGTGACCTACGAGCCCAGCCGCAGCGCGGCGTGTGCGACGCTTGAACAGACGAGGATGACCCATGCAAATCAGCGCCACTGAAATCAGCGAAATCATCAAGAAGAAGATTCAGGAGTTCGGCCTTGCGACGGAAGCGCGCACGGAAGGAACTGTTGTTAGCCTGAGTGATGGTATCGCCCGCCTCCACGGCCTGTCCGACGTCATGTCCGGCGAGATGATCGAGTTTCCCGGCAACACTTTTGGTCTGGCGCTCAACCTCGAGCAGGACTCGGTTGGCGCGGTGATCATGGGCGAATACCAGCACATCCGCGAAGGCGACACGGTACGTTGCACGAAACGTATTCTCGAAGTGCCGGTGGGCGAAGCCCTCCTCGGCCGGGTCGTGAACGCGCTGGGCCACCCCATCGACGGTAAAGGTGCGCTGGATACCGAACTGACCTCGCCGATCGAAAAGATCGCGCCGGGCGTTATTTGGCGTAAATCGGTTTCCGAGCCGGTGCAAACCGGCCTGAAGTCCATCGACGCGATGGTGCCGGTGGGTCGCGGTCAACGCGAACTTATCATCGGTGACCGGCAGACCGGCAAGACCGCGGTGGCGATCGACACCATCATCAATCAGAAGTCCACCGGCGTTAAATGCATCTATGTGGCCATCGGCCAAAAGGCTTCATCGGTCAACACGGTGATTCGCAAGCTGGAAGAGCACGGCGCGATGGGCCACACCATTGTGGTGGCCGCGACGGCGTCTGAATCGGCGGCGATGCAGTACATCGCGCCCTACTCGGGCTGCGCGATGGGCGAGTATTTCCGCGACAACGGCATGGACGCACTCATTATTTATGACGATCTGACCAAGCAGGCTTGGGCTTACCGTCAGGTGTCGTTGCTGCTGCGCCGGCCGCCGGGCCGCGAAGCTTATCCGGGCGACGTTTTCTATCTGCATTCGCGTCTGCTCGAGCGCGCCGCGCGCGTCAACGAAGCCTATGTGGAGCGCGAGACCAACGGCCGGGTCAAAGGTAAAACCGGTTCGCTAACCGCCTTGCCCATCATCGAGACTCAGGCGGGCGACGTTTCAGCCTTCGTGCCGACCAACGTGATTTCCATCACCGACGGCCAGATTTACCTCGAGACGAATCTGTTTAACTCGGGTTTCCGTCCCGCCATCAACGCTGGCCTGTCCGTGTCGCGGGTCGGCGGTGCGGCCCAAACCAAAATCATCAAGAAGCTGGGCGGAGGCGTCCGACTTGCCCTGGCCCAGTATCGCGAGCTCGCGGCGTTCTCGCAGTTCGCGTCTGACTTGGACGAAGCCACTCGCAAGCAGCTCGATCGCGGCCAGCGCGTGATGGAACTCATGAAGCAAAAGCAGTACTCGCCGCTGTCCGTCTCGGACATGGCGGTGTCGCTGTTTGCGGTCGACCGCGGCTATCTCGACGACGTCGACGTCAAGCAAGTGGGTGCCTTTGAAGGCGCGCTACACGGCTACATGAAGTCCAGCAAAGCAGATTTACTGAAGAACATCGATGAGACCGGCGACTTCAGTGACGCCATCGAGGCGGAACTTAAAGCGGCCATCACGCTGTTCAAGCAGACCCAGACCTGGTAGCGCGCAGGGAATATTAGCCATGGCCGTCGGGAAAGAAATTCGAGTCAAGATCGCGAGCGTGCAAAACACGCAGAAGATCACGCGCGCCATGGAAATGGTGGCGACGAGCAAAATGCGTAAAGCGCAGGATCGGATGCGCGCTGCGCGCCCTTATGCCGAGCGCATGAGGAGCGTTATTTCGCATGTGTCGGCGGCGCGCTCCGAGTATCACCACCCTTTCTTGACGGTTCGCAGCGTCAAACGAGTGGGCATTATCGTGGTCTCTAGCGACCGCGGTCTGTGCGGGGGGCTGAATTCCAACCTGTTCCGCATGCTGGTGCAGCACCTTAAAAAGTGGCAGGCCGAGGGGGTGGAGTTTGAGGTCTGCACCATTGGCCGCAAAGCGCTGCAGTTCTTTCATCGCGTGGGCGGCAAGGTGCTGGGACAGGTCAGCAAACTGGGCGACGCCCCTCATCTCGAACAAATCATCGGACTTTTGACGATTATGCTCGACGCCTACCGCGAAGGTCGGGTCGACCAAGTCTTCATCGCCTCCAACGACTTCGTGAACTCCATGACCCAGAAAGCGGATTTAGAGCAACTGTTGCCCTTGCCGCCGGTGGAGGGCCCCGCAGCCAGTTTTGCTTGGGATTACATCTATGAGCCTTCAGCCGCCGAGGTTTTGGACCCGCTGCTCAGTCGCTACGTGGAATCCTTGGTCTATCAACGATTGGTCGAAAATATTGCCTGCGAACAGGCCGCGCGGATGGTGGCGATGAAAAGCG
The DNA here is from genome assembly GCA_009692365.1 of Gammaproteobacteria bacterium. GTDB lineage: Bacteria > Pseudomonadota > Gammaproteobacteria. The sequence goes on from SHZJ01000031.1 coordinate 21,985, forward strand.
CATCAGATAACGCGAGTAAGCTCATTAAAGAGCTGCAGCTGATTTACAACAAGGCTAGGCAGGCGGCGATTACGCAAGAACTCGCCGAAATCGTCAGCGGCGCGGCGGCTGTTTAAGCCCCAACTGCCCAGAATCAAGAATTCTCAGAGGAACCGAAGCATGAGTGGCTCCATCTCGCAAATCATTGGCGCGGTCATCGACGTCAAGTTCCCGACCAGCGAAGTACCGAAAATCTATGACGCCTTAAAGCTCCAAGGCGCCGCCACGACACTGGAAGTCCAGCAACAGCTGGGGGATGGCGTGGTGCGTACCATCGCGCTGGGCTCCACCGACGGATTGCGGCGGGGCATGGTGGTGGATAACACCGGCGCGCCGATCATGGTGCCCGTGGGTCAAAAGACCTTGGGCCGCATCATGAACGTGCTGGGCGAACCCATCGACGAGGCCGGTCCCATGGACACCACCGAGATGATGTCTATTCATCGCGAGGCGCCCAAATTTACCGATCTGTCGCCGGCCACCGAACTGCTGGAAACGGGCATTAAGGTCATCGATTTGATCTGCCCCTTTGCGAAGGGCGGCAAAGTGGGCTTGTTCGGCGGTGCCGGTGTGGGCAAGACCGTGAACATGATGGAACTCATCCGCAATATCGCCATCGAGCACAGCGGGTTCTCGGTGTTTGCCGGGGTGGGTGAGCGCACCCGTGAGGGCAACGACTTTTATCACGAGATGAAAGACTCCAACGTGCTCGATAAGGTGTCGCTGGTCTACGGCCAGATGAACGAGCCCCCGGGCAACCGCCTGCGGGTGGCGCTGACGGGCCTGACCTTGGCGGAGAAATTCCGTGACGAGGGGCGCGACGTGCTGTTCTTCGTAGACAACATCTATCGTTTTACGCTGGCCGGTACCGAAGTGTCGGCGCTGTTGGGTCGCATGCCCTCGGCCGTGGGCTATCAGCCAACGCTGGCAGAGGAAATGGGTCGCTTGCAGGAACGCATTACCTCCACGCGCACGGGTTCGATTACTTCGATTCAGGCGGTTTACGTGCCGGCGGACGACTTAACCGATCCCTCCCCGGCAACCACCTTCGCGCATTTGGATGCCACCGTGGTGCTGTCGCGGCAGATTGCCGAACTGGGGATCTATCCCGCCGTCGACCCGCTGGATTCCACCAGTCGGCAGCTGGACCCTCTGGTGGTGGGCCAGGACCACTACGACACCGCGCGTTTAGTGCAGGGCACGCTCCAGCGCTATAAAGAACTCCGCGACATCATCGCCATTCTGGGCATGGACGAACTCTCCGAAGAAGATCGCTTGTCGGTGTCTCGGGCCCGCAAAATCCAGCGTTTCCTCTCACAGCCCTATTTCGTGGCCGAAGTGTTTACCGGGGCGAAGGGCCGCTATGTGCCGCTTAAAGAAACCATCCGGGGCTTCAAGGCCATTGTCGCTGGCGAATACGACCACCTCCCCGAGCAGGCGTTTTATATGGTTGGGACGATTGAAGACGCAGTCGAAAAAGCTAAAACGCTCTAAGTAAGGCGCAACGTACCCATGGCAACTATGCACGTCGAGATCGTCAGCGCCGAGCGCGCAATTTTTGCGGGCGAAGTGGAGATGGTGATCGCCCCCGGCACCCTGGGCGAAGTGGGTATTTTGCCAGGGCACGCGGCGTTATTGACGCAGCTGCGGCCCGGCGAAGTGCGGGTGCAACTGGTGGGTGGCGAGCAGCAGGGTTTCTACGTCTCGGGCGGGATACTCGAAGTCCAACCTAAAATCGTCACCGTGCTATCGGATACCGTCATCAGGGCCCAGGACCTCGACGAGGCGGCGGTCGTCAAAGCTCGCCAAGATGCGGAAGAAGTGCTGGCGGGGCGCAGCGACAAACTAGACTTCGCCAAAGCGCAGGCCGAGTTCGCCGAACTCGCCGCGCAGCTGCAAACCATTCAGCGACTGCGGCGGCGCGGCAACTAGGGTTGGCGCGGACGCCGCTGCGGGCGTCCCACTCGCCCGGGGTCGCGCACTTCCAGGCGGTGCGCTCGGCCCTAGCTTAGGGCGACACCACCGGCCTAAAATCCCCCCAATAAACAGCTTCGAGTGACGTTCCGATGGGCGCAGCAATTTGTATTCTGGCGGCCGGCAAGGGACAGCGCATGCGCTCTGACCTGCCTAAAGTGCTGCATCAAATCGGTGGCCGCGCGTTGGTGGCCCACGTTTTAGCTACCGCCGCACGCGTGAGCGATAGCCGCCCGGTGGTCGTTTTTGGCCACGGCGGTGCGCTGTTGCACGCCGCCCTCGCGGCCCATGACATCGCCTGGGTTGAACAGCGCGAGCAACTCGGCACGGGCCACGCCGTGGCGCAAGCCCTGCCGCTGCTGCCCCCCGACCAAACCGTCCTGATACTGTATGGCGATGTTCCTTTGCTCAGCGCGCAGACGCTCGAGCGCATGCTGCGTGCGGCGGGCGAAAGCGGCTTTGCGCTGCTCACCGCAACGCTGGCAGACGCCAGCGGCTACGGACGCATCGTGCGCGACGCGGCGGGCGAGATTATGCGTATCGTTGAGCAGAAGGACGCAACGCCCGACGAACTCGCGTTGGGTGAATTCAACACCGGGGTGATGGCGGTTAGCGGGGCGTATTTGCACCGTTGGTTACCGACCCTGGCCCGTAACAATTCGCAAGGCGAGTATTACCTAACCGATTGTGTGGCCCGTGCGGTAGCGGAGGGCATTCGCGTGGTCGGGGTTAGCGCCCCGGATGTCCTCGAGGTGACCGGCGTCAACGACCGCCGCCAGCTCGCCACCCTGGAGCGTGCTTTTCAGCGCGCTGCGGCGCACGCGCTGATGGCGGCTGGTGTGACCCTGCGCGACCCGGCACGCATCGATATTCGGGGCAGTTTGGTCAGCGGGCCCGACACCATCATTGATGTGAACGCCATTTTTGAAGGCACGGTCACGCTGGGCGCGCAGGTGCGCATTGGCCCCAACTGTCTTATCGTGGACTCCACGTTGGGGGATGGCGTGGAGGTGCTGGCGAATTCGGTGATTGAAGGGGCGCGCATCGGCGCGCGCGCGCGCATTGGTCCGTTTGCGAGGATCCGGCCAGAGACCGACTTGGCCGCCGAGGTCCATATTGGTAACTTCGTCGAGGTAAAAAAATCCTCATTGGGCGAGCACTCGAAGGCCAACCACTTGGCCTATATCGGCGACAGCGAAATAGGTCGCAACGTCAACGTAGGTGCGGGCACCATCACCTGCAACTATGATGGCGCCTTCAAGCATAAAACCATCATTGAGGATGATGTTTTTATTGGCTCGGACACGCAGCTCGTCGCCCCGGTGAGGATCGGTCAAGGGGCGACCATCGGGGCCGGCACCACCGTGACGGAAGACGTCGCCGCCGAACGACTGGTCATTAGCCGGGTGCGGCAAAAATCGATCGCCGGCTGGCAACGTCCACGCAAGCCCAAACCCGCCTGACACCGGCCCGGGCGTGGCGTCCGGACTGGCTCGCAGTGCAGTGGCGGTGGTAGACGCCCCGCCCTTGATTGCTGCCCCTTTTTCATTGTTAACTCCGGAGAGCCCGTCATGGCCGCAGCGACCGCCGATCTCTACGACGCCCACGGCGAAAACCTCCGGGTGATGGCGCCGCTTTTCCGGGATTACGGCGGCCACGCAAGTTTTGAGGGCACGGTCGTGACGCTCAAGGTTTTCGAAGATAACAGCTTGGTGCGCACCGCGTTGGAAGAGCCCGGCTGCGGGCGAGTGTTGGTGGTGGACGGTGGCGGCTCGCTGCGGTGCGCGTTGGTGGGTGACTTGCTGGCGGCACTGGGGGTGCAAAATGGCTGGGCTGGCATTCTTGTCTATGGCTGTATTCGGGACGGCGTGCCGCTCAGCCGACTCGCTATCGGAGTAAAAGCCTTGGCCAGTAACCCACGTAAAAGCGTGAAAAAAGGCCTCGGCGCCCGCGATGTGCTGCTCCGCTTCGCGGACGTGAGGGTGAACCCCGGCGATTACCTCTACGCCGACGCAGACGGGGTGGTGATCGCGGCCGGCAAGCTGGATTAAGCCAACGATGAACCAGCCATTTCGCGTCGCCTGTATCCAAAACTGCGCAGAGGATGATGTTGCGGCTAATCTCGCCGAGGCCGCGCAACTCGTGCGAGCGGCGGCCGGCGCGGGCGCGGTGCTGATCTGCCTGCCGGAGAATTTCAGCTGCCTCGAGCCGGTTGACACCAACTATTTAGAGCGGGGCTACACCGAGGACACCCACCCGGCGTTGAGCGTCCTTCCCGCGCTGGCCAAGGAACTGGGCGTGGTCCTGGCGTTGGGCTCACTCACCATCAAACGCGAGGATGGGCTGGTCAGCAACCGCAGCTACGTGTTTGATGCTAACGGCACGCGGCTGGCAACCTACAACAAAATTCACCTGTTCGATGTGAACCTGCGGCAGGGCGAGACTTATCGCGAGTCTGCCACAGTGGCGGCGGGCGACAGCCTTAGCGTCGTTGAGCTCCCGTGGGGCCGACTGGGTCTGAGCATCTGCTACGACGTGCGTTTTCCCCACCTTTATCGTGAACTCGCCCAGCGTGGGGCAGATTTTCTCGCGATCCCCGCCGCGTTCACCGCCACTACCGGCGAGGCGCATTGGGAAGTTTTGGTGCGTGCCCGCGCCATCGAGACCGGCTGCTTTGTCTTCGCCGCAGCCCAGTGTGGGCGTCGCCGCTGGGGTCGCCGCACGTTTGGGCATTCCCTCATCGTGGATCCGTGGGGCGCGGTGCTGGCCGACGCCGGTGAAGCGAGTGGCTATGTGCTGGCCGATATCGACGTCGAGCGGGTGGCGCAAGCCCGTGCGATGGTGCCCTCCCTGCAGCATGACCGCCCGCTGCGCTGACTAATTCAGTGCCGGTTAAGCACCCGCGGTCCAGCATAGGGCTCGATAAATTACCCGACGAGACCGCAACGATGAACCGAGATCTCAGCAGCAAGTGCCGCTTAGTCAGCTTTTTGAGCTTGGTCTGGGTGACGGGTAATGTGGCCGCCGATGCACTGGCGTCGCCCCCCCCGCGCGGCGCAACGCTAGGCTTGAGTGCCGCGCAGGCGGCGGAAATTGCGCGCGAAACGACCGGTGGACAAGTCCTCGCGGTGCGCACCTTGGTCGTCGAGGAACCTCGCACCTATGCCGTGCGCTTGCTGGTTAATCCGGGACATGTGCGCACGGTGGTGGTGGACAGCGATTCTGGAACTCTGCGGTAGGGCAACCAAGCGATGCGTGTATTACTCGTTGAAGATGAGCCTAATTTACTGGCTACTCTGGGGGCCCGCCTACGCGCGGAAGGTTATGCCCTAGACCTGGCGGGGAATGGCCGCGATGGCCTCCATGTGGGCATTGAATACCCCATCGATCTGGCCATCGTCGACTTGGGTCTGCCCGACATTCCCGGCACCGAGCTAATCAAGCGCTGGCGCGCGGCCGAGCGCCGCTTCCCGATCCTGATTTTGACGGCCCGCGGCAGTTGGGAAGACAAAGTGGCGGGACTCGAGCTGGGTGCGGACGATTACTTGGTGAAACCGTTCCATGCCGAGGAACTGCTGGCGCGCGTTCGGGCGCTGCTGCGGCGAGCCGCAGGATGGTCTGATCCGCGTCTACGTTGCGGCCCGTTTACGCTGGATACTTCCGGCAAAACCTTGCACGCGGGTGAGGTCGAGATCGAGATTACCGCCTTCGAGTACAAAGTTTTGGAGTACCTCATGCTGCATGCGGGCCGAGTGGTTTCCAAGAGTGAACTGAGCGAACACCTGTATGAAGAAGACGCCGACCGCGACAGCAATGTTCTGGAAGTCATCATTGGCCGTTTACGTCGCAAGCTCGATCCAGACCGAACCCTGAATCCGGTGGAGACAGCGCGCGGTCAAGGCTACCGATTTCGCTACGCGCCGGCGCCCACGCGCACCGAAGCGTAAGCCCCGCATTTGCCCGGCGGGCTGCCAATGCCACGCTCGCTCAATGCCAGAATTCTGGTTGCCGCCGGTGCCGTGCTGATTATTTTTTTGGGGGTCGCCGGCCTCGCCATCAACCACGCCTTTCGCGATAACGCGCTCGCCTCGGTTCAAGAGCGACTCAAAGCGCAAATTTTCATGCTGCTCAGCCTCGCTAATCTGGATCCCCCGGCCACCGAGCCTATGCCGGAGACCCTGCCGGACCTCGCTCTTTCGGTGCCGGATTCTGGCCATTACGCGCAAATTTTTGCCGGCGCCGGTCAACCGCTGTGGCGCTCGCGCTCGATGTTGGGCCTAGGCGTGCAACCGCCGCCGGAGCCGCCGGTGGGAGAGTTTGTGTTTCAGCAACTGGTCAGCTCCGCGGAAGAACCGTTGTTTTGCCTGAGTTACTCGGTTTTGTGGGAGGCTGGGAGCCGGGCGCGGCCCGCGTCTTTCGTTTTGCAGGTGTGCGAGGCGCGCCGTGCTTACGCGCTGCAGGTCGCCGGCTTTCAGCGCAGCGTGTCGCTGTGGTTTGGGTTTCTCGCGGGATTTTTATTGTTGGTGCAGACGCTCATTTTGCGTTGGGGTTTGCGGCCCTTGCGGGCGGTTGCCATTGAGGTGCGGGCCATTGAAGCGGGTCGACAAACGGCCATCAGCGGACAGTATCCGCGCGAGCTGCGTGCGTTGACCCGCAATTTAAACGCCCTCATTGCCGCGCGTGATTCCCACCTCCAACGTTATCGTCATGCGCTGGGCGACCTCGCCCACAGCCTTAAAACACCACTGGCCGTTATTCGCTCGACGCTGGATGCGGGCCCGCTCGAAGACGCTGCGCGGCACACTTTGCAAGACCAAGTAGCCCAGCTCAACGATACGGTTCGCTACCAACTGCAGCGGGCCGCGACCGTCGGACGGCATGCTTTCGCGCCGCCCATCGAGGTTAGTCCGGTGTTGGAACGCATTGCTGATTCCCTGCGCAAGGTCTACCACGCCCGCAATCTCGAGATCGTGGTTAAGGCGGCGCCAGAATCGCTATTTTATGGTGACCAGGGCGACTTGATGGAAGTCGTGGGTAACTTGGCGGATAACGCCTGCAAATGGGCTCGCAGCAAAGTCCAAATCCAGGCGGCGCCAGCACCAGAAAAGCCCGGCCAACGCCGCAGGTCGCTAGAAATTCTAGTGCAGGACAACGGCCCGGGTCTGCCCGGACCGATGTTGCAGGAAGTCCTGAGGCGGGGCCTGCGGATGGATGAATCTACCGAAGGGCAGGGCATTGGGCTGTCCGTGGTGCGCGATATCGTGGAGGAAGGTTACGGCGGGCGGCTGCACCTACATTCCACGCCCGGTGAGACCTGCGTGAGGGCCGAATTCGATTTTGATTGAGCAAGCGATGCTGCGGTGAACTGCTATACTCGCGTCCCATTCTGGACGGAACTTCATAGCAGTGTCTGCGCCCACCCATCCCACTGCGCCCATCATGCTGAATGGGCTGCGCAAAAATTTTTACACCAACGAAGAATTGCTCTCCTGCGGCCGCGGAGAACTGTTCGGGCCGGGTAACGCCCAATTGCCGCTGCCGCCCATGCTGATGTTCGACCGCATCGTGCACATCGACGATAAGGGCGGGCATTACGGCAAGGGTGAAATCGTTGCGGAGCTCGATATCGACCCCTCGCTGTGGTTTTTCCACTGCCACTTTCAAGGTGACCCGGTGATGCCCGGTTGTTTGGGGCTGGACGCCATGTGGCAGCTCATCGGCTTTTTCTTGGCTTGGAATGGCGGCATAGGGCGCGGACGCGCGCTCGGCGGCAGCGAAATCCAGTTCTCTGGACAGGTTCCGCCGGACAAAAAACTCGTGACCTACCGCATTGATATCCGTCGCATGGTCCAGCGTGGGCTCACGATGGGTATTGGCAATGGCACCATGCTGGTAGACGGTCAGGAGATTTATTCCGGTGCTGGCCTGCGGGTCGGTTTGTTTACCGAGATTTAAAGCCACCCGCAGCGTGCTGCCCGGTGGCGACTTCAGCGTTTCAGTTGGGCAAAAGCCCGTTCGGCCGCCGCGAGAGTTGCTTCGATCACCTCGGCGCTGTGGGCGGATGAGACAAATCCGGCCTCATAAGCCGACGGCGCAAGATAAACCCCTGCCGCTAACATGGCGTGGAAAAACGCTTTGAAGCGCTCGATATTGCAGGCGGCCACGTGCTCAAAAGTTTCAACCCGCGGCTGATCCGTAAAGAAAAATCCAAACATGCCAGGCACCTCATTCACCACCAGCGGGATCCCGGCTCGGCGTGCCGCGGCGCTTAACCCCATGGTGAGTTGGTGGGTCCGCGCGGCGAGCGCGTGATGAAACCCGGGCGCTGATATCAACTTAAGCGTGGCCAGCCCGCTCGCCATCGCCAGCGGGTTGCCGGACAGCGTGCCCGCCTGATAAATCGCCCCGCTGGGGGCGATGTGCGACATGATTTCTGCCGATCCTGCGAAGGCACCTACCGGCAGGCCGCCACCGATAATTTTCCCCAGCACTGTCAGGTCCGGCGTGATGCCGTAGAGCGTTTGCGCGCCACCGGCATGCACGCGAAAGCCGGTCATCACCTCGTCTAGAATCAACACCGTGCCATAGCGGCTGCAGATTTCCCGCAGCCCTTCCAGAAAACCCGGCCGGGGGAGGATGCAGTTCATGTTCCCGGCGATAGGTTCCACGATGACCGCGGCCACCTTGGGGCCGTGCGTGGCCATGAGGGCGGCCACCGAGTCGATGTCGTTGTAGGGTAGGGTGAGGGTCAACTGCGCCAACGCCATGGGTACGCCGGGCGAGGTGGGGACGCCCAGTGTGAGGGCCCCCGAACCTGCTTTGACTAGCAGGGAATCGGCGTGACCGTGATAGCAGCCTTCAAATTTGATAATCAAATCCCGGCCGGTGTAGCCCCGCGCCAAGCGAATAGCACTCATGGCGGCCTCGGTGCCCGAACTCACCATCCGCACGCGTTCGGCGCTGGGCATGAGGGCGCGTACCTGCTGCGCCAAGGTGGATTCGATCGCGGTCGGTGTACCGAAACCAAGGCCAAATTCCAGCTGTTCTTTGATGGCGGCGACCACCTGCGGATGCGCATGGCCTGCGATCATGGGGCCCCAGCCGCCGATGTAATCGATGTAGCGATTACCATCCGCATCGAACAGATACGGACCCTGCCCCCGTTCCATAAAAATTGGCGTGCCACCGACGCCGTTGAACGCCCGCACCGGTGAGTTGACGCCGCCGGGGATGCAGGACTGGGCTTCGTTGAACAGGGCTGCTGAGCGCTCAAACATGGGGTACTACTCTGGAGGGGGGAAATAGCCGGGCGTAGCGCGCGGCACTGGTTGCCACGCAGTCTTGGGCGAATACGCCCCCGATGGCCGCGATGAAATGGGCCCCAGCGGCGACCACCAATGCGGCATTCTCGGGGGTAATCCCGCCTATCGCAACGATGGGGACATTGAACTCCAGTCGTGCTTGGGCAAGCACCGCGAGCGCGCAGGCTGGTGCGTGGGGCTTGCTGCGGCTGGGGAAAATGCTGCCGAAAGCGAGGTAGTCGACGCCTGCGGCGCAGGCTAGGCGCGCGAGGCCTAAAGAGTCGTAGCACGACACGCCCAGCAGGAGCGTGCGCGTCGGGTTGGACGCGAGTGCCAGATAGGACTCGTCCTCGCGCCCCAAATGCACGCCGTGGGCTCCAACGGCAAGTGCCAGTTCAACGTCATCGTTCACGATGAACACCCCTGCGTGTCGTTCGCAGACCGCTAGCAGCGCGGCAGCCTCGCGCCGCTGCGTGGCGGGACTCTGGGTTTTTCGCCGGTATTGCACCACGACCGCGCCGCCGCGCAAGGCCGCTTCGACCTGTGCGACCAAGGCCGACAGCGTTTGCGGGCGGTCCTCGGTAATGGCGTACAGACCGCCTGTTGGCAAAGCTTTCCTCATGAATTGATTACTCGACCGGTCGGGTTGGGAGAAACTGGCCGCCGCCGCTGTCCACGGCCCGCGCGAGGGCGGTGGACAGCGCACGGCCCGACCCGTGGAACACCCCGCGTAGGTGCCGCCAATGATAGATAGCAAAGGGTTCTGCGGCGTGATGGAGCAGGTGCGTCCTGGGCGTGCCGGGCCCATCGGCGCCCGTGGTGAGCGCTCCCACCCAACGCGGCGGTCCCAGATCGTCGCGGTGTGGCGTCGATTTCCCACAACCGGCGCGCCTCACGCAGGTTGGGCGTGCTCAGCAGCACGCGCGGCAAGGGGCGTGCCCGCAGGGCACTGGCCATCCTGGGCTTTGAGAGCGGTCCGCCGGCACTGGCGCCCAGCACCGGCTCAAGGATGAGCGGGGTGCCCGCGAATAGCATCGTCAAAAGGTTGAGAATCGCCTCCAACACGCCCAGATCGGGGCTCAATCCCGGCTGGTGGGCGGCCACCAGGCATCGGTCCTCGAGTAGACAGGCGGCTTGAGACTCCAGAAAATCTGGGGCCGTTGGCGGTTTTTTCTTGACCCCGTGCGGGTTTTGGATCGTAAGACAGGTGATGAGGGTTGCCGTGCGACTCCCCAGCGCCGCAGCGGGGCCGCTGTCGGCCTTAATCCCGGCGCCGCTGGGGTCGTCGCCGGCGATGATCAGGAGCAGGCCGGGCCGCAGCATGCGTGGTTCCACAAGGCTTTCCATCGGGTAGCGTTTTTCTCAGCTTCGGCAAGCGTGCGGGTATTGAGAGGAATTAGACATGTTTAAGCGCTATATCTGCGTTATTTGCGGACTTATCTACGATGAGGCCGCCGGCTTGCCGATGGAAGGGATTGCGCCCGGGACGCGCTTTGCGGACTTGCCGCTGAACTGGACCTGCCCAGATTGTGGCGCGCGTCGGGATGATTTCGAGCTGCTCGAGCCCTAGCATCGAATCATGCCGGCTTGAGCACCGCCAAAATGACCGCCGCGATGAGGATGAGCACCGGGAATTCGTTGATCCAACGGTAGAAAACATGGCCACTTCGATTGGCGTCACGGTCAAAAACGCCGACCAGGGACCCCAGATAAGCGTGATAAACCAACAAAACCCCGACGAGTACGAGCTTGATTTGCACCCACTGTGTTTGCCAAAGCCAGTCGCTCCCCATCAGCCACAACATGGCTGCGCCAAAGAGCACGGTGAGCAGGGCGCTGGGGGTCATGATGCCGCGGTACAGCTTGCGTTCCATCACTTTGAAGCGCTCGCGGCCCGGCGCATCCTGCGTGAGCGTGTGATAGACAAACAGACGCGGCAGATAAAAAAGGCCGGCGAACCAAGTCACCATCGAAATGATATGGAGGGCCTTGAGCCAGAGGTACATGTGAGGTTCCGCAGCAGGAGTGGGGCAACCGGCGTCGTGGGGGTGGGCTTAGGTCCGCCTCGGCGCCAGATTCTGCTGTCTAATTTAGCGTCAAGGCGGTCTGGATGACAGGGGCGGCGGGGACACGGGGTCGTGCCAGCGTCAGTTTTTGCCGCCAAGCTGTCGTCCAGAGCGGCGGGGCTTGTAATAATGTGCCGATTCAGGACATGCTTGGCGTGTTATCCCGGCCACCCAGCGGAATCTACGCAAGACGATGTTCGGCAAAAAGAAGCACTCGCCCTCACGGATCGACTCCCTAGTGGGACATCAAACAGTGATCACGGGCGACATTGCGTTCAGCGGCGGCCTGCATATCAACGGTGCCGTGCATGGCAGCGTGTCGGCGCAACAAGACGAGCAGGCAACGTTGAGCGTCAGCGAGCGCGGCGCCATTCAAGGCGAAGTCCGCGTGCCGCGTATCATCATGAATGGCTCGGTAAAAGGGGACGTGTACGCCACTGAGCACATTGAACTTGCTGCCCAAGCGCGGGTCGAGGGTGATGTGCATTACCGACTGATAGAAATGGCGATGGGCGCAGAGGTCAACGGCAAGCTGGTGCGTCTGCCGGACCCCCATCGGCCAGCGTTGGCACTCAGCCATAACCCGGCGCGTGCCGATACCGAAGAAGCCTAAATGCCACAGCCCGTAGATTTGGAATCAGGAAAGCAGCTATGACCGCCCAAGAAGAATTCCCCACAGCCCTTAATTTCTCCGATGCCGCCGCCTACAAGGTGAAGGAACTGATCGACGAAGAGGGCGACCAATCGCTGATGCTCCGCGTGTTCATTTCGGGCGGCGGATGCTCAGGTTTTCAGTATGGATTTACCTTCGATCAAACCCAAGGCGACGGCGATACCGTGGTCGAAAATCAGGGCGTCAAGTTGCTCATCGACCCGATGAGCATCCAGTACCTAATGGGCGCAGAAATCGACTACAGCGAGGGCCTCGAAGGCGCGCAGTTCGTCATTCGCAACCCGAATGCGAGCACGACCTGCGGCTGCGGTTCCTCTTTTTCCGTCTGAGCTCACGCAACAGGCGTTCAGTCCGGCGCGTAAATTCCGCCGAGCACGAGCGCGCGCCGCGCGCCGGTCACGCTGGGAATATTGCCCGGTTCGGCACTTAACCGGCGCGCCGCCAGCCAAGCAAACGCGCAGGCTTCAACTGCTGCCGCCGGTAAACCCAAGTCATCGGTCGAGTGGACGGACGCGCTCGGTAGCAGCGTGCCGAGCAAGTCCATCAAAAAGCTATTCTTCGCACCGCCACCACACACCGCTAAGCGCCGACATGCCGGCAGGTGCTGCGCGATGGCGGCGACGACGCTACGCGCCGTGAGGTGCGTAAGGGTTGCTTGAACATCGTGCGGGGCTAAGGGCGCCAGCGTGGTGCTGGCCAAGCGTTGGCGCAACCACGCCAGGTTGAAATAATCGCGACCGGACGACTTGGGAGCGGCTTGACGAAAATAGTCGTCGGCGAGACAGGCCTCTAAAAGTTCCGCAGCCGGGACTCCGGATCGCCCCCAACTGCCGTCGCGGTCGAACGACTCACCGCGATGCAGGCGGATCCACAGGTCCATCAGGGTATTGCCCGGGCCGGTGTCAAAGCCCAATACCGGCGCGTTATCTGGGAACAAGGTGATGTTGGCAATCCCGCCAATATTCAATACCGCCAAGCCGCGCTCCCCACCGCCCAATGCAAATTGGTGAAATGGGGGCACCAGCGGCGCGCCCTGCCCGTGGGCCGCAATGTCCTTGGCGCGAAAGTCGGCGACAGTCACGATGCCCGTCGTATACGCGATGAGCGAGGGGTCGCCGATTTGCAGACTGAACGCGGGGTTGGCCTGCGGCTTGTGCAGCAGCGTCTGACCGTGACTGCCGATGGCGGTAACTTCAGCGGGGCTAATCCCACACGAACTCAGCAGCCCCAGCGCGGCCTGGGCGAACGCCCGGCCCACCCGAACATGGAGGGCGCCGAAACCCTCGAGCGTCAGCGTTTCTAGCCTGACCGCCTGTTCTAGGGCCTCGCGCAGATCCTCGGGATAGGGTGTTTCGGCGAACGCCAGCAACGCCATGCCATCGTGCGTCAGGCGGATCAGCGCCGCATCCACACCGTCCATGCTGGTGCCAGAGATCAAGCCAAGGTAAAGCCCGCTAGCCACAGGGTGTCCGCCGTGGGTCAGCGCGTGCGCGCAGGCGTCGCGTTTGGCTCAGGCGCGGTCGCCACCGTCGCGGGGTCGGAAGACTTCTCGTTGTTCATGGCGACTAGCTCCTCGATCAGGGCACCGGTTTGACGGCGGAAATCGGCGAGGTAGCGCTTTTCCATGGGCATCGAGTGCGGCAGCTTGACGGTCAGAGGGTCCACATGCACCCCGTTGATTCTAAATTCATAGTGTAGGTGCGGGCCTGTCGCGAGACCCGTCATGCCGACATAGCCGATCAACTGTCCCTGCTTGACCGTGTTCCCCTGCGAGAGTCCAGCAGCAAATTTGCGCAGGTGGCCATACAGGGTGCTGTAGCGATCGCCGTGCTGCAGCACTATCGCGTTGCCATACCCATTTTGAACGCCCCGAAAGTCTATTTTGCCGGTCGCGACGGCCCGCACCGGAGTGCCCATCGGGGCGGCGTAGTCCACGCCTTTGTGAGCCCGAATTCGATTGAGGAGAGGGTGGCGTCGAGCGAGATTGAAACGCGAACTGATCTTGGTGAAGTTGAGGGGCGCGAGCAGGAACGCCTTTTTCAAGGCTTCCCCCCGGTCGCTGAAGTAGCCCTCTAGGCCATCGCCATTCTTGTAATGGACCGCCCGCAAGACCCGTCCGCCATTAATGAATTCGGCCGCGATGATTTTGCCGTTCTCCACTTTCTCGCCGTTGCGAAAAATCTCCTCATAAATGACTTTGAAGCGATCGCCGCGCTTGATATCGCGGACAAAATCGACGTCCCAACCGAACAAATCGGCGAAGTCCATGATCACTCGTTCGGGCAGACCTGCCGCCTGACCATCCAAGAACAACGAGCGCGTGATGAGGCCGGACGACAGCGCGCGCCGCACCTCAGGTTTCACGGTGTCTAAGTTGATCTTGAAACCTTGGCCTTCGCGAGTGGCAATTAAGGTGCGGAAGTTGTCCACTCTGTAGGCGATAGCAGAGAGCACCCCCGCCTCGGTGCGGTAGTAGAACGGTTCGCCGACGGTCAGCGCTTTGAGAGTTTTAGCCGCTTTGACATCGGCTAAAACCGCTGCCATATCGCCAGGAAGAAACCCCAGTCGAGTAAAAATCAGCGAGAGCGTATCGCCTGCGCGAATCGTGATTTTTTGCCAACCCGCCAGTACCCCGTCGTTGGCGTTGGGCGCCGCAGCGACCGGGGGCGGTACGCGGGGCTCAAAAGGCAGCCTCGGACTATCAGTCGCCCGTTGACTGGCAGGGCTTGTGGACCCTATACGCAAACCAACACGCTCGCCCGTTGCGTGCGCGAGATCCGGCTGCGAGGCCAACGGCCGAGTCGAAAAAGCACCGCGGAGCGCGAAAATGCCGAGCCAGACTACCGCCACTGCCAGCACCACGCAGGTAGCCAAAACGCGCCCGCGCCGCGCGTTGCCCCGCCCTGTCGGGACCTGAGACACCGCTGCGTAAACGATGGTTCGTGCGTACTTCAACTGGCTTTCCCGCTTCCTCCTCGCAAATATAGAGCATTAAACGCCCCTCGGCTGCATTGCCTTGCACCCTGCGGCCGTCAGATTTTTAATCTGATCGCGCAATTTTGGCAGTTCGTCCCGGACCAAAACCTGAGGGCCGGCCCTAGCGCGCAATTCCATCAAGTGGCGGGAAGGACCGAAAAACTGGCCGGGATTACCGCTTTGCAGGGGCAAATTAAGAAAAATCAGCCCCTGTGTTAGGCTGGAAATCGTCCAAATTGCGCTACACCGGAACCCTCATGACGCCATCTTTAGAACTGCTATGCCGCGGCGCTGCCGAAATCCTGCCACGCGAAGAATTTTTTCACAGGCTGGGCACAGGCAGGCCCCTGCGGGTCAAGGCCGGCTTCGACCCGACCGCCCCAGATATCCATTTAGGGCATACCGTCGTGTTGACCAAACTGCGCCAATTCCAAGACCAAGGTCATCAGATCCTCTTTTTGGTGGGGGATTTCACCGCCCGTATCGG
>SHZJ01000073.1 GCA_009692365.1 Gammaproteobacteria bacterium
GACGATGAGCCGCAGCCGGCGCGAGTCCATGCCCATAGCGCCGTCTGGTCGGCCATACCACTCGATCGCGGGCGAGACTTCGGCCAGCGTCAACAGCAGCCGCAGCAGGGTGGCGTCCGTGGTTGTCAGTGCCTCCAGGGTAATCGCCTGCAAGTAGGCGAGCGCGCTGGCGGCACGTGGTTCGAGTTGATCGTAGAAGGCTCGCAGGGTTTCAATCGTGCTCGTGAGGCGCTTGTCTGCACGCGCGCCGGAAGTGGCAATCGCCCACTCGTCCACCAGGCCATCGAGGTCCTGAAATTCAACGGGTAAGCGGTCTGGCGACATCCTGTAGCTCCTGCGCGTTGCGCGACGCCCGGGCATTGTAACGAACACGAGGGCGCGCAGGCGGGACCCCCGCCGAGGCTGTGCCACGCCCTCGCCGCGCGCGGTTGCCGCGCTGCCGCCAGTGCGGCCGCTACGGTCACCAACCGCAGCGCATTGCGCTCGCCCGCCGCAAACAGAATCTTGGCGGCCCTCGCCCCTCGGCAACCCGACTGGTTCGACGAGCCGGGGCTGGCGGGACGCTCACCGGCGATCGCCGCCGCCCTCGCGCTCAACCGTGCCAGCGCGAGATGTGCAAGGTCTTTGGCGGGACGCGCACCGGCGATCGCCGCCGCCCTCGCGCTTAACGGTGCCAGCGCGAGATGTGCAAGGTCTTTGGCGGGACGCTCACCGGCGATCGCCGCCGCCGTCGCGCCGTGGCCGGCTTGCCAGCAGCGCCCAGCATGCTCGCCGACGGGGCTGCGTGAGGTGCCAGTTTTGCAGGCTGCCCGCCGACAATGATGACGGGCGCCTCCAACGGACTCGCAAACCCGCCGCTACCGCCGTGGTGGCGGCGGCCCGGCGGGGGCCGACGTGCGCTCAACAGCCACCCATCCGCGCTAAGTCGGCATGGGACTGGTGAGGCGCTCCATGGGATTGGGCAAGGCCGGCCCAGATTGCGCCCATGCGCGGGTGAGCAGGGTTGCCACCGGCGTGCCCGCGCGCAGGGCGGCGGCCATGCGTTGGGGGTCGAAGGCCGGCCCGACCGGATCGGCGGCGAATTCTGCCCCCATCATGTAGTCCGTCGCGGCCTGCGCGTGGGCGAAATTGTCGATTTGCAGTTCTGCCAAATTACCGTCGGGGTCCCGGTAATACAGGGAAGTGGTGATCCCGTGCTGGATCGGCGTGAGGGGTTCGATGCCCACGGCTTTCAGCTCCGCGTAGTGGCCGAGTAAATCGTCGAGCGTCGGGAACGTGTAGGCGCTGTGGTGCATGCAGGTGGTGAGGGCCGTGCGCGGCTGCAACGGCGCCCCCGGCGGCGACACCAACGCCAGACGGTGATGTTCTTCATCAAAAGTCAGAAAACACAGCACCCCGTCCTCGTATACCACCTGCGCGCCGAGCACTTGGCGGTACCAATCACGCATGGTCGGTAAGTTGGCCGTCATGAATACGATGTGGGCAAGCTTGGGTCTGGCGTTCATGTCGATTTCCCCTTGGTTAAAGCCGTTTTACAGCGTTTTTTAGCATAGGAGTCGTGCGGGCCGCAGATCAAGCTGCGGGGCGCGCCGGCCCCAGTCCGCGATCAGGCCGACGGCGGCCCGCGTTAGTCCGGGAAAAATTGGTTCGCGGGGCGTGGCAACCCCAGATTCTCGCGCAGCGTGCGGCCTTCATACTCGCGGCGAAAAATCCCGCGGCGCTGGAGCTCGGGCACCACCTGCTCCACAAAGTCGTCCAGCCCGCCGGGGAGATAGGGAAACATAATATTAAACCCGTCGCAGGCGTTGCTCTCCAACCACTGCGCCATTTCATCGGCGATGCTGGCCGGCGTACCGATCATTTCCATGAGCCCGAAACTTCCCCCGACGTACTGGGCCAGTTCGCGCACGCTCAAGCCTTCCTCCTGGGCCATCGCTACCAGTCTGTCGCGATTGCTTTTGCTGGCGTTGCTGGCGGGAATTTCCGGCAGCGGCCGGTCTAAATCAAAACCACTGACATCGCAGCCCAACAGCACCGACAGCGTAGCAAGGCCGCTGGCCGGGTGCACCAGGCTGTCCAAATGGCGCTTCTTGGCCCGGGCGGCGGCCACGCTGTCGGCGACCATGACAAAGACGCCGGGTAGCACTTTGAGATGATCCGGATCGCGGCCATAGACCCGCATCCGCTCTTTCACATCCGCATAAAATTCCTGCGCACTGGCGAGGGTGTTACTGGCGGAAAAAATCGCCTCGGCGGTTTCTGCCGCGATTTGGCGGCCCGCGTCCGAAGATCCAGCCTGCACTATCACCGGCCAGCCCTGCGGCGGGCGGGCCACGTTGAGCGGGCCGCGGACCGAGAATTCTGGGCCGACGTGGTCGAGCACGTGCAGACGCTGCGGATCAAAAAACACGCCCTGCGCCACATCCCGCACAAAGGCGTCGTCGGCCCAGCTATCCCACAGGCCTGTGACGACGGTGTAGAACTCGCGCGCACGGCGGTAGCGCGCGGCGTGTTCGGGATGCGCCGGGAGGCCAAAATTAAGCGCCTCGTAGGGGTTGACCGAGGTCACCAAATTCCAACCCGCGCGCCCGCCGCTGAGATGGTCGAGCGAGGCGAATTTACGCGCCACGTGGTAGGGATCGTTGTAGGTCGTGGAGGCGGTGGCGATCAGCCCCAAGCGTTCGGTGACCACCGCCAAGGCCGGTAACAGCGTGAGCGGATCAAACGAGGTCACGGTGGCGCTGCGTTGCAGAGCGGCCATGGGCATGTTGAGCACGGCGAGGTGGTCGGCCATGAAAAACGCATCAAACCGGCCGCGCTCGAGAGTTTGTGCGAAGCGCTTTAGATGTTCGAAATTAAAATTTGCGTCCGGAAATGCCCCTGGGTAACGCCAGCCCGAGGTGTGGATGCTCACCGGGCGCATGAAGGCCCCGAGGCGCAATTTTTTTCTCTCACTCATGCGAATTTCCTTAGCGCAGAAGGCGCCCAGCGCGGGTTAACCCCAGCCTCAAAACAGAGTGCGGCACCCGCGCTGTCACCGCCTCCGGATAACGTCTCCTCGTGAGCGCACCGGGCGTGGCCCGCAGGCGCGCGACCACCGCAGCGCGCTAGTCGCGCGACCACCGCCTCAAGCGTTCGCTAAGCTTCCCGCAAGTCCTCGACCACGCGGCTCAGGTCCCGCGTGGCGAGGCGACGCTTAGCGGAACGCCGGGATGACCATCTCGGCGAGATCGCGGTAAACCTTGCGCTGGTAGTCCGCCGGCGGGAGGAAGGAAACCTCCTGCAACCCGGCGGCTTCCAGGGCGCGGATGCGCTCGATGATGTCCTGCGCGGAGCCCACTAGGCAGGAGGCTTCAATGGCCGCTGGCGTCACGAATACGCGTTCCTCGGGTTGCAGAAAAGTACAGTGGCCGTTGTGAATTTGCCGGAATCGCGCGGCCGGCGGCAAACTGTAATTCTCTACCCGGGCGCAGTAACGCTCCCAGACATCGGCAAAGAACGGCGGTATGAGTTCGTCCCGTTTGCCGTGCTGTTTCCAGATTTCCCACGCGAAATGCAGCACGCAGGTCACCATGGAGCCGGTTTCGTCGATCACCCGTGCGTCGCTCAGGCGCTCGCCGGCGCGCAGCACGCAGGCGGAAGTGGTGCAGGCGCTGTAAAAGTTCTCTGGTAGGGTGCGGCCAACGTCACGCGCGCCCTGCATAATTTGGCCGCGCGCCGCGCTGATGCCCGCCGGATCCACCGAGACCGTCATCCAGCCGTCACCAAAAGCGCCCGTGGCTTTTAAAACCAACGGCCCGTTGGCGGCGACGTAAATAGGAATTTGCTGGTCGAGGTTCACAAAATAACGCTCGCGGTGCATGAACTGGATTTCACGCGTGTGGCCGTTATAGGTGTAGTCCACCGTCTGGCCCGCCAGCAGCGCGCGCACCACGCGCAGATATTCGCGAAAGGCTTTCACCCCCATCGGGTCCTGCCCCATCACCCGCATGGCGGTGTGGCCGGTGCCGATGCCCAAAAATGTGCGCCCCGGCGCTAGTTGGTTAATCGAACCGATGGAATGCGCGGTCACCGGTGCGATGCGCGTACCGGTGATCGCAACCCCGGTGCCGATGCGAATGCGCTGCGTATTAGCGGCCGCGAGCGCCATCGTGGCGTAGCAGTCGGACCAAATCATTTGGGAGTCCGGCACCCAGGCCGCGTCGTAGCCAAGTTCCTCGGCATAACGTATGAGTTCCCATTTGTCGATATGCGTGTCGAACATGATGCCGAATTTCATTGCAGCCTCCGGGTGTTGTGACGAGATGCCGGCTCAAGTCTAGGCCGGGCGGTAGTCGGCGTCATCCTTCAAATGAGAGATGGATAGCGGCGCCGCGAGCAGGCCTCGGCGGCTAGGGTGCGGCGGGCGCTGGGCGCACGCCGTTCGCCAAGAGTGCGCACGCGCCGCGCGGGCGCATCTTTAAGCCCCCCCCGCACCACTAGCGCCACGGCCGCGCAGGAGGCGTTCGCCTTTAGGCGACACTCACGGTTATCTTGTGGGTGGACACTGCGGCCACCGGCGTAATATTGAGGGCCTGCAGAGCGTGCGGCGCGGGCCGCGCCCAGACCGATTCAATCAAGGAGAAGAGCATGAATCTGACGCAACGGGGTATTTTTCTATTCACCGATGGGATGCGCGCCGCGGCCGTGGCGAGTGCGGCTCAGCGCATTGAGAACTTGGGTTATGGCGCGGTATGGTTTCCCGAGGCCGTGGGCCGCGAGCCAATTTTGGCCGCGAGTTTTGTTCTCGCGAACACCAACAAGCTGATTGCCGCCACCGGCATCGTCAATATTTACAGCCGCGACCCCATGGCCTGCGCCATGATGCAGCAGACGGTGGTTGAGCAATCGGGCGGACGCTTTTTGCTCGGGTTGGGCGTGTCGCATACGTTATTCGTGAATCTGCGCGGACACGCCTACGGCAAGCCGGTGGCCACGATGCGCAGCTATCTCGAGGCGATCAAAGCCAGCCACAAAGCGATTTCCGTGACGCAAAATCTGCTGGTTGAAGGGCTCTCCGAACAACCCGTGACCACCAGTGCCGACGGCACTATCATGACCACCGCCGGCGCAATGCCCATCGTTTTGGCCGCCCTCGGGCCGAAGATGACCGCACTCGCGGGCACCGCCACGCAGGGTTCTCACCCGGCTAATTCAACCCCCGAACACACCGCCAAAGCGCGCGAGATCATGGGCCCCGGCCCATGGCTATGCCCCATGCAGCGCGTGTGCCTGACCCCCGATGCCTCGCGGGCACGGCTCGCGGGGCGCCAGATGATGAAGCTGTATCTGGGGTTGCCCAATTATTTGAACCTGTGGCGGGACTCGGGCTTTACCGATGCCGATTTTGCGCACGGCGGCAGCGACCGCTTAATCGACGCCATGGTGGTTTGGGGCGACGAGAAAACGATTAACACGCGGATTCAGGCACACTTAGACGCCGGCGCCAGCCACGTGGCCATTGTGCCGGTGAACCCGGACGACCAATCGGTGCCGTGCTGGCGGGCGATCGATGCGCTGAACGGTTGAGCACCAGCCCAGCCCGTGCAGGGCGGCTGCCAACGCGCTAGCGGCGGGCGGGGCTCATTGCCCGTCCGCCTTAGCCGGCCGCCCCCCCCGCCCAGTCCGTCGGGCGCGCGCGGGTTTTAGATCTCGCCACTACTAGGACTTACGCATGTCAGCCGCTGATTTTTTATGGGTTCGCGCCGACCTGCGAACTTTTAAGGAACTCGATGCCCAGTACGCAAAACCCAAAGGCACGGCGTTTCGGGCTTTCAAGGGGCTGGCCGCAACGTTGGTGGAAGGTCAGCATTTTTATTGCTGCGACGCGCGCCTGGAGCCCGCGCACAGAGTCGCCATCAGCGCCAGCGAGCGGCTATACCGCGGCACGCTCAATGTGGTGTTCGTCACGGCTGAAGGCTGCGCCTTGCTCGACGCGGTCCTGCGCTCTGCTGCCACAGGCCGCGCCTAGCTCGGCTGGATGGCGCCGGCCCTGGCGCTAATTGGCCGGCTGTTGACGGCCGGGTTCGCCCGCTCCGCGCGGCCAGCGGGCGGCGTGACGCCACTCCCGAGGGGTGTTGTGGTACGCGGCCTCGGCGGCAGGCGCATCGCACCCCCCGGGATTAAGCCGGCCGCCCCGTGCAGCGCCGTGAACGGCGGATTGCCGCGGGGGCCGGTGCCAGAACGGCAATGCTTGGCACCCCCGCGTCCGGCGGCTATTGCGCAAGATCCGCAGGCTGGGCTGGCGCGACGCTACGGCGCGTTGACGACGATATAAGTCGTCGAGGACCCCGAAAACTGCGGCTGATAGTACGTGGAGCCGCACTGCTGGTAGGCAAGACCATGGCTGTAGATGGTGGTGCAGCCCACCGGCAGCGTGTTCACCAGCGAACCCACGACGACTGCGGTTGCGACCATCGCTGCCGCCGCACCTACTGCGTAAGCCGGGTAGACCGGGCGCCCGTAATAGCAGCAGCCGCCGCCGTAGCCGTAGTGGTTGCCGTTGTAGTTGCCATTGACGTTCACATTGCGATTGACGTTCACGTTGCTATTGACGTTGACATTGCGATTAATGTTGGTGTTGCTGTTGACGTTGCGATTAATGTCGGTGTTGCTGTTGACGTTGCGATTAACGTCGGTGTTGCTGTTGACGTTGCGATTAACGTTGCTGTTGTTGTTGACGTTGCGATTAGCGTTGCTGTTGCTGTTGACGTTGCGATTGGCGTTGCTGTTGCGATTGCCGGACACGCTCCCCGAAGAGCTTGCACGGGCACCACCGCCACCGCCACCGCCACCGCCACCGCCACCACGGGCTGCCCAGGCCGTGGGGGCGGCGCAAAAGACCGCGAGGGTCAGAACAATCTGAAGCTGCTTGAGCGTTGCATTTTTCATGGGGTACATTTCCTACTTTTCGGGGCTGTTTGGCAGGGCTTCGGCGAGGGCGATTCTCTTCGCGTCCGCCGGCGGCTCAAACTTGAAGGCTTCCTCGTTGTAAGACGGCGCCAGATTCCAGGTGATAACGGACGAGGATTGGGGCCGCGCCTCGTCGCTCGTCGTCGTGATAACCAGCTTGCGCGGCAGCGGGTGGTCGCCGAGTTGAATCCATATCTGCCAGTCCAGCCCGGGCTGACGGAACACGTAATGCTCGCAGGTGGCGCCACCCATGGTGGCAAAGCCCAGGTCGAGCGCCGAGGTGATGGCCCCGGGGTCAGCTTTCTCGGTGCCCCACAAAAAGAGGTCCTGCAGCGGCAGTTCGATGTCGTATTTGTTGTTGAGCACGTGCACCAGTTCCGGCAGCGTGGGGGGAGCCGCGACGCTCGCATAGAAACCTAACAAGCCGGCCCACACCGTGGCGGTTTTCCCATCGTATAAATACAGCCGCTGCTGCTCATCGCTAGACACCTGGATACGCGCGCGATTGGGGCGCGCCACCAGCATTTCTACCCGACTGCCCATCGAGACCTTTTGGCCGTCGTCCAGCACGTCCTCCTTGACGATCTCGGAAGACACTTGGAAGGCCTTGAGCGCGCGCAGGTAGGAACCCATTTGCGCGAGTGCCGTCATCGCCGTCGGGTCTTTTGCGGCGACCTCTGCCGGCGCCTCGGCTGCTGGCACCGGGGCCACAGGCGCCGCCGGGCTAGCGGCGCCTGGCTCTGCCGCGCCCAGATGGCCGGCGAACGCCAGCGCCGCCCCGAGCGCTAAATAAGGTGTTTTTTTCATTTGCCAGTTTCCTTAAAGACTCGAATATTTTGCGAAATAACGTCCTGCCCGCCGCCGCAGTGTCCGTGAGGGAGTGGGCGGCTGTCCAGTGTTGCGGTGGGCGGCTGTCCAGTGTTGCGGTGCTGGTTGGTCTGCTATTGCGTGGCCGCCGCAAGCCACCACCGCCGCGCCGCCGTAAGCCCTGCCTGCCGCCCTGACTTCACGCCGTCCGCGCCTGCGCCCGCGCCCTCGGCCGGCGGCCGGGCTGCCTCGCGGCGGGGCTAGGAGTGGCGGCTGGCAGTGCGCCCGCTGCGTGCGATAACGCGGTGCCCGGCGTGGTTTTCGGATCCCCAGTGCGCGCGGCAAATCCTGGCCTCCGGCGCGCCGCTGCCCACCACCGATTGCCGTTGACGAAGGTGGCTGTTGGCGCTGTTTTTCGCCACTCTAATTGGCGGAAATCCCTCATGACGCCCGGCGAAACGGTGAGCGCTTTTGGCGACGCGGTGTCGCGTAGCGCGCGCGATGAAGCAACGGTTGCTAGGGCAGCTGATTGCGTCTATCACAACATCCCTATGCCACTGGTTGAGGGTGCGGCGGGCGGGCGTGCGACGCTGGTTGGATTGATCCAACTGCTGGGGAGTCTGCGCTTGGACAGCGTGCGCCAGGTGGCGCCGGGCGAATGGGTCATGAACGAGCGGTTGGACCACTT
>SHZJ01000032.1 GCA_009692365.1 Gammaproteobacteria bacterium
TCTCTCGCGGCCACCGCGATGCTGTGCTGATGCCAATCCACGTCGACCGCGGCTACCGCCGGGTGGCCGAACGCTTGGCCGGGCAGGGCGCCGGGGTCGATATTGCGCGCGTACAGGCCTGGATGGAGCGCCCGCGTTTCCTGGTTCCCGACGACCTTGCTTAGCCTCAAACAAACAGTTATCCCGGGCTGGTGCGCGCCGCCGATCTCCTTGGGCAACTCCCCGACCTGCGTTATCTGAGTCAGCTGACGGCGGTATTGTTATGAATTCGAGGAGCACAGATTTAACCAGCACACCGGCGATCGCCGGCCGGGCGATTTGTTGCTGGCCTAGCCGATTTTTCTTGCTCGCCAAGTCGTGCCCGACCGCACGCGCGGCGCGAGCGCACCCAAACCTCGTCCGGGCGGGCCATCTTGGCGCCGTTAGATGGCCACCTAGAGGCCGTTCGGTGCGCCGTGACGGCCGCGTGCGGTGCGCCCGCTAGGGGTGAGCCACGCCGGTCCCCCCAGTCGGGCTCCGCGTCGCGTTGCTGCGCGTTTAAAAGCGCGCGCCTTGGCTGGCGCATAGGAATTTCATGAAGGGTTGCATGGCCAGATAGGTTTCGCTCACAAATTCCAGCAGGTTCGGGCCGTGCAGCAGACCTTCATCAAAAGGCCGTGCGAGCACAAAATCTTTGCGCTTGAGGTCCTCCGCCAAGGGATGCTCGGGCGGAAAGCCGCGCGGCACCCGGCGCAGACTTTGGCCTAGGAGTGCCACCCCGGGCAGCCGGGTCTCCACCCGCTTGGCGGTGGCCCAAAGGCGTGGTTTGTCCAGCAGATGCTGACGAATGCGCGCGAGCGCCGCCGGCTCTGGGTGCCAAATCCCCCCGCCGACAAAACACTCATCGAGACCCACGTGGAAATATAGCCCGGGGCCATGGATGTCGCGAAACGCGTCGTGGCGGAAGTGGATCCCGATATTGGTCTTGTAGGGCCGCTTGTCGTGGGCAAAACGGGTGTCGCGATAGATTCTTAACAGCGAGCCGCCCATGCGTTTTGGAACACACAGAAAACGCGGGGAGATTGTTGCCAGCGGGGCCTCCATGGCTGCGATGAAATCGAGCGCAGGTTCCAGCACGTACTGTTCATATTCGCCCTTGTGGGCCTGAAACCACTCGCGCTGATTGTTCTGCGACAACTTGTGCAGGAAGGCCAGCGCGCGTGGCGCAAAACCATTGAAGCCACCCGAGGCGATTGCCGTCATATGCTACTCCGCGCGGTTTAGGGTTTAAAAACAGGTCATCTCGTGACCCCGGGACTGGCGGCTTGCGGGGCTTGAGCGGCGCCAAACTTTGCCCCGGCGTGGCAGTTCCCCTTAGCGATCGCCCAAGCGGCCCCCTGTGCGTGCGGACGGGGGGTTTAAACGCCGACTTCGGCCCAGCCCCCCGCGCGCGTCACCGCGGCGCGCCAGCGGGCTTGCAGCCCCGCCAATGCGGCGGGTTCGCCAGTTGGGTAGAAGCGTTGGTCGGCCTGCCACAGCTGCCGTACGGCGTCGCGATTCTCCCAGACGCCCGCGCCCAAACCCGCCAACAGCGCGGCGCCCAACGCGGTCGTCTCGGGCTGGGCCGCGCGTTGCAAGACCAAGCCGGTGAGGTCGGCCTGCAGTTGCATCAGCAGCGCGTTGCGCGCCGCGCCACCATCTACCCGCAGGGTCTGCAGCGGGCAACCGAGATCGTTTTGAAGGGTGGTCAACACCTCGCCGACCTGCAGGGCGATGGCCTCCAATGCCGCGCGCGCGATGTGGGCTCGGCCGGTGCCACGGGTGAGCCCGATTAAGAGTCCACGCGCCGCGGGGTCCCAATGCGGGGCGCCCAAGCCGGTGAAAGCGGGGACTAGTACCAGCCCGCCGGAGTCGGGCACGCTAGCGGCCAGCGCCTCGACGTCGCGCGCCTGCGCAATAATGCCCAAGCCGTCGCGCAACCACTGTACGGTCGCCCCGCCCATAAAAACGCTCCCCTCCAAAGCATAGGTAGGCTGGCCGTTGATTTGCCAGGCGAGGGTGGCCAGTACGCCCGCGCTAGGCGTGGGACAGTGGGTGCCAGCGTTAACCAAAATGAAACAGCCCGTACCGTAAGTGCATTTAGCGGTGCCCGGTTCGAAGCACTGCTGGCCAAACAGCGCCGCTTGCTGGTCTCCTGCGATGCCACCCAGCGTGCCGAGGAGTCCGCAGGCAGGATCGATCTCCAAAGCCAGCCCGCTGCTGTCGACCACCCGCGGCAGCACCTCGGGCGGGATATCCCACAGCGCCAGCAACTCGCTGTCCCACGCCCCGCGGTGGATATCGTAGAGCTGCGTGCGCGCCGCGTTGGTGGCGTCGGTTACATGCTCACGCCCACCCGTTAGCTGCCACGCCAGCCAGCTGTCGACCGTGCCGAAAGCCAACTCGCCACGGGCGGCACGTAGGCGGGCCCCGGGCGTGTGGTCCAGCAGCCAGCGCAGTTTGCTGGCCGAGAAATAGGGGTCGATGAGTAAGCCGGTGCGCTCGCGAATCAGCGCTTCGGCGCCCGCCGATTTGAGTTCGGCGCAGCGTGCCGCGGTGCGCCGGTCTTGCCAGACGATGGCGTTATGCACCGGACGTCCGCTGGCCCGCTCCCAGAGCAGGGTGGTTTCGCGCTGATTGGTCAGACCAATGGTGGCGATGTCGCCGGCGCGCAACCCCGCATTTGCTAGGGCCTGTTGGGCCACGCTCAGGGTGGACTGCCAGATTTCCTGGGGGTCGTGCTCCACCAGACCCGGCGCCGGGAAATACTGCTGCAGGGCTAGCTGGCCAGCCCCGGCCACCGCCAGGGTTTCGTCGAACACGATCGCGCGCGTGCTGGTAGTGCCTTGGTCCAGAACTAGCAGATATTTCATTGATGCTGGGTCCCCAGTTTTGCGACCAGGGCCATTCTATTCGACTTAGCCCAGCGCTCGTCTTGCGGGCGGCGGGGAGGCTGCAACAAATTAAGCCCCGCCGCCATCCCCCGCCCGCCCGCGCAGCGGCGAGCAGGGCTTCGAGTGGGCGGGCGCGCAGGGGTCGGGGTGGGATGCTCTTAGGGCTGCCGTCATGCAGATTTCAGCGGCGTGGCGTGAGGGTTAGTGGGCGTGCCCGAGTCTAGGCGTGTGGGGTCTGATCTCGACGCCCGAGTTATCCCGGACGCTTTTTACAACGCTCGCGGTTGGACGCAATGGCCGCGATAATCAGCTTCCTCCGCCGTTGTCCACCCCGTATGACCCGCCCAGCCTGCGCTGCTCCTCGATTGCTGCTAGCCCCCATGGAAGGCATGTTGGACAGCCGACTGCGGGAGGTGATCACTCGGGTGGGTACTTATGATTGGTGCGTCACCGAGTTTGTGCGGGTGACTAACCAGCGTTTGCCGAGTCGCTGTTTTATGCGGGCGGCGCCGGAACTGGCCCACGGCGCGCAAACCGTGGCGGGCACGCCGGTGCGGGTTCAACTATTAGGTTCAGACCCCGCTTGTCTCGCTGCCAACGCAGCGTTTCTGGCGACCCTTAAACCGGCTGGTATTGACCTCAATTTCGGTTGCCCGGCACCGCAGGTCAATCGGCATCGCGGCGGGGCGGTGTTGCTCAATGAGCCGGAACTCCTGCACACCATTGCGCGTGAGGTGAGCGCGGCGATTGCGGGGCGGGTCGCGTTTACGGCGAAAATGCGTCTTGGCGTGAGCGATACCGCCAAGGCGCTAGAGGCCGCGCAGTCGCTCGCCGAGGGCGGCGCCCAGCTGCTGGTGGTCCATGCCCGGACCAAGGCCGACGGCTATCGCCCGCCGGCGTATTGGGAGTGGGTGGGACGTGTGGCCGAGGTAGTGCAGGTGCCGGTGGTGGCAAACGGTGAGATTTGGACCCTCCAAGACTATCTGCGCTGCCGCGCGCAGAGCGGACGCTCGGACGTCATGCTAGGCCGGGGCGCGCTGGCCGACCCTTTTTTAGCGCAACGTATTCGCGACCATCTCGCGGGGGCCACGGCGCGGCCGCCCGGCGGCGACTGGCCGCGGGTTGTCCCACTGTTGCTGGCCTACTGGCAGGCGGTGCGGCGCGAACTTGAGCCTCGCCACGCGCCGGGGCGCCTTAAGCAGTGGCTCAATTTACTGCAGCGGCACTATCTGCCGGCCGCGGTTTTGTTTCGGCAAATACGCGCCTTGGCCGATGCCGGCGAGATTGATGGCCACCTCGCGGCATTAGCGCGCGCCCACGCGCTGGCGCAACCCGTCTAAACCGCAGAGGGCGCGGCGCCGGCCGCCACCCCGCGACGCACGGGCTTTGGGGGGGCAGCGCGCCCCTGGCCCCTTGCGCTCAGTGTGACGACGCCCGTCGTGCGGGCGGGCACTAGGATTGGTCCAGCGCCGGCAGTCTGGTGAGCTGGGGCTGGGTCAGCGTGGGGCTGGGTCAGCGTGGGGCTGGGTCAGCGTGGGGCTAGCTCGCGGCGCAGTCTGGGTTGTGCCGTGTGGGGCACTGCGCTGCTCGGCGGTGCGCGCGTCCCACGCCCGCAGCCGGGTCCTCTCCGGCCCGACGACGGGGGCTATAGCGCCTGTTTTTGAACGGTGTAGCCCGTTGCAATCGAGCCTCGGCGCCCTGCTGCTGCCGGGTCTAGCCCGGCGCAGTTAGTGCGGATCGCTCAACTTGTGGCGGTGGGGAGCGCAATGAAGGCCGTCTCTAAAGTGCCGTTCGCTTTGAGCGCTTGCACCCAACCCGGCGTGACCCCGCGGCCCGTCCAAGTTTGCATTGGGTTCGCCGGGTTGCGGTATTTTGGCGGGATTTTCTTGCCCGCCAAAGAACCTTTCTTGGCGGCCTTAGGGCGCTTGGTCGCCTTGGAAATTCTCCCGGGTTTAACCTCGGCGAACGCCTTTGCTACCGTCCCGGCGGTTAACCCCGCGTCTTTGGCTAGCTGCAGAATCTGCGCTAGCGTTTTGTCATGCGATTTACTCAACAAGACCTGTTCTTTTTGATTCAGTAATTCACGCTGCTTACGTAATGCGACAAGCTGTGCTTCAACTGTGCTCCGCGCCATTGCTCAATCTCCTACTGGTAATAATGCTTGGTCGGGCATAATAACCCTAAAAGTCTCAATTTTTAAATCCCTCTGCGAGTCCGCGCGCACGTATTGTGCGGCAACACAGTGCCCACCAAATAACGCGGCCGGTCGCGGCGCGGCCGCAGGGCGGTTAATTAGTGCGGTCAGGCGAGTAGCTGGGTGGTGGTACGGCCGGCGGGATTCTAGGTTCATTTAGTTCAGGTCGAGATCCCAGCTGCAGCTTTCTGCTTATATCTCGGCAACCGCACATGGCCAGCCCCGCCGCTGGGAGCCAACGGGCCCCGTGCGGCGCCCGGATAAAACGGGTCCTCGGCCTTGTGTTGCGGCCGCGCAGGCAGCCGCCGAATCGCGTTCCAATGCTTTTGTTTTAAGACCTAGGTCACGATCGTCGCCGCACTTCGGGCCGCTGATTTTTATCCTCTAGATGAGACTAGTGGCTTCTAACAGCATCAGCAGGAGCTCGAAAAATGCGCCGCTCGCAGCCCCGATGAGCGCCCTGTTAGGGTTAGCTGTTAGGCCTAGCGTGCAGCCGCAGGCGGGAATTCTGGGGCCCTTGGCGGGGCGGAATTCTGCAGCTGTCCCGGGATCGTTCCGCAGTGATGGGTGTCCCGCGATCGTCCCTTGGCGGGGCGGAATTCTGCAGCTGTCCCGGGATCGTTCCGCAGTGATGGGTGTCCCGGGATCGTCCCTTGGCGGGGCGGAATTCTGCAGCTGTCCCGGGATCGTTCCGCAGTGATGGGTGTCCCGGGATCGTCCCGTCCCGGGATCGTCCCGGTGATGGGTGTCCCGGTGATGGGTGTCCCGGGATCGTCCCCGGTGATGGGTGTCCCGGGATCGTCCCCTGGATGTCCCTCGGCTGCGTTCCCGGCTGGGCGGCTACGGGCGCGCGCCATCCCGGGCTCGCGCACCTGCCAGACCGGCTGAAACCAGGATGCCGGTTCTGCGGCAGCTACCGCGTTGCGTTTGACGCGGAGAGTTGTGCCGACCAGGGGCCAGCCGCGCTTGCCAATGACGGCCTGCTTGGTATCTGTCGGCGTCTTGACTAAGGCCCCCAGGAGCGTCGCCGGTGCGCCAACGGTACTGGAGCCGCACGTTTCCGTTGGGCGCGGGCCACTGGCGCAATCGTCAGTATTGAATTAAATGGTGGGCCCGCTCGGACTCGAACCGAGGACCAAGGGATTATGAGTCCCCTGCTCTAACCGACTGAGCTACAGGCCCGTGTGTAACCGTGTTATTAGGCCGCGCCGCAGCTTAAGCGGCGCGGCCTAAGTGACCTAATCGAGGAAGGTCCGCAGCCGTTCAGAACGCGAAGGATGGCGCAGTTTGCGCAGGGCCTTGGCTTCTATTTGGCGAATTCGCTCGCGCGTGACGTCGAACTGCTTGCCCACTTCTTCCAGCGTATGGTCGGTGTTCATGTCGATCCCGAAGCGCATGCGTAAGACTTTGGCTTCGCGCGGCGTTAGTCCCTCCAAGACCTCGCGCGTGGCGCGGCACAGGCCCTCAAAGGTGGCCGAATCCACCGGTGCTTGAATATTAGCGTCCTCGATGAAATCCCCCAGGTGAGAATCTTCGTCGTCGCCAATGGGGGTCTCCATGGAAATTGGCTCTTTCGCGATTTTCAGTACCTTACGGATTTTATCTTCCGGCATTTCCATGCGCTGGGAGAGTTCTTCCGGGGTGGGTTCGCGGCCCTTTTCCTGCAGGATTTGGCGCGACACCCGGTTGAGCTTATTAATGGTCTCGATCATGTGCACCGGGATCCGAATGGTGCGCGCCTGGTCGGCAATGGAGCGGGTAATCGCTTGCCGAATCCACCAAGTGGCGTAAGTGGAAAATTTATACCCGCGGCGATATTCAAATTTATCGACCGCCTTCATGAGGCCAATATTGCCCTCTTGGATCAGGTCGAGAAACAACAGGCCGCGGTTGGTGTATTTCTTGGCGATGGAGATGACCAAGCGCAGATTGGCTTCGACCATTTCTTTCTTGGCCCGCCGCGCCTTGGCTTCACCGGTCGACATCCGGCGGTTGATTTCTTTAATCTCGACCAGCGTGACGCCCGAGCTTTCGGCGATTTTTGCCAAGGCCTCAAGGGCGCTATCGATCTCGGCGGCGCGGTCTTTGATGGCCGCCAGATAGGGCTTTTTCTTGCGGCTTAGCGTTTTAAACCAGGGCGCATCCACTTGGGCGTCGCCAAAAATCTCGAGAAAATCTTTGCGCGGCATTTGGCATTGCCGCAAGCAAATTTCTTGGATTGCCCGCTCGTTGTTGCGGATCTCTTTGACCACCCGCCGCACGATATCGCCCAACTGCTCCGAGACCCGGGGCAGCAGTTTGAACTCGAGAAATTTTTGCTGCAGCTGCTTGCGGGCTTCGTCCGTCTTGGCGTGGCCGCGGCCATTTTTCTTGGCCACCTTTTGGATTTTTAAGTAGAGCTTCCGGTAGTCATCAAAACGCAGCTTTACTTCTTCTGGGTCAAGCTGGTTGGGGATGGGATCGGCTTCTTCCGTGGCTTCCTCGCTGTCTTCGGTGCCGGCGACGGCTTCGGTCTCGACCGGCAGGACCAGTTCTTCGCGGGGCTCAGGGGTTTCTTCGTGCAGGTTGATAAACCCGCTAATCAATTCGGAGATTTTGATTTCGCCGCGGGTGGATTGGTCGTAGCGAAAGAGGAATTGGTCGCAGACCGCCGGGAAATCGGTCATTGCCGACAGCACTTGGTTCAGACCTTCCTCGATGCGCTTGGCGATTTTGATTTCGCCTTCGCGGGTCAAGAGGTCAACGGTGCCCATTTCGCGCATATACATGCGCACCGGATCGGTGGTGCGGCCAAATTCGGTGTCGACGGCGGCAATGGCAGCCGCAGCTTCTTCTGCCGCTTCCTCATCGACGTCGTTCTCGTTGAGCAAGAGCGTGTCGGTGTCGGGTGCCGTTTCGTGCACCATGATGCCCATTTCGTTCATCATGTTGATGATGTCTTCGATCTGCTCGGGATCGACGATGTCATCTGGGAGGTGGTCGTTCACCTCGTGGTAAGTCAGGAAGCCCTGTTCCTTACCCTTGGCGATGAGTCTTTTGAGTTGCGATTGCTCGTCGTTGGATTCCGAGTCATCAGTGGGGTGGCCCATAGGATTGTTCAAAAGTCTACCTCTGGTGTGCAGTCTAAAATTGAATGTCGCCCCGATACGTACAGCCGCCTGGGATGGCCGCTGGCTGACTTGGAGTCCAGTACGGCGTCTAAGTTTCGACAGTTCGGGCAAAATGACGGGCGATAGTAGCCCAATCCGGCCCACTTCGCAGCCCCGCTGGCAGCTTAATCGGGCGGCACGCCCCGCGGCTCGCTCTCAATTTCTGCCGCGCGGGGTTTTTCGCTCACCAAGCGCCGGTAGCGCTGCCGTTGGCGCTGTTTCAGGAGTTGTTCGATAGCGCCACTGAACTCCGCCTCCCACTGCGTTTCTTCCAGCAAAATAGGTAAGCCTAGGACCTCTTCCAGTAGCGGCCACAGCGGGCTATCCCGCAGGTTTTCTAGTAATACGCCAACCGGCATCGAAGGATGCTCCGTCAGACGCTCGAGCAGGGTGAACAGGAGGGCGGCTTCGTCGTTGCTAGAGACATCGAGGGCCGGCAAATGCCGCGCGAGCGGGGCGAGGCTCGGCTGACGCGCCAGCAAACCGATGGCGCGGCGCAGCAGCGAGGGCACGCGACCACTCTTGCGCGGGGCCATTGGTGGGGGGGCGCTTGGCCGCCGGTAAGACGGCGCTTGGCCCATTTGCACGCGGGTTTGCGCCACGCCCTCGAGATGCTGGATGAGCAGCTGCCGGAACGCCCCCACCGGCACCTTCCCAAGCAGGGGGCGCGCGAGGGCGATGAGTTGCGCCCGCCCGTCCAGGCTGCTGGTGTCGGCGCGGCCGGCCAATTCGTCGAACAGAAATTTTGACAGCGGCGTGATGTGTGCGGGTGCCCCAAAGCGGGCGGCGCCTTCGCTGCGCACCAGGCTGTCCGGATCCTGCCCCTGCGGCAGAAACAGAAAACCCGCTTTGCGCCCCTCTAACAGTAAAGGCAGCACCGTTTCCAGCGCACGCCAAGCGGCGCGGCGACCCGCGTTATCGCCGTCGAAGCAGAAGACCACCTCGGCGACATGGCGGAAAATCAGTTCCAGCTGTTCCGCAGTGGTCGCGGTGCCCAACGTCGCGACGGCGTTGTCGACGCCATGCTGGGCTAGCGCCACGACGTCCATGTAGCCTTCCACTACCAATACGCGACCGGGGCGGCGGCCGTTTTTCAGCACGTAATGCAGCCCGTAGAGTTCCTGACGTTTGTGAAAAATAGGGGTTTCCGGCGAATTGAGATATTTGGGTTCGCCGGTATCGATGATCCGTCCGCCTAAGCCCACGCAGCGCCCGCGGCGGT
This sequence comes from Gammaproteobacteria bacterium, assembly GCA_009692365.1. Lineage (GTDB taxonomy): Bacteria > Pseudomonadota > Gammaproteobacteria. The sequence goes on from SHZJ01000032.1 coordinate 9,478, forward strand.
CGAGGATGGGAAAAATAATGCGGTCGCGAAACCGATCGTAAAACGTCCCGTTGTCGCGCGGTACGGCCAGACCCGCTTCCACCAGCTGTGCTCGACGCGTGGCGTCTACGCCCAGCTGGGTCACCAAGGTCTCCCAACCAGCGGGGGCGTAGCCCAACCCAAAGGCTTTGGCCACCGTTCCCGTGAGGCCGCGGTGCTTGAGGTAATCCACGGCCCGTTCCTTGGCGGGGTGTTCGCGCAGCAGCCGGGCATAACACGTCTGCGCGGCCGCCATTAATTCGTAGAGTGGGGTGTAATTGACCGTCGGGGCCGCGCCGTCGGTTTCATAGCGCACCGTCAGGTGCAAGCCACCGGCCAGATCTTCCACCGCTTCCACAAAGCCGAGGCTGTCGTGATTCATCAAAAAGCCGATGGCCGAGCCGTGGGCGCCGCAGCCAAAGCAGTGATAGAACTGCTTTTCGGGGCTGACGGTGAACGAGGGTGTTTTCTCATTATGAAACGGACACAGGCCCTGGAAGTCGCGGCCTGCCTTCTTCAGCGTGACCGTACGGCCAACGACCTCCACGATATCCACGCGGGACAGCAGGTCGTCGATGAAGGATTGGGTGATTTTCCCGGCCAAGTCGCCACCTCTGGGGCTGCGCCGTGCGCCCCACTGGGCTAGATTCTATCGTGCAAAGGGCTGCCGGGACGGCCTATGCCGGGCGCGCCGGCGTGAAATCAGCCGCCGAGGCGCTGTTTCACCTTCGCGCTGACGAGGCTTAGGTCGGCGCGACCCATGAGCTGGGGGCGCAGCGCGTTCATCACCCGGCCCATGTCTTTGAGGGTGACCGCGGCCAGCGCCTGAAGCGCTGCGGCTATGAGCATATCGACTTCGGCGTCGGCGAGCGGCGTCGGCAAATATTGTTCGACGATGCTTAGTTCGGCGCGCTCTTTAGCGGCAAGTTCTACCCGTCCAGCGCCATCGAACTGGGCGATGGACTCGCGGCGCTGGTTGGTCATCTTGGTGAGAATAGCGATGACGTGGGTGTCATCTACTGCCACCCGGGTGTCGATTTCCTGCTGTTTTAACGCCGCCATCATGAAGCGCAGCGTGACCAGGCGAGTTTTCTCGCCGGTTTTCATCGCGTGGATGATGTCCGCGCTCAGGCGCTCTTTAAGGGCACAAGCCATGGCGTTAGGGCGAAACGGAGCGGACCCGTCGTCAGCGTCGGCTAGTAGTTGCGGACTCGCCGCGCCAGTTGGCGGGAGGCCTTCTTCTGCCATCGCTTTACGGCTGCTGCCGCTTTACGCTTGCGCTCTTGGGTGGGCTTTTCGTAGAACTCGCGCTTGTGCACTTCGGCGAGAACGCCAGCTTTCTCACAGGAGCGCTTAAAGCGGCGCATGGCCACATCGAAGGGTTCGTTTTCGCGGACTCGGACTGAAGGCATAGAGACGTCTTCTCGCAGGTTGGGCTTTAGACTATTGATCCAGACCCGAAACTTTAACGAGCGCGGTCACGAATGTCTATCGGCAAACCCAATCCATCCTCTTTCATCGTGCTGGGCATTGAAACTTCCTGCGACGAGACTGGCGTTGCCCTCTACGATTTGGCCCATGGGCTGTTGGCGCACGAGTTGTTTAGCCAGGTGGATATGCACCGCGTGTACGGCGGCGTGGTGCCTGAACTGGCGTCACGTGACCACGTGCGGCGGGTCGTGCCGCTGACTCGGGCGGTGTTGCAAGCGGCCGGAATCACGCTGCAAGAACTCGCCGGCATCGCCTACACCGCCGGCCCCGGACTCATCGGCGCGCTGCTGGTGGGAGCCGGCGTGGCGCAAGGGCTGGCGGTCGGGCTGGGGCTGCCCGCCGTCGGTGTGCACCACATGGAAGCCCATTTGCTGGCCCCGCAGTTGGAACCCAATCCCCCGGCTTTTCCCTTCTTGGCGCTGCTGGTGTCCGGGGGGCACACGCTCTTGGTGGACGTCGAAGGGCTAGGGCGCTACCGCGTGCTCGGCGAATCCTTGGATGATGCGGTGGGCGAAGCTTTCGACAAGACCGCCAAACTCTTGGGCTTGGGCTATCCCGGGGGACCGGCCGTGGAAGCACTCGCTCGGCAGGGCGACCCGCAGCGTTTTCGTTTCCCGCGCCCCATGACCGACCGCCCGGGGCTGGATTTCAGCTTCAGCGGCCTCAAAACCTATACCGCGACGACCGTGCGCGCGCACGCCGCCGAGCCGGGCGCCGGGGCCGATATCGCCCGGGCGTTCTCCGATGCTGTGGTCGATACCTTCGTCATCAAATGCCGCCGCGCGTTAAAGCTCACGGGCCGCGCCACGCTGGTCGTGGCCGGCGGCGTGAGCGCAAACCGGGCGTTGCGCGCCGGTTTGGACGCCCTGGGTCAGGCGCTATCCGTGCGGATGTGTTATCCGGCGTTAGCGTTCTGTACCGATAACGGTGCGATGGTGGCCTACGCAGGTTGCTTGCGCCTGGCGGCCGGTGCGCGCGACGACAGCGCGTTCGCGGTGAGGCCGCGCTGGTCGTTGGAAGACTTAGTAGCGCCTTAGCGGACCTCCGGCGGTGGGCTTGCCGATGCGGTTTTCGGTGCCGGCCTGCAGGCGAGCGATATTCGCCCGGTGACGCCAAAAAATGGCGCTCGCCATGACGACCAGCGCCCCCGTGATGGCGGCGGGTAGTCCCAGCGCGGCCCCGACCAACGGCGCGGCCGCCGTGGCCAGCAGCGCAGCCAGCGAGGAGTAGCGAAAAACCGCCGCGGTGGTCAGCCATATCCCGCAGAAAGCCGCCCCCAGCGCCGGCGCGAGGGCGAACAGCACTCCGGTGAACGTGGCCACCCCTTTGCCGCCGCGGAACCCGAAGAAAACGGGAAACAAATGACCCAGAAACGCCGCGCAGGCGCAGCCGCCGACGACCCACGGCGCGAGGTCGAAGTGTGTCGCCAAGAGCACCGGCACGACGCCTTTCGCGATATCGCCCAGCAGCGTTGCCGCGGCCGCGACCTTGCCCGCACTGCGCAGCACATTCGTGGCGCCGGGGTTGCCCGAACCTGATTCGCGCGGGTCTGGCGCGCCGATCAGTCGACAAATTAGCACCGCCGAGGACAACGACCCCACCAGATAGCTCGCTACCACTGCACCTGAAGATAAAAACATTCTGACTCGCGGGATGGATGATGGCCGGCCTGCTGCCGACATTCATCGTTATACTTCCGAACTCGACACAAGCCAATTGCGGCGACCTAGGGAACCGACCATGGATATTGTTTTCCTCCACGGCCTGCGCGTGGCTACCGTGATCGGCCTGTGGGATTGGGAACGCCAGTTCAAACAAACCTTGGTGATCGATCTCGACCTTGGCACCGACCTCACCGCGGCGGCGCGCAGCGATGCCATCCACGACACGCTGGACTACAAAGCCGTCACCAAGCGGGTGATCTACCTGGTGGAAAACGGCGGCTTTTTGTTAGTGGAAGCGCTGGCAGAAAACCTCACCAGCACCTTGTTCGCAGAGTTCGCCGTGAACTGGATACGGTTACGCATCAACAAGAAATCTGCCGTGCGCCAAGTGCGCGACGTCGGCATCCTCATCGAGCGCACGCGCCCCACGCAATGACCCAAATCTACCTCAGCCTTGGCAGTAATGTGAACGCGAGCGAGAACCTGCGCGCCGCCCTGCTTGCACTGGGCAGCACCTACGGCGCGCTGCGCTGCTCGGCCATTTATCGCACCCCGGCGATGGGTTTTGCCGGCCAGGATTTCCTGAATCTGGTGGTTGGTCTTGACACCTCCGTGCTGCCGGTGCTGGTGTTGGACGAACTGCGTCGGCTTGAAGCCAGACAGGGCCGCCACCGCGGCGAAGCGCGGTTCGCCGATCGCACCTTGGATGTAGATTTGCTGACCTACGGCGATCAAATCAGCGGCACGCCCCCGCTGCCGCGCGCCGACATCGAGGACTACGACTTTGTGCTCGGGCCACTGGCGGAAATCGCCGGTGGCGAGGCGCATCCGGTGCTGGGTAAAACCTACGCCGAATTGTGGGCGGCCATGGGCCGGGATAAAGCACCTTTGGTGCGCGTCGAGGAGGCCGTGGAACAGGCCATTCTCAGCGCTTTGACCCCATCGCAGGAGGCTTGAGATGCCTAGAATCCGCGCGCGCGCGCTGGGCATGGCCAGCCTGTTGTTGACGGCGGCTCTGGTGCTGAATCTGGCGGGCTGCGCCATCGCCAAAAGTCAGGCCGATAGCCGCCGCAACACGGCCTTGACCAAGGCCACTGAGAACTACCAAAAACTGATCCGCTGGGGACTTTTCGAAGAAGCCAGCCGGTATGTCAAGACCCGCGAAGGGGAATCGGTCGTCCCTGATTTAGCGCTTTTCGCGCCTTGGTCCGTGACCAAATACACCATGGGCGAGGTGCGGCGGGGCACCGATCCTTACGAAGTACATATTGCCGCCAGTATTGAGTTTTATCGCAAGGACACGCGCCTCATCTCAAATCTGCGCGACGAGCAACTTTGGTGGTACGACATCGTCCTGGAAAGCTGGTTCCTGGGTACGTCAATGCCAGATTTTGCCAGTGCGGCGCAACGCCCGCGGTAGCTAGCCGGTAACGCTGCGCCCACCGTCTACCGCGATGGTCTGCCCAGTCACGTAGGACGCTCGCAGGAGGTAGAGCACCGCTTCGGCGATATCGTGCGGCTCGCCGCGGCGCCCCAGCGGGGTGCGGGCGAGCAGGCGGTCTTGTTCCTCCAAACCACCTGCCTCGGGCCACAGAATGGCACCGGGTGCCACTGCGTTGACGCGCACCGTCGGCGCAAGCTCCTGCGCCAACGCGCGGGTGAGTCCGGCCAGTCCCGCCTTGGCAGCACTGTAAATCGGGAAGCCGGCTTTAGGGCGCTCGGCGTAAATGTCCGTCACGTTAACGATGGCGCCCGCCGCTTTGCCCAACCACGGCAGCGCGGCCTGACACAATAGAAAAGGCGCCCGCAGGTTGGTGTCGAAAATGTCCGCCCAATCGGCCGCGCTCGCGTGCGCCACCGAGGTGGGACGAAACACTGCGGCGTTGTTAACCAGGCCATCTAGTCGCCCCCAGTGCGCGGCGGCGGCGGCCACCAAGGGGGCAATGGCCAGGGCGTCGCTCAGGTCGGCGCGGAGCGCCAGGGCAGTATTGGCGCGCGGCCGGTTGAGCCCGGCTACCAAGGCCTGCGCGGCGGCCTGCGAATGGTGGTAGTGCACGACCACGCAGTAGCCCGCCGCGTGCAGGGTTTGCGCAATTTGGGCGCCCAGACGTTGCGCCGCACCGGTGACGAGAATGACTTCATTCATAACCAGACCTACGATTAAATGCCCTACTCGGTTCAAGCGGGGCACGAGGATAGCGCGTGAAACTCTCGACGAGACTACCCGATCCTACTGCGGATGAGCTAACCGCCAGCGCGGCGCTGTGCGCACAAATTGCGGCTGAAGTCAGCGCGCTAGGCGGATTTATGCCCTTCGAGCGCTATATGGAAATGGCCTTGTTTGAGCCGCCCTATGGTTATTACGTCGGCGGGGCGCACAAGTTCGGCGCGGCCGGTGATTTCCTCACCGCGCCCGAAATTTCTCCGTTGTTTGGGCGGGCCGTGGCCGCGCAGTGCCACGCCGCGCAGGCCTATGGCCACACCATCGTTGAATTTGGCGGCGGTAGCGGCCGACTCGCCGCCAGCGTGCTAGAGGAACTAGCGCGGCGCGGCGCGCTGCCGGCGCGCTACCTCATCGTCGAATTAAGCCCCGAACTCCGCGCCCGCCAACGCGCCTTGCTGGCCACACTGCCCTGCGTCGACGCGCTGCAAATCGACTGGCTGAGCGGTCCACCGGCGGTGCCGGTGGACGGCATTGTGCTGGCCAATGAAATTCTAGATGCCCTGCCCACCACGGTTTTTCGGGTCGGTGAAGCCGGCTATCTGGAGCGTGGCATCGGCGCGGAGGCGGGGCAACTGGGGTGGCGAGAACGCCCGGCGTCGGCGCAGCTGGCGGCACAACTGGACCTGACACTGGCCGACCACGCCTTGCCGGCGGGCCACTGTGCCGAAATCAATCTGCGCCAACCCCTCTGGATCGCCGACCTTGCGCGTTTTTTGCGGCGGGGGGTTGCGCTGCTGTTCGATTACGGCGGCCCGCGGGCCGAGATTTATCATCCGGCGCGTGAGGTTGGTACCCTGCGCTGCTACTGGCGCCACTGTCTGCACGACGATCCGTTATGGTTGCCGGGGCTGCAAGACCTAACCGCCTCGGTGGATTTCACGGCGGCGGCCGAGTCCGCGCTCGCGGCCGGCATGAGCGTTGCCGGCTACGCCACGCAGGCGAGCTTTCTGTTGGCCAACGGCATCGAGGGCCTACTCGCCGAAGAAATGGCCCGTCACCCCGCGGCGGCCATGAAACTCGCCGCGCAGGCCAAACAGCTCTTGTTACCAACTGAGATGGGGACTATTTGTAAGGTGTTGGCGTTAGGGATCGGCATGGAACCTGAGTTGGTTGGGTTTTGTCTACGCGATGAGCGCCATCGCTTGTAGGCCGGCGACGTTTCTGCAACCGGCTGCGCCGAGCCAAAAACAGGGTTTTTTAGGAGCACGATTCGTGCGCGCACTGACGTTAACCTTTCTGGTCTTCTGCACCTTGAGCTCGGTGGCCGCCGAGCCCGCCGGGGCGCCAGCCGCCGGGTCCACCCCAGCGGCTGCCCCCGCGTTGGCGACTTTTGCCGGCGGGTGTTTCTGGTGCATGGAACCGCCCTATGAAAAGGAAGTCGGCGTGCTGGCGGTGGTTTCCGGCTATACGGGCGGCACGCAAAAAAATCCCAGCTATGAAGCCGTTTCCAGCGGCAACACCGGCCATGCGGAAGCGGTGCAGGTGACCTACGACCCGGCAAAAATAAGCTATGCGCGACTGCTCGATATTTTCTGGCGCAACATCGACCCACTCGCCGTGGACCGCCAGTTCTGCGATGCCGGCAATCAGTATCGCTCGGCCATCTTCTACCACGATGCGCAGCAGGAAGCGGCGGCGCGGGCGAGTAAGGAGGCGCTGAGTCAGTCGGGTCGTTTCAAGGAGCCGATCGCGACCCTCGTGGTGGCGGCGGGCGACTTCTATCCCGCCGAGGACTACCACCAGGGCTATTCCAAAAAGAACGTGCTGCAGTACAAGTACTATCGGTATCGCTGCGGTCGCGACCAGCGCTTGACCGAGCTGTGGGGCGCTAGTCCGAAATAACCGGGCTGTCCGCGTCGTCTTGGCACTGCGTCAGGAGTGCTATCCGGGCGTGGCGAATGGCGTCTTTCAGCGCGGAGCCGGCGGGGTGTTGCGCCACCAGCGCGGGGATATCCAGGGTGCGAATCCGCGCCAAGGCGCAGCGCAGCCGCAGCGCCTGTGGGTAGGGTGCCTCTTCGCGCCCTAGCCGGCCGGTGATGTCGATGAGACACGCCAGCAAAATATCCTCAAAGCGCTCGGGGCGACGCAGCGCATCGAGCCCCTCGAGCAAATCCAGCAGCTGGTCTGGGCGTAGCGTCAGCGCCCGATGGACGGTGATGTGGTGCCGCGCCACGAGCACCGCCAACTCCCGGAAAGCCTGCGGCGCACGCAGCCGCGCAGAGATATTTTCCGCTAGGCGCGCGCCGGTTTCGGCGTGCCCATGATGGCCGGGCAGCAACGCTTGCGGGGTGAGCGCTTTGCCCACATCGTGCAGCAACACGGCGTAGCGCACCGTCTTGACTGCCGCTCGCCGCACGCATTGCCTGAGGGTCAGGAGCAGGTGTGCGCCGCAGTCGATTTCTGGGTGATGCTGGGCCGGTTGGGGCACGCCAAACAGCGCGTCCACTTCTGGGAGCACGGCATTTAACGCGCCACTGTCACGCAGTACCTCAATAAAACGCCACGGAAAATTTTCGTCCAGCGCGCGCTCGAGTTCGCGCCATACCCGCTCCGGCGGCAGCGTTGCGAGTTCGCCGCTCTGGACGATTTCGCGCATCAGGCTGCAGGTTTCTGGCGCCACCACGAAACCCAGACGCGCTGCGAAACGCGCGACGCGCAGGACCCGCAGCGGGTCTTCTACGAAGGCCGCAGTGACATGCCGAAGCACGCCGGCCGCGAGGTCGCGTTGCCCCCCGTAGGGGTCGATAATTTGCCCTTCCTCGTCCTCGGCCATGGCGTTGATAGTGAGGTCGCGACGGGCCAGATCCGCCACCAGAGAAACCGCCTGCGAGGCGTCGAACTCGAACCCCTTGTAGCCCGTGCCGCGCTTGCGCTCGGTGCGGGCCAGCGCGTATTCCTCGTGGGTCTGGGGGTGCAAATACACGGGAAAATCCTGGCCGACTTGACGATAGCCCAGGGCCAGCAATTGCGCGGGGCTGGCGCCCACGACCACCCAGTCGCAGTCTGCGCTGGCGCGCCCCAGCAGACGATCGCGAACCACCCCACCAACTTTATAAATTTTCACGCGCCACCGTTTGCCGGCACCAGCCCGTTAGCGCCGCGCGCGCTGGCGCAGGTCGTCGTAGCGTGCGCGTTCACCCGTCCCGCTGAGATAGCCCGGCACGATGGCGGCGAGCGGCGTGGCGGCAATTCGCAGGGTTCTCAGCCCGTCAACCCCCGGCGGCAGGACGCTGTCCAGCGCTGCGGAACGCAGGTTGTCCCGCGAGAAGGGTTTGCCCGGCAGGTGTTCCATGACCTCGGCCAGCACGCGCGATAAGCGGCTCCCCAGCGGCAGAATGAGGCGGCGGCGCCCGCGCAGGTGTACCCCGTAGCGCACAATCTCCAACAGACTCAGCACCGCCGGGCCACCCAACGAGTAGTCCTGTCCGATGGTCGATTTGTCGTCCAGCGCGGTGATAAAAGCGGCTGCCACATCCCCGACATACACCGGCTGGAAGCGGGCCGCCGCGCAGGCGAGGGGCAGGATGGGGGCGAGGCTCAGGAGTTGGTCGAAACGAACGAACAAACCATCCCCTGGCCCGAAGATGAGCGAGGGACGAAAAATCGTACTCTGCAGCGCGCTGGCCGCCCGCACCAGCTTTTCAGCGTCCCCTTTGGTGCGCAAATAGTGGCTAGGGGCGCCAGAGGCCGCGTTGAGCGCGCTCATATGCAAATACCGCCCAACCCCCGCCGTCGCGCAGGCGGCGATTACGCACTGGGTAAGTTCGACATGGGCCCGCTGAAAGCCGGTTCCGCGGTCGCCTTTTTCGTTCAGGATCCCCACGAGGTTAATCACTGCGTCCGTGCCGCGGAGCGCCGCAGCGAGTGCCGCCGGCGCATAGACATCGCACTCAACGCACTCGGTGGCGGGTAAGGGCCACAGTTCCCGGGCGTGGTTGCGCGCGCGGGTCAGCACCCGCACGGCCCAACCGGCGCGGGCCAGTTGCTCACACAAGGCCCGACCGACAAAACCCGATCCGCCGAGGACCGCAATAGATTTGTGCTGCATGGTCAATCGCTCCTGCGCCGGCAACCGACGCGCGCCGCCTTTAACAATGGTCTACCTGCCCCGCCGCGGTGAACGCTGTGAGTTCGCTGGACAGGCGGCTGATACTCATGCCGAGATGTTTTTCATAAATTGCCGCGTAGAACAAGGCGCGGCGGACATAGGCTTCGGTTTCGGGAAACGGGATGCTCTCTACCCACAGGTCGGCGGGCGTGCAACTGTGCCGCGGCAACCAAGATTTTACCCGGCCCGGCCCCGCATTGTAGGCCGCGGCGGCCAGCGCAAAATTGCTCTCGAATTGGCCCATCACTTGGCGCAGATAGGCGCTACCCAACTGGATATTTTTAGCCGGTACGAGGACATCGTCGGGGTCGTTTAGGGGAATTCCCGTGCGGCGGGCGGTTTCTGCAGCCGTCGCCGGCATCAACTGCATGAGGCCTAAAGCCCCGGCGGGCGAGCGGGCGTTGAGGACGAAGGCGCTTTCCCCGCGGATGATGCTGTAAACCCGCGCCGGGGACATGTCGCGCTGCTCCGCGGCGGCCAGCACTTGGTCTTTGAACAGGATCGGAAAGCGCACGGTGAGGTCGCCGTAGGATTCAATTTTGCCCAATGCGGCGATCGCCCGATCAAACCAGCCCCACTCGTAGGCCAGACGCGCCGCGACTTCGACTTCTCGGCGCGAGAGTTGGTCTAAGGTCCAACGCCACTCGCGCAGCGATTCGTCTTGGAGACCTAGTTGCTCAAACTCGCGCGCGTGGGCGATGCCCGGCACGGCGTTGATGGCCCGGCTTTCGCGGGGCAGCGGGGCCGTCGGGTGGTCGCTCAGCGTGTAGGCAAGCTGCAGGCGATCGCTCGCCAGAAAGCCGAAATAGTCGCGCTCTTTGGCCAGTTCGGCGAAGGCTGCCTTGGCCGGTTCGTGACGCCCCAATTCGGCCAGCGCCCGCGCATGCCAGTAAGCCAGCCGCAGACGGTTGGTGGGGGTGACCGGGTTATTGCTGGTCCAACGCTCGAGCCGGGTCCAATCCCGAGTACTCAGGGCTGCCCGCAGGCTCACCCGTTCTAAGACGGCGTCCGCACGGTGGCGCGGGACTTCGTCCAGCATCGCCAATGCGCTGGGGTTTTTCTGGGCAATTCCCGCCAACGCGATCGTGCGCAGCAGGATTGCGCGGCCGTCCGCCGAGTAGGCGTGGTGCTGGCGCGCGCTGTGCCACAGCGCACGGGCGCGGGTGGCGTCGCGGGCAGCTAATTGGACGATGGCGTAGCCGATGAGCACGCGGTTGGCGCGCGAATCGGCGCGCAGTTCGGGTATTTGCGCGGCGTCCTCGGGGTGTTTTTCGAGCTTAGAGACCAACGCGGCACGGCCGGGCGCGGTGGGGGGAACAAACGTGCGCAGCAGGTAGCCGGCGAACTGCGGGAGATTCGCTCCCAGCGCGAGCCACACCCGCTCACGGACCACGGCGGCGGGCAGTCCGCCCTGCTGGTGGAGGGTCGTGAACACCGGTTCACAGGCGGCCGACTGGGATTTGGGCTGCAACCACAGCAGTTCGGCCAGTTTGTTCATGCGCCGTAGCTGCCCTAGTTCGAGCTTCGCGCGGAGCGAGATGCAGGCCGAATCCCCGTCAGGGGTGGTCTGATAGAAATGGTCGTACAGCGCCCATTGATGCTGCCGCGCCAGTTCGCGCAGCCAAGCCTCGCGCAGTTTCGCCGCCAGATAAGTATTGCGATGGGCGTCGAGAAAGTCCTGCACTGGTCCCACCGGCAACGCCTCGAGGTCGCGGCGCAAATCTTCAAACTGCAAATAGGGATACAGCAAGTAGCCCTCTAAGCCGCGCGCCAGCGCCGCGGCCCGGGGGCCGTCGACCCGCGCCTCGGCATAGGCGAGTTTGAAGCGGGCACGCTCGTCGCTACCGGCTTGCGCAGGCAGGGCGCAGGCAAGCGACAATAGGAGCGCAGGCAGGAGGCAAGAATTCATGGGGCTTCCTAATTGTCGCCAGTGCTAGGAGCATAAGCAACGATTCTTCCGAACCACCGCGCGCGAGGCGTTCTATGACTGATAAACCCATCCCCGAAGCGAGTTTCCCGGCCTTGGCCGCACTGGTGCGGGCGCGCCGCACGGTCCACGAATTCACCAGCGAGATCCCGCCGCGCGAGTTGATCCTCAGCGCCTTGGATGCGGCCCGCTGGGCGCCTAATCATCACCGTACCGAGCCGTGGCGCTTTTATTTGGTGGGGCCGGCCACCGCAGAGCACATCAGTGTGCTGAACGCGGAAATCGTCCGGCGCAAAAGCGGGGAGGCGGCGGCCAACGCCAAACTGCGTCGCTGGCGCGCCATGCCGGGCTGGCTGGCCGTGACCTGCGGGCGTCATGAAGACCCCGCCCGCGAACGCGAAGACTACGCGGCCTGCTGTTGTGCCGTGCAGAATTTTCTGCTGCTGCTGTGGGAGGCCGGCGTTGGCAGCAAATGGTCGACCGGCAAGGTGACGCGCGAGACAGCCTATCTGGCGGCCCTAGGGGCCGATCCGGCGCACGAATTCAGCGTCGGCATTATCTGGTATGGCTACCCCGAAGTTGTGCCGGCGCAGACCCGCCCGGCGCTGGCAACGGCTTTGCGCGAACTCGCCTAAGCCCCGGCACCCGAGCGCGCCCGCCCCCGCCCTTTGTGGGAGGATAGGCGGGGCGCCCCGCGGCGCGCGCATCAGGTCAAGTCAAAGGAGAGTTGTTATGCCACAGGCACGCTGGAATGGGACGGTCATCGCAGAGTCGGCCCATTGTGAAATGGTGGAGGGCAATCACTACTTTCCGCCCGCCGCGCTCAAGCGGGATTTTGTGCAGGCCAGCGACACCCACACCGTATGCGGCTGGAAAGGTAAAGCCAGCTACTACGATGTGGTGGTCAACGGGCAGGTTAATCGTGACGCCTGCTGGTATTACCCAGATTGCAAACCCGACGCCAAGCACATTGAAGGCTACGTGGCCTTCTGGCGCGGCGTGGAGATCAGCGCTTAAGCACTTGCACCGAGTGCCTGCGCACGGCTGCGGGCAGCGGCGCCCGCCGCGGTGACACTGGGCGCCGGCCAACCTTGGGTATGCCGCAACACGAGGCCGGCTAAGGCGTCGATGTGGTCTGTGCGCTCGTTGAGCGCCGGAATGTAGCGCAGTTCGTGGCCGCCAGCGGCCTCGAACAACTCGCGATACTGGACGGCAATTTCTTCGAGGGTCTCCAGACAATCGGCCGCAAAGCCGGGACACACGACGTCAATGGTGCCCACGCCCTCCCGCGCTAACTGTCCGAGCGTGATGTCGGTATAGGGTTCCAGCCATTTTTCGCGCCCGAAGCGCGACTGAAACGTAATCAACCACTCGGCAGGGCCTAATCCCAGGCGCTCAGCGAGCAGGCGGGCGGTGGCCTGACAGTGGCAAAAATAGGGGTCGCCCGCCAAAAAATATCGCCGCGGAATGCCGTGAAAGGACATCATCAGGCGCTCACCGCTGCCGTTGCGCGCGCGAAATTCCCGCACGCTGGCGGCCAGCGCGTCGAGATAGGCGTCGTCGGTGTGGTAGTCCATCACCGTGCGTAGGGCCGGGACCCAGCGCCATTGGCGCAACTCCGCACTCACCGCATCGATCACCGAAGCCGTAGCGGGCGCCGAATACTGTGGGTAGAGCGGTAAGACCAAAATGTGTCGAACATTCGCGGCGGCCAATTCGCGCAGCGCGCTGGCGATGGACGGCTGGCCGTAGCGCATGCCCAAGGCCACGTTAAATTGGCCGGGTGCAAGACCCTCCAGGTGCTGGGCGAGTGCGCTGCGCTGGAGCTGCGAATTGACCATCAGCGGCGAGCCTTCGGCACCCCAAATTTTGGCATAAGCCCGCGCTGACCGGCGCGGCCGAAGGTTTAAAATTATCCCGTGGAGGATGGGCATCCAGAGCACCCGGGGGAGTTCGATGACGCGCGGGTCGGCCAAAAATTCGGCCAGATAAGTGCGCACGGCGCTGGCCGTAGGTGCCTGCGGTGTCCCCAAATTGCACAGTAAAATGCCCAGCGGGGTGGCCGACCCATGCGCAAAATTTGCGGTGCCATGGTAGTTCGCCATCTGCGATCTGCTCCTGTTTTAACGATCCGCAGCCACCCATCGTGGCCGCTGGGCTGACGGATAGAGGTCGAGACCATGCTGATTAAACACCCCGCGCAAGTGCCGGCCTTCGTTGCTAACGATGGCTGCCTCATCCGCGAATTGCTGCACCCCGCACACGGGGATTGTGACCTCGCCTACTCGCTCGCACTGGCCGAAGTGGCGGTGGGGGCGGCCAGTTATCGCCATCGCTTGGCGCAAACCGAAGTCTATTTCATTGTCGCCGGTGAGGGCGAACTCCACATCGATGCACGGTCCGCCCGGCTCACCGCGGGTGATACGGCGCTCATTCCGGCCGGCGCCGAGCAGTGGATCGAAAATTGCGGGAACGAGGTTCTGCAGTTTTTGGCGCTTGTCAGTCCGCCCTGGTGCGCCGCCGCCGACCAGCGCACGTGAGCCACGCCTAGAGCTTGCGCAACGCGGTGCTGACCGGTTCGCGCAGCGCGCCCAGCACCGCGTACAGTCCCACCGCGACGATCGCCGCCAGCCCCGCCAGAATTCCCCAGCCGATGACCGCCGGTTGCACGACATACTCGATGTGCAGCACTTGGCGCGCAATCAGCCAGCCGCCAAAACCTGCCCCCACCCCGCCAACCAGACCCGCGCACAGCCCGACCGCGGCGAATTCGATGGCGACCGCGGACGCGATAAGCCGTCGCGGCGCACCCAGAGTTTTTAGAATAACGGCGTCGTAAATACGGTCGGCTTGGGTTGCGCGTAGCGCTGCGACCAGCACAATAACCCCCGCCGCGAGCGTGAAAAGAAACACGAACTGCACGGCGTCTGCCACGCGCGCCATGATGTTTCGCACTTGCGCGAGCAGCGCCCCAACGTCGATAACCGTGATATTGGGAAAAACGCCGACCAGTTCGCGCAGCAGCGTGGGGTGGTCCGGCGGGAGCCGAAAACTCGTGATAAAAGTGGTCGGTTGGTGCCCCAGCAGACTCACCGGAGAGACGACAAAAAAATTCACCTGCATGGAGTCCCACGCGACTTCGCGCAAGCTGGTCACGCTGGCCTCGACTTCTTGGTCGGCGATGCTAAAACGTAGTTTGTCCCCTAGTTTGATCCCCAGTCGCTTCGCCAATTCTACTTCGACGGAAAATTGCGGGCCCGCCGCTGCGCCCCAGAAACTGCCGGCCACGATGCGATTGTCGGCGCGCACCGCGTGGCTCCAGGACAGATTGAACTCCCGATCGACCAGCCTTTTGGCCCGTGGGTCGGGGTAGGTGTCGGGACCGACGGGCCGCCCCGCGATGGCGACCAAGCGCCCTCTGACCATCGGGTAGAGCGCGGTCTCCGGCAGTTGATGGGTGGTAAAAAATGCCTGTAGCGCGGCCACTTGTGCGGGCTGAATGTTGACCAAAAACTGGTCCGGGGTGCTGGCCGGCAGGGTTTCTTGCCAGCGTAACAGCAGATCGCTGCGCAGCAGACCCAGCAGCAGCAGCGCCATGATGCCGAGCCCCAAGGCGGTGATTTGCCACACGCTCTGGTGGCGCCGGCGCGCGAGATTGGCCAGACCCGAACGCCAAGCGATACCCGCTTGACCGCGCAACGCGCCCAGCAGCGTCACCAGCCCCAAGCCGGCACCGGCCAGCAGGCACAACACCCCGCCAAAGCCCAGCAGGGCCCAGGCCGTGAGGCGCCAGTCGCCGCT
Organism: Gammaproteobacteria bacterium; assembly: GCA_009692365.1. Classification (GTDB taxonomy): domain Bacteria; phylum Pseudomonadota; class Gammaproteobacteria. The sequence continues at coordinate 24,711 of SHZJ01000032.1, forward strand.
GTCCCAGGGCGCGAGTAGCACCAGCGCGACGAGCGCGTAAACCCCGCTCACCAGCGGGCGGGTGCCGGGCACTTGCGTGTCTTGGCGCAGAATTCTCGCCGGCGGCACCTGACGCAGCGCCACCAGTGGGGCCAGCCCAAAGCCAGCTACCGCGATGACGCCGGCCATAAAGCCCCGCGCGACGCCAGCCCAACCGGGCGGCGGCAACACGCCTTGGGTCCAGCCCCGCAGCGCGGCGGCGAGGATATTTTGGGCGCCGTAGCCTAAGCCCGCGCCGAGCGCGGAGGCGGTCAGCGCCAACAGCACCAGTTCGCCGATCACCAAGAGCAGGACTTGGCGGCGGCTGGCGCCAAACGTCCGTAGCAGGGCCACGGTGTCTAGGCGTTCGCCAGCGTAGCTGCGCGCGGCCAGCAGGATGGCGATGCCGGCCAAGGTGGTGGCGGTCAGCGCGGCCAGGCCGAGAAATTGCTCCGCATGCGTGAGCGCGGCACGGATTTCCGGACGCGCGTCGGCGGGTGAGAGAAAGCGGGCATGGCGGTCGAGCGGCGCGGTGCTGCGGAACGCGGCGAGCGCGGCGCGCGGGCCGGCGAGCAACAAGCTGTGTTGCACCCGCGAACCGGGCGCTATGAGACGGGTCGCCGGGAGTGATTCGAGGTTGATGAGGACCCGCGGCGCAAGCGCAAAAAACTCCCCCGCGCGGTCAGGTTCTAGCAGCAACAAGCGCGTGAGGGTAAAGCTTGCCTCGCCGATGCCAATTTTGGCGCCGAGGGTCACTCCCAGCAGGCCCGGCAGACGGGCATCGACCCAGACCTCCCCCGGGGCCGGCAGGGCCGTTGCAACGTGGTCCACGCCGTCCACCGTGTCCCTCACGATTAAACTCCCGCGCAGCGGATAGCCAGCATCCACCGCCTTCAACTCGCCCAACTGCAGGTTCTCACCCGCGCTCAGCATGGTGCGCAGCGTGAGGAAGCGGGCGGTGCGCAGCCCGCCTGCCCGAGCGAGTTCGGTGAGTTTGGGGGCCAGTGCCTCGCTGGAGACCACCGCCAAATCCGCCGCCAGCAGCGCGTGAGATTGCTCGTCGAGCGCGCCGCGCACCCGGGCGGTGAAAGTGCTCACGGCGGTGATGCTGGCCACCGCGATGACCACCGCCAGCCCGATCACCAAAAACTGGGCGCTGCGGATATCTCGCCGGAAAAAGCGCCCGGCGAGCCACAGCGTGGCAAGCGCAGGGGAGCCGGCGGGCCCCTTAACTTCACGCATCGATGAGCCGTCCCGCGGCCAGCCGCAGCGTGCGCGCGCAGCGTGCGGCCAGACGCTCGTCGTGGGTGATCAGTACCAGGGTGGTGGCTAGTCGGGCATTGAGATCGAACAATAGATCGGTGATCTGGCGCGCCGTGCTGGCGTCGAGATTGCCCGTTGGCTCATCAGCCATAAGCAGGGCGGGTGCGGTACAGTAGGCCCGCGCGAGCGCGACGCGTTGCTGTTCGCCACCCGATAATTGGCGCGGGTAGTGGTGCCAGCGGTCGCCCAGCCCCACCGTTTCGAGAATCATTAGGGCGCGCGCTCGGGCGTCGGGCGCGCCGGTCAACTCCAGCGGCAGCATCACATTTTCCAACGCCGAAAACGCGGGTAGCAAATGAAACTGCTGAAACACAAAACCTACCCGCTCGCGGCGCACGCGAGCCCGGGCGTCTTCGTCGAGCTGGGAGAGGTCCTGCCCGTCCAGGATGCAGCGCCCGCGGCTTGGTATCTCCAGTCCGGCCAGCAGGGCTAGCAGCGTCGATTTGCCCGAACCCGAGGTCCCCACCACGGCAACGGTCTCGCCGCGTTGGATTTTGAAATTGATATCCTCTAGCACCGTCAGCGGACCGCTAGGGCTGACAAATAATTTGCTGAGGTGTTCGGCGATGAGGATGGCGTTTGGCATCGTACTGGTGCTGTGGGGATGGCTGGCTAGTGAGAACAGTACGCTCGCTGTTGCCCCACCGGTTGTGCTGGTGTTCGGCGATAGCTTGAGCGCGGGTTATGGCTTGCGGGCGGGCGAGGCTTGGCCGGTTTTGCTGCAGGCGCGGCTGGCAAGCCTGGGGTATGCGCAGCGCATCGTCAACGCGAGCGTCAGCGGAGAGACGACCGCCGGCGGCGTGGCACGGCTCCCGGCGCTGCTGCAAGAACACCAGCCCAGCGTGGTCGTGCTAGAACTAGGGGCCAACGATGGGCTGCGCGGCCTGCCGCTCCAGGCCCTGCGCGCGAACCTGCGCACGCTGGTCGACGCCATTCGGCGCGCCGGTGCGTTGGCAGTCGTGCTGCCGATGCAGCTACCGCCTAATTATGGCCCGGCGTATGCCAAGGGTTTTGGCCGGGCGTTTAGTGACCTACCCGGGCAAGACCCGGGTGTATCATTAGCCCCTTTTTTTCTCCAAGACGTAGCGCTTGAACGGGCATTGCTGCAGGCCGACGGCCTGCATCCCACAGCGTTGGCACAACCCGTCATGTTGGAGGCCATCTGGCCCGCGATTGTGGCCGCGCTCAATTCGCCCAAATAGGTATAGCGATGAAATTCTGTAGTCAGTGTGGTGCCGGCGACTTGGCCTGGCGGGTCCCCGAGGGCGATAACCGGCCGCGGCATGTGTGTGGCCAATGCAATCAGGTTTTCTACCAGAACCCCAAAATTGTCGTGGGCAGTATCCCGGTATGGGGGGACCAAATTTTATTATGCAAACGGGCGATTGCGCCGCGCTACGGTTACTGGACCCTGCCCGCAGGTTTCATGGAAAACGCCGAAACCACGCAAGAGGCCGCCGCGCGCGAAACGCTGGAGGAAGCCCATGCCGAGGTCGAAATCTTGGAACTCTATACGCTGATGAACATCCCGCATACGAGCCAAGTGTATTTAATGTACCGCGCCCGCCTGTGTAACCTCGACTTTAGCCCCGGCACGGAAAGCCTAGAGTGTGCGCTGTATCGTGAGGACCAGATCCCATGGGATCGGTTGGCCTTTCCCACGATCACCCACACCCTGCGATTGTTTTTCGAAGACCGGCGCCAAGCCAAGTTTGGGACTCACGTCGGCGATATCGTCTATCAAGATCAGGCGGCGTCGTTTGTGCTGCGGCGGGCTAAACCCTAAGCCGCGCCCGCCCGGTGAGCCCGTGCGCGCGGCGCCAAACTAACGGCGCTGCGCCGAATTTTGCAGCCGCCGCGGCACGCTGCCGGCGGAATGAGTGAGCACCGTAGCGAGAAAACGAGGGATACCTATGCGCGAGAAGACGCTGTTTAGCCGAATCATCGAGGGTGAAATCCCCGCCGATATTCTCTACGAGGACGAATACTGCATCGCTATTCGCGATATCAATCCGCAGGCACCGTTCCACGCGCTGGTGGTGCCGCGCAAAGTCATTCCCCGCTTGGTCGATGGGTCAGAGGAGGACGCTATGTTGCTCGGCAGATTGCTCTTGGCCGCGGCCGCCGTGGCGCGCAGTCATGGCCACGGCGAGGCGTTCCGTGTGGCGGTGAATAACGGTGCGGGGGCGGGGCAGACCGTGTTCCATCTGCATGTCCACGTGTTGGCGGGGCGTGCCTTGGGCTGGCCCCCGGGCTGAATTTCTGGCCGGGCACCCCGAGGCGCGCGGCGCCAGGGCTAGGCGGCGTTAACGCTTCATGGAATCGAAGAAATCGCTGTTGTTCTTCGTGGCTTTCAAGCGCTCCAGCAGGAATTCCATCGCCGCAACTTCTTCCATCGGGTGGAGCAGCTTGCGCAGGATCCACATTTTCTGCAGTTCTTCCGGGTGGGTGAGCAGTTCTTCACGACGCGTACCCGAGCGATTGATGTTCACCGCCGGGAAAATGCGTTTCTCGCCGATTTTGCGGTCGAGATGCACTTCCATATTGCCAGTGCCCTTGAACTCTTCGTAGATCACATCGTCCATTCGCGAACCGGTATCCACTAGCGCCGTGGCCATGATGGTCAGGCTGCCACCTTCTTCCATGTTACGGGCCGCGCCAAAAAAACGTTTGGGGCGCTGCAAGGCATTGGCGTCGACGCCACCGGTCAACACCTTCCCCGAGGCGGGCACCACGGTGTTGTAGGCGCGCGCGAGGCGGGTGATGGAATCGAGCAGGATGACGACATCGCGCTTGTGCTCGACCAGTCGTTTGGCCTTGTCGATGACCATTTCTGCGACCTGAACGTGACGGCTTGCCGGTTCATCGAAAGTGCTGGCGATGACTTCACCACGCACCGAGCGCTGCATTTCCGTCACTTCTTCGGGCCGCTCGTCGATGAGCAGGACGATGAGATAGCACTCCGGATGATTGATGGCGACCGAGTGCGCAATGCTTTGCAGCATCATCGTTTTGCCGGCCTTCGGCGGCGAGATGATGAGTCCGCGTTGCCCCTTGCCGATCGGCGCGACCAAATCGATGACCCGTGGTGTGAGGTCTTCGGTGCTGCCGTTGCCGAGTTCGAGATTCAGCCGCTTATTGGCGAACAGCGGCGTGAGATTTTCGAACAGGACTTTGTTTTTGGCGTTTTCTGGCGCCTCAAAATTGATATCGCCCACTTTCAGCAGCGCGAAGTAGCGCTCGCCTTCTTTGGGCGGGCGAATTTTGCCGGAGATGGTATCGCCCGTGCGGAGATTGAAACGGCGGATTTGGCTGGGCGAGACGTAGATGTCGTCGGGCCCGGCTAAGTACGAGCCGTCGCCCGAACGCAGGAAGCCGAAGCCGTCCTGAAGAATTTCCAGCACCCCGTCGCCGGAGATGTCTTCGCCTTTTTTTGCCTGAGCTTTTAAGACGCCAAAGATGACATCCTGCTTGCGGGAGCGGGCGACGCCCTCCAAGCCAAGTTCATCTGCGAGGGCGATCAATTCAGCGGCGGGTTTTTTCTTCAGGTCGGTCAGATTCATGTGTTTTTGGAATCACAAGTTGGTGGCGCGCAAGGTGACTGGCGCGCAGGAGGAGGTTGGATTTGCTTAGGTGAGCGTGAAGCGCCCAGAACGGCGGTTCAGATTTATGCAGGGCGAAGGTAGCACGCTCAGGTGGGGCCGTCTAGGCTCGCTCGCGGGCCCGGTTGTAGGCGTGCCTCGGGTAGCGCCTAGAGGCGGCGATTACAGGTGGCCGTCGATCAAGGCGGTCAGCTGGGATTTGGTCAGTTGTCCCACGTGGGTGGCCACCACTGCGCCGTCTTTGAACAACATCAGGGCGGGTATGCCCCGAATGTGGTACTTCACCGTCGTGGCTTGGTTGGCGTCGACATCTAGCTTGGCCACCGTGAGCCGGTCGTGATATTCGTTGGAAACCTCGTCTAGAATGGGGGCGATTGCGCGGCATGGACCACACCATTCAGCCCAATAATCCACAAGCACGGGTTTCGTGGAGTCCAGCACGTCTTTCGCAAATGAGCTGTCAGTGGTGTGCACAATATGCTGGCTGCTCATGGACGCGGTAATCTCCGGAAGTCAGGGTGCCTGAATTGTCGAACGAACCCCATAGCGAAAGCAAGCGCGGAGCCACTGGCGGTTTGCTGCGTTCGGCGCTCGCGGCGAGCTGTTTGGTGTATGCGCTGATGGCACTGGGGGCCTGCGGACAAAAAGGAGACCTCTCGCTGCCGAGCCCTGATCCGGCCTCACAACCACGTTAACCCCTGCGTTTATGGTCGCCTTCCCGATTTTTAAGACAGCGCTGACTCGCCATGACTGACCCCCATTTCGAACGCCGAAACGGCGAACTTTTTATGGAGCAGGTCGCGCTGCGGCAGATTGCAGAGCGCTTTGGCACCCCGTGTTATGTGTATTCGCGGGCTGCGCTCACCGCTGCCTGGCACCGCTACGACCGCGCGTTTGGCGCGCGCCGGCACCGTATTCACTATGCGGTCAAGGCCAATGCCAATCTGGCGGTGCTCGATACGCTGGCGCGTCTGGGCTCGGGTTTCGACATCGTTTCGGCCGGTGAACTGGCGCGGGTGCTCGCGGTCGGGGGGGATCCTGCACGCATAGTTTTCTCCGGCGTGGGCAAGACCGCCGCTGAAATGCGCGCGGCGCTCGACGCTGGGGTCGGCGTGTTCAACGTAGAGTCGCCCGCCGAACTAGCGCGTTTAAACGAGATTGCCGGTCAATGCGGCCAAGCGGCGCGCGTGGCGATTCGCGTCAATCCAGACGTGGACGCCCAAACCCACCCCTACATTTCCACCGGGCTCACCGACAATAAATTTGGCGTCCCGATGCCTGAAGCGTTGACCCTGTACCGCCGCGCGGCGGAGCTTGCGCATATTCAGGTCACCGGCATCGCCTGCCATATCGGCTCCCAAATCACGACGCTCGCACCCTTCATCGATGCGCTTGCGCGGGTGATGGTGCTGGTGACCCAACTGGCGCAGGAAGGTATCGATATCGCCCACGTGGATGCCGGTGGCGGGCTGGGCATCCGCTATCAGGACGAGACGCCGCCGCCGGTGGCGGATTATGTGGCGGCTGTTTGTCTGGCGATCCCCGAGCGCTACGAAATTTGCATTGAGCCGGGTCGTTCCATCTGCGGCCCTGCGGGTGTGTTGCTGACGCGGGTTGAATACCTCAAAGACACCCCCACGCGCCGCTTTGCGATCTGTGATGCGGCGATGACAGAACTCATTCGGCCTGCTTTATACGAGGCTTGGCACGCGGTGGAAGTGGTGCAAACCCCGCCCGCGAGCGTCGCCGCACTCGAGTACGACCTCGTGGGCCCGGTCTGCGAGAGCGCTGATTTTCTCGCCACCGCGCGGTGCCTGCCGCTGGCGCCCCACGCGCTGTTGTCGATCATGAGCGCTGGCGCCTATGGCCATGTGATGGCATCCAATTACAATGCTCGCCCGCGGCCGCCCGAACTGGTGGTAGATGGCGAGCACATACACCTCGCCCGCCCGCGCGAGGCGCTGGCGGCTTTGTTTGCCGAGGAGCAGCTGTTGCCGCCTGATCCCCGCTAGGGCAAAAATTTGTGGCGACCGTCTTTTGACGGTGCAGTACCATAGCCGGCCGTGACGGCGGGTAGCCGGAGCACAATTCTTACCGCATGGCATGGTTAGTGCCGGTCAGTTCTCGGCAGCCGCGGGCTGGCCCAAGGTCTGCCTCCCTCGAGACGCGGGACGAGACGCAGAGCAATCCAGTTGCGCGCATCAAACAGCCCTAGATGCGCGCTTTTTGTTAACGAGTAAGGGCCGAATCGAAGCAAATGATGGCCTGGAGGAAATCATGTCAGTTGAAAGCGTTCTGAAGACTCTCAAAGAAGAGGAAGTCAAATACGTCGACTTCCGGTTTACGGATACCCGCGGCAAGGAGCAGCACGTCACCGTGCCGTGCCACCAAGTGGAAGCCGAAACCTTCGAAGACGGAAAAATGTTCGATGGTTCCTCCATTGCGGGCTGGAAAGGCATACACGAGTCCGACATGATCCTCATGCCGGACGCGAGCACCGCGGTGCTGGATCCCTTCTTCGAAGACCAAACGATGATCATCCGTTGTGACATCGTGGAACCCGCGACCGGGCAGGCTTATGAGCGGGATCCCCGCTCGCTGGCCAAGCGTGCCGAGGCCTACGTCAAGGCGTCAGGGATCGCGGACACCGCGTATTTCGGTCCGGAACCCGAGTTCTTTGTTTTTGACGACGTCCGATATGGCCAAGAAATGCGCGGCGGTTTCTATGAAATCGATTCGGATGAAGGCTACTGGAGTTCCCGCAAAGTCATGGAAGGCGGCAACTCTGGCCATCGACCGGGCATCAAAGGCGGCTATTTCCCCGTCCCGCCGGTCGACTCGCTGCAAGACCTCCGCTCTGCGATGTGCAATGTGTTGGAGCAGATGGGTTTGTTGGTTGAAGTCCACCACCACGAGGTGGCGACCGCCGGGCAGTGCGAAATCGGGACCCGTTTCGATACGTTGCTAAAGCGGGCAGATTCCCTCCAAATTCTCAAATATGTGGTGCATAACGTCGCGCATAGCTTCGGCAAGACGGCGACTTTCATGCCCAAACCGTTGGTCGGAGATAACGGTAACGGCATGCACTGCCACCAGTCTTTGTTTAAAGGCGGCGTGAACCTTTTTGCGGGCGATGGCTATGGGGGCCTGTCCGAAACAGCGCTGCACTATATTGGTGGCATCATCAAGCACGCGCGGGCGCTCAATGCCTTCACGAACGCCAGCACCAACAGCTACAAGCGTTTGGTGCCGGGCTTCGAGGCGCCGATCATGCTGGCGTATTCGGCTCGCAATCGCTCGGCCGCGATCCGGATCCCATGGGTTTCCAGCCCCAAGGGTCGCCGCATTGAAGTGCGTTTCCCGGACTCCACGGCCAACCCGTACTTCGCCTTCGTGGCGATGCTCATGGCGGGGTTAGACGGCATTAAGAACAAGATCGATCCGGGCGCGCCGATGGACAAGGACCTCTACGATCTGGAGCCTGAAGAAGCCTCGCACATTCCCACCGTCTGCCATTCCTTGGACCAGGCGTTGGATTGTCTCGATCGCGATCGGGCGTTCCTGACCGCCGGCGGGGTGTTTACCGATGACACGATCGACGCCTACATCGAGCTGAAAATGCAGGAAGTCACGCGCATCCGCATGACCCCGCACCCGTTGGAGTTTGAGATGTACTACAGCGTCTAGCCGGGAGTTGTTCTCGGTGATGCTAGGACCCCCGCGGCGTGCGGGGGTTTTTTTTATGGTGCTGGTGGTTGAAGCTTGGCCTGCGTCTGCATAAGCTTGCGCACATGAAGCACCTGACGATAGCGTTTCTGCTGCTGGTGTTACCCGCATGGCTGGCGGCGATCGAGGTGTATCGCGACCCGGATTCGGGCAACGGCGTGGAGTTTTCTGACCATGCAAGTGCTGCGAGTCAGCGCATTACCGTGCTGCCCCCGGCCACTATCCCGGCCCTGGCCGGGCCCAGCCCAGCCCCCAGTGCGGTGGCGAATAAGACAGTCCTTGCCGCCGTGGCCTACACCCGGCTGGCCATCACGCAGCCCGCCGACGGCGCCACGCTACGCAATGACATCGACACGGACGTGGCGGTAGAACTCACCCCCATGCTGCAGACGGCCCTCGGTCATCGCATCGAGTTCTTCTTGGACGGCAAATCGGCGGCGGAACCCGGCACCAGCACGCGCATTACGCTCCATCAGATCGTCCGGGGAGCCCACGTGCTGCGGGCGTCCGTCGTTGACGCCGAGGGCAAACTGCTGGGCACCTCCCCGCCGAGCACCTTTTACCTGCATCGCGCGGACTAGCCGGCGCAGGGTTGGTGCAATTCTTGCTCAATGCTGAGCATTAGAGGGCGGGCGTAGGCCCTACCCGCCAGCTAGGCACCGCGCGATTACAGCCCGGCGAACCGCCCTCGAGTAGGGCCCGGCGGGTCCTGCCGCACCAAAAATGCCCACGACGGTCGAAGAACGCATGTTTAAAGAGCCCGAGGCCAGCGCCGTTCTCAACCAGCTCACCACGGCCGTGATACAGGTCGATCTACAGCTGCGCCTCGTCCGGGCCAATTCCGCAGCGGAAAATCTGGCGGCCATGAGCGTCGCCAAGCTGCGCGGCCTGCCGCTGGCGAAACTTTTTCCCCAAAGCGACTCTTTTCTACGCGCCATTTCAGCCGCCGCGCTGAGCCAGCGGTCTTTCACGGAACGTGATCTTTGGTTGGCCCGCCCTAACCAAGAAATGCTGCGAGTCGACTGCACAGCGTCACCGTGTCTCAACCGGCAGGGAGCCCTGCAGGCCTTGGTTTTAGAGCTTGCGAGCACGGAACGTCAGCAGCGCATTCAGGCCGAGGAAAATAAGCTGATGCAGAATCAAATCAGCACTGCGCTGATGCGTGGCCTCGCTCATGAAGTGAAAAATCCCTTAGGCGGGATCCGCGGCGCCGCCCAATTGCTCCAGCGTGAGCTCACCCAGGAACACCACAAGGAGTACACCCAGATCATCATCGGCGAGGCCGATCGTTTGCGCACGCTGGTGGACCGCATGCTGGGGCCGCGAGGACAGCTGCGCCCCAGCACTTTCAGCATCCATGAGGTGTTGGAGCACGTGCGACAGATCGTCGAAATTGAAGCGTTGCCGGGCGTGACCATTCACCGTGACTACGACCCCAGCCTGCCCGATCTCGTGGCTGACCGCGATCTATTGGTGCAGGCCGTGCTGAATTTGGCCCGCAATGCCGTGCAGTCCGTGCAGTCGCGCAGCGGCAACCTGACGTTGCGCACCCGAGCGCACCGCCAGTTCACCATTGGCACGGTGCTCCATCGGCTGGTGGCTCGGATAGAAATTATCGATGATGGCCCCGGGGTTGCCGCGGACATCGCCGAGAGTATTTTTTTCCCCATGGTTTCGGGGCGCGCTGAAGGGTCTGGGTTGGGCCTGCCCATCGCCCAGTCACTGGTCAATCGCCAAGGCGGCCTAATCGATTTTACGAGTGTGCCCGGACACACCGTGTTTTTTGTCTGGTTGCCCATAAGGAGTTCGCCATGAATAGCCCGCCCGAAATCTGGATCATTGATGACGACCGGGCAATCCGTTGGGTGCTGGAAAAAGCACTGGCGCAGGCCAAGTTGCTCACCACCAGTTTTGAAACCGCCGACAAAGCGCTGGCGCGTCTCAAACGCGTGCAGCCCGCCGTGATCCTCACGGATATCCGCATGCCCGGCACCGACGGCTTGGCGTTATTGGATCAGGTGCAGGTCTCTCATCCCCACCTGCCCGTGATCGTGATGACCGCCTACGCCGATTTGGAGCGAGCGGTGGCGGCCTATCAGGGGGGGGCGTTTGAATACCTGCCCAAACCCTTTGACGTGGACGACGCGGTGGCCATCGTGTTGCGTGCGCTCAAAAAAAATGCGGCAGCAGCCTTGCCGCCGATGGCGGTAACGACGCAGGCACGAGCCACGGCCGGCATCATCGGGGTGGCGCCCGCCATGCAGGAGGTCTTTCGCGCGATCGGCCGTCTCGCCAAAACCCATATGACCGTCTTGCTGACCGGGGAATCGGGCACCGGGAAGGAGCTAGTAGCGTGTGCGCTGCATCGCCATTCGCCGCGCGCCGCCAAACCCTTCATCGCGTTGAATACGGCGGCAATTCCGCGTGAATTGCTGGAAAGCGAATTGTTTGGACACGAACGGGGCGCCTTTACCGGTGCCACCGGGCAGCGCATAGGACGCTTCGAACAGGCCGACGGCGGCACGCTGTTTCTCGATGAAATTGGTGACATGCCGGCGGAACTACAAACGCGCTTGTTGCGGGTACTCGCCGAGGGTGATTTTTATCGTGTCGGTGGCCATCAGCCGGTGCACGTCGATGTCCGGGTGATCGCCGCCACCCATCAGGAACTCGAGAAAAGGGTGCGTGAGGGTAGCTTCCGGGAGGACCTGTTCCACCGCTTGAATGTGATCCGCCTCGAGTTACCACCCCTGCGCGACCGCCTTGAAGATATTCCAGAATTGAGCGCGCACTTTCTGCAGGTCACGGCGCGTGAACTTGAAGTAGAGGCCAAACACCTATCCGCGGCGGCGCTCGCGGTATTCCGAGCCTACGCGTGGCCGGGTAACGTGCGCGAGCTAGAGAATGTTTGCCGCCGGGTGACCATCATGGCGCCATCGCAGGCGATCGAAGTGCACGACCTTCCACGCGAATTGACCAATCAGGCGACGGCCGAAGGGCGGCCGAGCGAGCGTCAGGGGTCGGATTGGGAAACCGCGTTAAGGCGCTGGGCTGAACACCACCTAGGGTCTTCGGGCACGCCCGTTTTGGCTGAGGCGGTGCCTAAGTTTGAACGCCTGATGATTCAGGTGGCGCTCGCGCAAACGCAGGGTCGTCGTCACGATGCGGCCCGTCTACTGGGCTGGGGCCGCAATACCTTGACGCGAAAAATCAAAGAACTTGGGTTGTCCGTCTAGGGCGCGCGGCCGGCGTGCCACGCCCCGCAGGAGGTCCCGAGGCGACGTCGCTTAAGAGCTGATGGGGCGCCCCGCACGCAAGGGGGCGTTGCCGGGCGGCTCAGGAGAGCACTTCCACCGTGTCACCAACCCGCACCCAGCCCGGCTCAATAACCTCGGCGTAGCTCGCGAAACCCGGCCTGGCGTGGTCCGGGAGCATGCCGTCGGGCAGCGTGGTTTTGCGGCGATAACGGATGAGGGCCTTCATAACTTCTTGGTCGCGCACCCCGGTGCTCGGATTGAAACCCGTGATCTGGCAGCGCGGCACGGCCGTGCGCACCTTGAGCAGCGCCGTGCCGATCCGCAGGCGGCGGCCATCCCAGCCGTCTTCTTCGTGCTCCAGATGGTTGTCGAGGACGAGGCCGGCGCGAAAGCGTGCCGCCTCCACCGTGCCGCCAACTTCGCGTGCCACCCGCCGCAATGCGCCGGTGGTGAGCAAGGTGAGGGGGCAGACGTCGATCGCGGTGCTCGTGCTTAGGCAGCGCGCCAGCCGGATGGTGCGCCCGGCAAATGCGCTGAGTTCGGCAGTCCACGGGCCCTCGACCTCAGCGACTTCTATCGTGCGCAGGCCGACGTGGTCGATGCCCCACGCACGCCCCGTGCCTTGCGCTTGGCCCACGGTGCGGCGTCCGTCGGGATACTCTAGGCACAGGCTGTCGGTCGCCGCCTCGAAAGTAAATTTGAGCGGAAAAAATTCACCATGCTTGGCCGAGGGAATGAAGCCGTCATTGTCTTCGACCAACGCAAACTCGCGGTCGTGGCGGATGCCCGACTTGACGATTTCCACCGCTTCGGGATGCAAGAACTGGGTGGCTTTGACGAATACTTGGCCGAGCTGTGCCACGGTGATCACGTGGGTGCGTCCTCAAGATTAAGCGTTACGACCCCAACATAGTCGCGATGGGGCCTGACGTCGAGCCTAGTTGGTCGCGCGGCGGGTGGGCGCCCCCAGCGTCCCGCAGTGCGGCCCCGCGAACCGCGGCGGCACTGGGGCAAGAGCGCGTCATTCGCCGGGTCTTATGGGTTCCCCGCCTCGGCCTCCCCAGGCTGGGCGCAGGTGTTAGCCCGCGTGTATTGCGCGCCGACGGCGCGCGCGCTCAGGGCAGCGGCGGTGGCCTCCGCAACCGGGTGGGCGAGCGCCATGACGTCGCGACTCAGGGCATTCGGGGCGCCCGGCACCAGCGCCGCAGGACATTCGCAACCCGCTATCCAAACCCGCTGAGGCTTGGTCTCGAGGCGACGGCACCAGTGCTGGCCGGCCGGCGAGGGCAGCGCTGCGGGAGGTGGCGTGAGGCCAGCGGCAATTGCGGGATGGCTAGGCGTGATCGGTCCAACGAGTTGCCCGTGCCGAGTCGCCGAACGCGCGCAAGCCCGTGAGTAGCCGCTCGATATCAGCCGCCGTGGTGTAGGGGGCTAAGCCCACCCGCAGTCCACCAGCGTCACCTAGCCCAAGCCTGCGGGTGGCCTCCAGAGCGTAGAAATTGCTCGCCGGGGCCGCAATTTTATGGATGGCTAGAAATTCGTAGGCATCGGTTGCGGGACGCCCCTCGAAAGTAATGAGCGTGGTGGGGGTGCGATGGACGGCACGCGAGTGCACGGTAACGCCCGTAAGGGCCGCCAATCCTGTTTCAAGCTGGGCTTGCAGCAGGGTCTCGTGTTCCTCGAGCGCCGCGAAGGACGACAACAAGCGCCGCCGGCGCGGGGCCGAGCCCGGTACGCTGCCGTCCAGCCCGGCGAGGTAGTCAACGGCGGCCTCGACCCCCGCGAGCAACTCGTAGGGCAGGGTGCCGAACTCAAACCGTTCGGGCACAGCATTAGCCGACGGCAAGAGTTTGTCGGGTTTCAGCGTTTCTAGCAGTAGCGGTGCGGCCGCGACCAAGCCCAGGTGTGGGCCGAGAAATTTATAGGGCGAGCAGGCGAAGAAATCGGCGCCAAGCGCTTGCATATCGACGCAGGTGTGCGCCGTGTAGTGCACGCCGTCGACGTAGACGAGCGCGCCAGCCGTGTGGGCCAGCGCGGTGAGTGCCGCGACCGGAGGCCGCGTGCCGAGCAGGTTGGATGCCGCCGTCACCGCCACCAGTTTCGTGCGTTCGCTGAGCAAGGCTGCGAAATCCGCCAGGCGCACCTGACTCGTCGCTGGGTCGAAATCGAGCCAGCGCACGGTGGCACCCGCCCGCTCGGCGGCCTGGGCCCAGGGGCGTACGTTAGAGTCGTGATCGAGCCTAGTCACGATGATCTCATCCCCCGGGGCCCAAGAGGCTGACAGCATCCGCGAAAAATCATAGGCGAGCTGGGTAGCGCTGCGCCCAAAAACCACCCCGCGAGGGTCACCGTTGACCAAGTCGGCGATAGCCTGACGCGCTCCCACAACCGTGCTGTCGGCGTTTTTCTCGCCGCGGGTGACCGCGCCACGGTTGGCGAGCGGCCCCTCGAGGGTCGCGACTATCGCGGCGATTACCTGCCGAGGCGTCTGTGTTCCTCCTGGCCCGTCGAACAGCGCCCAGCCGCTGACTAGCGACGGAAAATCCGCCCGAATGCGCTCAATATCGTAGGAGAACGGGTGGGAGCTTGGCATTTGACTCAACTCAGGATGATTTGGCGCACGGTTTCGGTGATGGTTTAGTGAGTGAGTTGCCGGTGTGAAGTCGCCTAGTCGCACCGGCCCCGAGCCTGATGGTCTCACCGCCGTCGCCAAACAGCACGCGTATAGGCAGCATCACCGCCCGGTGTCCGCCCTGTTTCAAGCAATCGAGTTCCGCCGTCGTTGAAATCCAACCCAGTGCGCAGGAACGACGGCGGTGGCTTGCGGCCGTTTACCCCGCCAATCCAGGGCGCGACGGTGAACGCGCCCGCCCGAGGGCGTTGCCGGCCGCGCAACGTCAACCCTTGCAATGGAGCAATGGCAAGGATCAATGGGGTCAGACTCCATTTATTTTGATCGGGCAAGGATCAATGGGGTCAGACTCCATTTATTTTGATCGCGTGCGTCACCGCGGATCAATCGAGTCTGACCCCATTGATTTATCGCGTGCGTCACCGCGGATCAATCGAGTCTGACCCCATTGATTATGACCCCATTGATTTTTTAGTGCTCGGCACCGGCACCTGATGGACCTCTAACATCGGCCCTGATGGATTCGGAGCAAGGGCTGCAAAGGGTATTAGCGCTGGTCCCGCGATTGCCCAACCCAGACCGTAAGCCATGCGGTCTTCAATCTCGTCAAGTGGCACGCCAACCTAGTCACTTCAGGTAAGAAGAACGATGTCATCCTTGCTCAGGATGATCGCCTCAAATGCTAGAAGTTCGGCAAGCTCATTAAACGTTCGAGGACTGCGGGTGACACTTATTACAAGCTTACCCACCTGGGCGCCCTAAGTCGTCGGACGATTCGGGAAACCCACCGGCGCTCAGCTTCCCCACCTGCTGTCCACGGCCGAGGGGCACCCGCGGGCTGATACTGCCTGCGCTGGGGCGCTCACCCGCAAAAAGACCCACCAGCAGCCAGCACTCGCAGCCCAACCTGCCGGCAACCGTTGGCAGGACGGGCTACCGTTGCGCGCGAGCGGTCCGGCCCGCGCGTCCAAACGCAACGGCGGCGTCGCTCGATTTTGGCGCAAGGGGCGGTTATGCTCGGGACGCTCTGGCTTTTCGAACATCGCTATCGGTGGAGAAAATTAAGCATGGGTACAGTCAACCAAATTGTCGACAGACCGATTATTTCGGCCGATTCTCACGTCATGGAGCCGCCCGGCACCTACATCGACCGGATCGCACACAAATATCGAG